>JANQMU010000153.1 GCA_028279875.1 Rhizobiaceae bacterium
ATAGCCGCGCTTGATGCTTGATTTCGGCTTGGCCGGGTAGGGAAGGTTGGATTTCTCGCGCGGGTCCGCGGACCTGGGCGTCTCGTCAACGCGGGGCGTTCGGGAAAAATAGTTGCCGATCGTCGATCCGATGGCCCGCGATGGCGGCCTGACCCGCGTCCGAGAGAAGCCAGTCGATGAATCGCCGACCCGCCAGGGCGTCCACGTTGGGGCATCTCTCCGGACTCACGAGAACAACTCCGTATTGATTGAACAAGGCTTCGTCGCCCTCCACCAGCACCGTGAAGTCACGCTTGTTGGCGAAACCGATCCAAGTGGCGCGGTCCGTGATCGTGTAGGCGCCCATTCCGATGGCGACGTTCAGCGCCGCGCCCAGATCGCCGCGTTTGACCATCGCCCGCATGTGCCGCACCATCGGATATCCCGAATAGCCGTAATTGACCGCGCAGATGCGCCCCGCCTTCTGCGCGGTGGCGACGATGTCCTCGGCCTCCGCCGCATTCATCGTCATCGGCTTCTCGCACAATACGTGAAACCCGTTTTCCAGAAACGCCTTGGTAATCTCGTAATGGGTGGCGTTGGGAGTCGCCACGGTCACCAGATCGACGCGGTCGTCGCGGCCGCGCTCGCCGTCAAGCATCTCACGCCAATTCCCATAGGCCCGGTCGGGCGCAATGCCGAGGCCCTCGGCAAAGGCCTTGCCGCGCTGCGGATCGACATCAAGCGCACCGGCCGCCAGGGTAAACAGGCCGTCCATGCCGGCACTGATGCGATGCGCCGGTCCGATCTGGCTGCCTTCGCCGCCGCCAATCATGCCCCAATTCAGTCTGGCCATGTCTTTTCCCGTCAAAACCCGATGGTTCGCAAAAATTCGCGGTTTGCCCTGGCATCGCTGATCGGGGAGGTTTCGCCCGTCGGATCGCAATCCTGCTCGACCGTGCACCAGCCGCGATATCCCGATTCCACAAGCAGATCGCGAACGCCAGCAAAATCTGTCTCGCCCTCCCCCAGATTGCAGAAGATCCCCTGCGCGCAGGCCTCGTAGAAATCGGTGCGGCGGGCGATGACCTGCTGCTTCACGTCGGGCGCGATGTCCTTGAAATGAATGTAGTCGATACGATCGAGATATTTTTGCATCACCGGCAGGGGATCGAAACCGGCATAGTGGGAATGGCCGGTATCGATGGCCAGATGCAGGATTTCGGGATCGGTTTCCCCCAGCAGCCTTTCGACCTCGGGCAGAAAATCGCAAAACCCGCCAGCATGCGGATGGATCGACACGGTCAGCCCGTAGTCCCCATGCCCCATCTGAACCACATGGTCGATGCGGCCGGCAAAGGCGGCCCATTCAGCGGCGTCCATCTGCTCCGCTTCATTCGGCCGGCCAGCCGTCGGCGCACGCCGCGGCGAAATGGAATCGATCAGCACGAGATGCTGCGCGCCATGGGCCTTCAATGCCTTGCAGGTGCGTTCGGCACCGTCCAGCACATCCTCCCATTGCGCCGGATCGTGAAACGGGCGGAACAGGACGCCGCCGATCAGTTCGAGATCACGCGCAGCGAGCGCGTCCGCCAGCCGCGCCGGATCCTCCGGCATGAAACCCACCGGCCCGAGCTCGATACCGTGATAGCCGGCAGCCTTGCATTCATCCAGAACGGTTTCCCAGGATGGATTGCGGGGGTCGTCGGCGAATTCCACACCCCAACTGCACGGCGCGTTGCCGATTTTGATTGCCGCCATGTCCATGTCCACTTCGTGTTCGACAGCTTCAGGTGCCCGGCCCGAATTCAGACCTCGTCAACGGAGGCCCACCGGCGTTCGCGGTGCGACAGCCAGGCGGTCTCCACGACCTCGCTGACCACCAGCCCGTCCCGGAAGGTCGGCCACACCGCCTCCCCGGTCTCGATGGCTTTCAGGAAGTCCTTTGCCTCGATGATGATCTGGTCCTGATAGCCGGTGCCATGGCCCGGCCCGAGGCAGAACGGCTCATAATCCGGGTGTTCGGGGCCGGTCAATATCTTGGTGAAGCCATCACGGCCCGGTGCCGCGTCGCCCTTGTAGAACCACAGGGCGTTCTGGTCTTCCTGATCGAAGCGCAGCCCACCTTTAGTGCCGTAGATATCATAGGCGTAGCCCATCTTGCGGCCGCTCGCGACACGGCTGAAATAGAGTGTTCCCATCGCGCCGTTTTCAAACCGGCAAAGGAAATGGGCGTGGTCGTCATTGGTCACCGCGACGGGTCCGTCATCGCCCGGTCGCGTCTCGTGCACCGTCTGGATATCAGCAACCAGCGATGTAATCGGACCGGCGAGGGCCAGCGCGCCGTTGATCATATGCGGCGCGAGATCGCCCATCGTTCCGTTCGCCTGGCCCAGCACCCGCCAGGTTGCCGGCGTTTCGGGATTTGCGAAGAAGTCTTCCGTGTGCTCCCCCCGGAAATAGGTGATATCGCCGATCTCGCCGGCGGCGATCATTTGCCGCGCCAGTTGCGAGGCCGGCGTGCGGATATAGTTGAACCCGCACATATTGACCACACCGCTTTCCTCCGCCGCCGCGACCATGGCGCGCGTATCGTCGATACCGAGCCCCATCGGTTTTTCGCAGAAAACCGGCTTGCCCAGCGCGAAAGCGGCAAGCGCGGTCTCCCGGTGGGTGTCCTGCGGCGAAGCGATAATCACGGCCTCGACAGCCGGATCGCCCACCAGTTCCCGCCAGTCGGCCGTCGACCGTTCAAATCCGAGCTGTCGGGCCTTCTGTGCGGCGCCCGCCTCCGTCGTCGTGCAGATCATCTCGCAACGGGGCCGCAGATGGGTATCGAAGACGGCACCGACCGCCTGCATGGCGACGGAGTGCGCTTTGCCCATATAGCCGCCGCCGATAATACCGATCCCGATAGGCCTCATCGCACCACTCCTCGATTTGCGGTTTGCAACCGGTTGCAAAAAACATAAACTCGATTTACGCTTTGGCGTCAAGCGCCGCGCGCAATTGCGGCTGTGGTGGAGAAACAATGACCGGCACACAACAGACGATCCGCCTGACCATGGCACAGGCCCTCATCCGCCATCTGGCGGCCCAGTTCATCGAAATCGACGGCCGTCGCATGCGCCTGTGCGCGGGCGGCTTCGGCATTTTCGGCCACGGAAACGTCACCTGCCTTGGCGAGGCGCTGGAACAGGCCCGCGACGACCTGCCGCTGTGGCGCGGCCAGAACGAGCAGTCGATGGCCATGGCGGCGACCGCCTATGCCAAGCAGCAGAAACGCCGGCGCTTCATGTTCGCAACCTCGTCAGCAGGTCCCGGCACCACTAATATGCTGACCTCGGCCGGCATTGCCCACACCAACCGCCTGCCGGTCCTGCTGCTGTGCGGCGACACCTTTGCCACCCGCCTGCCCGATCCGGTGCTGCAACAGGTCGAACATTTCAACGATCCGACGATCTCCGTCAACGACGCCTTCAAATCGGTCACCCGCTACTGGGACCGGATTATGCATCCGGCGCAACTGATCCAGTCCCTGCCCCGGGCCATCGACACCATGCTCGATCCGGCCGATTGCGGGCCGGCCTTCCTCGGCCTGCCGCAGGATGTGCAGGGCTGGGCGTTCGACTATCCGGTTGCGTTTTTCGAGGAAAGGACCCATCGCATCCGCCGGCAGACGCCGGACGCCGGGGAAATTGCCGACGCGGCAGAACTGCTGAAGACGGCAGCGCGGCCGATCATCATCGCCGGCGGCGGCGTGCAATATTCCGGAGCGGTCGATGAACTCACGCGGTTCGCACACCGGCACGCCATTCCCGTGGTCGAAACCATTGCCGGCCGCGCCAATCTGCTGCATTCCGACCCGCTCAATTGCGGTCCTGTCGGCGTCACCGGCTCCAACTCGGCCAACGCGCTGGCCCGCGAGGCCGACGTCATCGTCGCCATTGGAACCCGCCTCCAGGATTTCACCACCGGTTCCTGGTCGGCCTTCGACCACGACGCCCGCATCATCGGCATCAACGCCGCACGCTTCGACGCCGGCAAGCACGGTTCGCTGCCGGTGGTCGGCGACGCCCGCTGCGCCATCGACGCGCTGGCCGCGGCCATGGGCGATTACAAGACCGCTGAGGCATGGCAGGAAAAGGCCGCCAAAGAGCGGCGAAACTGGGACGACTATGTCGACAGGAATATCAGCCCGGTGAACGAACAGGGCACCAACCGGCCGATGTCCTATGCGCAGGTCATCGGCGCAATCAACCGCCTGTGTGATCCGGATGACCGCGTGGTCGCGGCGGCCGGCGGGCTGCCCGCCGAGGTCACCGCCAACTGGCGCACCGGATCCATCGGCTCGGTCGATGTGGAATTCGGATTTTCCTGCATGGGCTACGAGATCGCCGGCGGATGGGGCGCCCGCATGGGACAGCTCGAAACCGATCCCGACAATGACACGATCGTGTTCACCGGGGACGGATCGTACCTGCTGCTCAATTCCGATATCTATTCGTCGGTGCTCAGCGGCCGGAAAATGATCGTCATCGTCTGCGACAATGGCGGGTTCGCGGTGATCAACAAGTTGCAGAACAACACCGGAAATGTCTCCTACAACAATCTGATCAAGGATTGTAACCTGGCCGTGGAACCCTTTGCAGTGGATTTCGAGGCCCATGCGAAAGCCATGGGCGCGAGAGCAGAAACGGTCCATTCCATTGCCGAACTGGAGGACGCCTTCGGGCGCGCCAAGGCCTCCGACCGGACCTATCTGATCTCGCTGCAGGTCGACGCCTTCGACGGCTGGACCGATGAGGGCCATGCCTGGTGGGAGGTCGGGCTCCCCGAGGTCTCAGACCGCGAGGAGGTCCGCGAGGCGCGACGGGACCTCGACGAGCAGCGCAAACAGCAGAGGACGGGCGTTTGACAATGTTCGACGCGCTGCGGAGCAACAATTTTCTGGTCATCGGCCGCGCCGGGATGGATTTCTATGCCGATCCGCCGGGTGCGCAGGTCGAGACGGCGGACAGTTTTACCGCGGCGCTCGGCGGCTCCTCCGCCAATATCGCCGTGGCCATCGCCCGGCAGGGCGGCCGAGCCACGCTGCTCACCTCGGTTTCCGACGATGCGGTGGGCCGCTTCACGCTGAACCAGCTTGCCGGCTACGGCATCGACACCCACCTGGTCCGCACCGTCGGCGGACAGTCGCGAACCTCGCTGGCCGTCGTCGAAACCCGGCTGGAAAACTGCCAGTCTGTCATCTACCGAAACGATGCCGCCGACTTCCAGATGACGGTCGAGGATATCGACGCCGTCGATTTTTCCGGCTTCGGCGCTCTCATCGCCACCGGCACCTGCCTTGCCGGCGAACCATCGCGCACGGCCACGATCCACGCCCTGGAGAAGGCACGCGCGGTGGAACTGCCGATCATTCTGGACCTCGATTACAGGCCCTATTCCTGGCCGAGCCAGGGTGATGCGGGCGAGATCTGCTTGAAAGCGGCCAGACATTGCGATGTCATTGTCGGCAATGATGAGGAATTCGCAACGCTCGCCGGAACCGTAGCCGCCGGCCGCGTGCTGGCAGAGGAACTCGCGCGGGAGCGCAACCGACTGGTCGTCTACAAGATGGGTGAGAAGGGCTCCATCGCCTATACCGGTTCGGATGCGATCAAAACCGGCATCTTTCCGGTCGAAGCGCTGAAGCCCACCGGCTCGGGCGACGCGTTTCTGGGCAATCTCGTCAGCGCCCTCGCCGCCGGCCACCCGCTCAGCGAAAGCCTGAAACGCGGCTCGGCCGCCGCCGCGATGGTCGTTTCGAACGTCGGATGCGCCCCGGCCATGCCGGATCGCTCCGCGCTGGAGGCCTTTATCGAAAATCACCCTGGAATAACGGCAAGAAGGAAAACGGGGCATGCACATACCGCCTTTTGACAATGGCAACAAAGCCATTATCGACATCGATGACGGCCGTGTGCCGCTCAACTATTTCAACATCGTCAAACTGAAGAAGGGCCAGGCATTCGAATATACAGTGCCCGGCTACGAGACGTGCATCGTTCCGGCGACAGGAACGGTCGATGTCGATGTGGAGGGCGAGGCCTTTCCGGCTGTCGGCAATCGGACCCTCGATGTATGGGACGGTGAGCCCGAGGGGGTCTATGTGCCGGTCGCGGCCAAAGCGCGGCTTGTCGCGGCCAGCGACGAGGCCGAAGTGTTCATAGCCGGCGCCCGTCACGACACGACACTGGACCCGTTTGTCGTGCGGGCCGATGAAATCGATTTGGTGCAATACGGGTCGGACGACACCAAGACCCATCGCAAGATCAAGCATATTCTGGGCACAAAATATCACGACCGGGTCGGCCGGCTGCTGGTATCCGAACTGTTCACGGTCGGTCAGGGCGGCTGGTCCGGCTTCCCGCCCCACAAGCACGATACCGACCGCTTGCCCGACGAATCGCGGCATGACGAGACCTATAATTTCCGGTTCAAGCCCGCCAAGGGCTTCGGGATACAGCTTGTTCAGCGCGAAGACGGTAAAGTCGGAGACGCCTATCACATCGTCGACGGCTCGACGATCGTGCTCGACAAGGGGTTTCATCCTTGCGTCGTCGCGCCCGGTTACGAGATGTATTATTTCACCATTCTCGGCGGTCTGTCGCAGCGCTCCCTTGTGCAATATTTCCAGCCCGACCACGCTTGGCAGATCGAGACAATCCCCGGCATCAAAGATATGATCGCCAAGTTCAAATGACCGCCGCCAGCCTGCGCGATGTGCTGCAACCGGCCATGGCCGAAGGTCGGGCCGTCGCCGGGCTGGTGGTTCTCGGCTGGGAGGACGCGCTGGCCTATGTCGAGGCGGCCGAACAGACGGGCTGCCCGGTCATTCTCCAGGCCGGCCCGGGCTGCCGAAAGCATACGCCGGTGCCAATCCTCGGCAAGATGTTCCGCCACCTCGCCGATCGGGCCTCGGTCCCGGTCGTCTGCCACATCGACCATGCGCGAACAATCGAAGAATGCCGGGAAGGCATCGACAACGGCTTCACATCCGTCATGTTCGACGGATCGGAGCGGCCCATCGAAGAAAATATCGAGATGACCGCGCAAATCTGCGACGAAGCCCGAAAAGCCGGCGTATCCGTCGAAGGCGAAGTCGGCTTCGTCGGCTACGCCGCCGGCGCGGCCTCGGCAATGACCTCGGTTGACGAAGCCCGCCGGTTCGACCGTGAAAGCGGCGCCGACGCCATGGCGATTTCGGTCGGAAACGTGCATCTGCAGACCAGCGACGATGCCGTGATCGACTGGCAGCGACTGCGCGCCATCGAGGCGGTGACCAGTCTGCCGCTGGTTCTGCACGGCGGCAGCGGCATTCCGTTTTCGGTGAGGCAGGAGCTTTCCACCGGATCCCGGGTCTGCAAATTCAACATCGGCACGGAGTTGCGCCAGGCCTTCGGTCGGTCCCTGCGCCAATCGCTGAAGGACAATCCGGATTCGTTTGACCGGATCGAGCTTCTCAAGCCGACGATTGCCGCGGTTCATGACGAAACCATCCGGATTCTCGCCGGGTTGAGCCGGTAAGTTCCTGATTCACTTTGTCAGGAGTGCCCGCTATCCTGCTCTTTTTCATTGACAATGCCGGAAATCCACTGCTGGAAGTGCCGCAGCGGCGGATGGTTGCGCCGCGCTATCGGCCAGATCAGCGAATAGCTGCCAATGCTCTGGTTGGCTTGGTCCCAGACGGCAGACAGCGTGCCGCTTTTCAGTTCTTCCTCGATCAGGAATTCCGGCAGCAGCGCCAGGCCCAGCCCGTGGGCGGCGGCCTGCGCCATGGTCGCGAACTGGTCGAACGTCGTGCCCGGCGGCACATCGACCTCCAGCCCGTTGACCGCAAACCAGGCTTTCCAAGCCTGCGGCCGGGTCGCCAGATGCAGCAGCGGCGCGTCGGCAATATCCTCCACCGAACCGATATTGAGGCCGGCCAGGAAATCCGGCGAACAGGCCGGAATGACCGTTTCATCGATCAGATGCAGCCGCTCCGTGTCCGGCCAATCGTCGGCGCCGAAATGGATCGCCGCATCCAGCAACTCGCCGGCAAAGTCGAACGGCCGCAATTTGGTCGTCAGATTGACCGTGATGCCTGGATTCCGCTGCAGGAATTCCGGCAGGCGCGGCGCCAGCCAGCGGGTGCCGAAGGTCGGCAGGATCCCGAGATTGAGCACCCCGCCATCCGGATTGACCTGCAACGCGGTGGACGCCATGCGGATGATCGACAGTGCCTTGCCGATCTCCTCCAGATAGGCTGCGCCGGCGGGCGAAAGCACCACCCGCTGCCGCCGGCGGATGAACAGTTCGACACCCAGATGCTCTTCCAGCGCCCGGATCTGGCGGCTGACGGCGCCTTGCGTCATGTTCAGATCGCCGGCCGCCAGGGTGAAACTGCTGCGCCTGGCAGCGGCTTCGAAGGTTTCAAGCAGGCTGGTTTGCGGAAGTCTGCGGGCCACGGATCACCCTGTCCGGAACATCGGTTGCCTATCGGTCAAAACAGGCGCCCGTTCTGGTTTTCATGAAGGAATCCAGCGGGATATCCTCCTGTTTCAGAAAGCCGGTTCTGGAAAGCAGCCCGTCGCGCACCATCTCGATGACGGCAACGACGGACGCCGACGTCGTCCAGGCGATGGCGGTGCGCTCCGCGCCGGCGATCGTCATCGGCCGATAGCCGCGAACGAATTCCCGGCGCGACAGCCGCCCCTCGATCTCACCTTCCGCCGCGACATGCACATAGACGATATCGTGATCGACCGGCGGCTTCGCGTTGACCAGGATCTCGCCGGCAAGGTCCCGCCGGTCGCGCATCAGCAGTTCATGGAAGAAGAAATTCATCAGCTGCATGTGGCCGGGATAACGCATGGATTTATAGTCGATATTGTCGACGACGCCGTGATAGGTATCGCACATGGTGCCGAGCCCGCCCGATGTCGTGAAGGCTTCCAGCTTGACCCCGTCAATATAAAGCGTTTCCAGCCACTCCATGGACGAAACCCATTTGCGCTCGCCGTCCTCGATCACCTCGCAATCATTGAGATATTCATTGACCACGCCTTCCGGCGACCAGTTGAAGGAATAGGCCATCAGGCCGGTCGGGTTCTGCGGCAGGGCGCCCACCCGCATGCGCAGCGAACGGCAGACATCGAACTGGGCGATCTGCGCCGCGCCGACAATGCCGACAAATCCCGGCGCTAATCCGCATTGCGGCGCCATCAGCCCTTTGGACGTCTCGGCGAGACCGATAATGTGCTGCGTCGTCGGCACATCCTCTGTCAGGTCGAAATAGTGGATGCCGGCGGCATGGGCGGCATCGGCAATCCCGATGTTCAAATGGTAGGGCAGACAGGACAGAACCGCATCCAGATCGGAAAACCGCGCGGCAAGGCTCGCACGGTCCGAAACATCCGCCACCGCGGTCTCATAGGGCACGGTTTCGCGCGGCACCCGGACATCGAGACCGATGACGTCAAATCCGGATTCATGCAACAGGATGGCCGCCAGCTTGCCGACCTTTCCCAGACCGAGAACCGCAATTTTCTCCATATCGGCCTCCTACGCCGGCGATCCGGTCACCAGCATGCGATGATCATCCATGCCCATGGATACGACAAGCGGCGCTTCCGCCTGGCGCGCCATGAAGCCGGCCTTACCGGAAAGGCTCTGCCAGTCAATCGCAATGAGCGACTGCGCAACCGCACCGCCCAGCGTATTGCCGGGCCCGAGCACGATCAGATAGTCCGGCGCGAATTCGCGGGCGGCGACCTGAACGGCCAGCGCAAAATCGTAGCGCCGGGTCACCTGGTGCCCGAGCGTATAGCGCCAGAGCGCCTCCGTGTCGCTGGCCCCGGGATACCAGATGGCACCGCGTCCATCGATCAGCGGCACGCGCGGCTGCTGAAAACGATCGGACGGAAGGGCATCCCTGCCCGCTCGGGCCACCGCCTCCAGCAGCGGCGTGTGAAACGCCGCATGGTTCTTCAGCCGCATGGGAAACCGGTCGTCGACCGGTTCGAGTTCGGCCTCCAGCGCGGCA
Source organism: Rhizobiaceae bacterium (assembly GCA_028279875.1). Lineage (GTDB taxonomy): Bacteria > Pseudomonadota > Alphaproteobacteria > Rhizobiales > Rhizobiaceae > Hoeflea_A. The sequence goes on from JANQMU010000153.1 coordinate 10,052, forward strand.
AGCCCGGCATCATTACCGGCAAAGACGAGCATGCCGCCGAGGTCGATGGAGACAAAGAGGTCGTGGGAGCCTTGTTCGCCGATCTGGTGGACCAGGGACAGCAGGCGCGCGCGCTGGCCGGGAATCTCGCGCCAGTCGGCATCGACGACCGGATAGACCGTTTGTCCGCCGATCAGGTTTTCCTGCATCAGCGTCCCCATTGTGTTGACCACGGCCATCCCGTCTTCATCCGACAGCGCCCCGGCGCAGGCGAGCGCGATATACCAGCCCATGGAATTGCCGGTCACAGCGACGATGTCGATGGTATCGCGATCGATGGACAGGAAATCCCCATAGGCGCAGCCATAGATCAGGGGAGAGGCATTGTCGCCGCGCGTATGAACGGAGACCGAATAGCGCTCGGCGCCGTCGAGCTCGCTGACCGGTACCTGTCCGCGATCGACCCTGAAGGCATCGAGCATCGCCAGCAATTCCGGCCTGTCGGCGTGATGGCGCGCGAAATAGCCGAGTTCCGGCTTGTTATAGGTGCCCCTGCCCGGGCAGATAATGACGGCCGTCCTGCTCATGCGCGGCTTCCCGTCAGGGTCAGGGCCGCGTCAATGATGCTGTCGCGGCTCGGCAGGGTCACGGTCGCAGCGCGCCCGAGGGGGATGAAGCTGTCCTCGGCGGCGATGCGGGCAAACGGTCTTCCCTCCGGAAGCTTCTCCGCAAACAGCGCCATCAGCGCTTCCGATTGCGAACCGGTCACGCGGCACTCATCGACGACGAGGACATGAGCACAGGGCTCGATGGCCGACAAAACGGCCTCTCCGTTCAGCGGCGCCAGCCAGCGCAAATCGATGATCCGCAGCCTGATACCGTGCTCTTCAGCCAGCTGTTTTTCCGCTTGCCGGGAAAGGTAGACGCCGTTGCCATAGGTGACGATCGCCAGGTCCTCGCCATCGCCGAACTGGCCGATCTCGCCCAGCCGGATCGGCTGGCCGGCACCGGGCGGATCATAGGTGGATGTCCACAGACCATCCTTGGTTTCATGCAGATCGCGCGTCATGTAGAGCGCAATCGGCTCGATGAAGGCGACAACCCGCTGCTCCTCGCGGGCAAGGCGCACGCATTCGCGCATCATGTGCACCGCATCCGCACCGTTCGACGGACAGGCGACAACGAGGCCGGGAATGTCCCGCAGCACCGCCAGGCTGTTGTCGTTGTGGAAATGCCCGCCAAAGCCCTTCTGGTAGCCGAGGCCGGCAATGCGCACAATCATCGGATTGGTGAATTGCCCGTTGGAAAAGAAGCTGAGGGTCGCCGCCTCGCCCCGCAACTGGTCCTCGGCATTATGCAGATAGGCAAGGAACTGGATTTCCGGGATGGGAACGAACCCGTTATGGGCAAGCCCGATGGCAAGACCGAGGATCGACTGCTCATCGAGCAGCGTGTTGATCACCCGATGGGCGCCGAACCGGTCATGTAGCTTGGCGGTGACATTGTAGACACCGCCCTTGGGTCCGATATCCTCACCCGCCATGACCACCTCGTCATGATCGAGCAGAATGTCGGTCAGCGCCCAGTTGAGCAGCCGCGCCATATGCTGCGGCTTGTCCATGGTTTTGGCGTCGGAGCCGAAAACGGCGGCGCGCTGTTCGTCCGACGGGCCGTTTTTGGCTTGCCATTGGCGCTTCGGCGGAACGAGGCTTTCCATGACGTCCACCGCGGTCTCCAGCTTCGGCCGCTCGATCGCCCGTTCGGCGACCCGGCCGCAGCGCTCGCCCGTCTCGTTGTAGATCGCCAGAATGTCGTCGCGGTCGAGAATGCCGTTTTCCAGCAGCAGCCGTGCCGAATGCAACAGCGGATCATTGGCCTCATCGGCTTCCACCTCGGCCTTGTCCATATAGGCCGTCTGCATGTCCGAGCCGGCATGGCCGTAGAGCCGCACGGTCTGCATGTGCAAAAAGGCCGGTTTGCGCCGCCGGCGGACGAAATCGACCGCCGCACGCGCGGTTTTGTAGCTGTCGACGAGATCGAGGCCCGAGCAGCGGAAATAGCTCATCGCCGGTCGTTCCGACATGGTGGCTTCGATCCAGCCGCCGGGCGTCTTGGTGGAAATGCCGATCCCGTTGTCCTCGCAGACGAACAGCAACGGCATCGGAACGCCCTGATAGGCGGTCCAGCACGCCGTGTTGAAGGCGCCCTGCGCCGTCGAATGGTTGGCCGACGCATCCCCGAAACTGGCCATCACCACTGCATCGTCCACCAGGCGCTGATGTTCCGGTTTCAGGCGCCGGGCAAGGCCGATCGAATAGGCCGCGCCGACCGCCTTCGGCAGATGGCTGGCGATGGTCGAGGTCTGCGGCGGGATCGACAGCGCCGACGAACCGAGCACCTTGTGGCGGCCGCCGGAGATCGGATCGTCCCGCGAGGCGACGAAGCTCAGCAGCATGTCCCAGGCCGGAGTCTGGCCGGGAACCTGTGTCGCCCGGTGAATCTGGAAGGCGGCATCGCGGTAGTGCAAAAAGGCCATGTCGTCGGCCCGCAGCGCCGCGGCAACGGCCGCATTGCCCTCGTGACCCGACGAACCGATCGTATAGAACCCCTCGCCCCGCGCCTGCAGCTTGCGCGATGTGCGATCGAGCTGGCGCGACAGCACCTGGCTGCGAAACAGCGCCACCAGGTCAACTGGGCTCAGGCCGGAATCGGCGAATGCATCCGGGCTGACCGGAGGCGGCAGATCGCCCTCGCCGACCCGCCTCAGAAAATTGTCATGGACGACATCGGCGCGGTCCATCGGGCAATCCCATCAGAAAAAGGCCTGCAGGCCGGTCTGCGCGCGGCCGAGGATCAGAGCGTGGACGTCATGGGCGCCCTCATAGGTGTTGACCGTTTCCAGGTTGCACATGTGGCGCATCACCTGAAACTCCTCCGAGATCCCGTTGCCGCCATGCATGTCGCGCGCAAGGCGCGCAATGTCGAGCGCCTTTCCGCAATTGTTGCGCTTGACCAGCGAGATCATCTCGGGCGCGGCATTGCCCTCGTCCATCAACCGGCCGACCCGCAGCGATCCCTGCAATCCGAGGGTGATCTCGGTCTGCATATCGGCAAGTTTCTTTTGATAGAGCTGTGTCTGGGCCAGCGGCCGGCCGAACTGCTTGCGGTCCAGCCCGTATTGCCGGGCCGCATGCCAGCAGAATTCGGCGGCGCCCATCACGCCCCAGGAGATGCCGTAGCGGGCCCGGTTGAGACAACCGAACGGCCCCTTCAGCCCGGAGACGTTGGGCAGAAGCGCGTCTTCGCCGACCTCGACATTCTCCATCACGATCTCGCCGGTGATCGATGCCCGCAGCGACAGCTTGCCGCCGATCTTCGGCGCCGACAGGCCCCTGGCGCCCTTTTCCAGCACGAACCCGCGGATCGCGCCGTCATGGGCGTCCGATTTCGCCCAGACGACAAAGACATCGGCAATCGGCGCGTTGGATATCCACATTTTGGTGCCTGACAGGCGATACCCGCCATCGATCTTTTCGGCGCGGGTCTTCATGCCACCCGGGTCGCTTCCGGCATCCGGCTCCGTCAGGCCGAAGCAGCCGATCAACTCGCCCCGCGCCAGACCCGGCAGATAGGCATTGCGCTGGTCCTCCGAGCCATAGGCATAGATCGGATACATCACCAGCGAAGACTGGACCGACATCATCGAACGATAGCCCGAATCGACCCGTTCCACCTCACGCGCCACCAGTCCGTAGGACACATAACCGGCACCCGCACCGCCATAGGCCTCCGGCACGGTTATCCCGAGCAGACCCATTTCGCCCATTTCGCGAAAGATGTCCGGGTCGGTGAGTTCATCGCGATAGGCATCGATCACCCGTGGCTGCAGCTTTTCGCGCGCATAGGCCCGCGTTGCATCGCGGATCATGCGCTCGTCCTCCGACAATTGATCGTCGAAGCGGAACGGGTCTTCCCAGTCGAAATTCGACAGGGACGGCATTTCCTTGGGCTTGAGGTTGGCCAGCATCGATATCATCTCCTTCGATGTCCGCGGGTGCACTCCGACGGGCTCTTTCCCGATCGTTCCAGTCTTTCGCCATTGCGCGGATAAATCAAACCGCATCGACGCAGCGACCATCCTGTCGGCTGCGGCGGCGGTTCAATTCGGGAATCTCATTTCAATTTGTCATGACCGTCAACGGTTTTGTCGAAAATGAAGGATTAAACCACTGGCGTAAAGCCCTTTTCCGACATCAATTCATTCCATTTCAACATAAAGTCGGTCCCAACATCGGGTGGACCCGTTTTCCCGGAAAATCACCTGGCTACACGAATTATAAAGTGTTTTGACGTTTGTTCATCACAGCGCGGAGGCGTCATGAACCAGTTTTTGCCAACGGTCAGGAATCCCGTGGTCG
>JANQMU010000022.1 GCA_028279875.1 Rhizobiaceae bacterium
AAATCCAGGGCGGCTGACGCCACCGGGAGACGAAACCGGCCGACCCGCCCTGGCGGGTCGGTCACAGTTGCGGGGAGGATGACATGGCGCAGGATGCAATCGGCACGAAACCGGCGGCAACGCCCCGCCTGCGGCGCTTCGACCTTGCCCGTCCCAGCCGCCAGCACCTGCTGGGCTACATCCTGCTGGCACCGGCGGTGATCCTGGTGGCGCTGATCATCATCTACCCGCTGTTTATTTCGCTCGACCTGTCCTTTCAGAATGTCAAGCTGGCCCGCATCGGCGCGGCGCGCAAACCGTTCACGCTGGCCAATTACGAAAAGCTGTTCGCCTCGCCGGATTTCTGGATGGCCTGCTGGGTCACCGTGAAACTGGTGACCACCGTCACCGTCGGCAGCCTGCTGGTCGGCGTGTCGACGGCGCTACTGGTCAACAACAAGTTCCGCGGCCGGACGCTGGCGCGGCTGGCGATGGCGCTGCCCTGGGCGGTGCCCGAGATCATTGCTGTGGTGATGTTCGCCTGGATCTTCGACAGCACCTTCGGGCTGGTCAGCTGGCTGATCTGGAAGATGGGCATCACCAATGACCTGATCGCCTGGGTCTCGACCCCCGGCCCGGCATTCTGGGCCGTGGCGGTGACCATGATCTGGAAGGGTTTTCCCTTCGTCTCGATCATGACGCTCGCCGGATTGCAGTCGATCCCCGACGATTTCTATGCCGCCGCCAAGGTGGACGGCGCCAACGCCTTACAGCGGTTTCGCTGGATCACCCTGCCGTCGCTGATGCCGGTTCTGGGCGTGACGCTGGTGCTGGTGATGCTGTGGGTCTTCCGCGACTTTTCGATCATCAAGACGATGACTGATGGCGGGCCGCTCAAGACCACCACGACACTGTCGATCATGACCTATGAGCAGGCCTTCGGCTTCTTCAAGTTCGGCTATGCCAGCGCCGTCGGCGTCGTCACCCTGATCATCTGCGTCATAGCCAGCCTCGCCATGCTCGGGCGCGGCTCCAAGGCGATGTATTAGGGCCTGTTCAGATGAAACGCACGCTCCTGCAATCGGTCCTGCTCTACGCCACGGTGATCGTCACCGCCGCGATCATCCTGTTCCCGATCTTCTGGCTGTTCAACACCGCCCTTTCCACCACCGCCGAGCTGACGCAACTGCCGCCGAGCTTCTGGCCGCAGGACGCCCAATGGGAGATCTTCGCCCGGGTCTGGAACGCCCGCCCGATCCCGCTGTGGCTGTGGAACTCGACGCTTGCGGCGGTGGGCTCGGTGATCCTGTCGATGACCGTGTCGGTGCTCGCCGGCTACAGCCTTTCGCGGTTCAGCCCACGCGGCAGCCACGGCATGGGGCTGTTCATCCTCACCGCCAAGATGCTGCCGGCGACGCTGCTCGTCATCCCGCTCTTTGCCATCTTCCGCTCGCTCGGCATGATTGGCAGCCTGTGGACGCTGGTGATCGCCCATTCGACGCTGATCATCCCGTTCACCACCTGGATGCTAAAGGGCTATTTCGACACCATTCCCCGCGAGCTGGAACAGGCGGCGATGGTCGACGGCTGCTCGCCGCTCGGCGCCATGTTCCGGGTGATCCTGCCGGTTTCCACCCCGGGCCTTGCGGCGACCGCGCTCTATTCCTTCGTTCTGAGCTGGGCGGACTACGCCTATGCCCGCACCTTCCTGGTCAGCGCCCAGGGCAACTGGACGGCCAATCTCGGCATCACCACGATGCGCGGCGAATATGTCACCGACTGGAACGAAATCGCCGCGGCGGCCGTCTTCGTGGCGATCCCGATCATGCTCATCTACCTCTTCCTTGAACGTTACCTTGTCGGCGGACTCACGGCCGGCGCGGAGAAATAGGCCATGGCCAGGATCAGCATCGAAAACGTCCACAAGGAATACGGCGATTTCACAGCCCTGCAGCCCTTCTCGCTGGAGATCGCCGATGGCGAGTTCGTCGTGCTGGTCGGCCCGTCGGGCTGCGGCAAGTCGACCATGCTCAAGATCCTCGCCGGGCTGGAGCCGGCCACCGGCGGACGCATCCTCTTGGGCGGCCGCGACGTCACCGATCTCGCCCCCGGCGACCGCGATGTTGCCATGGTCTTTCAGAACTATGCACTCTATCCGCATCTGACGGTGCGGCAGAATATCGGCTTCGGTCTGAAGATGCGGCGCATGACCGGCGCCGAGATCCGCCGGCGCGTCGAGGAGGCGGCGAAGACCCTGGGGGTCGCCCATCTGCTTGACCGCAAGCCGCGGGCGCTGTCGGGCGGGCAGCGGCAGCGCGTGGCGCTCGGCCGCGCCATCGTGCGCGAACCGCAGGCGTTCCTGATGGACGAGCCGCTTTCCAACCTCGATGCCAAGCTGCGGGTCCATATGCGCGCCGAGATCAGCGCCCTGCACAACCGGATCGGCGTCACCACGGTCTATGTCACCCATGACCAGATCGAGGCGATGACCATGGCCGATCGCGTGGTGCTGATGCGCGAAGGCGTGATCCAGCAGATTGCCGATCCCGATACGCTGTTCCGCGAGCCGGTGAACCTGTTCGTCGCCGGCTTCATCGGCTCGCCCGGCATGAACCTCGTCTCGGCCTCGCTCGACCGCGGCGGCACGGCGCCGCAGATCGAGATGTTCGGCACGCCGGTGCCGGTCGACGGCCACCGCCTCAATGGAGCGTCGGACGTGATTGCCGGCCTGCGGCCCGAACATATCCGCCTCGGCGACGGGCCGGTGCGCTTCCGCGTCCGGCCGAGCCTCGTTGAGAGCCTCGGGTCGGAGAAATATGTCTATTTCCACGACGACGCCCATCAGATCGCGCGCAGCGACGATGGCGAAGAGGAGAACAGCAAGGGGCTGATCGCCCGCGTGCCCCATGCCGGGCCGCTGAAGGAGGGTGAGGAACTGACGCTGTCCTTCGACCCGGCCGATCTCTACCTGTTCGACGCGCAGACGGAAAAGGCGATCTGAGCCATGAAGGTCCTTGTGTCAGGCGCTTCGGGACGCGTGGGCTCGCGTCTGGCGGCGGCGCTGTTGCAGGCCGGCCATGCGGTGCATGGGTTCGACCTGCGCGCCAGCGGCAGGCAGGCCGCGGGCTATACCGAAACCGTTGGCGCCCTGCAGAACCCGAAACACGCGGCCAAGGCCGTGGAGGGCGTCGAGGTCATCCTCCACCTCGGCGCCTTTATGTCCTGGGCGCCTGATGATAGCGCCGCGATGTTCGAGGCCAATGTCGAGGGGACGCGGGTCCTGCTTGAGGCCGCCGCCGGGGCGGGCGTGCGCCGCTTCGTCTTTGCCAGCTCCGGTGAGGTCTATCCCGAGACCGCGCCGCAAGTCCTGCCGGTCACCGAGGCGCATCCGCTGCAACCCAACTCGCCCTACGGCCTGACCAAGCTGCTGGGCGAGGAACTGGTCCGTTTCCATCAGCGCAGCGGAACGCTGGAGACCGTGATCCTGCGCTTTGCCCACACCCAGGATGCCGCCGAGCTTCTGGACGAACAGAGCTATTTTTCCGGTCCCCGTTTCTTCCTGCAACCGCGCATTCGCCAGCAGGAGGCGTTCGGCAATCCGGCCAATGCCGACCTGCTGCGCGCCCATGACCCCGGCGCGCCGGCCCATGTGCTGGCCCGCAATGAAGACGGCCGCCCCTTCATGATGCACATCACCGACACGCGCGACATGGTGGCCGGGCTGATGCTGGCGCTCGACCATCCGGATGCCGCCGGCGGCACGTTCAATCTCGGCGCCACCGATCCGGTCGATTTCGCGCCGCTGCTGGACAAGATGGCGGCGATCACCGGCTACAAGGTGATCCCGGTCGATTTCCCCGGGCCGGGCGTCTACTATCACACGTCGAACGAACTGATCCGCACCAAACTGGGATTTGAACCGCAATGGACCATCGACCGGATGCTGGAAGAGGCGGCGGCAGCGCGAGAGAGCCGGCCGATGGGGTAGCCGAGGCGAAGCGAAAGACGGTGCCGGCCGGCGCGGCGGCGCTGGCCAAGGGGCTGACGATCCTCGATCTGGTGGCCGATGCCGAGGAGCCGCTGCGTTTTGCCGAATTGCTGCGCCGCGCCGACCTGCCCAAGCCGACCTTCGTGCGCATCCTGCGCACGCTTGTCGCCTTCGGGCTTGTCGCCCAGGACGAGGCGCGCGGCACCTATTCGCTGGGCCGGCGGTTTCTGGAGATGTCGCACCGGGTCTGGGACCGGTTCGACCTGCAATCCGCCGCCGCGCCGGAGCTTGAGCGGCTGCGCCGCGAACTGGGCGAGACGGTTGCGCTCGCCAAGCTCGACGAGGGCAGGGCGGTCTATCTCGACGACCGCTCCGGCGACGGGCTGGCCGTGCGGGTCGAGAGCGGGCGGGGGGTGCCGCTGCATTGCACGGCGGCCGGCAAGGCGCTGCTGGCGGCGCTCGATCCGACGGTGGCGCGCGGGCTGATCGACCGGCTGGAAATGCAGCCCATGACCGAAGCGACGCTCACCGAGAAGGAACAGCTCAACGCCGACCTGATGCTGACCCGGGCGCGCGGCTATGCGGTGTCCTGCGAAGAGCATCTGCCGGGCGTCAATTCGGTCGCCTGCGCGATCTCCGGCCAGGATGGCAGCCCGATCGGCGCGCTGGCGGCCCTCGGGCCGGCCAGCCGGCTGGACCAGGCGCGCATTCACCCGGCCGGACGCGAGTTGATCGCCGCCGCGCGCCGGATCACCGGTCATGCCGGGGCGGTCGCTATCTCGGCGCGGCCCCGCCCGCGCGGCCGCGGCCGGGCCCTGTCGGTCGAATGCGTGCTGCCCTGGGGCGCCCAGCTCGGCGAGGCGCCGGTCTGGCATCCGCAGGAGCACCGGCTCTACTGGGTCGATATCCTGCATCCGGCGATCTACCGGTTCGATCCGGCGACCGGCGTCAACGAGGCCTGCGCGCCCGGCAAGCTGGTCAGCGCCGTGCTGTTCGGCGCGGATGGCGCGATGCGCGTCGCCTCGCAGGACGGCATCGAGCATCTCGATTTCGGCGCCTGCGCACTGACGCCTTATGTCGACCCGGAAAACGGCATGGCCCAGAACCGGCTGAACGACGCCAAGGTCGGCCCCGGCGGCGCCATCTGGGTCGGCTCCATGCGGCTCGATGCCTCGCGGCCGAGCGGCGGGCTCTACCGCATCGCGCCGGACGGCACGGTCGGGCGCAAGGACAGCGGCATCACCGTCGCCAACGGGCTCGACTGGAGCCCCGATCGGCGGACCTTTTATTTCGTCGACACCATTCCGGGGTGCATCTATGCCTATGACTGCGAACCGGGCACCGGAACCCTTTCCGGCAAACGCATCCTTGCCGAGATCCCCGAAAGTGAGGGTCGCCCGGACGGTCTGTGCGTCGATGCCGAGGGCGGCATCTGGTGCGCGATCTGGGACGGCTGGCGGGTGAACCGCTACACCGCCGAAGGCCGTCTCGATTTCGTGCTCGACCTGCCGGTGCCGCGCCCCACCAGCGTCGCCTTCGGCGGCCCGGACCTGGCGACGCTCTACATCACCAGCGCTCGCACCCGCCTGCCGGCCTCGACGCTGGCCGAAGCGCCGCTCTCCGGTGGCATCTTCGCCTGCACGCCCGGCCCGAAGGGCCTGCCGGCGGAGACATATAAATGAGGCGGACGCCATGTCCCTGACCCTTCAGACGATCTTCGGCCTCGACGGCAGGACGGCGCTGGTTACCGGCTCGAGCCGCGGCATCGGCGCCGCCATCGCCGAGGGCCTCGCCGCCGCCGGCGCCGATGTCATCCTGCACGCCCAGACCGAAGCGGCGACAGCGCCGGTGGCCGAAAGGATCGCCGAAGCCGGGCACGAAACCCGGTCGCTGGCCTGCAATCTGGCCGAGCCCGGCGCCGGACGGCGGCTGATCGAAGAGGCCGAGGCGTTGGCCGGTGGCCTTGACATCCTGATCATCAATGCCTCGGCGCAGATCAATGCCCCGCTCGACGCATTGACCGACGGGGATCTCGACACCCAGATCAATGTGAACCTGCGCTCAACAATAGAAATGCTGCAGACCTGCCTGCCGCTGATGGCCGGGCGCGGCTGGGGACGCGTCGTCGGCATTGGCTCGATCAACCAGGCGCGGCCCAAGGCCATCGTCACCGCCTATGCCGCGACCAAGGCGGCCCAGCACAATCTGCTGCAAAGCCAGGCCCGCGACTATGCCAGGTACGGCGTGCTGCTGAACACGCTCGCGCCGGGCCTGATCGACACGGACAGGAACCGCGCCCGCAAGCAGGCTGACCCGGACGGCTGGGCGGATTATGTCCGCAACCTGAACTGGATGGGGCGCGCCGGCGAACCGGAGGAGATGGTTGGCGCCGCGATATTTCTTGCTTCGGATGCGTGTAGTTTCATGACGGGCGAGACGCTGTTTGCGACGGGGGGGTATTGAGGCGGTTGCCGTCCACGGATTGCTTTCGCGGGCGGTGATCTGCTGTTTCGGCGCATCGAATGCGATTGCGACTTGGGGATTTGATCTCGACACGTGCTCTTTGGGTTGGGCGATCGTTGAGACGGCCGGCGAGCCTGGCACGGAGCCGGTGGGCTGCATTATTGTTGTGCCGCATTATCCGCAAAGCAGATATTTGGTGGATTTTCAGCCCGTGATTTCAAAGGAAATTCTTTGACTTTTCTCTCAAGAGTTGCAGTCTGGTAAATCAACAATCGAGGACGAACATTATGCGACCGGACTATTTGATCCAAGGCGAGCGCGCACGGTTGTTCCCAGTGCTGTCAACCACATCGAAGGAAGGCCGTTCGACTTCGATTCTACTTGCCTGTTTATCCCAGATCGACGAATTCGCACGTGAGTTGCTTAAACCGATCGGTATTTCAGTTGGTAAGCGAGCCGTCATTGAGTGCTGGACTGAGATTGTTTTCAGAAGCGAAAAGAATGCCGGAAAGGATCGGCCGGATGGATTGATCATTGTAAGGAACGGGAAAAATGAATGGCGGTGTTTGGTTGAATCAAAAGTTGGAACAACAGAGTTGTCCGCAGAGCAAATTGATCGATACAGAGCGATAGCCAGAGATCATGGATTAGATTGTGTACTTACGATCTCCAATCAATTCGCGACAAGATCAGAACATCATCCACTTGAAGCGGTCAGGAAGACACGTTCGAAGATTCCTGTTTATCATTGGTCATGGATGTTTGTGCTGACTTCGGCCGATCTGCTTGTGAAGACCGATGCAATTGGAGATCACGATCAGCATCTATTGCTGGAGGAATTGCGGCGGTTTCTCACCCATGAAAGTACTGGAGTGAAGGGTTTCGACAGAATGCCGTCGGAATGGACCGAGCTGAACAAACACATCTCTGCTGGCGGAAAGATACCGGCAAAGTCAGAAATGGCGCATGCTGTCGTAAACGCTTGGCATCAGGAAACAAAAGACATTTCACTTATCCTGAGCCGGCAGACTGAGGCAGCGGTTTCTGAGAGACTTTCCCGTAAACATGCAGCCGATCCCGCTCTTCGTTTCAAAGATGATATGCAAGCGCTTAAAGATAATTGCCACCTTCTCGCTACGCTCGATATTCCGAATGCGGCCGCTCCTCTTGAAATAGTAGCCGATATAACCCGCCGGACTGTAGATGTGGGCATGACGATCTCCGCACCGCGCGATAGACAATCTTCAAAGGCCCGCCTGAATTGGCTCTTGCGACAGGTCAAAGGCGATGTGCCTGAGGATCTTCAGATCCGCTGTAATTGGCCAGGACGAAGCGAGGCAACACAGTTTGCCTTCAGTATTCTTCAGGATGACCCATCCTTTATCGAGGCTGACAAAAAGGGATTACAGGTTTCCAGCTTTCACATTTTCATAGCCCGACGATTATCCGCACGGTTCACGCAACAACAGAATTTTATCAATGATCTCGAAACAGTGGTTCCCGAATTTTATCGGACGATTGGTCAACATCTCGTCCCGTGGCGGCAAAAGGCGCCACAGATAAAGCGTGAGCGTAGCGAAACCGATGATGTTTCAGTTCAAGCTCTTGAAGATGAGAGAGCAGCGCCAGTTGAACCAGATGCGTCAGGTCGAGTGCCATATTCCAATCATGATTTCTCGCGCTAGCACTTTGGGTCTTATCGCGGTCGGACAGACAAGCCGTCCGTGACAGTAATCCAACTCAATTGTCGTAATATTCTGCATGAACGTCTCCTGTTCTTGGATAGGTTGATGCTCTCCAGCATGGCTCAAATTGGAGTCGAAGGTGTATCCAAACCAACTACCGTGGCAGAAAAAGCAGACGTTGGAGCCGATCTCAGTTCCATTCACGACAGAAACCGACCGGAAAATCGTAGGGATGGATTGGGAGCATACTCATGAGCAAGCTGACAGTTGAAAGACTTCCTTCCGGCGATGCTGGCCGTTTGTTAGTTCGACTAAACCACAAGCACCGCAATGGCATTCCGCGATACGGAATTGCAAAGATCACGAATGTCGAAAACGATTTATCAGTATTGGCACTCCTATTGGGGCATAGCCATGAGAATTCGGTATTCATGCCTTATGACATCAGAACTGCGCTTCGCGCGAAGAAAGGTGCGAAGATAGAGTTAAAAATTGAAAATGTCGGAATCATCGGCAAATTTTGTTGGTACCTGGGATCGCCTGACCCAGCAATTTACCTGCCTGCTTGGATCGCCGCTTTATCAGCGAGTCTTGCGGTGATTGGTGTATTGCTGACTTCATTTGCGATTGCATGACCCAGCCGTTAGGGATAGGCAAACTCCAGGTCACCCATCTGCAAATCTTCGCCTACTAAGCCAATAAAGGCTCTGTGTTTTGGAGCTATCTTGCTAATCGCATCCTTGCCAAACACGCTTTCGATCATCTTGGTTTGTGCTAGATTTCGAGCGTTCCTTAGCTCATTTTCAAGATGAGAAGCGTTGTAGGCGTCTGAATAAGAATGCAGGAACGAAGCTGCTTTTCGTGCAATTCTCTGGGCCAAATCGGGGAAGGACAGGTTCTCTTTTATTGCTTGGTCAACATCAGATAGTTCGATGATTTTTTCTTTCATTTTTTCGATTTTGCTTTTTGAAACGCGTTGAATGAAATCTCCTTGTCGTTCTGAGAAAACAATCTCCCTTCCAAGGAATTGTAGTGGCTCGAACTTTGTAACCAGTTGTGTTTTTCCACCTTGTTCTAGATCTGGAATTGAGTGACCAATTGACGACAGCTGTTCTTTCACAAACTCACCGGCTTCCAAAGCAGCCCCTTTGCAATCAGCGAAAACGACCACATCGTCTGCATAACGAACCATTTTGATATTTTTCTTTTCTATGGCAGCGTCGAATTCCGACAAGACCAGATTCGCAAACGTTGGCGAAAGTGGCATGCCCTGACGGATTCCCTTTCCTGCGTATATACCCAAGCTCTCAAGAAATGTCCGGTTATGTTTGCGATCGTGCTTAATCTCGGAATTTGCAATTTTTACCAGTAGCGGGACAGTGCTATGTCTCCCTAGCGAGCGTTCAATTCTGCGCTGCAAATAGCTGCGGTCTATTGAATCAAAAAAAGAAGTGATATCAGTTTCGAAAACGAAATCATAATTACGGCGAGCTCTCATCACTTCGCGTAAAGCATCCTTGGTCCCGGTACTGGGGAGAAAACCGAAAGAAGATGAATTATATATTGGAAATTTCCGAGCTTTATGCAGATAGTTCGCGATAGTACGTTGGACTAATCTGTCCTTCACAGTGGGAATACAAATCACTCGATCCTTTTTCCCACCTGATTTTGGAACCAAAAAGGGTCTTAATGATGAAAACGAGTATTCGGATTTGAACTGCGAAGAAAGGAAGCCAATATTGGAATTTAGATTCGCTGCGAATGTTGATGCTCGCATCCGATCTGTTCCCGGAGCTGCAGATTTTCTTGTGCAATCGCGAGACTGATGCCAAGCGACGCTAAGATTGCTCTGAGATAGAATTCTTATTGGTTTTGGATATCTAATATGTTCTCTGGACATAGGAGCACAATATCAGAAAACCTATGTCTCATCGAAGCTTGCTCTGACAGATCGTCATATTGCGACCTGCCCGATCACAATCCACGGCTCGCCTGTTTCCAGAACCGAACGCGAATGGCTTGTGACGTGTAACCGTCGTGA
>JANQMU010000038.1 GCA_028279875.1 Rhizobiaceae bacterium
GCCTCCAGGGCGCCCAGCGCGACGCTGCCGCCGAACCGCCATTCATGGGCCAGCGGCAATTGGTGAAACCGGTAAGCCGGGCTGTCGATCGGGCCGAGATTGCCGCTCATCGCGCCATCACGCAGACGCGAAAGCGGAACAGCCATCGATTGTCCGTTCAGCACGGCATGAAGAACAGCCTCTTCGGACGCCCGCAGGCGAATGGCGAAGCCCTGCGTCGCCACCGTGACATTATTGGGGTTGGCTTCGGCGGTCACCGCGAAGCGGATTTCGCTGGAATTCCAGTCCAGTTGCGGCAATGGATACCCGCAAGCCTCGCCTTCCAGCGGCGAGACGATTTCCGGCCCACGGAAACGCGGTTCGACGCCGTTGATCGTTCCGCCCTCCAGCCGCAATGTGCCAGTCCAGTCATGCGCTGTGCGCCGCGCACCCCATCCGAGTTCCACGAAAAGAACGGTTTCCCATTTCTCATCATCCGCTGCGACGGGCGACGGCGACAGTTCCGGCGAAACCCGCGCGAACAGCCGGCCATTTTTGACAATGTCGATATGGTCGATGAACCCGCCTGCCACCGCCTCGACATCGAGTGTGCCCTCGCCGCACGGCGCAACAACGCCCCCCTGGATAGTGTCGCCGATGGCCGTCAAAAGATGCGTATTGTCGCCGGTCAGGGCATTGGTGCGGCGCTCGCGAAACGCCTGCCAGAGGGAGTCACGGCTGTGGCCGGCGCAATAGGCCGCCATGCGGCCATGGCCATAGGATCCCGGAAAGCCGCTGTGATGGTCGGTATTGGCGACAATGCCGAAACGGCCCCCACGCGCCAGCCCGCATGCCATCGTCGAACCGCCATCCACCGGCCCCATGGAATGCAGATAGGGCCGGTTCGTCTCCGAGCGTTCGGCGCAGCCATGCATCGAGAACATTTCGATGAAGGGGGACAGGTCCGCATCGAAGCTATCCCAATTGATGCCGCGCCCACCCTGCCGGTAGCCGATATGATGCGGAAAGGCGATCGCACGGTTGCCCTTGGCGGCGCGCAGCTTCGTTTTCAATGCCGCTGGTTCATCGGCAAGCACCAGACCGTCCGGCTGCAGATCGGCATAGAGAATGGTGTAATCGCCATGGGCGCTGGAGTGGATTTCATATCCCGGAAACACCGAAAAGCGTCCGGCCTCTTCATAGCGTTGCAGCAGTTTGAAATGGTCTTCCCAACCGGCGCGGAGCCGGGCGAAGCCCTCGCGGTGAAAATCGACGATATGGGCGACGGCGGGATCGTCGGCCGGCATGTCGGGCCAGTGGGCGTGACCGGTGACGGAAACGAAATCGAGCTGCAGCCGCGCCCGCTCCAGCGCGTCCTCCAGCGAGCCGTGGCCATAGGAAAGGGCGCAGTGATTGTGAATGTCGCCGAAGAGCGGCTGCACACCCAGACGGGCGGCAAGCGGGGTGAGGCGTTCGGGCAGACGGCCGCGCATCAGCCCTCCCCCACCGCTTGCGGATCGACCGGGATGCCGCCATGGCGCAGCGAATGCAACGCCGCTTGGACCATTTGCAACGATGCCAGCCCGTCGCGTGGACCGACCGGCGGTTTGACGCCCTTGCAGAAGCGCCGCATGGTCCGCACCAGTTCCAGATCGGCACCGAAATGGCTGGAGTGCCTGTCCGGATCCGCAAAGGTGATCGTCTCGCATCGATGGCCATGATCGGCCACGAGATCGATATTGCCGCTGTGGCGCTCCATGCGCAGCCGCCCGGAGGAACCGATGATCTCGAGCGTTTCCTGATCCTTGGCCCAGGGACCGAAAATCGAAAAGAAGATGCAAGCGGACAGGCCGTTCTCATAGGTGAGCGTAATGATGGCGTGGTCGTCGATATCGGCGCCCGGCAGGTAGACGCAATTGTCGTTGCGGTCCTGAACCTGCACCGCCTGCGTCCAGCTTTCATTGGCCGCCTCGCCGATGCCCTCATACTGGTCGACAAGTGTCTTGTGACGGCGATAGGGGCAGTCGCGCGCGCATTCGCTGCAGCGCTGCGGCGCTTCCGGATCGGGCGCGAAAATGCCGCTCCGCCCCCCGATCGCCGAAACGGTCTTCGGCCGGCTGCCGGCAATCCAGTTCAGCACGTCGAAATGGTGGGAGCATTTGTCGTTGATCGCACCGCCGGACTTTTTCTGGTCGCGGTGCCATAATTGCAGGTAGCGCGTATAGGGTATGACCGACCGCAGCAGGACCATCTGCGGTTCTCCGACGGCACCCGAATGCGCCATTTCGACCGCTTCGATCCAGGATTTCTCGTAACGCCGCGTGAAACCCATCATCATCGGATAGGGACTGCCGGCCTCGGCCTCCAGGATCGCCGCCGCGTCTTCAAGGGTTACCGAAATCGGCTTGTCGAGATAGACCCGCTTTCCTGCGCGGGCCGCGACTTCTACCGGCTCGCGGTGTGCGTCGGTATGGGTGGTGACGATGATCAGCCCGACCGAGGGATCAACAGCAGCGGCTTCCACACTGTCGACGGAGACAACCTCGTGATCGACACCGAGCCGTGCATAGATGGCGTTCAGATGCGCCGCCGCCAGCCTTGAACGGTCCGGCAGCACGTCATGGACCGCGACGATCCGAAATCCGGTCTCGACGGCAAGTTCCGCCATCCGCGTGCCGATGAAGTAGATTCCGCGCTCTCCGGCGCCGATAATGGCAACACCGACAGTTTCGCCCTGGGACCGCGCTTGAAACACCCGTTACTCCGATTGCCCGTCACGGGACAACGCTATTTGAGTATATTTTGGGATACAATATCGATTGTACTCAATCTTGATCGATTGAGATGACGCTGCCATGCAGCACATGATCGATATTCAGATAGTGCACCTGCGGCGGCAGGTCTTCGAGCGCGATGCGGCGACTGATCACCTGCTCGAAGACGTCGAGCTTCTGTTGGTGGCTGTTTCCGATCACGTCGAAGCGGTCGATGTGTTCGGACTGAAAGTCGGTGCTGCCCAGGAGAATGACGCTCAGCCCGTTGCCGATATCCTGGCCGAGATCGGTGAGCGCCCGTTCCAGCACGAATCCCTCGACAATCCCCCAGGCGATCAGCGCGGTGAAGGGCAGATCGCCGTCCGGCGACTGCAAAGGCGCGAGGGCGGATGTCACGTCATCGATCTGAATGGCGCCAGGCAGTTTATCGATTTCCAGCAGATAGCCCTGGTCCGGATCCGGAAGCCAGCGGCACAGCAGCCGGAACTCCCGCCGCGCCATGGCGATCTGCCGGGCATCATGGGCGGATGTCAGGAAGCCGATGCGTTGATGGCCCCTTTGCTGCAGCGTCCTGAAAGCCACGGATAGCGCTTCGCGCCAGTTCGTTCCGATCGCGTCGGCATCGATGCCGACCGCCGAAACGCCGTCGACGATGATGTGGCGCGAACAGCGGCGCAGGGCGGCCAGGAAGGCGATGGAGATCACCTCGAAATGGATCTGGATCAGGCACGATTTGAAACGCCCCATCCGCCCGAGCACGTCCAGCGCCTGGGCCTCGCTGGAATACCCGATCTGCAGGATCTTCAGGCCGCGTGATTTGAGCCGCGCCTCCATCTCCTGCAGGACGTTATGGGCCAGCCGGCTGTCAGATATCCGGTACAGGACAAGCAGATCGCCCTCCCAGCTTTCATCGGCCGGCTGCTGGGGATTGCATATGATCAGCCCGGCGCCAGGCCGGGCCCGAAGCCGGCCGTCCTCGATGGCCGGGCGCAGCGCGTGCTGGACGGTCCGCTGGGCCGTGTCGAAACTGCGCATGATCGTCTTGATATTGGGCAGCCTGTCACCCGCCTCGCCCGAATCGATCCGTTCGTCGAGCCAGTCCCGAATAGCTTCGATCTTTGATTCGGTGCCCTTGCGCATTTGAGTATAATGCAGCGCAATATGAGTATTGGCAAATCCCTTAGCGCAGTTTCTTCTGCGCCACCGCGATCGCCAGTGCGCCCACCAGGATCAGGCCCGACAGGGCGTCCTTGGTGTTGAAATCGAGCCCCATCAGATTGAGCCCGTTGGCGACCATGCCGAGGAACAGCACGCCGATCAGCGTGCCCGGCACGTTGGGGCGCCCGTGCGGATGAATGCTCGCCCCGATGAACACCGCGGCAATGGCATCCAGAAGATAGGAGAAGCCGGCCAGCGGCGTGAACATGCGCAAGTTGGCCGATCCGATAATGCCGCCGATGGCGCAGGTCGCCGCCGCCAGAATGAAGCACAGCGCCACATATTTGTTCACCTTGATTCCGGAGATCAGCGCCGCCTTCTTCTGCAGGCCGATGGCATGGATGCGCTTGCCGAAGACGGAGCGCTCCAGGAAAATGAAATAGACCACCAGCACCACCGCTGCGATGACGATCTCGGTCGGTATGCCGTAGACATCCCCGACGGCGAGGTCGCGATATTCCTGCGCGACCCGCCGATGCGAGATCGGCCCGCCGCCATTGGTGAAGATGCGCTGCACCGAACTGCCGATGAAGAACGTGCCGAGCGTCGCGAGAAACGGGCTGACGGACAGTTTGACGACGAGAAAGGCGTTGAGCAGGCCAACCAGTGCACCGCCGCCAATGCCGATCAGCACCGCCAGATACCAGACGACGTCATATTCCTTCATGGCGACGATAGCGAAGGCCGCGCCCATATCGAAAGCGATGCCGACGGAAAGATCGATCCCGCCAAGCGCCACGATCAGCGTCATGCCCAGCGCCAGGATCAGCAGGATGGACGATCCCTCGACGATATTGACCAGGTTGGAGCCGTTCAGGAAACTGCCGGTATAAAGCGCGAAGAACGCGAAGAAGGCGGCGATGATGAACAGGAAGCCGTAGCGCATGAATGTGTTGCGCAGGATCGAATTCTCGGTCGCGGGCGTATCACTCATGACCGCCCCCGTCCGGAAAGGGATGCGGAGGCGACCACCACCAGGATCAGCGCGCCCTTGATGCAGCCGGTCCAGAACACATTGACGCCGATGGATTTGAAGCCCAGGGACAGCGCCGAAACCAGCACGGCACCGAGCACCGCTCCCCACAGCGTGACGACGCGGCGCGGCGAGAAGGCAGCGCCCAGAAACGTCGCCAGCACCATTTCAAGCAGCAGGTTTTCCTCCGTGCCGGGCGTAAATCCGGAGCCACGGGCCAGGATGAACAAGGCCGCCAGCCCGCCGGCAAAGGCCGCCACCAGGAAGGACTGGGCGATATAGCGCCGCGGAGAAATCCCCGACACCTCGGCCGCATCGCGGCTGCCGCCGACCGCCTGCAGGTTCATGCCCCAGCGGGTGCGATGCACGGCCCAGAAATACACAAGGAAGAAAATCAGCGTCACCAGAACACCAACCGAAACGCCGGCAAAGACACCGTCCCGGAGCCAGACGACCGCCGGGTGGTCGACATTGATGCGCCGGCTGGTGGTGATCACCTTGACGATGCCGACCACCGCCACCGAGGTCGCCAGCGTCGCCAGCAGCGGCGTCATGCCCACCCATACGACAAGCAGCGCATTGACCGCGCCGACGGCCAGCGCCGCGATCATGGCCAGGAAGATGGCGAAAACCAGGGGCGTCTCGTGGAGACTGATCTGGTTGGCGATGATCGCCGCCGCCAGCACCGCCGTTGCCGGCACCGAGAGGTCGATTCCGCCGGAAACCACATCGTCCCCACCGGCCATCACCACCACCGACAGGCCGAGGCAGACGATCACCGTCGGGATCGCCTGCCGCAAAATCAGATCGAGCGTCGAGAGACTGAGGAAATTGGCCGATGCGATACTGAGATAGGACAGCAGGACAACAAAGATGATCAGCGGCAGGACCCCGACCCACAGGCCGGCCGAACGCTGAAGCCAGCCGCCGCGCTCCGAAAGGGCGCTCATGCGCTTGCCGCCTCGGTCTGGCCACCGGTGGTCAGCGCCAGCAGGGAGTCGATCGACAGGTCCGAGGCGTTCCGCTCGGCAACGACCTCGCCTCGCATCAGGATGACGATACGGTCGCACAGCCCCAGCAGTTCCGACGGATCCGACGAGGACACCAGCACACCGGCACCGTCTTTCGCCAGGCCCTCGATCAACTGGTAGATCTCGACCTTGGCCCCGATATCGACGCCGACCGTCGGTTCATCGAGGATGAAAAGCTTCGATTCCGTCGCCAGCCAGCGGGCGAGCACGACCTTTTGCTGGTTGCCGCCGCTCAGGAACCGGGTGATGGCCTCGACCCGCCGCGGCCTGATATCGATCCTGTCCGACAGCGCCGCCGCGCGCTGCGCCGCCTTGCGGCGGTTTTCGATCCGAAAGGACGCCACCTCGTCGAGGGATGCGAGATTGATGTTGTCGCTGACCGTCATGTCGAGCACCAGCCCGTCATGCCGGCGGTCCCTGGGGACCAGCACGATTCCCTTTTGAACGGCCCGCCAGGGCGCCTTCACGTCAAGGGTCTCACCGTCGAAAGAGATCGTCCCGGCGGTCGCCTGGCCCAGCCCGTAGATCGTGTCGGTGAGTTCCTCCCGCCCCGATCCGATCAGCCCGGCGATGCCGACGATCTCGCCGCGCCGGACCTGCAGGTCGACGTCGCGAAACCGGCGGCCGTCGCCCAGCCCGCTGATGTCAAGGATCGGATCGCCGGCACCGTGGGTTTTTGTCGGATAGAGTGCCTCGAGCTCCCGGCCGACCATATGCTGGATGATGGTGTCGGCTGACCGGACATCGTCATGGTCCAGCACCGCCACGTCGACGCCATTGCGAAACACCGTGACGCGATCGCAGAGTTCGGTGATTTCGCCGAGATAATGGGAGACATAGATGATCGCGATCCCGCGCTCCTTCAACCGCCGGATGGCGGCGAAAAGCTCATCGATTTCACCGCTCGCCAACGGCGCCGTCGGTTCGTCGAAGACCACCAGGCGAGCATTGTCGTCGATCAGCGCCCGGGCGATCTGGACCAGCTTGCGTTCGGCGATCCCGAGATCGCGGATAAGTGTCGTTCCCGAGATATCGGCATGCAGAGACTCGCGCAGAAAGGCTTCAGCCCGGCTACGCATCGCCCGGCGGTCCAGCCCCAACGGACCGGTGACCTCCTGGCCCATGAACACCGATTCAGCCACACTGAAATGCGGCACGAGATGCAGTTCCTGGTGGATGAAGCGCACGCCGGCCTCATGCACCGCCTGCGGTGTGACGTCGTCAAAGGCCCGCCCGTCCAGGGCGATGTCGCCGGTATCACGCTGATAGACCCCGGCCAGAACCTTGATGATGGTCGATTTGCCGGCGCCGTTCTCGCCCACCAGACCGTGAATCTCGCCCGCGGCGACGCGCAGATTCGCCGCATCGAGCGCCTTGACCCCAGGAAAGGTCTTGCTGATGCCGTCCATCGACAGCAAGGCCGGTGGGTTTGTCACGTGGTTGTCCTGCATCGCCTGGGCTTGAAGATGTTCAGCTGTCGTACAATCGACCAGGATCGCACGAAAATAAAGGGCCCCGCCAACGGTGCGGGACCCCTCCGGGAGATTGGCGCAAGCGGCCGCTAGTCGAGGTCGCCGTAGCCGAGTTCCTTGTAAACGGCTTTCGCCTCCTCCGGACCATTGACCGGCTTCACATCGACGAAGGTCTGCGGCAGCAGCGTCTCGCCGGCGAAATAGCGGGCGACATTGGTGGCCGCCGTCGCGCCGATCTTGCGCGGCTGCTGGGCGACATTGGCGACGAACGGGCTGTTTTCCTCGGCCATGATCTCCAGCGTCTCCGGCCCGCCATCGAGCGCCGTTACCTTGATCTCCGTCCGGCCGGCTTCCTCAAGCGCCTGAACGACACCAATCGCCGGCTGGTCCCAGCAGCCGACATGGATGGCATCGATGGTGCCCTTGGGGTTCTGGTTCAAGAGGTCCAGGGTCTTTTTGCGGGCGTCTTCCGGCGCATTGGCGAATTCCTCGGCCAGTTCGGGCTGCATG
>JANQMU010000092.1 GCA_028279875.1 Rhizobiaceae bacterium
AGACAGGCGGCGGTACTGCCAAAGGCAAAGCAGTCAGTTCAGTGATTTGAAATCAGCAACAAGCACCATTGCCGCGCGAGCGGCTTCGTCCATGGGCCGTGATCAACGCTCACCCGAAGCGCAAAAAGAGAATTGCTGTGACGCAGGATTCGGCCGGACAGAGCCCAACTATTCAACTCAAGTCGCTGAAAGAACAGTACGCAGCCGAGCCGACGATCCCGGGGGGATAACCCAACTCAGACAACCACTACGGCGCAGTGACCGCTGGAAATACACAACATCGTAGGACACTGCTATAGCCCACGGTGCGCCTGCTACTGACACTCGGAACCAACAGTGGTAGAGGTATGCAGCCATACGAATGGACTCACTACGCAATGCTATAGGCAACACAATTGCTTCGTTCAACTCCGCATAGTCGGCTGAGCAACAATTCTAAGCCAAAGGTCAATCTTGAGCCCTACAAGGAAGCGGTAAACGACACCGCAAAAACAGCGCGCGGTTTGTGGCTCGGTTTTATTGCCCTAGAGACCTATTTAGCCATATCCGTCGGTGCGGTGACGCACGCTGATCTCTTTCTAGAAAACCCAGTGAAGCTTCCTATTCTCAACGTTGATCTACCTCTTGTCAGTTTCTTTTTTACAGCTCCCGTATTTCTGTTGATCAATCACTTCTATTGTTTGTTTATTCTGGCTGGCTTGGCACGTCGTGTTGGAGAATTCAACGAGGCAGTCCTGGCCGCACAGATTACAACGTTTGAGGAAAACACACTCCGGCGTACTCTTGATGGTTTCGTCATAGTGCAGATGATTGGAAGCCCTGACTATGAGCGTACAGGGGTGATCTTTCTGATGATGCGATTGATAGTCGCAGCTACGCTGATTGCAGTTCCAATTTTGCTACTATTGCTAATTCAAATTCAGTTTCTTGCTTACCACCTAGAGTGGGTAACAAACATTCATCGATTATGTTTAATTCTTGATGCTGTAATATTGTGCCTATTTTGGCCGATGATTCGAGACGGGGCCGCCAGTTTGGGCAACCGCTGGTGGTCGTGGCACACGTTACGGGTCGGGTGCTCTTGCCTTCTTCTAGTCATTTTTTCGGTATTCGTCGCTACAATTCCAGGTGAGCAGACAGACAAATATTGGACCCAATGGTCACCAAAATCATGGCTGTTCGAAGGTAGTGTAAACGACGTAACCGGAAAACGCACAAGTTGGTTTTCGCGAACATTGATTTTACCCGATTCCGATTTTGTCGATGATGAACAACTTGCAAAGCTGCGTGAACTTGAAAGAAAAGAACAACCGCAAGGTCGTATTAGAATGCTCTCATTACGGGGGCGGGATCTTCGTGGGGCGGTGTTATCGCGCTCCGATCTTAGGTATGCAGACTTTTCTGGGGCGCAACTGTCAAACGCGCAACTAGATTATGCTCACTTAGACGGTAGCCAATTTGAATGTGGAACGATCACGAATTTGGAAGGACAATGTGCTCGATTTATCGACGCATCACTTATCGGCGCTAGCATTCGCGGCGCGTCTTTTGATGGTGCGCTTCTTGTTGGGGCTACGCTTGATCTAGCATCTCTTCAGGGAACTTCTTTTAAGCACGCCCTGTTACAAGGCGCCTCTTTGATTGATGCATCTCTACAAGGGAGTCACTTTGAAGGTGCTCTTCTTCACGGTGCAGCCTTTGATCGCGCTAATCTGCAAGCAGTTTCCTTCGATGGAGCTGTTCTGGAAGCAGCGTCGATCAAGGACGCTAAACTTCAGGGCGCTACTTTTCTGGGCGCTAGTTTGAAAGGAGCTTCCCTCCACCGCGCAAGACTTCAGGGAGCACAGTTCAAGACTGCAGACTTGACTTTAACAGAGCTTGATTCCGCCTTTGTTTGGAGGACTTTGGGTATCTCGGATCTTACGACAGCTAGTTTTCGCAAGCTGAATCATGAACCTGCACCGGATGTTATTTTGAACATTATACCCGGCAAATTCAGTACCTTGTCATACAAAGATGCTGAGAAACTGTCACTCATGGGCGTCACTGATGAACCGACCCGAGATTTGATAGTTTCTCGCTTAAGTTCACTTCGGGAGAGCAAAAGTCGGCAGTCAGACAAAAGCCAAACCAATTCGAATTGGTTGGAAGGCAAAGAATCCGCACGCGATGCAAACACCTATCAAAAACAGCTCGCGGAATATCTTCAAGAATTAGCGTGTTTACGAACTCCCAGGCCATATCTGGCACAGGGAATTATAAGAAACGGCAGATTACGTGCGTCTGGCAAATACGCGAAGTCCACCGCAATAGCAATGATCAAGGGAGGCTCGGAGAGTTGTCCGGGTGCTGTTGAGATAGATGGAAAATCGCTGCAGTTGCTATACAAAATAGCGGAAATCGATCCGGCAATTCATGGAAAATCTTTCGCTCGCAGCGTTGGCGCGAAACCTATACTGATAGTTCAAAGGAATAGTATTCATGTTGAATTATTACCGAAATTCGATACAGAAAATGGAAGCAGTGGTGTTTTTATAACAAAAGATCGTCGTAATAAAACAAGAATTATTGATCCGTATATGGGGCAAATGAATGATAGATTACCAGTTATAAAGAATTTTGTATTAAACGAATATACAACTGATGATTTACTGACATACTATGACGAAAAAAACGGGGAGTATGTAAAACTGGATATGGTGTTATACGATATCGAATTTGATAAATTTGGAAACATATTTGAACTAAAAAGAATTACTATAGACGATGAATTCAAGAGAGTTAAGTGATGTAAAAGTTATTGTTTGGTGAGCGGAAGTACCACCAGTTTTGAAGGGAAAAATGAAAAGATGCCTAATTCTGAATTTAGGCCGGATAAGTGGGGAGCTCGAAAGCAACAATTCCCCTGTCGCTCGTTGAATGTACACTTGTATTTCTTCGCACTGGTCGCTTTGTCCCGCGATGTGTGAATTCAGATTGGGCTCGATTTCGCTAGCGCAGCGAATGTCTCCTTCGACGGAAATTGCAATGTAGCATCCGAGTGACGAATGAATGGCAGCTATGGGCCGAAAATTCCATACCGGACACCTGTTCCAAAGCTCTCTGCGGCCCCATTACGTCAATCTGACGTGCCAGCCAAACCCCGAACGGCTTCCACCTCAATCCGGCAATGCGAAAGGCCGGCAATGCCGGCCTTTCGCTTCTCCATGGGCATTTTGTTTTCAGAGGTGCATCTGATAGGACGCCGGGACGTAGCGGTATCCGTCTCCGTCCACCGCGACGTAACCGACGGCCGGAAACGGCATGTGGTATCCAACGAACGGAATCTTGTCCGCGGCCAGCATGCTCAACACGGACCTGCGCGTCGCGGCAGCCGCTTCCTTGTCCATGTCGAAGCGAACCTGCCAATCGGGGCGTGCGAGCGACCAGACATAATGGTTGGTCGTGTCCGCCGCCAGCAGAAGCTGCTGTCCGACGCTCTCGAGCATGTAAATGGTATGGCCCGGCGAATGACCATGCGCGTCCAGCGCGGTTACGCCTGACGTGACCGAACCACCCTCGCCCAAAAACGTCATCTTGTCCGCAAGTGGTTTGACGTTTTTGGCCATCAGCTTCGTAACGCCATTTGCTTCCGGGTCCATGGCCGCCCAGAAATCATACTCTTTCTGGCCCGTCACGTAGCGCGCATTGGCAAACGCCGGGGCCCCGCCTTCCATCAGGCCGCCGATATGGTCGGGATGCATATGTGTGATAACGACGATATCGACCTCTTCAGGCGTGTATCCTGCACTGCCGATCGCCGCTCGCATATTGCCGCGGGCCGGCCGGCCACCTTCGCCGACACCGGTATCGAACAGGATCAGCTCGTTGCCGGTATTGATGAGAGTCGGCGTGAAATATACCTTGAACGAATCGGTCGGTATGAAATTTTCGTCGGAATGCGCGACGAATGCACTTGGCTCAACGTTAATTCCGAAAGCCCTTTGAGGCTCGCCGACAGTCACAGCACCGTCCAGAAGCGTGTTTACTTCGAAATCGCCGACAGCGTATCGGGCGACCGGTGCGATCATCGGTCCCTGCTTTTCTGCGGCCGCGAATGCGACGTTTGAGGAGGCGAGACCTGCCCCCAGGATCGTACCACCGGCTCCCAGCAGCGCAGCCCGGCGTGTTATTTCCACTTTAAGACTCATCTTCTTCCTCCAGCACGGTTCAAGCGACCGATTCCAACGAGCCGTTCCCCCGGCCACGAAGCATCACAACGAGGCGAGATTTCATGGCTCGTGTCATTGAGGTAAAGTGGCGCAATATGGAGGAAAGAAAAGGCACCCATTCTTCAGACGAATTGTTTTTCTCGACTTCTCGGACAGCCGGCAAATGCAAATTTGTCCATTGTTATCCAGTGGGTTAGAATGGATGAATTTCATGCTTCTTGAATGACTGGCCCTTTTGCCCGACTCGCGGGTTTGAGATTTCGTGATGATCCGGACCTACGCCGCTCAGACTTCGTTTCTCGCACTGGCTGCTGCGTGGCTGCTTGCTGCAACGCAGGTTCAGCGGCCCGAGGGCTGGTCTCTCGCCGGCCTTTATGGCTATTGGACTGTTCGTATCATGATCGAGGCTGGTCTTTTCGTCGCCTTCGCTGAGCTAATCGGCCGCCTTCCTGGCCTTAAGACAAACATTCTTCTGACCGCGTTGCTGGCCGCGATAGTGAGCCTCGTGCCCTTTGCACTGTCGATCACTGCTATGGATCTTATCCTGGGCCTGCCGGAGCTGGGTGGGTCCGTATCATTTGACAACGCGCAAGGCGGTGCATCGTCTGGACAATCCTCGGCCGACAGCAGAGTCGGTTTCTTTTTCCGGGAAATCATATACCTGTCCGACAACCACCTTGCGCTGTGTTTGATTCTGACAGCCCCAAAGCTTTTCGATGCTTTCAACCGAACCATTACAACTCGGGACCATGATCCCGTACAGACGGATTCGCCTGCTTATAAAAGCGCGATTGACGTGCCGGCGGAACAGCAGCCGGTGGGTACAGCGGAACGGCCGACCGAAACCGGATATTTGCGCCACCTCGATCATCCGCTCAACGGTGATCTCCTGCGCGTCGAGGCGCAGGAGCATTACGTCCGTCTGGTCAGCGATCTGGAAAGCCGCCTGGTGCTTTACCGTTTCAATGACATCGTCTCCGAGTTGCCGGACCGGCTCGGTATGCAGGTACATCGAAGTCACTGGGTTGCATTTGCTGCAGCCGAAAGTCTCCATCGTGACAACAGCCGACTGTGGCTCACCGTAACGGATGGATCGAAAATTCCGGTCAGCCGTAAGTATTCAGAAGATGTCCGGTCGCGGTTCGGATCAATAGGGCCTGATACGAGAAGGGCGGTCAATGGACCGCCCGCTTGAAAACTCCGTTGGAAAGGCAGCAGGCCAAGGCTGCCTAAAATGAGCGAGCCGCCTTTATCAAGGAGCGGTCCTTCGGGGCCGCTTTTCGTTTCTGGCATATGTCTGCGTTGGTGGAGGTTTCTCGTACGCCGGACGAACTGCGCGGCCGCGTCAGGGCCGAAACATGTATAGGCGATCAATGACACGGCGTATCTCCGGAAGATGGCGGTCGTCGTCATGGGCGACAAGCCATGCATCATGCGACAGCTCCATGATCGTGTCCGAGCGCCTTTCGAGCTTGCTTTCCTTGTCGCCCAGGAATGTCGGGAGCACGACCTGGCCGGCTCCCGCCAGTGCAAGATCGAGGGCCAGCCGGGGATGGCTCACCTCGTAGCAGGAATCCTTGCCGGCGCGCGCTTTTGCCCAGCGGGAAGACGGCGTGTCAACGCTGTGAACGATCCACGCTCGCGGTGCGCCCTTCAACCCAAACACCGCAAAGTCGTTGCGTCCGAGCTTGCGACCTGCAAGGCCGGGCTCCGTCGGGCGTTTGTTGCGGATGGCGACCGATACTTCCCGCCGCGTGATACTCAAAACGTCCTCCGATGACACAAAGCGCAACCTGACATCCGGTGGGTCACCGGCAATGTCGCGCCAACGTCGCGCAAGTGCCAACGATGTCCAGGTTCCCGCCGAGATGGTGACAAGCGGTTGGCCTCCCACCTCGGGAAGTGCAGCTGCCCGATCGATGCGACCAGCGACATCCTCAATCTCTCGCATCAGCGCGATACCCGCATCGGTCAAATCATAGCCATGGGTCCGGCGCACAAAGAGTTCGCGGCCAAGCGCACGCTCCAGGGCCCGCATTCGTCGTCCCAGGGTCGGAGCGCTCGAAGCCACATCCTTTGCGGCAGCCGCCAGGCCGCCTGCACGTGCAACGGCCAGGAAAGCGGCCAAATCGTCCCAACGGACATGACCGGACTTGTCGGATTCTTCGCTCACGAATGAAATGATATGTTCAAATCATGTTGTTCCGCAACTGAATGTCGCCGGCTAGCTTGCGGATAAATGCTCGTCTCTCGCGTCTTCCCGTTCCTGGGTCTTCTTTTTGTCGGAACCGTCTGCAACTCCATGGCCGTTTCGTTCATGGGATTCTACATCGTCAACGGGCTGGCACGCGAGCCGTGGAGCATCAGCGTCTATACGGGGGCGTTTGCCGTTGTGGTGATCCTGTCCAACAGAATTTTCGCAACGCGGATGGACCGGGGTTCCAATCCGTTCCCTTTGATCGGGATCGCAGCGTCGGGGTACACTCTGGCTGCGTTGGCAATGTCGGCTACGCCCGGTTTTCTTACCGCCGTCACATTCGGCGCGATCGGCTTCGGGATTGGCTCAAGTGCCATGTCCACGAAGTTCACGCTCGGCGGTGTCATCGCGGACCGGAACGGGATAAAGCGCAGCACCTTCAATGCATATATGCGGGCAACCACGTCGATATCCTGGATGGTTGGACCCGCCGTGGCCTTCATAGTGGCAGATCGTTCGGGCGACGAAGCCGTCTTCCAGCTTGCCTCCGGCTTTGCACTTGTGTGGCTGGGCCTGTGGTGGCGGACGGCCCCTCGCAACGCCGCCTCACCCTCGAACGATACTCAACAAGCTCAGGCTGCAGGTGCGGCACGCAATCCTGAATTATGGTCGGCGATCCTGTTTGTGTTTTGCCTCGCAATGGCTCACTCCCTGACATTTTCGGCACTTCCGATCTTCTTTGTCCAGGAGGTCGGCCTGCCCGGTTACGCACCGGGCGCCGCTTTCAGCCTGAAGACTTTCGTGGAACTCTTCGCGATCTTCTCCACCCCTTTCCTGATCGGGCGATTTGGACTCCGCGCCTCACTGATGGGCACAGCTCAATTGGCCATCGTCGCGATCCTCGTCCTCGCAACGGTTGGGTCCTTCCCACACATGTTGGTCGCCGCCGCGCTCGAGGGCTTTTATTTCGGCTTATTCTCAACGCTGGCAATCAGTTTCGTCCAGTCGCTGTCGGAAGATCGCCCGGCATACGCAACGGCGATGTACTGGAATACGATGATGGTCACGCTCGTCCTTGCGGGGCCCGCGGCCGGATTGATCGCGCAGGTCTCCGACTTCCAGACGGTTATTTTCACCGGGTCCGCATTTGCTGCCGCATCTGCAATCATACTTGGTTGGAGACCGCATCGAAGGTAGTTCAAAGCCTTCTAAACCGTGTAGCGCCCGTGTATTGGTCCAATCACCCACCTTCGGTGCGGTCATTTACCATAACGCAGCGAATCACAGCCATCGGCTAGCGTTTGGATATTCCTTCTTGTGTGAATGATCGGGTTCAGAATACTTTTTGGGAATTATCAAAGGAGTCTGACATGAAACCGCTTGGGCTTGTTATTGTTTTATCTCTGTTACCGACAGCGCTATTTGCACAAACCCCGGTGTGTGATCCCTTTCAAATTGTCTCGCTGGACGGCCGCGTGGTGACCACACATGATCAAGGGGATGACGGCCCCAGCATTGGTGACCTTCGGGTCGGCGAGCGTATCATTGGCGATGAGGACGGCAACCCAATCGGGGAAGTCCGCTGGAAAATCTCGGTGCTGGATCCCGACCACGACGGAAAACCGTCCCACAACTTGCTGCGGATGTTCTTTCTGTTCGAAAACGGAAGCATCCTGGCGGACGGAATACACAGGCCGAAGAACGACCTGCATGATTCCGAAAAAGTTTCAGCACCGCGAACCGAACTGGTCATACTGGGCGGAACGGGCGATTTCCGCCATGCGCGTGGGGTGATCGATTTGTTGCCGGCAACAGACGGCAATCCGGAGCATGTTCACTATCAGGTTGATGTTTCCTGCGACTGAATCAAAACCGCCGGGCACCGTGCACCACCCAGCGCGGCCTCATCGCCCAGGGTTGGATGGGCGCAAAATCCGATTCTGTCTTCGCTTCAGGCAACCAGGTAGTCCAAGCGCCAAATAAATCCGCCATGTTCGTTAGAGAACATCAGGAATGTAGCCACCCGTCTGTCGTTTCCACAATTTGGCATAAAGACCATCCTGCTGGAGAAGCGCCGAGGGGGTTCCTTCTTCAACGATCCGACCGTCATCCAGGACGACGATCCGGTCCATGCTGGCGATTGTCGAGAGCCGGTGGGCGATCGCAATAACCGTCTTGCCCTCCATCAGGATCGCCAGCTTGTCCTGAACCGCCGCCTCGGCCTCACTATCGAGCGCGGACGTCGCTTCATCGAGAACGAGGATCGGAGCGTCCTTGAGCAGCACCCTGGCGATCGCGACGCGCTGCCGCTGTCCACCGGACAACTTCACGCCCCGGTCGCCGACAAGGGCATCGAAGCCCTTGCGGCCTTCGCTGTCCTCCAGGCCCGCGATGAAGCCATCGGCTTCGGCAAGCTTTGTCGCATTCTCCATCTCGCCGGGTGAAGCTTCGGGCCGGCCGTAACGGACATTGTCGCCAACGGATCTGTGCAGCAGGTAGACATCCTGCGTTACTACGCCGATGCTGCACCGCAGGCTCTCCTGCGTCACATCGCGAATATCCTGGCCGTCGATCAGGATCGCGCCGTCCTCCGTTTCAAAGAACCGCAGCAAAAGACTGACGAGAGTTGACTTGCCGGCGCCCGAAAGGCCGATCAAACCAACCTTTTCTCCAGGGCGAATTGTCAGCGAAAGATTTCGGATAACGCTTTGTCCCGGCCTGTATTCGAAGTGGATGTTCCTGAACTCGATTTCACCGTCCGTCACGTCAAGTGGCTTTGCATCCGGCGCATCGGTGATTGTCGGCGGCGTGGTGACGACGGGCATCGCGTCGCGGATCGTGCCGACCGCCTGGAATATCTGCTGACCCATCTGCAAAAATGCGCGCGAATTGGCGGTCAGCCGCTGGACGATGGCGATCGAGGCGACGAATTCACCGGTCGTGACAAAGCCGCTGACAAGGCCCCAAAAACCGATGGCGACATTGGCGAACATGAGCAGCACATTGAGCAGGACGACGGTGCTGTCGGTGGCCAGATGGGCGCGCCGCTCGCGCTGCTGGGTGCGGATGGCATCGCGCATAATCGTGCGCATTGCGCCTGCCTCACTGCTCTCGGCGGCGAAAAGCTTCACCATCTGGATGTTGGCATAAATATCGGTCATCGCCCCGGCCACCCTGCTGCGCGTACCGGCCGACTGCCGCGAGCGTTCGGCGAAATGGGGCACGGCAAAGATCGCAAGAGCGACATTGGCCAAAATCCACACGAGAGCGGGAAGCGCCAGCGGCCAGGAAAGCGTGGCGAGCAGGACAAGCGATCCGATGAACTGTACCAGGAAATAGGGAACGGAGTAGAAGGCAACGACGATCTGTTGCTGTACGGCAGACGCGGCTTGTGAAATGCGCGCTGCCACCTGGCCGGCGAACGTGTCGTGGAAGAAGCTGAGATCCTGGCGTTCCACCGCTTTGTGGCCCTGCCATTGCATCGCGGCCGGCATGCCGACGGCCACCGCCAGGGAATTGAGGGCGTTGGCGAGAAAAATCAGCAGCGGCAGCAGCGGAAAGACAAGCACGCCCAGAACCGTGATAACCGGCCAGTCCTCCCGAAGGAAATCGGCTGCGCCTTTCGCCCCGATACCATCGACAATGTATGAAATCCCCCAGATGACCGCGAGGTTGATGAGTTCCACCGACATTACGAGAATGGCGACCGCTGCCAGAACGCCGCGGAACATGCGGGCAAAGTGCAGCAAAAGCGCAAATGGCCCATTCGCCGGCAGCGGTG
Source organism: Rhizobiaceae bacterium (assembly GCA_028279875.1). GTDB lineage: Bacteria > Pseudomonadota > Alphaproteobacteria > Rhizobiales > Rhizobiaceae > Hoeflea_A. Next base: position 10,190 of record JANQMU010000092.1, read on the forward strand.
CGTACGGAATGTCCAGCGGACGGACGATCGCCTCAAAAGGCCGGAAAACAAAATCGGAGAACGACATGGCGGATCGATCCATCTGCGGCGTGCAATCCGGGGTGGATGGAATCACCGGAGTTAAACACGGGTTGTTAAAACCGGCTGCGTGACGAATGTCCAGTCGACCACAGCCTGCAAGTTCTCGACGGTTTTGACGACTCGAAGGACCGCGGAGTGACAGAAGCGATCAAACATCCGGATTTGCAAGCTGTGTCGGGCGACAGCGCCGGAACACCGCATCTTACGGATTGCCGCACTTCGGCAAGGTCGAATGACTGCCGTTGCAGTGTTCGCTTGCATGAACTGCACCAATCCTTCTAATGTTCGAACGGGGGTTGGGGAGTTTCGGGAGTTAGAGTTTGATAGGTCAGCTCCGAAACGGCTTTGCAAAAGGCCGTTTAACGGCAATATTCATTTGCTCGATATCTTTTTTGATCCCGCTGAATATTACGGTTGTCCGGGCGCAGTCTTTCTTTTCGACGATTGTCGTGGAGCCAGCCGTAGGGGTGGATCGCGGGTCTACCCTGAACATACAGAAACTGGACACGCCCACGGCCTTTCTGACTTTCGGCACCTATGGCTCCGAAGATATCGGGCAATTCGTCGGCGGGCTGGGATACGCGTATCCCGATCTTCTGATTGCCGGCGACCAATTGGATCTCGCCGGGGTTGTGGCAGGTCCGTCGGACAATGACAGACACGAACTGCTGGCCGGTGGCGTGGGCTATCGTGTTCCAATAGGAGACGGACAGACCTATCTGTTCGGCGGTGCCGATTTTGGAGATATCAGGCTCGGCAGGCGCGAGAATCTTGTCCTGGGGACCCAGGGCAATCGCGCAAGCTGGGTCATCGGGCTGCGCCGCGGCATCGAGCTGGACCGGAATACCAATCTGACGACCAGTTTTGAGATGGTCAGGCGCAGCGCAACAGGAGAAATTCTCGGCACGACGGCGATCGACGAAGATTTGCGCTTCGTCCGGCTTTCCGCGCTTTATGACAAGGGCGCCCCGTTTTCATTCCAACGGCGGTTTTCCGTGGCGGTTTCCAAGGGACTAGATGCTTTTGGCGCTTCATCCCCGACAAATCCCCTGTCGTCTTTGCCGGGCGCATCGTCCGATTTCCTGCGCCTTTCATTCAGTGCCGAGGCGTCCATTCCCCTGCCGCGCAGGTTTGTCGCGAATATCGGCCTGATCGGACAGTGGAGCAATGACAGCCTGCCTCTGCCGCAACGATGCGGCTATGGCACCAATTCCTATTCGCGCGGCTTCGACCGGTCCTACGTCAATGGCGACCAGTGCCTCGGAACAAGGACCGAATTGGCCTACAATATCGAATTGCCGAACCCGCGCAACGAAAGGGTCGTTTTCACCCAGGGCTATTTCGGGATCGATTTTGGATGGGTCGAGGAAAACCCCTATGCTGCAATCCCCCGGATCACGGACAGTTGGTCCAGCGGTTCCTTGGGCGTGCGCACGCTTCGCGGAGATTTCATCGGCGAGATTTCGCTAACCCGGATATTCGACCAGCCCGACAGTATTGTTCCTCAGGATCGAAACCGGCTATGGGCACGCGGTGCACTCAGATTTTAGGCTGTGGTGACCATTTGACCTATGCGCCGGCGTGCCGTCACCGCCGTTCCGGCACCGCCCGGCCGAACACGATTTCCAGGAAATCCGCCAGCCATTGGCGCAGGTCCGCATCATAGACCAGCCGGCCCTGCAGATGGTGGTGGCCCTGCTGGGCACCGGGCAGGACGAAGCGCTTTGCGCCATGCACCACCCAGCGCTGCATCATCACCTGGGTCAGCTCGGCGTGAAACTGGATACCCCAGGCGTTTTCGCCGTAACGGAAGGCCTGGTTTTCATAATGTTCGGCGGAGGCCAGAAGCTCGGCGCCGTCCGGCAGGCTGAACCCTTCCCGGTGAAACTGATAGACCATGTTCGGCCATGGCATCAAAGCATCACCCGCATCGGTCGAAGACAGTGGAAACCAGCCGATTTCCGTCAGGCCGTCGGGATGACCTTCGACCGTGCCCCCGAGATGGCGCACCAGCATCTGCGCCCCGAGGCAGATGCCGAGATAGGGCTTGTTCTCCGCCAGCGGCACGGCGTGCCAGTCGATTTCGGCCCGCACATAATCCTCATCGTCATTGGCGCTCATCGGACCGCCGAAAACCACCGCGCCGGCGTGATCGGCCAGCGTGTCCGGCAGCGGATCGCCGAAAACCGGCCGCCTTATGTCGAGCGTGAAGCCGGCCCGCTGCAGCATCTGTCCGACACGCCCCGAACTCGACCGTTCCTGATGCAAAATGACCAGGATCCTGCCTGCCTCGTCGTCTTGGCACATATCAGCCGCTGTCCTGCGCACCGATCCTGTCGGCGACCCGCTGGCGCATCAGCACGCGGTCGCGATCCGAAACCCCCATCAGTTCGGCAACCCGCCAGACGACATTGTCCTCGAGCTCCTGCCGCACGCCGTCGGCATAGACCAGTTCCCACAGGAGTTCGATGAACTGGACACGCTGGTCGGCGTCGAGATGGCGCTTGAGGACGCTGGTGAAGGCGTAGAAATCGATGGATTCGTCTTCCGCCTGCTGTCCGGCGTCGATCAGCTTCTGCAACTCGGCGCCATCGAGGCCGTAGCGCCTTTCCAGGAGTTCCTTGACCTTCTCCAGTTCGACGGGTTCGGCAACGCCATCCGCATCGATGACATGGAAGAACAGCGCCGCGGCCGCAACGCGCGGATCATCGCGGGAAAACTCCGCCTGTTCCTCGGTGCCCAGGCCCTGGAGAAATTTCTGAAGCTGTTCAAACATCCGATTGCTCTTCGTGACGCGCGTACCCGTCCGGCAGCGCCATGCGCGGTCCACCGGTTAAATTCAGGAATATGGCAGGCTTTGCCGCTAAAACAAGCGAAACCGTGATTTCGGTTCGTCCTGTTCGTCGCTTTCCTTCACCCCGGGATCGTCCGGCGGCTTGGCCAGAAAGGCCGCTTCCTTTTCCTTGTCGCTCTGCGTGTCGACGGCATCGGTGACGATATGGGTTTCGCCGCCTGCGGCCGCCTTTTCGATCGCCGGCTCCGCCTCGACCTTTTCGATCAGCCCGTCGCCCGGTGTTTCGGCCTGCGGTTGCTGAGGCTTCGATTCTTCTTCGGTCGCGGGCGGTTCGGCGACCACCTCGGCCTCGACGATATCCGCCTTGTCCTTGCCGTTCGCTTTGGCGGCAGGTTTTTGCTCCGTTACCGGTTCAGTCTCCGGCTCGGGCCTTGTTTCCGGTTCCGGAGGAGATTCAGCCGAGGGTTCGGGCAAGGTTTCGGGTTCCGGTTCCGGCGCGGTGTCGGCTGGGGCGGCGTCCTTGGGTGCATCGGGCGGCTCGGCAGTGTCCGCCGCGTCCACCGGCTCGGCCTCCTCGGCCTGAACGAAAACGATCGGTTCGGCTTCCTCGGCCGGCGTTTCGCTGACGGCGACGGGCGGAAGCGTTTCGATCGCCCGGTCGGCATTGGCGCGAAGAACCTCGCCTTCCTCGACCGGGGCGGCGATCTGTTCCACCGGAACCTTCCACTCGAAGGCATCCAGACGTCCGGTCACCGGCGAGACGGGCGCCCAGTGATCCGAAACATAGCCGTCCGCGGTCCACACCGCGTCGCGCGGCGCCCGCACCGCCTGGGCCAGCCAGTGGCGCACCCGCCCCTGATCGCCGGTATCGGCCTCCTCGATATCGGCGAGCAGCAGATAGATCCCCTCGCGCGCGCCGATCCGCGCCGCGGCCTCGGCCTTTTCGCGGGCCAGCGCGAATTCCTGCGCATCGAGCGCGGCGCGGGCCACCGCATAGAGCGATTCCACCTGGTTGCGCTTCAGGCTTTCCAGCTTCTGCGCCCGCTTCAGCCGGTCATGGGTGGAATCGCCCGGCCGGGCGCGAATATAGGCGTCGGCCACATCGGGATGCGGGCCAGCTTTCCACAGTTTTTCCAGGATGCGCGAGCCCTTGCGCAGGCTGTTTTCGCGATAGAGCGCCTGCGCGGCCGTAACGCCGGCCGGCACCAGATCGGGCGCCAGCCGATTGGCCTCGACGCAATCGGCACGGGCGCCCGCCACATCGCCGTTTTCGAGCCTGTCCATGCCGCGCGCCGTCAGCAGAACCGCCTTCTTGCGATCGGCCTCGGCCTTGTCCATGAGGCGGGCGACACGCTGCTTTTCCAGGAGCCGGATCGCGTCGTCCCACGCCCCGTCGGCCGAGCGGAAGCCGAGCGCCGCCTCGGCCGCCCAGGGCAGATGCGGCGCCTGTTCGGCGGCCTGTTCCGCATAGTGCTTGGCCGCCTCCATGGCGCCTTGCCGCCGGGCTTCCAGATAGAGGCCGCGCAGTCCCAGTTCCCGGGTTTCGGGGTCATCGACCATTGCCTCGAACTTCGCCCGAGCCGCATCATTCTTGCCCTCGATCAGCGCCGCCTGCGCATCCAGAAGGTGAATGAGCGGTTCCTGATCGGCGCTTAACAGGCCCAAGGTCCGCTGCGTCATCTTGCGGGCCGTGGCGGCATCGCCAGCGCCGGCCGCGATCAGCCCGGTCGACAGCGCCTGATAGCCCCGGTCCCGTTTGCGCGCCCGGAAATAGCGTGAAACCACCTGCGGCGACGTCAGCAGGCTGCGGATCAGCCACCAGCCGAACAGCACAAGCGCGATCAGCGAGACAATGGCCGACACGGCCACCATCAGCGACATTTCGATCTGCCGGCCCTGCCAGGTGATCACCAGGTCGCCGGGCCGGTCGGCCAGCCAGGCAAAGCCGAATCCAAGCAGCAGGACCAGCGCGACATAGATAAGGAGGCGAATCATGTCAGTTCTGCTCCCCGGCCTGGGTTGCGCCGGCACCATTGCCCGGGGCGGCCGCCCCGCTTGCAGAATCCCCGGCGCTTGTGGTTGAGGGAAGGGCGGCTGTCAGCGTGCCCGACACCAGTTTCTCGGCCTCGATGCGGGCCTTCAGGTCCTTCACATAGGCCCCGGAGGCATTCTGCGAGGCCTGCGGCAGCGTGTTCCACTCATCGACCGCGCCCTGCAGGTCGCCATTCTTCAAACGCGTCTCCATCCGCGCGACGATCGCCTCGACACTGTCGCCGGCAACATCGCCGACCGGCCTGACCCGGACCAGCGAGGTTGCGCTGCTCAAAAGATGGCCCCACACCCCGCCCGATGCATCACCGCCGCCCCCGGCGTCGATCATCGCATTGGCAGCGGCTGGAAAACGTCTCAGCAGCGTTGCCCGTGACGGCACACCGGCGGCGGCAAGCGTGCGCAGCTGGTCCAGCGCCTGGCTGTTGCCGTCGACGCTCGCAAACGCCTCGAGCTCGGCCATGAACGACCCGCCGCGATCGATCGCCGCCTTGAGGCTCGCGGCCGCCAGCGCGCGGGCCACCTTGATGTCCTGGCGCGGTTCATCGAGGATCCCCTCAATGGCCGAAAGCCGGCTTTCAAGCGCCTTGATCGACTGGTCCCGGCCGGTCTCGTCGGCAGCGATCTTCCGGCCGAGATCGGCAACCGTGCCCTCGACGCCCTGCAGCGCTGTCTGCTGCGACGACTGCGCTTGTTCGATGGCCGCGAGTTTGTCATTGATGCCGGCCAGCGCCTCGCCATTCGACGCATCATTTGTGTCGCCGGCCTGGGACGACAGGGCCGTCACCTTGCCTTCCAACGCCTGGAAACGCTGTTCAACGGCATCGGATCCGACCGAAGAACCGGTCGCCGATTCCAGTGCTTCGATACGGCTTTCCAGCGCCTGCCCGACATCGCCGGTGGCCGCCGTCACGTCGTTTTGAAGGGCCGCAACGGTGCGCTTGAGCGCATCGAGATCTTCGCTCAACACGGCCGATCCATCCGATCCGCTGCCCGGTGCCGGCAGCACCCCGCCCCATTGCAGACCGACAACCAGCACCACAGCGGCAAGGGCGGCAACAAGACCGACTGCAAAGGGCCGCAAACCCGATCCCTGTCTTTCCGGCTGACCGGTATCGACCGCCGGTGCGGCGGACGGCTTCGGCGCATCCGCCGAGGCCTTTGCCGGTGATTCGCCCTCGGCCGCCTTTGCCGTATCAGCCTTGGCTTGCGTCTTCGGCGCCTGTTCGCTCCGGCTTTCATCCGCGCGGGACGAGGCCGCCGGTTTGCGGGCCGTGGTGGTTTTCTTGATCGCCGGGCCCGTTGCCTTGGTCCGCGATGTCTTTGCTGCAGTCGTCTTTGCCGCGGTTGTCTTCGTCCCGGTCTTCCCGCCCGTCTCTTTGGTGTCGCTGACCGCGTCCGGTTCGAGATCGATGGTGACCGGCTTGCGGGTCGTTCGCGAGTGGCGCGGCTTGCTGGCCTTGACCATGGAAACCCTCTTGGAATGATGGACCTCGTTCGTCCCGGCCGGTTTTGCAGCGGCTTTGAGCCGTCACGACGTGTTCCCAAACCGGTTATTCGACCCTAGTTCCTGCCTGTGACCGATGGAAGAATTTTGTGCTCGAAAGTCACGATGTCGCAGCAAGTGCATCGAGCAGAATCAGCAGGTCAGCTTCGTTTGGCGCGGCCGCGACATGAGTCTGCGTCCGCAGCGATGCCGGCACGGAAGCGGCAACCTGTGGGCTGAGGCACAAAAAGAGACTGTTTTTCATGGTATTGAGGGCGTCGATCCGGGACAGGCGATCAAACAGGATGGCCGCGCCATGTTGCGAATAGAGTAACACCGCAAGCGGCTGGTCGCCCAAAATCCGCTTTCGAAGAAAGTCAGTTGAATAACTTATTTCCTCAGTATCATAGGCTTCGACCACCCGAAACGGCAGTTTCGCGGCATCGATCGCAGCTTCGAATCCCGATCGCCTTACCCTTCCGGCGACATAGATTAACGGCGCCGATTCGGACAGTTGCAATCGGCCGGCCTCAACATCCGAAAGGATCATCCCGGCCAGCCCGTCGCCGTCACCGGGCCCGATCCGGACATCGGCGAACCCGGCGTCCTGGGCCGCCTTTCCGGTCGCTTCGCCGACCGCGTAAAGCGGCACCGTCCCATCTTGGAACCCGGAGCCAGCGGCCGGCCAGTGCCGCAGGGCGGCGGCACTGGTGACAGCATAAGCGCCGGCGGAACGGTTTGCCGCGTCGTTTTCAGCAAGCGGCACGGTGCGTGTCAGAGGCAGGACGATGGGCTGATGACCGCGCGCCTGCAGCAGCGCTGCGGTGCGGCTCGCCCCCGGTTCCGGCCGTGTCACCAGCACACGCACCGTCAGTTCCAGTCAGCGAAGAAATCGGCGCCCGCCCTGGACCGGATGTCGGAGCCGGCGGACCGGCCGAGCGCGACCGCGCCGCCGGCGCTGCCCTCGCATGACACGGTGTGCGCCGTCTGTCCGTCCGGGCTCAGCACCATGCCGGTGAACCGCACGCCATCGCCTTCCACGACCGCCAGCCCGGCAATCGGCGTCCGGCAGGACCCGTCGAGAGCACCGAGAAATGCGCGCTCGCAGGAAAGCGCGATGTGGGTCTCGCGATGATTGACGGGCGCCACCAGCGCAGCGATGTCGTCATCGCCCCGACGGCTCTCGATGCAGATCGCGCCCTGTCCGGGCGCCGGAAGAAAATCCTCCGGCGCCATGACGTCGGTGGCGACATCGGCAAGACCGAGGCGTTTCAGCCCGGCCATGGCCAGCAAGGTGCCGTCGACCTGTCCCTCATCGACCTTGCGCAGCCGGGTCTGCACATTGCCCCGAAACGGAACCACCGTCACATCCGGCCGCAGCCGGCGGATCAGCGCCTGACGGCGCAGCGATGACGATCCGACGACCGCCCCTTGCGGCAGATCGCGGATGGTTTTCGCCGTTCGCCCGATAAAGGCATCGCGGACATTTTCGCGCGGCAAAAAGGCGGACAGCTCGAATTCTTCCGGCAGGACAGTGGGCATGTCCTTGGACGAATGGACGGCAAGGTCGATCCGCCCATCGGCCAGTTGCGCCTCGATCTCCTCGGTAAACAGCCCTTTCCCGCCGATATCAGAAAGCGGCCGGTCGACCACGCGGTCACCTTTCGTTGAAATGACGACGATTTCGAACCGGTCCGCCGCCAGCCCGTGGGCCGCCATCAGCCGGTCGCGGGTCTCATGCGCCTGCGCCAGGGCCAGGGGGCTGCCGCGTGTGCCGATACGAAAAGGTTTTGTTTGCATCCGCCGGGTTCCCTATTTACCAGAGGCACACGTAAACCCGAACGCGGCGATCCGCAATTGCCCGCATAAATCGCGAACACGCCCATGGAGCCTGCGACCCAGATTCTTGGCATCGAGACCAGTTGCGACGAGACCGCGGCGGCGGTAGTGCGCCGCCATGCCGATGGCCGTGGCGAAATCCTGTCCAATGTGGTCTACAGCCAGTTGCAGGACCATGCCGCCTATGGCGGCGTCGTGCCGGAAATCGCCGCCCGCGCCCATGTCGAGATGCTCGACGCGCTGGTTGACCGGGCCCTCGGCGAGGCCGGCCTGCAATTGCGGGACATCGATGCTGTCGCCGCGACCGCCGGCCCCGGCCTGATCGGCGGGCTGATTGTCGGCCTGATGACCGGCAAGGCGCTGGCGGCGGCGAGCGGCAAGCCGTTTTACGCGATCAATCACCTGGAAGGCCACGCCCTGACCGCGCGGCTGACCGACGGGCTGGCATTTCCCTATCTGCTGCTGCTGGTTTCCGGCGGCCACACGCAGGTGGTGCTGGTAACGGGCGTCGGCGATTATCGGCGCTGGGGCACCACCATCGACGATGCGCTGGGCGAAGCCTTCGACAAGACCGCAAAACTGCTCGGCCTGCCCTATCCGGGCGGACCGGCCGTCGAGAAGCAGGCCGCCGGCGGCGATGAGAACCGCTTCGCGCTGCCGCAGCCGCTGAAAGGGGAATCGCGCCTTGATTTTTCCTTTTCCGGGCTGAAGACCGCCATCCGCCAGACGGCCCGGTCGATCGCACCGCTTGGCGATGACGACATCGCCGACCTGTGCGCCTCCTTTCAGAAAACCATCGCCGACACGCTCGACGAACGGGTCGGACGCAGCCTTGCTCGTTTCAACCGCGAGATCCCAGGCGCCCGCGATCCGAAGCTGGTGGTCGCCGGCGGCGTCGCGGCCAACCGGACGATCCGGGCAAGGCTCGATGAAACCTGCGCCGCCCACGGGTTTTCGCTGGTCGCGCCGCCCCTGCACCTGTGTACCGACAATGCGGCCATGATCGCCTGGGCGGCTGCCGAACGCATGGCTGCGAATTGTCCGCCCGACACGCTGCAGGCACCGCCGCGACCGCGCTGGCCGCTGGATGAGGAATCGGCGGCGCGCGTCGGCCATGGACGGCGGGGCACCAAGGCATGATCATCGAACCTGACATCGCCATCATCGGCGCGGGTGCCTTTGGAACGGCGCTGGCGAGCGTCATTGCCCGGCGCGGAACGCCGGTGGCGCTGCTCGGCCGGGACGGCACAGCCATGGCCGCCATTCAGACAGGCCGGATCAACGAGAAGGCGCTGCCGGACATTGCCCTGCCCGCGGCGCTCACGGCGACGGCGGACCCCGCCTGCCTTGCCGTCGCCGGCACGGTGCTGCTGGCCGTTCCATCCCAGAACATACGCGAAGCCACCCGCAGCTACCGGCAGCATCTGCGGGCAGGCGCCACCCTGGTCATCTGCGCAAAGGGCATCGAACAATCGAGCGGCCTGTTCCTGGCCGATGTCGTGGCGCAGGAAGCCGGCGAGGCAGCGGTCGCGGTGCTGTCCGGCCCCGGCTTTGCCGGCGACATCGCGCGCGGCCTGCCAACCGCCATGACGCTCGCCTGTGCGGCGTCCGGCAGCGCTGAGCGGCTGACGCGGCAGCTTTCGGGCGACATGTTCCGGCTTTATGCATCCACCGACGTGACCGGGGTCGAAATCGGCGGCGCGCTGAAAAACGTGCTGGCGATTGCCTGTGGCATCATCGAGGGCCGCGGTCTTGGCGAATCGGCCCGGGCCGCGCTGATCGCCAGGGGCCTTGCCGAACTCGGCCGGTTCAGCACAGCCCATGGCGGCCGCCCGGAAACCATCGCCGGGCTGTCCGGGCTGGGCGATCTTGTCCTGACGGCAACCAGCCATCAGTCGCGCAATATGCGCTTCGGTCTGGCGCTCGGGCGTGGCACCGCACCGGCATCGCTGATGACCCCCGATGCGCCATTGTCGGAAGGGGCCTTTACCGCTACCATCGCCGCGAAAATCAGCCGCGACAGGCGGATCGACATGCCGATCACCGAATGTGTCGCGCAAATCCTGGACGGAGCGCTCTCGATCGACGATGCCATCGATGCCCTGATGAACAGGCCACTGACCAACGAATGACACCGGGCTGTGGTGACCATTGGACCTGTGCGCCAGAGCGCCACAACCAGCCTTCAACAAAGCGGAGAACTGATCATGGCCTACTGGCTGTTTAAATCCGAACCCGATGCCTGGTCCTGGGAGCAGCAGAAGGCCGAGGGCGAGGCGGGCGCGGAGTGGGACGGAATCCGCAATTATCAGGCGCGCAACAATATGCGGCTGATGAAGCTCGGCGACAAGGGGTTCTTCTACCACTCCAATGAGGGTCTTGAGATCGTCGGCATCATCGAGATCTGCAAGGAAATCCACCCCGATTCGACCACCGATGACGACCGTTGGGAATGCGTCGACGTCAAGGCCGTCTGCGACATGCCCAAGCCGGTCAGCCGCAATGACGCCAAGGCCAACCCGGCCTTGAGCCAGATGGCGCTGGTCACCCATACCCGCCTGTCGGTCCAACCGGTGACCGAGGCCGAATATCTCGAGGTCTGCCGGATGGGCGGGCTTGACGATCCGCCGCGTTCCGGCTGACGGCCAAGGGTGGCCGGTTTGGCAGAGGGTGGCGAGACCGGGATCCGCGAATTCATCGTGTCCAACACGACGCTGACTGCGCCGCCCCACGTCCCGGAGATCGAACTGCATCTGGCCTCGGAAGCCCATGAATTGTGGCTGAAGACGGAAGACGAGCTCGATGCGCTCGGCCTGCCGCCACCCTATTGAGCCTTTGCCTGGGCCGGCGGCCAGGGCCTGGCGCGGCACGTGCTCGATCATCCCGAACTGGTGCGCGGAAAATCAGTGCTGGATTTCGCCGCCGGATCGGGCCTTGTCGCCATCGCCGCCATGCGCGCCGGCGCCGGCAGCGTCACGGCGTGCGATATCGATGCCTTCGCCGCTATGGCGACGGCGATGAATGCCGCCCATAACCGGGTGCGCATCGCAGTCCGCAGCGATGACGTTGTCGGCTGCGACGACGGCTGGCAGGTCGTCCTTGCGGGCGATGTCTTCTACGACCAGGATCTCGCCCTTGCGCTGCTGCCCTGGTTCGACGCGTTGACGCGGCGCGGCGCCGCCGTGCTGGTCGGCGATCCCGGCCGCTCCTACTGTCCGACCGAACGGCTGGAGGCAATCGCCCGCTACGAGGTCTCGGTGACCCGCGCGCTGGAGGATTCGGACGTCAAGAAAACAACGGTGTGGCGGTACGCTTAGCGCATACGAATACTCGTCCTGCTGCTCAAAAGCGGCAGCAGGCGCATCATCGCACGGCGGCTGACGGCAAGGCAGCCCTCGGTCGGTTTGCCGTTCGGGTCGGCGAGGTGGAGGAAGATGGCGCTGCCGTGATGCCGTCTCCGCGCACCCATATTCCAGTCGAGAACCAGGCAGATATCGTAAAGCCCGTCCTCGCGCATCAGCATCTCATGGCCGCCATGGAAGGGCAGCCGCACCGGCCGGTTATAGGCCGGATGCAGCGGCGCGTCGCACCATCCCATATCCGCCCGAATGGGTGTCATCGCCAGCCGGGTCGGCGGCAGCCACACCCGGTCGCGGCGGTAATATCCGAACAGCGGCCGCAGGCGCGCCAGCGGTGTCGCGCCGTCGCCCTCACGCTTGAAGACACTGGCACCGGCCCTGCCTAGAGCATCGGGCGACAATATTGAGCCCTTTGACCGGCTTATCAGGCCTGCTGGCTAGGCGCGATCGCCGCCGTGGTCTGGACGACCACAAGGCGATCGCAACGACGTCCAGAAGGCTTGACAAGCCGGCCTTCGGTGATCCAAATCAGCCCGTCGGCGTCGTTGAACGGCTTGCCCGATGCACCCACATCGCACGGCGCCGTTCGCCTAGCCGAGCGAACTGATTTGGATCATCAAATGGCTCAATATTGTCGCCCGATGCTCTAGCATGACCGGAAACGCCAGGCCTGCCACCGCCATCAGCGCCCGTTCGCGATACCGCGGATGGCGCGTGACAATTAGTTCCGTCAATGCTTGGCTTTTCGGGTGATCCTTGGTTATCTTGTCATTCACGATATCAACTCCGGGATCACAGCTGAGTGTCCACCGCGTGTACAGCACTGTTATCCATGGCGCGCAGGCCTATCTAATGGCCTGCAACAGAGCCCGCATCCTCAATCTGAACATCATCACATGATGCAGTACACCCGAAACGAGTTTCAAATCCACCGCACCAGCACATTCGCAGTTGGAGAGATTGCATGACCGCCAGAACCATTCTTCTCGTCGATGACGACAATGATTTACGGGAGACACTGGTTGAACAACTCTCGCTTTACGAGGAATTCTCGATCATCGAGGAATCCTCCGCCACAAAAGGCGTCCAGGCCGCCCGCAACAATCACATCGATCTCCTGATCATGGATGTCGGCCTGCCGGATATGGATGGCCGCGAGGCGGTGAAACTGCTGCGCAAGGGCGGGTTCAAGGCGCCGATTATCATGCTCACCGGCCATGACACCGACTCCGACACGATCCTTGGCCTCGAGGCCGGCGCCAATGACTATGTCACCAAACCGTTCCGTTTCGCCGTGCTGCTTGCCCGCGTGCGCGCCCAGTTGCGCCAGCACGAGCAGAGCGAGGACGCCACCTTCACCGTCGGCCCCTATACGTTCAAGCCGAGCCAGAAGCTGCTGCTCGACGAAAAAGGCGGCAAGATCCGGCTCACCGAGAAAGAGTCGGCGATTATCCGCTACCTCTACCGCGCCGACGAAAAGGTGGTCACCCGCGACGTGCTGCTGGAGGAGGTCTGGGGCTACAATTCCGGCGTCACCACCCACACGCTCGAGACCCATGTCTACCGCCTGCGCCAGAAAATCGAGCGCGACCCGTCAAATGCCGAGATTCTGGTCACCGAAAGCGGTGGCTATAAAATCATCCCCTGATCTGGTAAGGGTCTGAAATCGCCTGGTATCCGCCGGCGATTGTTTGGGGTTGAGCAGGAAGAGCATGGCACTCAATGATGACATTTCGCTTCTGTCGAAGGTTCCGCTTTTCGACGGATTCAGCGACGAAATGCTGCGGCTGGTGGCCTTCGGCTCGGAGCGCCGCACCATCGAGCGAAGCAAGCCGCTTTTTCACGAGGGCGCCATTGCCGACAGCGCCTTTGTCGTTTCCTCCGGCAAATTCAACCTGTTGAGCCGCGACCGCAAGGGTAAACTGGTGCCGATCGGACAGGCCTCGTCCGGCGATCTGCTCGGGGAACTGGCCATCGTCTCGTCCACCAAGCGCAAGATTACCGCACTGGCTCTTGAAGACAGCGAGGTCATCCGCATCAACCGGCCAATGTTCCGCCGGATGATGGAGGAATATCCCGAGATCGCAGACATGCTGCGGGCAAGGATCAAGCGGAACCTCGCTTCGCTGCTGCAGCAGGTCAACACTCTGGCGCCGCGTTTCCAGGAGCCGGTTCAGGGAAGCGAATAGGCTCTCAGAAATCAAACCGCGCGAACACCGGGACGTGGTCCGAAGGCCGCTCCCACCCGCGAGCCTCGCGCATCACCGTGACATCCGACAGCGATCCGGAAAGGTCCGGCGACGACCACACGTGATCGAGCCGGCGGCCGCGATCCGAGGCGTCCCAGTCGCGGGCGCGATAGCTCCACCAGGTGAAGATCTTCTCGTCCTCGGGAATGTGCTGACGCATCAGATCGACCCAGCCGCCCTTCGCCTGGACCTCCTTCAGACCGTCAGTCTCTACCGGCGTGTGGCTGACGACCTTCAGGAGCTGCTTGTGCGACCAGACATCGGTTTCCAGCGGCGCGATATTGAGATCGCCGACCAGGATCGAGGACACGCCGGCCGCATTCTCGGCCTGCGAATGCAGCGCCTTCATTTCCTGCAGAAAATCCAGCTTGTGGGCGAATTTCGGATTGACGTCCGGGTCGGGCTCGTCACCGCCGGCCGGCACGTAGAAATTATGGACGCGGATCTTCCGGCCGGCGACCGGCAGGATCGCCGAGATATGCCGCGTATCGCCCTTCTCACAATAATCGCGCCGCTGGACATCCTCGAGCGGCAGCCGCGAAATCAGCGCGACGCCGTGATATCCCTTCTGCCCGTGAATGGCGATATGATCATAGCCGAGCTTTTTCAGATCGGCCGTCGGAAAGGCGTCATTGGGACATTTGGTTTCCTGCAGGCACAGAAGATCCGGCGCATGATCGGTAAGCAGCGAGCGCACCAGCGGCAGGCGCAAACGCACCGAATTGATGTTCCACGTGGCAATGGAAAAGCCCATATCGCGGTCCTTCGATCTCAACGGTTGAGACGGACCTAACAGCGCTGGCGAAATAACGATAGGGGATTACGGCGTGACGGGCGACATGCTCACAGATTTTGCCGCCCGGGCGGGTTGGGAGGATCAGCGGCCGCTCGTATTGCGGCTCTCATGCACCTGGTTATAGGGCACCTTGAAGACATTGTCGGCAAAGCGCACATCCGTCTGCACATTGAAGATCATCACCGTCGTGTCCTTGCCCTGAGGATCGGTGATTGTCCACTGCCGCAGATCATAGGTCTTTGAATCGAACATCATGGTGATGGTCGATCGGCCGAAAATCGTGCGATTGCCCAGAACGATGGTGGTCAGATCGGGCTCGACATTGACCGATTTGATCATCTTGCCGTCCAGATCGATGCGCTCGGACAAAAGCAGCTTCAGCGGCGTCTTCGACAGGGGATAGATATCCCAGGTGCGGAGCTTCCTGTTGCCGATCACAACCGATTTTCCGTCGGAAATGACCCGCACGGCGGACGGAGCGTCATAATTGAAGCGCAGCTTGCCCGGCCGTTCGATGAAGAACTTGCCGCCGGTCTGCTGCCCGGTCGGACCGAACTGGACGAATTCTCCGGTCATCGTCTTGACCGATGAAAAATGCTCGGCGATCTTTTCCGCCGCCGGATCGGCCGCCTGTGCGTGATGGCCATAGGGCCCGGCAATCGCCACAGCAAGGATGGCGACCGCACCGGCAACCTGTGCCCTCAGCGCGGACAGCCTTATGCCGGCACCGGCCCGAATGGTCCTCGTCTTCTGATTCATTTCCATCTCCTGAGGTCACCGCCTTAGGTCACGAAACTACGGCACGAGTGTGGCTGGAGCGTGAAACAGGATTGCAATCCCGCTCTACAGCACGTCCTCTTCCGTCGGCACCAGGATTTCGCGTTTTCCCGCATGATTCGCGGGGCCAATGACACCCTCTTCCTCCATGCGCTCGATCAGCGATGCCGCCCTGTTGTAGCCGATTCCAAGGCGCCTTTGAATATAGGATGTCGACGCCTTGCCGTCGCGCAGCACCACCGCCACGGCCTGATCATAGGGATCGGCCGAATCGGCCAGATTGCCGGTTCCCCCGGACCCGTCGCCGCCGTCTTCCTCCTCGTCGTCTTCGGTGATCGCATCGAGATATTCGGGAACGCCCTGCGCCTTGAGGAAGCCGACGATCTCCTCGACCTCATTGTCGGAGACGAAGGGCCCGTGCACCCGCTTGATCCGGCCGCCGCCGGCCATATAGAGCATGTCGCCCATCCCGAGCAGCTGCTCGGCGCCCTGTTCGCCCAAAATGGTACGCGAATCGATCTTCGACGTTACCTGGAACGAGATACGGGTCGGGAAATTCGCTTTGATCGTGCCGGTGATGACATCGACCGAGGGCCGCTGGGTCGCCATGATCACATGGATGCCGGCGGCGCGCGCCATCTGCGCCAGGCGCTGGACGGCGCCTTCGATGTCCTTGCCGGCCACCATCATCAGGTCGGCCATCTCATCGATGATGACGACGATATAGGGCATCGGCGTAAGATCGAATTCCTCGGTCTCATAGATGGCCTCGCCGGTTTCCCGGTCGAACCCGGTCTGCACCGTGCGGGTGATCGCATCGCCCTTTTTCTGCGCCTGCTCGACACGGCTGTTGAAGCCGTCAATGTTGCGGACGCCGATCTTCGACATCTTCTTGTACCGGTCCTCCATTTCCCGCACCGTCCATTTGAGCGCGACGACGGCCTTCTTGGGGTCGGTCACCACCGGTGTCAGCAGGTGCGGAATGCCGTCATAGACAGACAGTTCCAGCATTTTCGGGTCGATCATGATCAGCCGGCACTTTTCCGGCGGCAGGCGATAGACGATGGACAGGATCATCGTGTTGATCGCCACCGATTTACCCGAGCCGGTGGTGCCGGCGACCAGCAGATGCGGCATCTTGGCAAGGTCGGCGATCACTGATTCGCCGCCGATGGTCTTGCCCAGCGACAGGGCCAGCTTGGCCTTGGTGGATTCGAAATCGCGGCTCGAAAGGAGTTCCTGGAGATAGACGGTTTCGCGGCCCTGATTGGGCAGCTCGATGCCGATGGCATTGCGGCCCGGAACCACGGCGACGCGGGCGGCTATGGCGCTCATCGAACGGGCGATATCGTCGGCAAGGCCGATCACCCGCGACGATTTGATGCCGGGCGCCGGTTCCAGCTCATAGAGCGTAACGACCGGGCCGGGGCGCACCTGAATGATCTCGCCGCGAACGCCGAAATCCTCCAGCACGCCTTCGAGCATGCGGGCATTCTGCTCCAGCGCGTCGGTTGAAAGGCTCGGGTCCTTCGCCACGTTTTTCGGTTCGGCGAGCAGCCGCAGCGGCGGCAGTTCGAATCCGCCACTGCGGATCATCGATGTCTGCGCTTCCCGCTGCACCCGGGCACCCTGTTTCGGCCGCCTGGCCGCTGGGACCACCCGGTTCTGTTCCCCCGGCAACGCGTCGCGCGGCGGCGCCGATTGCGGTTCCCAGTCGGCCGCTGGATTGTCATGGCCGGTATCGTCGCCGACATCGAAGGGCGGCGTGTCATTGTCCGCCACCAGCCGACGGCGCATCTGGCCCGGCGCGTCGCCGATATCGGAGAATTGCGGTTCGACCCGCCCATCATCATTGAGGCCGACAAATTCCTCCTCGTTGAAATCATAGGGCTGTTCGGGGTCCAGCGGCCATTGCTCGGCAACCCGGCCCGTCAGGCGGCGCATATGCGCCCGGCCGGTCAGCCAGAAATGGGTGAGGGCGCCGAGCATCAGCGCGCCCGGCGCGCGCCCGTTCTCCTCATCCTCCTCGTCCTCCGCATCATCATAGTCGCGGATGCTGCGGGTCCGCGGCTTCGATCGGCCGCGGCTGTCGATCTTGGGCGGCGCAATCAGGATGGCGCCGAACATCATCAGCCAGACGGCCGGAATCGCGATGGCGGCACCGAGCACAACGGCAAGAATGCCGGACGGGTAGTCGCCGATCAGCACTGACGGCATTTTCAGGATCATGTCGCCGAACACGCCGCCAAGCCCGGTGGGCAGCGGCCAGCGGTCGGGCGTCGGCGCGCAGGCGAAGACCGAGGCCGTCAGAACGCTGCCGCCGAACCAGGCCGCCAGCCGGGCGATGATGCGGTCGACCGAACGGCCGCGCAGGAGATAAAAGCCCCAGATGACCATCGGCAGCAGCGCCACGACTCCGCCAAGCCCGAAAAACTGCATCATCACATCGGCAAAGGCAGCGCCGCCGAATCCCAGGACATTGACCGGCTGATCGCCGGTCGCATAGCTGAAGCTCGGATCGGAAACGTTCCAGGTGGCAAGCGCGGCGACGGCCAGCAGCAATCCGGCAAGCATGCAAATGCCCAATACGATCCGCAGCGGACGCCGCAGAAAGTCCGGGATCCTCAATCCCAGCAACACATGGCTGCCGAACATCAGGGGATTGCTTGTCTGCATCGTAACGCCTCAACTCGTAACCAACCCAAAGTGCCGGCGATCGGCCGGCATTTGGGCCCATCATACGGGCTTCGGAGTTAATGGCGCATTAACCATGCGACCCGGCGGGACGGCTGTCCGCCCAGCCCGGGCCGGATATGCTCTACAGGATTTCCGCTTCCGGATTGGCCCCGATCTTGTGGATCGACAGGTCGGCGCCGCGCAGTTCGTCTTCTTCGTCGAGCCGCAGGCCGAGGGTCCTGTCCAGCAGGCCATAGACGACAAATCCGGCAATCGCCGCATAGGCCGCTCCGGCGATCGAACCGACCAGCTGCGCGGCAAAGGAAACGCCGCCCAGGCCGCCGAGCGCCTCAAGCCCGAAAATGCCGCAGGCAATGCCGCCCCACAGGCCGCAGAGCCCGTGCAGCGGCCACACGCCGAGAACGTCGTCGATCTTCAGCTTCTCCTGGCACCAGGTAAAGCCCCTGACGAACAGGAAACCGGCGACGGAG
>JANQMU010000093.1 GCA_028279875.1 Rhizobiaceae bacterium
GTTTTCGGTGAGTTGATCCCAAAGAGCGGGAACAAGATCATCGGTAAAAGCGCGGTGATGGCCGGCAGGCCGACATGGTCGAGCGCCTTGGCCGCGACCCCGAGCGCGTGGCCGAGATAGCGCTGTTTGCGGTCGGTTTCGCCAAGCTGCCACTCGGTTTCCAGCGCATCGAGAGCGGCGTCCAGTTCACCACCGTCATATTGTTCGGCAAGCGCCTTGCGCGCCGCCTCATGCGCCTGGCGGTCCTGCTCCTTGGCTTCGGTCGCATTGGCCAGCATCGAGCGCGGGGTTTCCAGGCCGATCTCGGCCATCGCCTCGCGAAACAGCGCACGGTCCTCGGCCTTGTCGATCGCCTCGGGCTTGGCGCCGATCATTTCCACGCCGTGGCGGTCGAGCACGCCCATGCGGCGGAGCGAAAGGGCCGTGTTGAGGGCGGTCTGGCCGCCCATGGTCGGCAGCAATGCGTCAGGCCGTTCCTTGGCGATGATCTTGGCGACGACTTCCGGTGTGATCGGCTCCACATAGGTCGCGTCGGCGAGGCCCGGATCGGTCATGATGGTCGCAGGATTGGAGTTCACCAGGATGACCCTGTAGCCCTCTTCTTTCAGGGCCTTGCAGGCCTGGGTGCCCGAATAGTCGAACTCGCAGGCCTGTCCGATCACGATCGGCCCGGCACCGATGATGAGGATCGATTTGATATCAGTGCGTTTGGGCATTTTTGATCATCCGGCGGGCAGGCGGCGCAAGGACCTCGTTCAGAACGAACCCCTGCGGAATCTGTGATTGTGGGCTAGGGCCGCCTTATAGGATAAAGGGTTGGGCAGGGAAACCCTGCGCCGACCGCTTTTTTGCCGCATCCGGAGATTGTTTCGACGGCGACAGATACGGACCGTTTCCGGGGTTCCTTTTCCGGCTTTGCCTGTCGCGGGTATGCGATGAGAATGGTCGCGCCAGAACCATGACGGGAGATGCATGCATGCGATGGAAGGGGTGGCGCGGGAGCGGCGATATCAAGGACCGCAGCGGCCTTTCGGGCGGCGGGGTTTTCCTGGTCGTCATCCTCATCGCCGGATACGTCTTTCTCAAGGCGACGGGGATCGATCCGGCGATGGTGCTGGATGGTGGCGATACGCTGTCGCCGCAGATCAGCGTGCTGGACGGCGATCGGCTGTCACCGCGCCAGCGTGATGAAATGACGGGGTTCATCGCCGAGGTGCTGGCCGAAACGGACGATGTCTGGAGCGCGGTCTTCCAAGGCAGCGGCGTCAGCTATCGCGGGCCCGGGCTGGTGCTGTTTTCCGGACAGGCGCAATCGGGCTGCGGATCTGTCAGCGCCGCGACGGGGCCGTTCTATTGTCCGGCAGACCGGATGATTTATATCGAACTGGCCTTTTACAGTGGGCTGGCGCAGCATTCCGGCGCGGCGGGCGCGTTTGCGCAGGCCCATGTGCTGGCCCGTGCGGTCGGGCAGCATATCCAGAATCTGACCGGCGTGCTGCCGGAACTTGACCGCCGGCGGCAAGCCATGGGCGCGGTCGAAGCCGATGACATGTCCCTGCGTATCGAGTTGCAGGCGGATTGTTTTACCGGGATCTGGGCCCATGACACAGACCGGAAGAGGCTGCCGCAATACGGCGGTCCGGATGCGGTGCCCGGCGATTTTCATCGCGCCACGCCGCAACAGCGCGAGCGCTGGTTTTCAATCGGTCGCGAGACCGGCCGCCTTGACGCTTGCGACACGTTCGACGGACCCGTCTGAACGGTTCGGCTGAAGCACAGCCGATCGCGTTATTCGGCCAGCGCCGCCTCGCCGCGCCTTTCGCGGATGAAATTGATGAAGCGGCGAAAGAGGTAGTGGGAATCCTGCGGCCCCGGTGAGGCCTCGGGATGGTGCTGGACGGAAAAGACCGGCCGGCCGTCGAGCCGCAGGCCGCAATTGGAGCCGTCGAACAGTGACACATGGGTTTCGGTGACACCGTCCGGCAGCGTCGCGCCGTCGACGGCAAAACCGTGATTCATCGACACGATCTCGACTTTTCCGGTGGTGTGATCCTTGACGGGATGGTTGGCGCCGTGATGTCCCTGATGCATTTTGACCGTGGTCGCGCCGAGCGCCAGCGCCAGGATCTGGTGGCCGAGGCAGATGCCGAAAATCGGGATCCCGCTTGTCAGCAGCGCCTTGATCGTCGGCACCGCATAGCGGCCCGTTGCGGCCGGGTCGCCCGGCCCGTTGGAAAGGAAGATCCCGTCGGGTTTTTGCGCCAGCACCTCCTCGGCACTGGCCGTCGCCGGCAGAACCGTGACCCGGCATCCAAGACCCGAAAACAGCCGCAGGATATTGCGCTTGACGCCGAAATCGATCGCGACGATGTGAATGTCGCCGTCCCCTGGCACATGCTCGCCGTTGCCCTCGTTCCAGACCCAGGGCTTTTGCGACCATGCCGCGGACCTCTCGGTGGTCGCGGATTTTGCCAGATCAAGGCCTTCCAGACCGTGCCATTGCGCGGCGCTATCCTTGAGCGCGCCGATATCGAATTCACCGGTCGGGCTGTGGGCGAGGACCGCGTTCGGCATGCCGTTTTCCCGGATCCACACCGTCAGCGCCCTGGTGTCGATGCCGCACATGGCGACAATGCCGCGCGCCTTGAGCCAGGTGTCCAGATGCGCGGCTGCCCGATAGTTGGACGGCTCGGTGATGCCGGCCTTGAAGATTGCGCCGACGGCGCCGCTGCCGGCACCGGCATCCAGGCCTTCGATATCTTCGTCATTAACGCCGATATTGCCGATATGCGGGAATGTGAAGGTCACGACCTGGCCGGCATAGGACGGGTCTGTCAGGATTTCCTGATAGCCGGTCAGCGCCGTGTTGAAGCAGATCTCCGCTTCGACCGTCCCGGTCGCGCCGAGACCGGTGCCCTCGATGACGGTCCCGTCCGCCAGGACCAGAAGGGCCGTCGGCAGGTTTTTTTTCCAGGCAGAATGATCGGTCATTTACATCGCTTCCGGTGGCCGTTCGGCCGGTCCAGCGCTGGCCCTTGAAACGGATCGGGCCGCGCACCAAATTACGGTGCAAGAGCACTGGAAATTGTGATCCGGCGCCTTGCTCCAGGTTGATTGTGTCTATGCAGAAGCGGGCGAATAAACAAGGCCCGCGGCGATGTCAATTGATCGCGCACTGTCGATCACAATTTGAAAATAGAATAATTACAAATAGTTATGGCATTCCGTTTTGTTTGCAATGGCGCACCGTTCAGAATATGGTTCGCGGCGGGATGCAGGAGAAGCTTTGATGCGTGATAGTTTGGCAGCCGCCTTGAAAGAGGCGCTGAAAGCGAAGGATGGCCGTCGTCTGTCGACGATCCGGCTGATTCATGCCGCTGTCAAGGATCGTGATATCGCCAATCGCGGTGCCGGCAAGGATCCGGTCAGCGATGACGACATCATGCAGATTCTTGGAAAGATGATCAAACAGCGCGAAGAATCGGCACGGATATATGAAGAAGCCGCCAGGCTGGAACTGGCGCAGCAGGAGCGCGAGGAAATCGAGGTGATCCGCTCGTTTCTGCCGGCGCAGCTGTCCGATGAGGATGTGAAGCAGGCCTGCCAGCGTGTGGTCCAGGAGACCGGCGCGCAGGGCTTGCGCGACATGGGCAAGTGCATGAATGCCCTGAAGTCCAGATTTGCCGGCCAGATGGATTTTTCCAAGGCATCGGGTGTGGTAAAAGGTCTGCTGCATCACGATTAGCACTCGGCAGATTTGCCGTGTCGTTGATTGGAGGGTGGCGACCGTGCATGTTTCATTTTCTTTGGGGCCGGCCGGTGCATGCCGTCCTTCGCGAAGCGTCAATTGCCTGTCGCATCCGTCCGGCGTTCCGGTATGATCGCACCGGGACAATGCGGCGAATCGATATTTACGATGTTTCGCAATTGAGGCCGCCAAAGGCGATTTGAGTCTGTTCGATTGCGTCGTTCCAATATATGGACTTTCCCGTTGATCGAAGGGCAATTGGAAGGGCGGGAAATCGGAGAACTGTATGTAAGTCAAAAAAAACAAAAAAATCAGTGCGAGCTATATCGCCGCGCTCCGACGAACCTCATATTTTCAGAATTCATATGCCCAGCGATCTCTATAATTACGATGTTTACGGCAACATCGATGACCTTCAGACGTCCTTCGACGTCTTCAAATATCTGCGTGGCGCGACCGAAGCGTTCTCCTTGCGCTACTTCTTTGTCATGAAGCTGCCCGACGACAAGTCGGGGCGTTTCGAAACGCACAGCGTTGTCAACAACTGGCCGCCGGAACTGATCAAGGCCTATGATGAGGCGGATATGGTCAATATCAGTCCGGTGACCGCGAAATTGCGCCAGACCAGCACGCCGGTGATCTGGAGTATCGAGGAGAAGTTCTCGCGGACCGCCCCGCCAAATCTCCTGCATGTGCGCGACTGTTTTTACCGCCGCGGTTTCGCGCGGGGTGTGAGTTTTCCGGTGAGCGATTCACGCGGGGTGCGCGGCGCCGTTGGTTTCGCCGGCGACCGGCCGGTCTTTGAAGACGGTGAGATTCTCGAACTGAGCATGATCAGCCTTCATGTTTTCAACCGGCTGAGCGACATCATCTTTCAGAGCGTGGAGGAGGAGCCGCCCCTTTCGGAGCGGGAACTGGAATGTCTGCGCTGGACGGCGGTGGGCAAGACCAGCAGCGAGATCGCCACGATCCTCGATCTGTCGGAGCATACGATCAACCACTATCTGATCGGTGCGACGAAGAAGCTCGATGCGGTGAACCGGACCCAGGCCGTCGCCAAGGCGATCCGCAACGGATGGATTTAGCGACGCACGCAGGGCAGTCTCTCCGGTGTGGTCGCGATGAACCTGCCGTGGCTGTGAATACCGGGCAATGATGACAGGCCCGCTGGCGTCATAGGAACATTGGTCCTATAGATCGTGGTGGGCGGTGCTGTTGCGGTCGCCACAGCCTAGCGAGATTTCATGCGGTTCGATTCTTCATTCCTGGACAATCTGCGCGACCGGGTTCCGATTTCCGAGCTCATCGGCAAGCGCGTGTCGTGGGACAAGCGCAAGACCAATGCAGCGCGGGGGGACTGGTGGGCCTGCTGTCCGTTCCACGGTGAAAAGACGCCGAGCTTCCACTGCGAGGACCGCAAGGGCCGCTATCATTGTTTCGGTTGCGGCGCGAGCGGTGACCATTTCCGCTTCCTGACGGAACTGGACGGTCTGTCCTTTCCCGAGGCGGTCGAGCAGGTGGCGGATCTTGCCGGTGTGCCGATGCCGGCGCCCGATCCGCAGGCGGCGCAGCGCGAAAAGGAACGGGCCAGCCTGTCGGATGTGATGGCGCTGGCGACCGGGTTTTTTCAGGAGCAGTTGCAGGCGTCAGGCGGCGCGCGGGCGCGGGCCTATCTGCGGGACCGGGGCCTGTCGGGCAGGACGATCGAGACCTTCCGCCTCGGCTATGCGCCGGATGACCGCAATGCGCTGAAGACCTTTTTGGCGTCCAAGGGAGTCGAGAAGCAGCAGATCGAGGCTTGCGGCCTGGTGGTGCACGGACCCGATATCGCCGTCTCCTATGACCGGTTCCGTGACCGCATCATGTTCCCGATCCTCAGTTCGCGGGAGAGGGTGATTGCCTTTGGCGGCCGTGCGATGTCGGCCGACAGTCCAGCCAAATATCTCAATTCGAACGAGACCGAACTGTTCCACAAGGGCCGGGTGCTCTACAATTTCGCCCGGGCCAGACGTGCTGCGAACGCCGCGCCCGTCATTGCCGTTGAAGGCTATATGGATGTCATCGGGCTGCACGAGGCGGGCATCGAGAACGCCGTGGCGCCGCTTGGAACCGCACTGACCGAAAATCAGCTTGAACTCCTGTGGCGGATGACGCCGGAGCCTGTGCTGTGTTTCGACGGCGACGAGGCCGGCATGCGCGCCGCCAGCCGGACGGCCGATCTGGCGCTGTCCGGCCTCAAACCCGGCAGGTCGATCCGCTTTGCGCTGCTGCCGGAAGGCAAGGACCCGGACGATCTGGTGCGCGAGGAGGGCCGGCAGGCCTTCGACGCGGTGATCGGCAAGGCGCGGCCGCTTGCCGACATGCTGTGGATGCGGGAGACCTCGGCCGGGGTCTTCGACACGCCGGAAAAAAGAGCGGCGCTGGAAACGACGTTCAATCGCATCACCGGGGCCATCGGCGATGAAAGCGTGCGCCGTCATTATGTGCAGGACATGCGCGACCGGCTGAACGCCTATTTCGAGACGAGCGCTGGCCGGACAGCGGCGAGGCCGGGCGGCGAGCGCTTCCGGCGCGGCGGAGCGCCGCGGGGTCATCGCCCGGGCGAAGCCCGTGCCGGCCGCCGCTATGCGATGAGCCAGCAGCTGGCTCGCTCGGCCCTGGTGCGCGGCACCTCGCCGCTGCCGGTGCTGCGCGAGAGCGCCCTTGCCCTGACGCTGGTCAACCATCCGGAATTGCTGACCAGCGAATTCGACGACGTGGCGGTGATTGAATTCGATCATCCGCAACTGGCCGATATTCTGGCCGGTCTTATGACGCTGTGCGCCGATGGCCTTGAAATGGAGCGCGAGGCGGTTCGCACAGCGCTTTCGGAACGGGGCTATGAGGATTTTCTCGACCAGATCGACCGGCAGATCCGCAACAGCCGGGAGTGGACCGCGACCACCGAGGCGGCGCTTGAGGACGCCCGCGAGGCTTTCCATCAACTGCTGTCCCTGTTCAAGCGCACCCGGGCCCTGACGCTGCAGAAGAGGGAACTCGAAAGGGACATTGCGGAAGCGACGGAGACCGGCGACGATGAAGCGGTTCCGCGGCTGATCCAGTCGCTGCAGTCGATTCAGCTCGAGGTTGAAAGGCTGGAGCATCAGGACGCGCTGATCGAAGGTTTCGGCATCCTGTCGGGGCGGGTGCGCGGCGCTGCTGGAAAATAGCTGCCGCGCGTCACGGCGGGACCTTGCAAAGCGACCGGTGCCCCCTAAATAATCTGCGAGGCAGAGCATGGACAGGCGCTACGGGCCTGCTCCCGAAATCAGATGAAACTGCCTGACATGTCCCGAATGCGTTCAACGGCGTCGAAAGATGCTGAACTTGAGGAATCTGTGTTTTTTGGTGATTTTGCGCCGAAAATCATGTTTTTTTGACGGTTGCGCTTGACGGGCGGAAAAATAGACGGAATCACCAGATAGGCGAGAACTTTCATTTGGTCAGGCTATTTGCAAGAGTTGTCCACTGGCGCACATTGGGCGATGCGAATGCGACAGGCACAACTCGGCATGCCGGTTTGGCGGCCTGATCATGGTTAATCGGGAATTAAGCATCAATCCTCTATTCAGTTCACGGTTCGATTCGGATGAACAGGCTTTGTCGCCGGATGGGCGACAGAGCGAATCGGGTTTGATGCGGCAAGGAAAGTGACGGGTCATATGGCAACCAAAGTCAAGGAAAACGAGGAAGCGGAAACCGAGCGCGAAACGACGGGTGACGGTCCGCTTCTCGATCTTTCGGACAATGCCGTCAAGAAGATGATCAAGGCTGCCAAGAAGCGCGGCTATGTAACGATGGACGCGCTCAACGCCGTCCTGCCCTCGGAGGAGGTCACCTCCGAGCAGATCGAGGACACCATGTCGATGCTCAGCGACATGGGCATCAATGTCGTCGAGGAAGAGGAAGAGGCCGAGGAAGCCGCGGCGCCGGCCGATGCGGCAACGCCCGGCAATGAAGTTGCCACCACCGGTTCGACGGCCGTTGCCACGACCCGCAAGAAGGAACCGACGGACCGGACCGACGATCCGGTGCGCATGTATCTGCGCGAAATGGGCTCCGTCGAATTGCTGTCGCGCGAGGGCGAGATCGCCATCGCCAAACGCATCGAGGCCGGCCGCGAAACGATGATCGCGGGCCTGTGCGAAAGCCCGCTGACCTTCCAGGCGATCATCATCTGGCGCGACGAGCTGATCGAGGGCGAAACGCTGCTGCGCGAGATCATCGACCTGGAGACCACCTTTTCCGGGCCGGAAGCCAAGGCCGCGCCGCAGTTCCAGTCGCCGGAAAAGATCGAGGCCGACCGCAAGGCAGCCGAGGAGAAGGAAAAGGCGCGCAAGGCCCGCGCATCCGATGACATCACCGATGTCGGCGGCGAGGGGGTCAACACCGAAGACGACGATGACGAGGATGACGAATCCAACCTGTCTCTTGCCGCCATGGAGGCCGAACTCAGGCCGCAGGTGATGGAGACCTTCGATGTCATCGCCGAGACCTACAAGAAACTGCGCAAGCTGCAGGACCAGCAGGTCGAGGCGCGGCTCGCCGCCACCGGCACGCTGTCACCGGCCCAGGAGCGCCGCTACAAGCAGCTCAAGGAAGAACTGATCACCGCCGTCAAATCGCTGGCGCTCAACCAGAACCGCATCGACGCGCTGGTCGAACAGCTCTACGACATCAACAAGCGCCTGGTGCAGAACGAGGGCCGGCTGCTGCGGCTGGCCGAATCGCACGGCGTCAAGCGCGAGGACTTCCTGCAGCAATATCAGGGCGCCGAGCTCGATCCCAACTGGATGAAGTCGATCTCCAACCTGACCGCAAAGGGCTGGAAGGAGTTCTCGCGGTCCGAGAAGGAGACGATCAAGGCGATCCGCGGCGAGATCCAGAATCTGGCCACCGAGACCGGCATTTCGATTTCCGAGTTCCGCCGTATCGTGCACATGGTGCAGAAGGGGGAGCGCGAGGCCCGCATTGCCAAGAAGGAAATGGTCGAGGCCAATCTGCGGCTGGTGATCTCGATCGCCAAGAAATACACCAATCGCGGTCTGCAGTTTCTCGACCTCATCCAGGAAGGCAATATCGGCCTGAT
The DNA here is from genome assembly GCA_028279875.1 of Rhizobiaceae bacterium. Lineage (GTDB taxonomy): Bacteria > Pseudomonadota > Alphaproteobacteria > Rhizobiales > Rhizobiaceae > Hoeflea_A. Next base: position 8,877 of record JANQMU010000093.1, read on the forward strand.
GAAGGCGGTCGACAAATTCGAATATCGCCGCGGCTACAAATTCTCCACCTATGCCACCTGGTGGATCCGCCAGGCGATCACCCGTTCGATCGCCGACCAGGCGCGGACCATCCGCATCCCCGTGCATATGATCGAGACGATCAACAAGATCGTCCGCACCTCGCGGCAGATGCTGCACGAAATCGGCCGCGACCCGACGCCGGAGGAGCTTTCGGAAAAACTCGCCATGCCGCTGGAAAAAGTGCGCAAGGTGCTGAAGATCGCCAAGGAGCCGATCAGCCTGGAAACCCCGGTGGGCGATGAGGAAGATTCGCATCTCGGCGATTTCATCGAGGACAAGAACGCCATCCTGCCGATCGATGCGGCCATTCAGGCCAATCTGCGCGAGACGACGACGCGGGTGCTTGCGTCGCTGACGCCGCGAGAGGAGCGGGTGCTGCGCATGCGCTTCGGCATCGGCATGAACACCGACCACACGCTCGAGGAGGTCGGCCAGCAATTCTCGGTGACCCGCGAGCGCATCCGCCAGATCGAGGCAAAGGCCCTGCGCAAGCTGAAACATCCGAGCCGCTCGCGCAAGCTCAGGAGCTTCCTCGACAGCTAGATCAGGCGGGCCCGGGGGGCTGGTTCCGCTTGCATTGCGAGGTCCGATGCAGACGATCCTGACCATCCAGACCGGCGGGCAGAGGCTTTACGAATTCACCCGCGACGCCGCCGGTTTCGTGGCCGACAGCGATGTCGATGTCGGCCTGCTGACGGTCTTCGTGCGCCACACCTCCTGTTCACTGCTGATCCAGGAAAATGCCGATCCCGACGTCCAACGGGATCTGACCGAGTTTTTTGCCCGCACCGTTCCTGAAAACATGAACTGGCTGCGCCATACGCAGGAAGGGCCCGACGATATGCCGGCCCATATCAAATCGGCCCTGACGGCTGTCAGCCTGTCGATCCCCGTGTCAGGCGGTGCGATGATGCTCGGAACCTGGCAGGGGCTTTATCTGTTCGAACACCGCCGTGCCCCGCATCGCCGCGAGATCGTCCTGCACCTGTCGGACTGACGATGGCTGCCTTGCCCATCCTCTATTCGTTCCGCCGCTGCCCCTATGCGATCCGGGCGCGTCTGGCGGTGGCCGCCAGCGGCGTTGCAGTGGAACTGCGCGAGGTGGTCCTGCGCGACAAGCCGCCGGCCTTTCTGGCCGCCTCGCCCTCGGCGACGGTGCCGACGCTGGTTCCGCCTGGCGCACCGGCCATCGACGAGAGTCTCGACATCATGCTGTGGGCGCTGAACCGCAACGACCCCGAGGGCTGGCTCAAGCCGGAAACCGGGTCGTATGAGGCGATGCTGTCGCTGATTGCCGATAATGACGGGCCGTTCAAGGTTCATCTCGACCGCTATAAATATCATGTGCGCCACGTCGATTGCGATCCGCTCGCCGAGCGCGCCGAAGCATCGGTGTTCCTGTGTGATCTGGAAACGCGGCTGCAGGCGGCAACGTGGCTGTTTGGCGCGCATGCCGGCCTTGCCGATATGGCGATCCTGCCCTTTGTGCGGCAATTCGCCAATGTCGACCGCGACTGGTTCGACCGCCAGGACTGGCCGCGGCTTCGGGGCTGGCTTGAAGGCTTTGAGCGGTCGCGCCGGTTTGCTGCCGTCATGGAAAAATATCGGCCATGGACCGATGGCGATGCGCCGACGGTTTTCGGTGCCGAAACGGCGGCGATCTGAACCGTGTCGCAGGGACGAGCGAAGACGCCCGTCGGCTGGCCGACCATTTCGGCGAGCCGGGGAAACCGCCAAATTGTGCTGACCGGCAAGCCGTGCAAATGACTGCGCAAGGATGAACGCCAGATGAATGGCGGGTTCCGAATGCGTTCAGTTCCATCCTCCTAATCTCTGATCATCGCTTCAAGGAGCGGTGCAGGACACCTGAGAGATGGAGAGAACAGATGATCAGCAAAATCGTAAAAATGGCGGCACTGGTTGCCATGGTCGGTGTCGGCTCAGTCGCCGCCACCACGCAACAGGCCGCCGCCGGCGGCATAGAGTTTTCAATCGAGGTCGGCCGCGGATCGGGGCCGAGCTGGGGTCCGGGGCCTGGCTGGGGACCCTATTGGGGCCCGCCGCCGAACCGCGGCAAATGCAAGCCGCGCCGCGCCGTCAAAAAAGCCCGCCATATGGGCGTGCGCGGCAGCCGCATCGTCCGACGCAACCACAAGCGCGTCGTCGTCAGGGGCTGGCGTCATGGCTACCCGGTCAAGGTGGTCTTCGGCAATCGCCGCCACTGCCCGGTCATCGCCCTTCGCTGATCGTCAAGTCCCTACCCGATCAGCGGACATCCTCCGGCACCGATCCAGCGGGATCTGTGCCGGGGGTTTCTATTGCTTCAGCTCGAAATTCACATTGACCTTCACGCTGTACTGGTTTTCGCCCGAGGCGACCGGCACGGCGGCGCCGGATGAGGCCTTCATCGCCGTTTCGGCGCGCATCAGCGGCACCGGAGAGGGCGCGCGGTGCTGCTCGTCGATCAGTGCGATGCGCCCGAGTTCGACTCCGGCGGCCTCTGCGAGGGTCCTGGCCTTGGCGATGGCATCGCTGACAGCATCCTTGCGCGCCTCGTTGATTGCGGCGGACGGGTCGTCATTGGTGAACTGGATATTGCCGCCCTGATTGACACCGAGGGTCACCGACTTGTCGAGAATGGTTCCCAGCTTCGACAGATCGCGCACGCGTACAGTCAGGGTGTTGGAGACCCGGTAGCCGGTGATCTGCGGCTCGACCGGCGTGTTGTCGGTGCTCTTGGGATAGAAATATTGCGGATCGATGGAGAAGTTCGAGGTCTGCAGGTCGCGGGTCTCGATGCCGGACTGCTTCATGGCGGCCAGAACCTCCGTCATCGCCCGGTTGTTGGCGTCGAGCGCCGCGCGTGCGGTTTTTTCCTGGCGCAGGACCGACAGGGTGACCAGTGCCATATCCGGCGCAAGGCGGGCGATGCCTTCACCAGTGACGGAGACGATGCCCGGCTTTTCAGCCTGCGGCGTCTGTGCCAGGGCCGCGGCCGGCGCGACAGCGAGGGCGAGAATGAAGGCGATGCTGCGATGGAAAATCATGACGACCCTGTTGGTTGTTGGCGCTTTGTGCAGTGATTAGCGGCGCTTTGCGGCAATGTCTTGTCGGCGCCTGCAATTTGGTTTAATCGGGTCCGGTTCGCGCATCAACCATCACGATGCGCCCGGACCGGCGGACCGTTGCGCCGGGTGGGGCCTGTAGCTCAATTGGTTAGAGCCGGCGGCTCATAACCGCTTGGTTGGGGGTTCGAGTCCCTCCGGGCCCACCACTCAGTCCATGGTCCGTTCTTGAGACATAGTGAACTGCACCCAAATTGTGCCAATCTACCGGTTCGACGCGATGCGGGAGGAGGTCGGCGTGGATCTGCACATTGATGCAATCTGGTACGCGGTGTCGATGATCCACCAGGTGATGATCCGTGATTTCGGCGGCCGCGACATGACGGAGGAGGAGATGGAGCCGATCCTGGCGGAGATGATCGATGACCAGTTCCGCAAGGCGCACGGACGAAAAAGGCGATAACCCCTAAAATTCGGTGATTGGATTCGCGGATTTTACACGCGAAGATGGCGGGCGGGGTAGTGGCATACCCCGCTTCAGGCGATCACCCGCCCTATCGTGTAACACACGCCCGCCGCAGCGCGCGGTATAGAAGGGGGGACGCTTGCGTAACGACGATCTCAAAGACCGCCTGAGCATCACCTACCCAAACACACGGAAGCAACGCGCCGGTCGGCGCGCACGCCTTCGCCACGGATGTAGGCTTTTTTCGCGGGCGCGACATGCCTTATTTTCCGCAATCCAAAGGTTGCGAAAAATGAACGAATGGTAACACTGGTTGAAAGGGGAGGGACCCAATGCTCCGGATCGTGTCGCTCATTTGTATTGCCGGCCTGGCCGGCTGCGCCAGCTCGTCAGGTTACGGACGCGCCATGCAGTACAAGTGGGACTACAAGCTTGTCAGAATGCCCGACGATACCTATCGCGTCTACGAACACCCGAAGGAAGATGTGGTCATGACGACGACGAGTGTGTCGACTGCGATCGGGACAGGTGTTGCCAGCGGCGCCATATTCGGCCTGGCTCAACCCGACACGCCAGAACATCGGCACGAAGCCGCCGCGCGCAAATACCTGAACGACACCGGCCGAGCCCGCTGCACCATCACCCGCGGCTACCTGCTGATCCGGCTGCAATATGAGTTTACGTACAGTTGTCCGGGGACGGCCGGCTAGCCGCAATAGCTATCGAACGACTTGTGATCGATTGATGGTGGAGAGTCTGGTCAAACTAGATTTGCAACAGGAGGAATGCACGATGGCAAATGCTGAGGATTTCAAAGCAAAACTGGAAAGGGAAAATGCTCTCTTCGAGGTGCTTGAGAGAATGTCCACTGATGTCAAATGGTCTTATATTGGTACAAAATCTCGAGACGGGGACGTTCTTCAGGTCACGAACAGGATATGGCGACGCAAGTCCGATGGAATGTTTTTGCGATGTGAGGAACTGAAGGGATTGTTGCGGATTGGCACAAGACCAGAACGCGATGCCAATGGGTCATTTGAAGACTGCTTTCTCGGGTATCCTCATGTCGTAGTCGGAGCGTTCTGACGTCCGTTATGGTGCGGCCCGTCACGCCCGAACAGAGGCACGAAGCCGCCGCCCGCAGTTTTTGAACGACACCGGCCGCGCCCGCTGCACCATCACCAGCGGCTACCTGCTGATGCAGCCGCAATATGAGTTCACCTACAGGTGTCCGTAGCGCGGCCGGCTTAATTCAGTACCGCCTTTACTACTCAAATCCGTCGATTGCGGGCAGGGCAGGCAAAACGCTCGTTGTCCCGGCTGCTTGATCGTTGATGAGGCAGGGCATGTAAGGGACGTTATACGTAACACTAGACACAGGTTGCGGAGGAAGAAATGCCATCCAGCCCATTAAAGCAACTGCTTAATTATGATTTACTGCGCGGCCTCCAACGGAGCCGTGTTAACCAGCTGAACAGCTCTTACATCGAAGTCAGCTTAACGGTTCAGGGCCTAAGGGAGCTTCGGACAAGTTTGGAAAAACTGCCAGAGAAACAAATGTATCGAGTTCCCCGAATGCGAGGCGGTAAAAGAGAAGTGTTCCGCAAAACCTCTGAAATATTGGAACACATCGATCGTCGCATATCGTACTCAGAATATGCGCAATCTATTGTGTTTGCGGTGGCCCTTGCCGAAGGTTTTATTAAAGACACACTTATTCTTGTACTCACAGCGTACCCAAAAAAAATTTTGATTTCTGCAAAAGGCAATGAAGGAAATCCGTCAATAGCCTTTAAAGATATTATCGAAGTGGCCGATGTGGAGCGTTTGATTGTCCACCAAGCAGTGTTGCGCCTGAATGAAGTGACATACGCGTCGCCCGAGCAATATGCTATCTATTTTGAGAGCGTGACCGGCTTCAGTCTGGGTGACCACCTCCCGAAGTACATAGAGATTAAAGCGACCAGGGATCTGTTGGTTCACAACGATGGAATCATAAACCCTGTCTACCTTGAAAAAGCCGGAGAATTGGCACGGGGAAAACTGGACGATCGCATCAACATCAATACGGCCTATTTTGAGGAGACGGTCCGCACGCTCAAGCATATAAACAGCGCGATATACCGCGGCATGCTGGACAAGTACGGAGAGAGCAAACCGTTTGCGGATGCGGTTACCCGCCACGCTGTTTGAGCCCTTCTGACTGGCCCAAATGTGAATCCAACTGCACAACTTAATTGCGCTGTTTGCCAGCGGGTCGCGTTTTGCTAATGCTTTATATATACGTTGTTTTCTGCGTTCTTGTGCGTCGTTTTCGCCAAGTTGCGCACGACGCACAACTTAATTTTGCTTTTCAGCCGTCGCGACCACCCCACCGCACCGCCTTTCGATTGTCGGTCTTCAAATCCAATTGCTGTTTCGTTTCAATGGCCTGCTCGATAACCCGCCCTGCGCTCCGGACCGTTTTCGAATGCGTTTCGAAACCTCGCTGCGCTCCCGGCGAAGCCCACCCGATTCCGCCGTTTTTGCTGAGACCCGCTGTCAAACGAACCGCCCGCCGCCGTCCGCCTGGTCGCCGCCATCCCCTTGTATTGCCGACGTTTCCCGCCAATTCCCGCCTGATCCCGCATAATCCCGCATAATCCCGGAAATACCAGAACCCGGTGTCAAACTACACAGAAGTTGCGAGAAATGAACGAATGGTGACAATGGTTGAAAAGGGGAGGGATCCATGCTCCGGATAGCGTTACTTGTTCTCGTCGCCGGCCTGGCCGGCTGCGCCAATCCAAATGCGTTTGGCCGCGCCATGGAGTACAACAGCGCAAAGATCACCAGGGTCAGGATGCCCGACGACACCTATCGCGTGTTCGATCACCCCAAGGAACAGAAGATCATGACGACGTCGAGCGTCGGAACGGCAGCCGCAGCCGGCGCTGCCCGCAGCGCCACATTCGGACTCGGCGACCCGTTCGCGCCGGAGCAAAGACACGAGGCGGCCGCACGCAAATACCTGAACGACACCGGCCGCACCCGCTGCACCATCACCAGCGGATACCTGCTGATGCAGCCGCAATACGAATTCACCTATGAGTGCCCGGAGCCGACCGGCTGATCCTGTCCAATCAAACGGCGGTGCGGGACAAAGCTGCCCCTTCAATTGGAACAACTACAAAGAGACTGGTTGTTCGTATTTCTTAGGAACTATCTGGACCACTCACCGAGGCTGGGCCGCAGTAATTCAGCACCTCTCGGTCGAGATATTCGCAATGCGATCCGTCATTTCTACATCATTGTAGGATATAGATAATACTGTTTACATTACTCGGACTTCAAAGGAATCCTGGCCCGACTTATGGGGTCGATCAGCCTAACTTTGGAAAGCACAGCTTCTCTCAAATGATTTTCCTCTTTAATCGCGGACCAGGACTTACAGCGTGCCAACTCGATAGTGACCAAGAGATTTATACGAGGAGAGTCAAGTTCTGAAAGTTCGGCAATGGTGCTTGGTTTCGCCAAATCTGAATTCCTGCAATATTCAAACATTGACATAACCAAATCGACGGTATCGTCATTGATTTTCCGGAACTCAATTTGTGGCACGTGATCCAAAGAGATTTTCGGCGCTTTATGCGGAGTTTTTTGTTCACCACGTTCAAGCCGCCAATTTTCATATTCGGAGTTTTTGACCAATACTGATCCACCGAATATGTACGCATACTCAGCGTGAACCCATCCATAATTGGGTATGGCGCTATCAACAAATATGCACTTACGGCAACTAATGGGTGGCTGTGTCGAATCACCCCCACCCCAGAAAATCACTTTGATAAATACACCTCCGTCGGTGCGGACGAATTTGAAACTTGAATCTCCTAGATGAACATCACGCAGCCTAATGCCAGGAACTTCAGCGCCACTTAGATTTAGTCGATGTATCTGAAATGGCTGATCTGAAAATGTCGGTCCACTTCTACCTCGGCTTTCAATCTTTACTCCACTCAATCTTAGTGCCGGATCGCAACTCCCATCCGCGTTTCTTCCCAGTCTCATTGCCTCGCAACTCAGATCTATTGAACTGAGTGACAGTCCGTATTGGTCGAGGAGAGTAAGAGCCTGCCCTTTTCCGCTATCCCCTCCAACAGGGTTTGCAAGTATGGAGCGAGCCGCAGCAATTCGGTTAAACTTACGGAAATCACGTTCTTCGCGGCGGGCATCAAGGTCAACCATTATTTGAATTCCAGTAGCCACCACCACAAAGAAACCAATAATACCCCCGAAGATGCCACATAATCTTAGAGCTGGATTGCCACCAATCCAATTGTCAAGTCGCTCCAATCGACCCATAATTCCGCCGTTATAACGCGCCGTATCCCGGCGTGTCGCGGTCCTATAGTATGGCTTGGCAGGAATTCGCCTGGCTTTTTTTATCCGCCTCATGTTTATCTATCTGCTTTCCGGGTGAGCTTCATCGCTCGCGAAAAATGAACCAATTCTCAACAATGATTGCAGGCTCTGGCGAGTTCGAAACTGCCATCATTTTTACGTTGTTTCTATAGGGTTCTAAATGACCAATTGTATATCTTTTGGAGACGAGAATTGGCCATAGCGAATGGCAAGAAGCCATTTGGTAAGCCGAGTCGCTGTAAAACGTCGCATCGGCCAACTATTAATGAATGACCGGCTTCAGAAGCATCGTGGGTGAACTTAGACATCGCGTCAATGTCTGGCAATTCCCAATGTTGCCACTTGGCTCAGTGAAATCGGATTGTTGGGTTTGACTCTATGCGGTCACTGTGATGATCCAACGATGGCGCCTTGATCCTGCCATACTGCCCGAATCCTGCTGCACAACTTAAATTCGCTGCTCACTGCCAGCCCTGTAACCGCTATCTCATTGATTGATTGTGTTTTTTTGCATCTTTACGCGCAGTATTTGCAAACTTGTGCACGGCGCACAACTTGATTTTGCTTTCCGGCAGCCACGACCGCCCCGCGGCACGGCCTTTCGAATGCGGGTCTTCAAGTGCATTTGCCGTATCGATTCAACGGCCTGCCCGCCACCATGCTCCGTGCTCCGCGGTCTTCTCGAATGCGTTTCGAAGCCCTGCCGTGTTCTCTTTTAGGGTCGCCCGATTCCGCTGTTTTTGCTAAAACCCGCTGTCAAACGAACCGCCCACCGCCGTCTGCCTGGTGTCGCCGCCATCCCCTTGTAATACCGACGTTTCCCGTCAAACCCCGCCTGATCCCGCATAATCCCGGAAATACCTGAACCCGGTGTCAAACTACATCCGTTCTTGAGACATAGTGAGCTGCACCCAAATTGTGCCAAACAGGAAAATGGGTGCGATAGCTCTTGCATTGCCGGACCGGCTTGTGACACGTTACGGCAAAAACATAGGGGTACGTTTTTTGTCTCGGCAGTTTCAATATGCTTGGAGTGAAGACGATGCGTGCCAACAACATCATGACAACCAATGTACTGACCGTCGGACCGGATGCGACAGTCAAGGAAATAGCCTCATTGTTGACTGACAAGGGGATCGGTGCGGTGCCCGTGGTCGACCACGGCGGAGTCATAGGCATCGTCAGCGAGGGGGACCTGATCCACCGTCAGGAACTTGGGACCGATGACTTTCCGAGACGGGGATCCTGGTACAACCTTGTTGAAGAAAAAGAGGCCGCGGCCACCTTCCACGCGAAAGCGCACGGCATGCGGGCGAGCGATGTCATGACACGCGAACCCGTGACGATCGACGAGCATGCCACCATGTCCGAGATTGCGCATGTCATGGAGAGCAATAACTTCAAACAGTTGCTGGTCATGAACGGGAAGAGCCTTGCAGGCATCATCACCCGGGCCGATATCGTGCGGGCGCTCGCCGCCCGTCCAGAGGCGGCAGGACCTCCGCTCAGCAGCGATGATGACGTCATCCGGCAGCATGTGGTCGAGGCTCTCGAGAGCATTCCGGGAACCAGTCCGTGGCTGACGACGGTAATTGCTTTGAAAGGCGTGGTCAGCCTGTACGGTACCGTGGAGGACGAGGCTGCCCTCGATACCTCGCGAGCGGCGGTAGAGAAAATCCCCTACGTTGCCCGCGTGGAAGACCATCGTGCGGTTCTGCAGCCATTTGGGGGCTGATACGGCAATCTGACCTCGTCGTTTTCATGATGGCACCGGCTCCTGTCGATTTGGCTTTCCGCTTGTCCACATTTTCAATGTGTGTGAGGCAATGTTACCGGTCGAGCCCAACCCATGGGACATGACAAAAAACGCCCCGATCACTCAATCCCGGCAAAGGCTTGGGGATCGTTAACCGGGGACAAATTGGCCCGGATTTTAAGAGAGAGATCAGGCCTACCAAAACCCTTGCGGCTGCGATCAAGCACCACGACTTGGCGAGATATCTTCCGCAGCCATTTTCGCCAAGGCAATCCGGTCAATTTTCCCCGCAGCGTTTTCGGGGAGTTGCTCAATCGCGAAGATCTCCGCGGGCGCCTTGTAGCCGATACGATCGCGGGCCATTTTGAGTATTTCCGCCGCCGGCAGTTCCTTGATTCCGGGTTTCAGCACCACATAGGCGCGGATATTGATGATCCTGGTGAGACACACAGTCATCTATCTTGAGACTCCTGTGACGTGACATAGATTTGGTGATGGTCAATATGGGTTAAATTCCAGTTGAAGGTTCACAGCAAATCGGAGACTGGGACTGGACTAAGCAAGGTGAGTGATCCTGATCGACGCGAATAGGATTGATCGCTGACCGCTATGTGTTGACTGACCCCGGGACAGGATTTTCAGTGTCGCCGAATGGATTGATATGCTCTGATCCTGCCGCGTTGGAAGACACAGGTTTGCGAAGGATATCCGGCTTATTGCATTGATCGAGCCGTCCGATCTTGCCGGCGTTCGAAACAACAGGTCAAAGGGGCGTTGTCATGATTCTAAATTCATCCATCGATTTTACCGGAATCGCATGTCCGTCCGCCGGGGCCGTCTCGTCCGGTGATCATGCATGGGAAGGCAGTTTCGCGAGGTCGGTTTGATACGGCGCATAAAACCGCAGTCAGCTGTTTCGAAAGCAATATAAGCCGCAAGACAGGCCGTCACCACACGATCAGCTGAAGCCTCAGCGAACATGGCGCCTGTGCAAAGGGCACAGCCCGGTTTTAAAGGCTGGTGGCACGGACAAATGAATTGGTATTGGCTCATGGGCAAAAAGATGTGTTTGGAGTGCCGTGTACGCCGTCAAAACCCGAAATCGTGCAGCAGCCGGAGTTGCCAAAGCGCAAGATATCGACTGCTCGCCATAGTATTGGCTGCCACGGCGGTCATGCTCTCCGTTCCGGCGCTGGATCTGGCCGTCGCCCAACAACCGCTGCAGCCGCCAGGTTCCATACCTGCTCAATGCGATGTCGGGGGTGGCGACACAACCGCCGTTTGTTGGGGTAATTTTTCCACCGGTCTGAATGCCGACGGGCCGCCCTTGCGCAACTTGACCGTCCAGGATCTGACCGCGGACATTGGTGGCGTCGGTATCGACTTTGACGTTGATGACGACACCGCCACCATCGATGACGTTACGCTGACGGTGAATCCCAATTCAGCCTTTGGCGTGACCGGCATCGACGTCCTTGTTGCTTCATTCCCGTCGTCCACCTCCTCAAACATCACGGTCCATTCCTCAGCGGACATAACGGCAAACGGCATTGTTGTATCGAACAACTTTGGCACCGGTAACATTACCGTCTCCTCCTCCGGCTTGATAAACGGCGTTACCAACGGCATCTTTGCATCCACAAGGTTTGGTGACATATCCATCACATCGACTGGTCCCACCATCTTGGTCAACAGCTCCAATGGACAGGCCAATGGCATCCTCGCCAACGTGACGGGCGGGGGCGACACGGTGATCAACAATTCCAGCAACATCGACGTCACCGCAGACGGGTTTTTAGGAGGCTTTCCGATACCGATAGGTCACGCGACAGGGATTAACAGCCCGGGTCTTACAGGGACATTCCGCAAGAACATTTCGGTTTTCAATTCCGGGGACATCACCGTCAAGGGCAACGCGAGTGTGTTCGGGATCGATGTTCAAACCGAACTCGGCGGGACACTGGAGATCAAATCGACCGGCACCATTCGCACCAACGGGACCATTGGCACGGGTATCCAGGCAGTCGTCAAAGACTCCGGAACGATCAAACTGACATCGACAGGGTCCATTATCGCTATCGACGATGGCATATTCACCAAATTTACCGATATTTCCGGAACCGGTGAAACCACCATCACCACCGCAGGAACGATCATCGCGGGCAATACGGCCATTGTGGCGGATCGCGATCGTGACACAAGCGGCTCCGCACCTGCAACCATCACGTCCGCCGGCATTCTGACCGGCGGCGATGGTCTCGGCTTCACCGTCGACCTCAGGGATAATGGCAATGATGTGGTCAACCTGCTGCCGGGCTCGGTCATCAACGGGGCGATGGATTTCGGCAATGCCAACCCGAACGACATCGACACACTGAACTTCCTGCCGGGCCTCAACGCCACCGTCAACTTTGCCGATACCGGCGGCACCGGCCAGGGCGACAGCCCCCTGGAATCCGCTCCGGAGATCGTCAACTTCTCCGGCGGCGGCGTGCTGATCAACAACGGCCTGACCGCCGTCGCGGTGGATGCCACTGGTTTCGCCGGCCAGGGCACGATGATCAGCGACGTGACGGATGCGATCTTCAATGGGATCGACGGTCAGGGCGGACCCTCCGGCACCGGCCTGCAGAGCACACAGGCCTTTGCCGGGCGCGATCGCAAAAGCGGTGCCGGCGGCGCGCGCCTTTGGGGGACGGCCTTCGGCGGACACCACCATCTCGGCGGCACGGGCAGCCTGGCGCCTTTCGACCATGATTTCGGCGGCCTGGCTACCGGACTTGAAAAGGGCGATGTAGAGACCACCGGAGCCTTCGGCCTTTTCGGCGGCTACAGCCGCAGCAGGCTGTCGATCGATTCCAATGCCGGCAATACGGACACGGACACCGGGTTCGGCGGCGCCTATTTCAAGCGCGATTACGGCTCCCACCGCATCCACGCCGCCTTTGCCGCCGGCGTGACCGACAACGACACGACACGCCTCGTCAACGGCGTCAATGCCGAGAGCGATTACAATGGCTACTTCGTCGCCCCGTCCCTGACGGCGTCAGTGCCGGTCGATCTCGCCGGCAGGCCGATGCATGTCAGCGGGCGCGTTGCTTATGTCTATATGCATCTCGACGGTTACACCGAGACGGGTGTTGCCCTGCCGCTGACGGTCGGTGGTCGCGACCTGTCGCTGTTCAACCTGCGCGCCCAGCTCGATAGGCCTCGCACGATGCACCATGAAAGCGGCACCGCGACCCGCGTCAGCTGGGCCGTCGGCGTCGATGCGACGGTCGATGCCGGTTCGGAGGATGTCAACGCCGTTGTCGCGGCGACGCCGTTCTCCTTTGCCGCCGAGACGGAAGATGAGGTGTCGGCCTTCCTGGGCCTTGATATCGCCCACACCTCGGCCGACGGCCGGCGCACGGTAGGTCTTGGCGGTGAACTCAAGTCGAACTTCGATGGCGGCTTCGAAGCGGCCGGCGAGGCAAGGGCCTCAATGCAGTTCTGAGACCGATAAAAACGTTCGGCCCGGCCAGGCCGCCAAAGCCCGAGCGACGGGACAGGCGACCGTGATTCATTCCCGATTATGCAATCCAAACAGAGATTTTGGGGGGAAGGTCAGGCCCACCAAAATCCGTGCGGGAGCGGTCAGGCGCCGCGGCTCGGCGAGACATCTTCTGCAGCCATTTTCGCCAAGGCGATCCGGTCGATTTTGCCGGCGGCGTTTTCGGGGAGTTGCCCGATCGCGAAAATCTCCTCCGGCGCCTTGTAGCCGATACGATCGCGCGCCATTTTCAGTATCTCCGCCGCCGGCAATTCCTTGATTGCGGGTTTCAGCACAACATAGGCGCGGATATTCTGTCCATGGAGCGTATCGGGAACCCCGACCACCGCGGCGGCTTCGATGGCGTCATGTTCAAGCAAGACATTCTCGACTTCCTGCGGGGAGATGTTCGAACCGTCGTGAATGATGATCTGTTTTTTGCGCCCGCAGAACCAGAAGTATCCTTGATCATCAAAGCGCAGCAGATCGCCGGTGTTGAGCCAGCCGTCCTTGATTACCTCGGCGGTCGCAGCCGGGTCCCCGAAATAGCCGGACATGACGGAGGGTGAGCGGATCCAAAGGATACCTTCCTCGCCGGCGGCAAGGTCCTTGCCGTTTGCGTCCCGGACGGAAAACGCGTTTCCGGGCATGGCGGGACCAACGGAGCCGTGGATGATCGGACCATCGGGCGGGTTGTGAGTGACGATACCGACCTCCGTCAGCCCATAACCCTCCGCGAGTTCGACGCCCGACACTTCCTGAAATTTCTTCTGCAGGTCCGTCGCCACCTTGTCTCCGCCACAGTCACACATCCGCAGCCTGTGAAATGCCGCGTCGGACTCCCGTGATGCATAAACCACTTCCGTCAGGGCGTAGGGCATCATGGCGATCACGGTCGGCTGGTGGTGCTGCATCAGCGGCATCACGGCATCGACGCTTATGTCTTTTGCGACAACCGCGCTGCCGCCCGCGGCGAGCGCCGCATAGGACATGATTTGCGCCAGCATGTGGGAGAGCGACGAGACCGGCAGGATGGTGTCTTTTTCCGTGATCCGGTAGGCGGCGCCGAGGGAAGACACGATATGGCCAAGACTGCGCTGGGTGTGGGTGACACCCTTGGGTCGTCCCGTGCTGCCTGATGTGAAGAAGATCACGGCCGGATCATCCGGCCCGGGTCGATCGGGCAGCGCGGCGGCGGCGCGTTCTGTCAGCGGCTCGAATGGGTCGAAGCCGGGCAACGCACCGTCGACGGAAAGGCCGCCGAGTTCCAGATTGTCAATGCCGGCGCATTGCGAAATATCGTCTGCGCGCTCGGCATGGGCGACCATCAGCCGCGGTTGGCTCAAACCGATGGCGTAGTCGATATCCTGCGCCAGGTAGCGGTAGTTCAGCGGCACGGCCACGAAGCCCGCGCGGAGGCAGGCGAGGTAGTGCACGATGACCTGCAGGCGGTTTGGCAGCAGCGACACGATTCTGTCGCCGCGCCTGAGGCCGAGATCTGCGTAATGGCCAGCGAGGTTCCGGCTTTGTGTATCAAGCGCGCTCCACGTCAGACTGTCATTCATGGAGGAAACCGCAATGGCATCGGGCTTCTGTCCTAATCCCTTTTCGAGAAGCCCTGACAGATCGACCGAACGATCAAGGGCTGGACCGGTGAGCGTCATGTTGAGCTTTCCCTGTCGGTGACACGGCATTATCGAAACCGCGAGCCACCTCAGACTATCTTCGGACGATCGTATGTCCAGCCCGAAGTCAGGCCAAGCCGGAAGCTCCGGGAACGAGCATGCCCTGCCGGGCGATGGCACGGGCGTTTAGAAGAATAGATTCAGAAAGCCGACCTGTTTGGATGTTGACCGGCCATCGGTTGCCTTCTATGCATTGCACCATGAGCGTTGAACGGATTGTCATCGTGGTGGGAGAGCGCATGGGCGAGGTGGCGTAGCCACCGGGCAACAGCACCCATGCGCGGTAAGCAGGCCCCCGACGGGGCCTTTTTCATGTCCGCAATCTCCTCTGTCCAGAACCGCGTCACCACAATCATGCCGACACCACCGCCTGGTCCACGCCTGTCCACGCTGATCCTGCTGTCAGCGCTCGGTATCCTCCCGATCAATATCTTTCTGCCGTCCCTGACCAACATGGCGGTGGAATTTGCCGTGGATTACGGTGTCATGAGCCTGGCGCTGGCGGCCTATGCCGCCGTTTCGGCCTGCCTCTTGATCGTTATGGGGCCGCTCTCGGACAGATTCGGACGCCGGCCGGTCATTCTGTGGGGGCTGGCGATCTTCGTGACCGCCACATTCGGATGTGTCGCCGCGACCGACATCCGGACATTTCTCGCCTGCCGGATGATCCAGGCCGTGATCGCGCCGACCTATGCCGTGGCGCTCGCCGTTGTTCGGGATACGACAAGCCGGGAACGGGCTGCCGGCAAGATCGGCTATATCGCGATGGCATGGGCCGTTGCACCGATGTTTGGCCCGAGCGTCGGCGGCTTGCTTGACGAGATGTTCGGCTGGCGGGCGAGCTTCTGGTTCCTCGCCCTCTTCGGTATCGCCGTGTTTGCCCTGTGCTGGAGCGATCTGAGCGAGACCAATCGCAGCCCGTCGAACACGATCGCCGAACAGTTCCGTGCCTATCCCGAACTGTTCGCGTCGCGCCGTTTCTGGGCCTATGCGTTGTGCATGGCGTTTTCGGTCGGCGCGTTCTACGCCTTTCTGGCCGGCGCGCCAATCGCCAGTTCCGCTTTCGCCCTGACACCTGGAACACTCGGCCTATATATGGGCTCGATCACCGGAGGCTTCATGTTCGGGAGCTATCTTGCCGGGCGTCTTGCCGGCCGGTTGCCACTGAACACCACCTTGATTGCGGGACGGATCATCGCATGCGCCGGTCTTCTTCTCGGCCTTGCCCTCTACATCTCGGGGGTCGACCATGTGACGGCGCTGTTCGGACCATGCATGTTTGTCGGCATCTCCAATGGCCTCACCATGCCGAGCGCCAATGCGGGTGCGATTTCGGTCCGTCCGAAGCTGACGGGCAGCGCCGCCGGTCTGGCGGGCGCGATCACGGTCATGGGCGGCGCCGTCATGTCGACAATCACGGGTGCCGTTCTGACCGAAGACAATGCCCGGGTCGGGCTCCTGTTCGTCATGCTGGGCTCGGCGACAGTTGCACTGATCGCCGCTCTGATCGCCCGCCACCTGGAGCGTGCCTTGGACTGATACTGCCGTATGGTTCCAGACAATCGGCCGCCCCTCAGAGGCTTCATTGACAGTTCCGAAGTTTCGCCAGGCGCCTGGTGAAACCGCTTGGCCCGGTCATGGCATCGGCCTGCACCAAGCGCCAATCCGGCGCTTCAAAAGCGCAGTTTCAACGATGCCGTCAACGTTCGTCCCGGCGCCAGATAAGTACTGTCTGCGGGGAGGTATTTCAGATCGGTCACGTTGGTGGCCGTCACCCGCAGAACCGCGTTGTCTTTCAGGCGCAAGGATCCGCACATATCCAAAGTCGTGTAGGAGTCGCCGCATTCGAGTGAATTGCCTTCGCTGTCAATTCTGGGATCATTTGCTGGTGCTGCCGTTAGCGTAAAGCGCGGCGGATTCAACCATAGAGCCCAAGCACCATTGCCGCGCGAGCGGCTTCGTCCTTGGAGCAGGAGCCATCCACCCCATCCCGCATCAGAGGCATTGGAGTGTCCAAATAGAATGTCCGCTACCCACATATACCTGCCCATCCAAGGTCTAAGAGGCCGTCTTGAAAGTCCTCGGTTGAGGATTGGCGTGCGATTTTTTCCCTGTCGCGCGGCGCCGAACGCAGTCGATGCCGGGGGCATCGGCGAGGATCGGCAACAAAGCGAAGGGGAAAAAGCGCCGCCAAGCCGACCCGGCGGACTTTTAAGACGGGCTCTACGTTTTTGCTGACTATCTCCAGCGCCATCGGAGCGGGATGGTCTGATTGGTGTCAGTTCTGAAGGCCGTCGATGGGGTGGGTTCGGATACCCGGGCGTCGATGTCGAAGACGCACCAAGTATGGCGGAGCGAATTGGTGCAACGACAGATTTGAATCACAGGCCGTATTAACCTCCCGCTTCAAGCGTGGTCGGACTCTCTTTTCCCCGCGCAGCTATTATCTGGTCATAGAAAGCCTCGGCTGCGGGAGAGAGCCAACGTTTCTCGCGAACGGCCATGTGAATGCGTTGGTAGGCGGTGGGTGATGTCAAAGGCCGAACGACAAGCTCGTGAGGGCCAACGAGGTATCTAAAGCCCTTTGCTGGCAAGGCCGTGACGCCGAAACCTTCGGCCACCATTCCAATCGCGGTTGACACCATATTCGTTTCGATCTTGTTACGCAGCACATGCCCGATGTCTGCGAACGCCTGCGCGGTAACCTCGTGCGTGGAAGACCCTTGAGCGACCTGGATGAACGGGAAATCCGTGATCTCTGACCAGGTTATTGGGCCTTCGCCGGCCAGTGGATGATCCGGTTTGCAGATCAGGGAATAATGCTCCTGATACAACAACTCACTCTGAAGATCGTCCAGCGGGTGATCCAGATGCACAAA
Source organism: Rhizobiaceae bacterium (assembly GCA_028279875.1). Classification (GTDB taxonomy): domain Bacteria; phylum Pseudomonadota; class Alphaproteobacteria; order Rhizobiales; family Rhizobiaceae; genus Hoeflea_A. The sequence continues at coordinate 26,725 of JANQMU010000093.1, forward strand.
ACCTAGGTCAACGTCTCCACGGCGGACAAGTTCCAGGGTTGGCTGATTGAGCCCATCTTTGAGCGAAATTCCGATGTTTGGAAAACGATTCCTGTACTGGCTGAGTTCCTTCGCCAAAAACCCCGCTGCGACAGATGGAAGGCTTGCGATATGTAGGTGGCCTTTGCGCTTTTCGACAAGATCGCGGACCACATCGACCGACGATTCCATTTCGGACAGCAACCGCTGCGCCACACCCAGATAACTTTCGCCGACCCCGGTCAACCGCACCATCTTGGTGTGTCGTTCGAATAGGCGGGCGCCCAGAAAGTCTTCGAACTGACGGATGGTTGCACTGAGCGACGGTTGAGTCACATGCAGCACCTCTGCCGCCTTGGTGAAGCTTTGCGCATCGGCGACCGCAATAAATGCACGAAGGTGTCGGGCAGAAAGATTGATAGGCATTGCCAATTAATAAAGAGGAAAAAAAGATTGGTCAAATAAATGAGGTCATGGCAGGTTCCCTTGGTCATTTGCGGCGCAGTCGCTGAACCTGAAATCGAATGGGAGATATCTATGCTAAGAACAATTTCAGCATTGGCATTGGCCGCGTGCTTCACCGGGGCCGCCGCTGCCGACACGAAACAGCTCAATATGGGAGGCTCATCTACGTCATCGGGGTTCTTTCCCTATTACACAGCGGTCGCCAAGGCAGTCAGCGACGATGCTACCGACATCAACGTGACATTGGTGTCTCCCGGCGGCTTTGCGAAAGGTCTGGAGTTGTTGAAGAAAGGCGAGCTTGACTTCGCTGGCACCTCGCCCGCGCTGATATCCGAGGCGGCTGCTGAGGGCATCGAACTGCGCGTGCTTTGGTGGATCTACCCGGCAGTTCAGAACATCATGGTACGTGCTGACAGCGGCATCACAAGCGTCTCGGAACTCGATGGAAAGTGCTTCCACCCGGGCAAGAACGGATCGTCGACGCAAAAGAACATGCTTGCGATCCTCGAACTGCTTGAGGTCGAACCAAAACTATATCTCTCCGATCCGAAGGACGCGATCAATGCGATCAAGAATGGACGTTGCGACGGGCAAGTGAAATCTATCGGCGGTAGCCAGCTCGACGGGGCGACGGCCGAACTAAATCTGTCCACCCCCCTTATGCCGATCGGGTTTACAGCGGACGAGCAGGCCAAAATCAAGGCCGCTTTGCCACACATCAACTTCTTTGAAGTCGATGCCGAGATCGTCGAAGGGGCCGAAGCTTATGCCGCCCATACGCTGTGGGTCGGTTTTGCGGCTCCAAAAGAGATGGACGAAGACACTGCCTATAAGATTGTCAAGGGCATGATGTCGGGCGTCGAAGATCAGCTTTCGACGCTGGCGGCGCTGGAAGGTGTTGACGTTCCTTCCAGAACACTCTCTGCATCTGGTGACCTGCTGCATGCCGGCGCGATCAAGTATTTCCGTGAGATTGGCTTGGATGTTCCTGAGGCGCTTATCCCGTCTGAGGCGCAATAATACAGCAAAGTCAGAGCGGTCCCGCACATTGCGCGGGGCCTGCACTCTCCTCAGACTATCGCTACTTTAGAGCCCATTCGGGAATTAACGATTGGTTTGGTTGTGCCTATTTTGTCCAATACCAAGCGATTGATTGAAGGAACGGCTGGTGGCCATTTCAAGATCAAGCGCGCCGGTAGTGGGCAAAATAGGCGCAATCCGCGAGGACGCGGCCAGTTTTGGTGCTTTTTGCCGAAAGGCCTCCTGACAGGCACCCAGCCTGCGGCGTCGTCCTTTCGGCAAAAATCCCTCAAAACTGGCTGCGCCAAACCAGTCGTTAATTCCCGAATGGGCTCTTAGTGACGCATTCTTGGCGATTTCGAGGAATACAGAATGTCTCCAAAAATCAAGAAGTATACCGTCGGCGCACTTATGCTGATCGTGGTGGCTGTTGTTCTCTATTCCGCTGCTTTCGGCCAATGGCCGAATATCCAGCACCGCGCCGGGATTTTCTCACTTTGTCTTGCCATGGGGCTGATACTGTTTCCGTTCCGCGAGAACGCCTCGACGGCAACGAGAATCGCGGTTGATGGGGGGCTGTTTCTTTTTGGTAGTGGCGCATCGCTCTACGTGATCTGGAATTACTGGGACATCATGCTGCGCCCTGGGTCGCTGCCTAAGTGGGACGTCTGGTTGGGCGTTGCGCTCATTCTGGTGGTGATGGAATTGGCGCGACGCTCGATTGGCTACGCTTTCGCGATCCTGATTGCGGTTTTCGGTGCCTATGCGTTGCTGGGCCATCTGATCCCGGGCAAACTGGGCCACGGCGGTGCCAGCGCCGAGTTTCTGGTGGATATACTTTTTTTCTCGACCGACGGAATCTGGGGGCCAATCACGGACATCTTTGTCACGCTTTTGATCCCGTTCACCATATTTAGCGGCCTGATGATGGCCACCGGCGCAGGCGAAAGCCTGCTCGACTTTGCCAAGATCGTCGGCGGGCGAATGCGGGGCGGACCGGCAAAGATTGCTGTACTCTCTTCGGCCATGGTCGGGTCGATGACCGGGTCGTCAGTTACCAATGTCGCGATGACGGGCAACTTCACGATCCCGATGATGAAGCGACTCGGCTATCGCCCGGAAGTTGCCGGCGGGATCGAGGCGACAGCCTCCACTGGGGGGCAGATAACGCCACCGCTGATGGGGGCGGGTCTGTTTCTGATGTCGGAATTTCTGGGTGTGCCGGTCAGCCAGATGATGCTGATCGCACTGGTTCCGGCCATCCTGTTCTATATCGGCGTTCTTTCGGCGGTGCATTTCGAATCCGTCAAATCCGGCGTAGGGCGCGTGCCCGCCGCAGAAATCCCGGACTGGTCCAAGTTTCGGTCATTCGGGGTCTTGGGCCCGCTGGTTCTGCCGCTATTGGTGCTGATCGGGATGATCATCTATGGCTTCAGCGCCGACTACGCCATGCTCTTTGCCATTCTGACGCTGGTGGGCACCTATCTTATGTCCGCCGGCAGCCTGAAGGAAGTGCGCAAACGGGTCATTTCCATCGTCAACTCGTTCGAAGGTATGGCCAAAACCATTGCGACACTGGGCGTGCTTTGTGCATCGGCGGGGCTGCTCGTGGGGGTCATCGGCTCGGTTGGGATCGGCGTGAAGTTCGCCGATGCGGTGCTGGGGCTTGCGGGCGCGAATTTCCTTGCCTCGTTGGTGCTGGCGGGCGCGGTGATCATGATTGTGGGCATGGGGATCCCGACAACGGCTGCTTATGTGCTGGCGCTGGCCGTGATCGGGCTGGCCTTCAAGAAACTCGGGATCGAACCCCTGCAAACCCATATGTTCATCTTTTACTTTGCAACGCTTTCGGCCATCACGCCCCCGGTCTGTGCCGCGGTATACGTCGCCGCCGGAATAGCCGAGGCAAACTGGATCAAGGTGGCCGTCCACACGATACGCTTTGCCGCGATAAAGTACCTGATGCCGTTCCTCTTCATCTTCCATCCCGGGCTGTTGTGGGTGAATGGCCCTATCGACCTTCTGATCACGGCGTCCGCCTGCGGGATCGGGGCTGTCCTGTTATCCGCGGTGTTCTCAGGCTATTTGCTGGCGCCGCTGAATTGGATGATGAAATTGGCACTGACTGCCGCGGCGCTCGCCGTCATGTGGCCAAACCCGATGGTACAAGCCGTAGCACTCTTGCCGGTCATTGCGATCGTGGCACTGAACCTGCTGGCGAACCGCAAAATGCACGGACGCGAGGCCGTCTGATGAATGAAATCCCGCATCATTCCGCTGCCGAATCCACCGATCCGCTCGACTTTTCGTACCTTAACGAACTACGCTGTATCGAAGCTGGAGAAGGGCGCGTCTATCTTGGCCGTTCCGTTGGCAAAGAAACTCAAGCCCCTGTCCTGACCTTTGTTCACGGCGGTTGTATGGGTGCTTGGGGGTATGCTGCCTATCTGCGATATTTTGACCAACTTGGCATTCCCTGCGCGGCTGTGGATTGCCGGGGACATGGCGGTCTACCTCAGGGGGATGACTTCGTCCGGGCGTCGGTCAAGGATTTCGCCAGTGACGTGGTCGCGGCATGCAATCAGATTTCTGGCCCTCCCATCCTGGCCGGCCATTCGCTTGGCGCCTTGATCGTGGGGGTTGCGCAGCACCAGGTCGAGACGGCCGGACTGGTACTCCTGGCACCGTCCCCGCCAGGGCAATTGCCGGGCGCGCGTTCCTTGCCGCTAATGTCCGAAGAGATACCCTATCATCCGACCGACAGTTTTCACGACAAACTGCGGATGCCGGGAGAGACCCGCGACATCGCCCCCTTTGTCCAACGTCTGTGCCGGGAGAGCCCGGTGGCGCTGAACGAACGCTATAGCCTTTCCGTGCAGCTCCCTGTCCCGCGTGAAGGCGTACCCGCGATTTGCCTCAGTGCATCCGACGATGATCCCCAACGGCATCCACCGGGGCAGGACCGGGCAACCGCAGATTTTTTCGGAGCGCACCACATTCACCTGCCCAACGCGCCGCATTGTTTCATGATGTCGGTAAACTGGACCGAAAGCGCATCAATTCTGGCGGACTGGTATCGGTTGACATTCAGGAATGATTGATCAGGTTCGCTCTGAGTTGTGTGACGCGACACATAAAGCGTGTGATGGTCTCTTTTTTCGGCCGGTCTGTTGGCATATCTCGGCCGGATCAGGAACTGCGCCGCTATTGCTGGTTGGGAAAGCACAGCATTGCAAGTCTGAACATTCAGGGCCACTTGTTGAAGCGCGAACATATCCGGAACCAGCAAATAATACATGTGAGCGAGGACAACGTGGATAAACCGGTATTGACAAAAATCCTGATACCCTCCGGCGCGCTCGGCCTTGGGTATGACCGAGAGGCCCTGGCGCGGGGTGTGGCAGAACAGCCTGACCTGATCGCCATTGATGGTGGTTCAACCGATAGCGGTCCGTATTACCTCGGCACAGGTACCTCCAAATATTCCCGCAATTCCATCAAGTCCGAGTGGCGCGAGTTGATGGAAGCCCGGGCCGAGGCCGGTGTTCCCTTGGTGATCGGCACGGCGGGCACCTCTGGAGCAGACAGTGCCGTCGACTGGCTCGTTGAAATCACCAGAGAAATCGTCGCTGAAATGGGGGAATCAGTCAAAGTCGCGGTGCTGAAATCAGGACAGGACCCGGACAAGATGGCATCGGCCTTTGAGGGTGGCCGGATCACGCCGTTGCAACCTGAGATCGGCATCTCGCCGAAGCTTCTACAAAGCTGCTCAAATATCGTCGCGCTGGCCGGAGCAGAGCAGATCCAGAAAGCCCTGGACACGGGCGCAGACATTGTGATCGCGGGACGCACCACCGACACCGCAACAATCGCTGCCTTGCCGCTGGCCCGCGGATGCCACCCTGGCGGGGCGTGGCACGGGGCCAAGATCGGCGAATGCGGGGCGCTGGCCACGACCAGCCCGAATTCCGGCACAATCCTGATCGCGTTCGATAAAACGGGTTTCACGATTACCCCGATGGGGCAAGAGGCGCGCGCGACCCCTTACACGGTTTCGGCGCATATGCTCTACGAGAACTCCAACCCGTTTCAGCTATATGAGCCAGGCGGGCATCTGGACGTCACCAACGCAACCTATACCGCACAGGATGACCGAACAGTCCGGGTCACCGGCAGCGAATGGGTCCCAAGCAACGCCTATACGGTCAAACTCGAAGGTTCACGCAGCGGCGGATATCAGACGGTCTCTCTGGCGCTGGTTCGTGACCCACGCTATGTCGCGAACATTCGCGAATGGGTTGCCGATATCGAAACGAAATGCACCGCCAAAGCCAACCAACGTGTCAACGAGCCATTCACTCTGGAACTCCGACTGATCGGCGTGGATGCCACCTTGGGAGCCTTGGAAACCGACGTTCAAATCGGCAGCGAGGTCGGTGTCATGGGGATCGTCACCGCCCAGACAGAGGCCACCTCGCGCGAAGTCGCCAAGATCCTGAACCCTTATCTGCTCCATCACGCTCTGACCGAGCAGGAAGAAATGCCGACCTTCGCCTTTCCTTTCTCCCCCACAGAAATGGTCCGCGGCGAGATCTACGAGTTCTGTCTGAACCACGTGCTGGAACTGGACGATCCGATGGAGGCATTCCGACTGGACATTCTGGAGATGAGCGCATGACCACACTTTCCGACATCGCCAAGAAAATTCGGTCGAAGAACGCGGGGCCGTTCTGGCTGACAATTGATATTTTTTGCGAGACCGAAGAAGCCTTCGAACAGGTCTGCCAAATCGCTGACAATGATCGTGTCGCCAGCGCATTTGGGACGACAGCCGCCGAGCTAAAGCGGTATGAGATTGCAAGTCTGAACGTTCTCAAGTTCAGCCTGCCACGTCCAGAAATCCAGGGAACCCGCTTTGACCGTGACATGCATGGTGCGTCATTTGCCAATTTGCTGTCGCGGCTCTCTAAGGATTAGAGTATCCGTTTTGATCTGCAACATATCCTGCAGCCGTGAAGAAGTTATTGCACTCTTCTGGGGGGAACAGGTCGCAGGCCTTTGGGGCGGATTGAACCAGCGCATCGAAGGTTCGGGCTTTGATGCGTCGTAGATGTACCTTGAGTTTGAAGTAATCCATCTCAATCGGGTTCAGGTCCGGGCTATATGGGGCTGCTCTCGGACAGATTCGGACGCCGGCCGGTCATTCTGTGGGGGCTGGCGATCTTCGTCACCGCCACATTTGGATGCGTGGCCGCGACCGACATCCGGACATTTCTCGCCTGCCGGATGATCCAGGCCGTGATCGCGCCGACCTATGCCGTGGCGCTGGCCGTCGTTCGGGATACGACAAGCCGGGAACTGGCTGCCGGCAAGATCGGCTATATCGCGATGGCATGGGCCGTCGCACCGATGTTCGGCCCGAGTGTTGGCGGCCTGCTTGATGAGTTGTTCGGCTGGCACGCGAGCTTCTGGTTTCTCGCGGTCTTCGGCATCGCCGTGTTCGCCCTGTGCTGGAGCGATCTGCGTGAGACCAATCGCAACCCGTCGAACACGATTGCCGAACAGTTCCGTGCCTATCCCGAACTGCTGATGTCACGTCGTTTTTGGGCCTATGCGTTGTGCATGGCGTTTTCGGTCGGCGCGTTCTACGCCTTTCTGGCCGGCGCTCTGATCGCCCGCCACCTGGAACGTGTTTCGGACTGATCCCGCCGGACGGTCACGCACCGGGGCCGCTTCCACCCGACGGTGCGGCATGAATCCCATTTTTGTCGTTGAAATGAGCGGTTCTTGGAGCGCACCGTCGATTCTTGACAAAAAAACTCAAAAAAAGCTTGACCGAGATTGTGATTGTTATACTTGAGTGCCGTGGTCATGAAATTGGTGACTGGATTCAACAGGGAGCTGCTTATGCCGTCCATTCTTTCAAAGGTTACCGGTGCCGGTCTTGCCGGGGCCTTGGTGCTTGCCTCCGCGCCGCTTGCTTTTGCGGCGGGCGAGCTCAATCTGTACTCATCGCGCCATTATGACACCGATGAGCGTCTCTATTCGGATTTCGAGGAGATGACCGGAATCAAGATCAACAGGATTGAGGGCAAGGCGGACGAACTCATCGCCCGTATGGAAGCTGAGGGCGCCAACAGCCCGGCCGATGTCCTTTTGACGGTCGATACCTCGCGCCTCGAGCGTGCCAAAAATGCCGGCGTCCTGCAACCGATTGAATCCGCCGTTCTCGAAGCGCGCCTGCCCGGATACGTCAAGGATGATGACAATCAGTGGTTCGGCTTTTCGCAGCGTGCGCGCATCCTTTTCTATGACAAGAACGATGTCTCCGAGCCGCCGATGACCTACCAGGATCTGGCCGATCCGAAATATAAGGGTCAAATCTGCATTCGGTCTTCGTCGAATGTCTACACCCAGACCATCACCGCGGCCCTGATCGAACATCTTGGCGCCGATGCCGTGAAGGGCTGGGCCGACGCAGTGGTCGGCAATTTTGCCCGGGCGCCGCAGGGCGGGGATACCGACCAGCTTCGCGGCATCGTGTCCGGCGAGTGCGATATCGCCATGTCGAACACCTATTACTTTGCCCGCGCCATTCGCAAGCCGGTCAAGGGCCTCTCGGACAGTATCGAGATGATCGGCTGGGTTTTCCCGAACCAGGACACGGACGGCGCGCATATGAACCTGTCCGGTGGCGGCGTTGCGGCCCATGCCCCGAACAAGGAGAACGCCATCAAGTTCCTGGAGTATCTCGCTTCCGACCAGGCGCAGCGATATTTCTCGGCCGGCAATGACGAATATCCCGCCGTGCCCGGGGTTGCGATCAGCCCGTCCGTCGCACAGCTCGGCTTCTTCAAGCCGGACGATGTCGATGCCTCGGCAATTGCGTCGAACGTCCCGGCCGCGCAGAAACTCCTGAACGAAGCCGGCTGGCAATAGTCACGGCCTGATTTCGGGAATCGGATCGAACCCTCTCGCATCGGCGAGGGGGTTTGTCGTTGCCGGGTCCTGCGCTATGAGAGCGGCTTGAGGTCCGGTCCTTTCATTCGATGGCGCGGGACCCGCAACGTTTGAAGTCAACGCTGCTGCGGCATCGGCAATCGTTCCGATTTCCGGTGCCAAAAACGATTTGGAAGGTATGTTCTGCTGAGGCCGTCTGCACGATTTGATCTGCCAGTCCTGCGCGGTGTCCGAGACGGTGCCGCAGAGCGGGTCTTCAAATATGGCGCCGGCGCGGCGGCGCTACTTTGCCTGCTGCCGATGGTCGCCGTTGCGCTGGCGGCTGCCTTCGGTTCCACCGAAACCCTGTCGCACCTCGCCGACACCGTTCTGTGGCGCTACACGATGACGACGATCAGCCTGATGGTGCTGGTGGCCATCGGCACCGCCGTGATCGGCACCGGAACAGCCTGGCTTGTGACGATGACCCGCTTTCCGGGCGTGCGTATCTTCGAAGTGTCCCTCACCCTGCCATTTGCCTTCCCGGCCTATGTGATGGGCTATGCCTATACCGATTTTCTCGACCATCCGGGCGCCGTACAAACGGCGCTGCGGTCGATCACCGGCTGGGGCCCGCGCGACTACTGGTTTCCCGAAATCCGCAGTGTCGAGGGCGCGGCGTTCATGCTGATCCTGGTGCTCTATCCTTACGTCTACCTCCTGGCACGGGCGGCTTTCATGCAGGAATCGGCGACGGCCAATCTTGCGGCGCGGACCATGGGTCGCGGTCCCTGGGCCGCCTTCCGGCAGATATCGCTGCCCATGGCTCGTCCGGCGATTGCCGGCGGGGTGCTGCTGGCCGTCATGGAGACGATCGCCGATTTCGGCACGGTCAGCTATTTCGGCATCCAGACCTTTGCAACGGGCATCTACACAAGCTGGTTCTCGCTGGCCGACCGCGGCGGCGCGGCCCAGCTTGCGCTGTGCCTTCTGGGCTTTGCGCTGTTTCTGGCGGTCCTCGAACAGGTCCAGCGCGGTGCGGCGCGCAATTACGGCGCCGGCAAGCGGTTCGAGCGCCTGCCGCCCGTGGTCCTGACGGGCTGGCGGCGCTGGGGGGCCGTTGCCTTCTGCGGATTTCCGGTGGTTTTCGGTTTTCTCCTGCCGCTCGTCGTGCTGTTCCAGATGGGTCTTGGTTCGGAGCAGGATCTGCTGTCCGACCGGTATCTCGGATTCATCCGCAACTCGATCGTCCTTGCCGGCGTCGCGGCATTTGCGACCGTCACGGCAGCCGTTCTCATCGCCTCCTACCGGCGGCTCAGTCCCGGGCGCATGGCGGCTGCCAGCGCCTATATCGCCCGGATCGGCTATGCGGTTCCCGGAGGGGTGATCGCCGTCGGCCTGCTGGTGCCGTTCGCGGCGCTCGACAACTGGATCGACGCGCGCGCCGAGGCCTGGTTCGGCATCTCCACCGGACTGATATTCACCGGCACCATCACCGTTCTGGTCATGGCCTATATGGTCCGTTTCATGGCGGCCGCCCTCAACACCTATGATGCCGGCCTCTCGACGGTCAATCCGAACATGGATGCGGTCGCCCGCACGCTCGGGGAGTCGCCCGTCGGGATGCTGCGCCGGGTGCATCTGCCGATCCTGCGCCCCTCGCTGTACACTGCTCTCCTGATCGTCTTTGTCGACGTCATGAAGGAACTGCCCGCCACCTTGATCATGCGACCGTTCAACTTCGATACGCTGGCCGTCCAGGCACACCGGCTTGCCGCCGACGAGCGGCTTGCCGGCGCCGCCGTTCCGTCGCTGGTCATCGTCGCCGTCGGCCTGCTGCCGGTCATTCTCCTGTGCCGGGCCCTTGCCCGCCGGGCGACCCATGCCCGCCTGGCCGTTGTGCAATAGGCGTGTTTCCCTGCCGGGCGCGACCGTCGCTGTTGACGAAAAACCGCAAATGAGGAGAGATCTGATATCGAAGGTCGATGCGCATTGCGCCATGTCTGACGGTACCGCCACCATTGCGCCGGTTGCGCCCGCCAGCAGGATCACGGCACGGTGACGGCCCGCTTCAGCGCAGAGGACAGCAGGGAAAGGATAGTTCGATGTTCATCGCCATGAACCGTTTCAAGATCAAGCGAGGCTCCGAGGAGGCGTTCGAGACGCTCTGGAAAAACCGCGAGTCGCATCTGGAGGACACGCCGGGCTTCGTGGAGTTCAAGCTCCTGCGCGGACCCGCCGACGATGAGGGCGGCTTCACGCTCTATGCGTCGCACACAACCTGGAAGACCAGGGTGGATTTCGAGAACTGGACCAAGTCGCTTCAGTTTCGCGAGGCCCACAAGAACGCCGGCAAAAACGATGTGCAATATCTGGGCCACCCACAGCTTGAGACATTCGAGGCGGTGAAGGGCACGCTGCTGGCGAATGCTGTTTGAGTGAGCTGTAGCTGGAATTGGATGCCTGCAAGCAGGCGGCCATGCGGCGCTGTCTCAAAGCCGAGTATTGTGATGGTGTTCTCGCGTGGCGCCATGCGATCTGCTTCCGTCCCGTGCTTGTGCTGCGGCAGGCTCAGCGGCTGATGGACAGTCGCAATTGTGGAAGCAGTGAATTTGAGGTGTCCCGCGGCGGAATCGCAATGCAGGTTCAAGAATACTGACACAGTTGGCTTGGAGCTAACTGAGACGTGCTGTTGGGATTCCTGAACAACAGCAGGTCGCGCAATCCCCTAAACTGTAAGTCTGATATGAGGAAAACCGACGCCTTTTGTGGATAACCCAGGTGTCATCGATGCTTCACTGGTGCAACGTATGATTGTCGGATAACCCTTCGTACGAGAGTGGGTTCCTGGATGGTGCTGGTGTCAAATCTTCAAAAAATCGTTTTGATATCTGCTCTCGCCCTTATGTCCGGCTGCATGTCGAGTCCGCATTCTGGCAACCTGTTTGAAGATGCGTTGTCCGGGATGGAGCGATGGGGCGCACCAAAGCCTGCTCAAGCGGGAAATGGTCAATCGGTCATAAATTCCGGACAAGGGAAATCCGCATTTTCGCGGACTGTCCAGCAAGGAAGCGGGAGTTTGGTGTCCTCATCCGCCCCGGCCGTTGCGCCCGGGACAACCCGGTCGGGCAAAGACGGTTATACACTCAATTTGGCAAATGTTCCGATCCGCGATGCGGCCAAGAAGGTCCTAGGCGACACGCTTGGCATCAATTATGTCGTGGATTCTCAAGTCAGTGGCTCGATGACGATCCAGACCAGTGCCCCGGTGTCGCGTGATGCTCTGGTTGAAATCTTCGAAACCGCGCTGTCCATCAACGATGCGGCAATCGTGCGCAAGGGCAACACCTATCAAATTGTTCGAACCGTCAGTGCGTTGGGGGCGACGCCGGCGATCAGTGTTCCGCGTTCCTCCCGATCCGGCCCGGGACTTAAAGTTCAGGTCATAGAACTTCAGCACATAGCTGCGGATGAAATGAATAACATCCTTGCGCCGATCACGCGCGAGGGCATGATCCTGCGTGTCGATGGCAAGCGCAATTTGCTGATTCTGGCCGGCAATTCACCGGACCTGCGAGCGATGCGAGAAGCGATATCTGTGTTCGATGTGGACTGGATGCGCGGCATGTCAGTCGCTCTGCACCCGCTGGAAACGTCTCAACCTGTCCCGATAGCCAACGAGCTGGACGAGATTTTCGGCAACACGGGAAATTCAAAATCCAAGATCATTCGCTTTCTGCCCAATGAACGGCTGAATGCCATTCTCGTTATCACATCGCGGCCGAAATATCTTGGCAGGGCAGCCACTTGGATCAACAAGCTCGATAAACAGGCTAAGACCAATGAGGACCAGCTGTTTGTTTACAACATCCAAAACAGGCCCGCCAAGGAACTGGCAGAGATATTGCGGGCTGTCCTTGCGCAGGAAAATACCGATATCGCTGGAAGCGAAGATCTGGTCGCGCCGCAACTGACGGCCGTCGAAATCTCGTCCGAGGGCTCAGGCGAAACCAGTCGCCGACGGTCGGGCGGCAGTGGATCGCGCCTTCAAAAATCGGTTGTGGCGGACGTTGAGAACAATGCACTGCTGATTTCGGCCACCGCCCGTGAATATGAGCGAATCGAGCGCATCCTGCGTCAGTTGGATGTTCTTCCGACACAGGTTCTCTTGGAAGCGGTCATCGCCGAGGTCACACTGAATGATGAGTTGAAACTCGGTATGCGCTGGTTCTTTGAAAATGGCGGCTTTGAATTGGGATTGTCTGAACTGGCATCCGGATTTGCCGGTGCAGCTTTTCCCGGCTTCTCTTGGACCTATGCAAGCAGCAATATTCAGGTGACGATCAATGCATTGGCGAGCATAACAGATGTCAATATTATCTCGTCTCCGACGCTGATGGCCCGCAACAACCAGAAAGCTGTTTTGCAGGTCGGAGATGAGGTGCCGATTGTAACGCAACAGGCAATTGGCGCCAGCAGCACGGCTGCCATAGTCAACACCGTAGAGATGCGTGACACCGGCATCATCCTTACTGTGGTCCCGAGGGTCAACAAGTCAGGGCGGGTCATGCTCGACATAGAGCAGGAGGTGAGCACCGTCGTTGCAACGACGTCGAGCGGAATTGACTCGCCGACGATCCGGCAGCGCAAAATCACCACTCAAGTCACTGTCCATGACGGAGAAACGCTTGCGCTTGGTGGGTTGATTCAGGAGAGCAATACGCTGAGCCGCTCGCAGGTCCCGATATTGGGAAACATCCCATTGCTGGGCAACGCGTTCAAGAACAAAACGGACAAGATAAAGCGCACCGAACTCATCATTTTCATCAGGCCGCGGGTTGTGAGAAGCGTCCAGGAGGCCCGCGGTGTTACGGCGGAGTTTCGCGATCAACTCAATCTGGAAAGTCCGATCAGCAAACGCCGTAGGGGCAAAACAAAACGAGAGCGGGATATCAATCGGTTGGTCTATTGATGTTGCCTTTGAGTTGGTCTCTTCTTTTGTTGGTGTTTGCCTTGATCGTGCTTCTCGCGGTCATTTCGGTCATTGATATTCAAACCCTGACGATACCGAACAGTCTCAATGCGGCTCTTGCGGTGGCTGGACTGGGCTTCCAACTGGGTTTTGCCCCGGTGACTTCGATGGCCCCAATCGCCGGTGCCCTGTTGTTGGTCGCAATATTTTTTCTGGTGCGAGCACTCTATCGGCGCATGCGAGGGACCGTTGGACTGGGCCTGGGTGATGTCAAGATGGCCGGGGCATCGGCGTTGTGGCTGCAGCCGGCAAGCCTGCCCATTTTTGTCTTTGTGTCCAGCGCTACTGCGCTGACATTCTTGCTGTTTTTCGGGAAGCGGGATGTTCGATATGGGATGACCGGCAGATTACCATTTGGTCCGTTCCTCGCGCTGGGGCTGCTGGTGACCTGGTGCCTGGAGACCTTCACTGACATTGGGTTGCTGGTTTAACGAATGCTGGAGGCGAACATGGAGAATTTGACCAGGCAGGAGCATGAGCCACCTTCCTGCAGGTGTTCAGGACATGCAGGTTTCACGATGGTTGAACTGCTTGTGGTTCTGGCCATCATAGGCTTGATAACGTCGTTCGCAGTCCCGCAGGTATTACGTTATCTGGGGTCGGCGCGGGCGGACACCGCCAAGGTGCAGATCAGCAATATCGAGGCTGCACTGGAGCTGTACTACATCGACAACCTGCAATATCCGGATGCGGATCAGGGTATAGCGGCCCTGGCGGTCCAGCCAGCGGGCGAGACGCGCTGGAACGGACCATATTTGAAGAAAGCCGATGCCTTGAAAGACCCGTGGGGAAATTCCTATGCGTACACCATCGATGACAATACAGGTGCGGTGATCGTTTCGTCCCTCGGTCGGGATGGGAAAATCGGCGGAGACGGCTTGGATGCAGATATCTCCAATACTGATTGAATCATCCACGACCCTAGTTTTGAGCCGCTCTGATTTTCGCAATCCCGGTACTTTGATAGGATTTCCCGTTCCGTTCGACGTTGACGGAGAATCTTACGGCCATCGGCAGTGATCGGTCCTGTGTCCATGAATCTGTCCAGACCGCGGAGGACTGGCCGGCCAGCCTTCCGAAATACTCAAAACGCAAGTCTGATGCGTGTTCCAGGATCGTGACGGAAATTGGTTGTTGCTCCGAACGTTCGTCGCTTTGGAACCGGCGCACGGCCATAATTTGAACGATCTTTCCGGCCCCAAGGCCTGGGGAAAACCGAATTTGACGGGTGCGTAGCGCGGCTTCGCTGATGCCGATTCGGGATCCGGCGAGGAAACTCAATTGGGTGGGGTTTCCCGCAAAAAAAACACGATTCTGATTTTGTGAAATGTCGAGGGGCAGCGCCATGGCCGCCTCAATGGAACGCTCTAGATAGCGGGCCGTTTGGTCCAGTTGTTGCTGCGTTTCATGGTCATGATGTATCTGTGACACTTTCCGAAGCTGTCCCAGAAAGGCCGTTGTCATCCCCGTAATCAGCGCCACAATAGACAAGGTCACAAGGATTTCCAGCAGTGTGAAGCCGTCACTGCTGCTGCACGCGCGGCGTTTGGCCATCCGTGATGCAAAGCGTCCGCGAACCGAATGGACGGCCAACTAATCGCCCTCCGAAAAGCCGATATAAGTGGTGGACAGTTTCGGCAACGCCCGGTGCTGGATCCGTAAAGTCACGATGCGAATATCCTGAGCAGCCTCAACCTGGATCGGATCAACGGACAGGTGCCAGGTGTAGTTTTGACCATGATTGCCGCTTTCTTCCCGGCCGGATTTGATCTGGCCCGATTTCTCCAGCAAAACTGTCCTTGCGATATCGCGCAATTGAGCTTCAATCCTCGAGCGCTCGGCGTTGTGAACGCTGAAACTCACAGTACGGACAGCCATGGCCAATGAAACTGAAATGATGACAAAAGCGACAATGGTTTCCAGCAACGTGAAACCGGCGGTTCGCTCGCTCTGGATACCAGTTGCCTTCATTCCTTCAATACCGTCGTTAATCCGGTCAACCAACTGGTCTGCAGCTTTATTGAAGATTGTCCGGCGTGCCGCATGGTGATCTCCATGCCGGTGGAGCCACCCTCGCTGAAGAAAATGACGGGTATGCGTCCGGTCACAGTTATGAGTTCTTGCCCCACAAGTATCGAAACATCGAATCCGGCAGGAATAAGAAGTGTATTTCCCATATTCGAATAGTCGATTGTGCGCTGCTGCAAGTCGAACAGGATGGTGCGCGATGTGCCTGTCACCAAAGAGTCCTGTTGCGCCTGAGAGAGAAGCTGAGCGGTATCTTTTGCAAAGTTCTCAAGGCTGACCATCGACTGTCGTTGCGATAAAGCAAAACCCGCGATGCCGCTGCCCAGCGCGATGATCAGCAGGACAGTCAGCAGTTCCACAAGGGTAAAGCCCTGCGTATCGTCTCCTGATCTATTCCCGGCGGTTGTGGATCTCATCGAATGGCAACGTCGTTTATGCTCAACAGGGTTGTCATCACCGACGTCACCAATCCTCCGATAAGGAGCCCGAGCAGGATGGTGATTGCCGGGGTCAGAAATTTGAGGAGGCGTTCAAGCTTCCTTTTCTGCCGCAATTCCATTGCGCTGGCGGCGCGGGAAAGCATTGTCGGAAGATTATTGGACTCTTCACCAATGCGAAGGTGGGCGACGAGCCCGTCCGTCAGAAGGTTGGTCTTGGAAAGGGCGGTATGCAAGCTCGATCCCGACGTTACGTCGTCCTGCGCGCGGGCGAGCGTTGATCTGAGCGGTCCTGCTGTTGCCGTTTCGGTGGCCAGACGCAAGGCCTCCTTCATGGTCACGCCATTGGACAGCAACAGATGGAGAGTGCGCAGATAACGCGCGACAGCGCCGTCCTCAATGAAATTGGCGACAAAGGGAAGATATTGGCGCAATGAAACAAGTTGGCGCCTTACGCGATCAGAAACAAGTATGGAGAGGGTGCCGAGCAAAGACAGTACCATGATCCACAAGCCGAATTTGGAGAGGAATTGGCGAAAAGCGGACAGCACCGAAACAATCGCCGGTTTGCGCGCTTCGCTTCCTTCAAATATCGGTTCGATCGCCGGTACCAGATAAAAGGCCAAAACGAATATCGCGGCGACCATCATGACGACGAGAAACAGCGGGTAAAGCAGTGCTTCTTGCACTTCCTTTCGGCGTTTTTCGGCTTCCTCATAACGTGTTGAAATAGCCTGGAAGACCTTCGGCAAATTGCCGCTGTTCTCGCCTGCAGAAATGAGCGCGATAACATCCGATGGAAGATCATCGGCCATGAAGGACCCGGCAACCGGGTTACCTTCATTGAGCTTTGTCAAAATGGTCTCAAAGCGGCCCTTCTCGGCGCGGTTGCGCGTGTCTGCAACCATTGCCGAAATTGCCTGATCCACCGTGAAGCCGGACTGCAGCAGCACCGACATTTCAGAGAACATTCTGGTATTGTCGACCCTGTCGGAAAGGGAGAAGCCGGCCGCTCGTTCCTTTCGGGATGGCGTGACATCGCCTCTGTTCGTCGCCTGCAGTTGGAAAGGCAATTTGCCGGACTTCGAAAGAGCCTGGAAAGCAGACCGCTCATTGCCCGCATCGATCGTGCCGCTGTCGATTTTGCCGTTTTTGAGATAGGCCTTGTAAGCAAAATGGGGCACCTAGTTTCCCCCGCTGCTGAAAACACGGGAGATTTCCTTTTCGTCGGTCAGACCCTGCCTCACATGGTCAGACGCGTGATCCTCCAATGATATGAAACCTTCGATCCGTGCGGCCGCCAGCACATCGGCTTCCGTTCCCGACCGGTTTATCTGCTCCCGAATATCTGCTGTCACCTTGAGGATTTCATAGGCCGCAATTCGGCCGCGATATCCGGTATTGCCACATTCGTCACAGTCGGATGTGTTGTGGGTCGAGTGGCATTTGGTACAGAGCCTGCGCAGGAGGCGCTGGCCGATCACCGCGCGGACCGTATCGGCGAGAAGATATTTTTCAACACCCATATCGATCAGACGGGAAAATGCGCCGGCCGCGCTGTTCGTGTGTAATGTCGACAGCACAAGGTGGCCGGTCAATGCCGCGCGAATCGCGATTTGAGCGGTTTCCGTGTCCCTGATCTCGCCGACCAGGATCACGTCTGGGTCCTGCCGCAGGACGGTTCGCAAGGTCTTGGCAAAGTCCAATTCGATCGCTTGGTTGACCTGAACCTGGGTGATGCCTTTCATGCGATACTCAACCGGATCTTCGACCGTGAAAACCTTCGTTCCGCTGCAATCGATTTCGTTGATCATGGAATAAAGGGTCGTGGTCTTGCCGCTGCCGGTCGGTCCGGTAACCAGAACGATGCCGTTTCCCATTCTCGCCAGTTGCTGGATCAGCATTACATCGTCCTCGCCATATCCGAGCGCGTCCAGCCGGAGCGGCACCGTGTTTCTGTTGAGGATCCTGAGAACAAATGTCTCACCGTGGACGGACGGTAAAATCGAAACGCGCAGGTCGATCTCCTGCCCACGGACAGGCATGCGAAGTCGGCCGTCCTGCGGGAGGCGCCGTTCGGCAATATTGAGTTGAGAAAGGATTTTCAGCCGAGTCGAAAGGCCGGGGTGCAGTTGCCTCGACACAGTTCGGTCTCTGACAAGGACGCCGTCACACCGGAATCTGATTGTGACCGTGTCTTCAGAAGGTTCGATGTGAATATCCGTTGCCTTCCTGTCGACTGCCCGCTGAATGATGTCGTTGACGAGGCGGATGACGGGCGCCTCGTTGGCAACATCCTTCAGCCGGTTGACGTCCAGCATTTCCAGTTCAGCCGAGTGTTCGACATCGCCAGGGCGTTCGTTGCTAAGGTCGTTGAGGGATTTCCATTCCTGCAACGCCTCCAGGATATGACTGCGGGGCGCGCAACAGATATCGAGGGGTTGATCGAGGAGATAGGAAATCATGTCGGGGTCTTGTGACATGAGCGGGTCGGCGACGATCAGACTCGTGGATTCGCTTTCGCGGGCCACCGGTGCGACACCCGCGCCCAGAAGATAGTCGATACCAACCTTCTCCAGCACGCTTTCATCGAGTTCGGACGATTTTGGTCTGCATTCCCGAATGTCCAGATATTCAGAAAACTGATGGGCGAGTTGGTCTTCAGGGACAAGCCCCAGTTCAATGAGCACGATGTCCGTCGGTTGACCTGTGGTGGCGGACGCGGCGATCATGCGCGAAAAGTCGATATCGCTGATAACCGTCTTTTCCTTCAGATAGTGACCGAAATCAGCCAGTGTTTCGTTTTCCGATGGAACCATATCTTAGCCGAACGCCTCCAGAGCATCATGCAGCGCATGACCGAACGACTGCTTGCAATCGGGAGCCTCATCGAGTGAACCGCTTGGTTCCGGTGAGTCGTATCGCCAGGTTTCGACGATGTCGCCAAGTGCGCTTCGTGCCGTCCGTGTTGCATATAATCCGTTGAACTGACCCCTATGAATTCCGCGTTGAACAATGACCGAGACAGTGACCGGGGACGACAGCAATGCAGCCGCATCCCAGGTGACGGCCTGGACCGGACTGCCCTCTTGCAGGATCGGTTCCAAGTGCCTGGGGACAGCCTGTAAAGCGAGCGTGTTCGATTTCGAATGCACCGTGAAGGTTTCCCGCAAATCGCGATAGGAGATCCCACGCATATCCTCGATGTCGTAAAGTTCGGACAGCGATTCCAGCGGAGCTTTCTTGGGCCCGCCCAGGACACCGGTCTGTGTTTCCAATGATGCATTCCCGGAATAGGACCGATGGAAAATGGTCTTTTTCGCCAGTGCATCGGCGTCTGCCCGATTTTGACCCAGTGCGATGAATGCTTGGGCAAGTGTACTCTGCCCAGATGTATTGACGTTCAGCAGGCCGGCATGACTTTGCAGTCGATAGGATAGGAGCAAAGCTCCGCTCTTGCAGGCTTGTCTTGCCGAATTGGCTGAAATGCCATCGGGTTGCTGCCGGGTAAGCGCGGTGCGGTATTGCGAGATCAAAACCGTCGCGATGCCCTCCGCCAGGGTATTGAGCCTGTCCACCTGCTGCAGCGCCGCCGTGTGTGCCGCCTGGGTTCGCGCCTTGAGGGAAAGCGGTGTCAGGATGGCTGCAATCGCCAGAATGATCCAAAGGACCGCCACCAGGGTGAATCCCGCATCCGATCCACCACCGCTGAAATCAGTTCCCCTCTTTGCCATGCTATTGCTCTCCGTCGTCATATAACAACAGATTTATCTCACGCGTGCCGTGCGAAAGACGGACGTGATTTTCTCCAATGTCCTCAATGTTCCAGGCGTTGATTTTGTCGCCAGATGAAACCCATTTGTTTTCGCCGCCATTTTGTGACAGCAATGCACTCGATTTCCCTTCCGAAATGCTGATGCCCAGCAAAGTGAATACCGGATCCGGTTGCAGTGGTGGAGCCGCTCTGACTGGTTTCGCCTGTGTGGCGACTTGAATAACCGGCGGTTTCTTGACGGGTGCCGGCGGAGGTTTGACGAACTTCCTGCGGTCTCGGTTGAAAAGCGGACGGGTCAGGGTCGACGAAAACTCAATATCATCGAGACTGATTTGCTCGGCCTTTGGATTCTTATCGAGAGAGCCCAAGCCGGGTCTTTGACCATCCACATTGATCAGGGGGGTAACGTTCACGGGAGTGGCAAAGAGGTGATCCATGGCGACGCCGAACCCGGTGACACTCAGGATCAGGATCGTCAGCAGATATCCGGTTTTCATCGGGTCACCTTGTCAGGCGCGGTCTCTTGAGGCTGAAGCGCGCCGTAGAGCCTTAACTGGGCAATCAACACCGGATTCGATGTCGGCGCCTGATCGGAAATCCCGCCGGTTGAGCGGACGGTCAGCTTGGTCAGGAAAAGCAACGGCTGCGCGCTTTCCAGGGCCAAAAACGTGTGGTGAAGTCCCTCGATCGTTCCCGAGACGTTAGCCTGCAAACCCACATATGCAATGCCGCCTTTGGTGAAATCCGGAGCGTTGCCAACGGAAATGACATTGACCTTTTGCTCGCTCGCCATCTGCTTGAACCGTTGCTGCAGGTTTGCGCGAATGACGGTTTCGCTTGGCCCTCGGAGGAAATCGACTGTGCTGCCGGTTTCGTTTTGGATGGCCTGCATCTGCTGTGCATTCGGCATTTGATCGATGATGTAATTCAATTGCCCAAGCAATGTTCTTTGCTCATCGATCCGATTGTATTTTTGAACGACTATACTGGCCCCAAAGGCAAACAGCAGAACGATCGCACCTGAAAGCACCAGCGCAATCCCGAGCGCAAGGAGTTGGCGCGTTCTCGCCGGTCTGTTCAATATCCAGATCATGAGCCGGGGTTCGCCATGCCATACCGCGTTTGTAGGGTGAACCGTTCGAAATCCCGGCCAGGCACCCTGTTCACCGATGTCGTGAACCGGGGATTGTAAAACTGTCCCGACTGTTCCAGCAGCGGAATGACGGCGACAGCGGACGTGGAAAAACCGGACAGGGTGATGGTGTTGTCTTCAAGACTGAAATCGCTCAGCCACGTGCCGTCAGGCAGGATGCGTGAAAGTTGTTCCCAGACATAGACAACCGATTCGGAGATGTCCTTCTTGGCGCGCAGGGATGACATCTGCTTGTGTATGCGGTTCTGCCGTTCCAGCCTGGATCGGGCCAGTTTCACTGCTTTCTGCGCCGTTTGGATCTCGGATTCGAGCATTGCTTTCGCCGTTTCCGCGCGCTGATTTGTGATTGTGAGGAGCCCGATCGGTCCGGCAATGAATGCAACGATACATGCCGCGGTCAGCCAGCGGCTGAGCTGCTTGTTGAAGCCCGGTGGGTTCAGCGCACTTAAGCTGCGTTTGTCCAGCGCCAGCCCGTCATCGCCCCTTTGCAGCACGAACTCGATGATTGAGTATCCGCGCCGCTGGATAACTTGAAGGCAGGCCTGCAAGTCGGATTTCTTCAGGATGCAGTAGGCGGTGCCGGGCCTGCGGTCTACCGGGGCAGGATAGGCGAGATAGATGTCGTCGACGTCAAAGGGCGTGCTCATCGCGACATCGATCAGAGCCATCTCCCGTGCTCTGCTGCGCGGCAGGTTGATATCAGCGAGGTTTCGAACGACATAGCGCCCGCCGGACATGATGATTCGGCAGGTGGAACCGAGCCTGCGGGGCCGTGATTTGATGGTTTGTTCCAATTCATCGGGGGATTGCACGACAACTGGTGCGTCTGTGCCGGCAAATTGCACCTCTGCCGGAAAACGGGTGCCGGCAGTTCCAAATTTAACGCTGAATGACGGTGATTTTCTTCCGCGCCGGCGACACCAGACGGCTTCGAGTTCTTCAAAGAGCCAAGCCCGGAAATCGTTCAACGTCACGGTGATGCCGGTCATATTATTCTATGCCTTCCGCATCGGAGTGCGGCACACGCATGTATCTGTGGTTCGCAGCAGTTGCCTCATCTTTTGTTTCGATGAGTTTGCGTTGTTTTGCCACGTGCGGATTTCATTTTTTTGACGTGTTGTTTGATGTTTCCACAGGAAAAGGTTTTTGTTTGCAACTTTGAGTGTTTTTGGGTTGCGAATCGCCGGCTCTGTTTCTAACCGTTATGCGTGTATTGCGTATGCGTTTCGATCAGCGTGTTTTCCACGACATACTGCTTCGTCTGTCACATAACTGAGATTTGCGAAGCCTAATCAATTAATTGGTTGCCGGTTCGACGGGACTTCGGACGGCGGCTGGGGATGATATTGCATA
>JANQMU010000108.1 GCA_028279875.1 Rhizobiaceae bacterium
GCGACGGTCCATCCTTGTTCTCCGTTTTGATTGCCAGCCCTGATTGAACGGCCGC
Source organism: Rhizobiaceae bacterium (assembly GCA_028279875.1). Lineage (GTDB taxonomy): Bacteria > Pseudomonadota > Alphaproteobacteria > Rhizobiales > Rhizobiaceae > Hoeflea_A. The sequence goes on from JANQMU010000108.1 coordinate 56, forward strand.
GTCCCCATCGCGGCACTGTCGGCGTTCAACCGTGAAATCAATACTCTGATATGGCCCTTGCAAGGAATTCTCAAGGTATTTTGAGGAATCGACAAAGGTCGATCGCCAATTCCTTTGCTATAGTGGCCGGCGGAACCAGATCACGACAGGATTTGCTGGAGTCGACCATGACCAAGGCCGTTATTGCCATCCCCGCCGACACCCGGCAGCTTGACGGCTATGTCTGGCACGCGAGCCCCGTCCAATATGCCGCGGCGGCCCTTGCGGCCGCCGATGTCGTTCCGCTCATCGTTCCAGCATTCGGCGCCCGGGACGACGAACCGGAGATTGTCGACACCGTGCTCGACCGGGTCGATGGCGTGCTGATCAGCGGCGCCCGCAGCAATGTCGAACCGCATCGGTACGGCGCACCGCCCGACGCGGACAACGGACCCTACGATCCCGACCGCGATGCGACCAGCCTGGCGCTCATCCGCCGGTCGATTGACCGCGCCATCCCGCTCTTTGCGATCTGCCGCGGCATCCAGGAACTCAATGTGGCGCTCGGCGGGTCGCTGGCGGCCGAAATCCAGAACGAGGCCGGCAACCTCGATCATCGCAGCCCGCAAAGCGACGACCCGGATACCCGCTTTGCCGCGCGCCACGCGGTCCATATCGAACCCGACGGCCGTCTCGCCGCAATCCTGGACGGGCAGTCGGTCATGGTGAATTCGCTGCATCGCCAGGCCATCGGCCGCATTGCGCCGGGGCTTGACATCGAGGCACGGGCAGAGGATGGCGTCATCGAGGCGGTCTCGGTCGCGCAGGCAACAGCCTTTGCGCTCGGCGTGCAGTGGCACCCGGAATATTGGGCAACCAGCGATGACAATTCGCGGCGCCTGTTCGAGGCCTTTGGCGATGCCGCACGCGCACACGCACGGTCCCGCGGCAAGCGGGCGGCGGCTTAGGGCAAAGGGCCAGAGCAGTTCGGCCGGAATCTACGGAGTCTTCAGCGGTGCGGTCGACTGGCGGATGCGCATTTCCGGCTTGATCAGATGCAGCCCGTCGGCCTCCGTCGACCCGTTGAGTTTGTCCAGCAAGGCCCGCGCGGCCATGCGCCCGACATCCGACTGACCGTTCCAGACGGTGGTCAGCGCCGGCGTCGCGATCGACGCTTCCTCGAGATCATCATAGCCGGTTACCGAGATATCCTTGCCCGGGGTCAGTCCGGCGCGGGCGATGCCGTTCATCAGGCCGATCGCCACCAGGTCGTTCCAGCACACCGCCGCGGTCGGCTTTTGCGGCAGCGACAGGAAATTCACCGCCGCCTCGAAGCCGGCCTGTTTGGTGCGCGGGCCGGGAATGCGCAGATTCGGATCGACCTCGATCTCGGCCTTCTCCAGCGCCTGGACGTAACCCTCGTAGCGGTGCCGGCCGGTCGATGTCTGATCCGTGCCGCCCACCATTGCGATACAGCGATGCCCGAGGCCGATCAGGTGATTGGTCGCCAGCGCGATGCCATAGGCATCGTCGCCGCGATAGATGGGCAGGTTGATATCGTCGACCGAACGGGCAATGAGGATCGCCGGCATGCCGTTGTCCTCGGCAAGCTGGATGTCCTGCGCCGGCGTGCCGATCGCCGGTGACATGATGACACCGTCGCCGCCCAGTTGCAGCAGGGTCTCGACGAACGTCCGCTGTTTTTCGACCGAATCGTAATGGTTGGAGAGGATGAAGGTCTGCCGCTGGCGGTCCAGCTCGCCTTCGATGGCCCGCAGGATCTCCGCATAGAAGGGGTTCATGATGTCATGGACCACGACGCCGATAATGCCGGACCGGGAGGTCCGCAGGCTTGCCGCCCGGCGATTGTAGATATAGCCGAGCGCCTGCGCCTGGACCTTGATTTTCTCGCGGGTCGTATCGGCGACGAGCGGGCTGTCGCGCAATGCCAGCGAAACCGTTGCCGTCGACAGTCCCAGCGATTCAGCGATCGTCGACAGTTTTACCTTTTGCGCCAAACATCACCCTCCCGCATGCCCGGCACATGGTTCGGCAGGCCGGACAGACTGATTGAATATCGTGTTTTAAATTGAAACCTAAATATTTTAAAGAGGCGGTTCCAAAGCGCCGTCAGTCGAGCGCAGCAACGATGTTGCGCTCCAGCTTGCGCAGCAACTTGGTCAATGATTTCAGGTCCTTGTTGCTCAGTTCGTCAGCCGCCAGCCGCTGCGAACGGCGCACGGCCTTGCGCACCGTATTGACCGCGTCGCGGCCCGAATCCGTCAGATAGACATGCGACAGCCGGGCATCCGTCGGCGATTCCCGTTTGTCGACGAAGCCCTGGGCGGCCAGCCGGTTGATGGTTTTCGTCATCGTCGGCGCGCGGACGCCCAACTGATCGGCAATCGCGGAAAGCGACAGCCCGTCCTCGGCATCGAGGGCCAGAATAACAGCGTCCTGGCCGGCATAAAGGCCGCAGGACAGAAGCTGACGTGACAGCAAAGTGCGTGAATAGCGTGCAGTGGTCGCCAGTTGGGAAAACAGTTCCGGCCTGTCCGCGGTGTTCTTCTTCCGGCTACCGGTGGATTTGCTCTTTTTGGCCATAGCGGCCTCCCTCCTCCGCCTGCAACGGACCCGCATATCCGGTTCCCGCAACTATAACCGTTGCGCCGGGCGAAATCAAAATACCGCAACGCGCCCGACACCCCTCCGGCGCGGCGAAAGCCGGCCCGCGAACACCTGCATTGAACCGGCGCGGCAGTCCTGATACGGCATGGAAAGGACAAACCGTTTGAGGGAATGGGACGCCATGGCTCGTCCGGCCCCGCGCTGGGAAGACAATGAGTGGCCGGATGGGGCGGTGCCGGCGCGTGACTGGATCGCCGTTCTGCCGCTGGGTGCCCATGAACAGCATGGCCCGCATCTGCCGGCCGAGACGGACACGATCATCGCACAGGGCCTTGTCGATGCGACCATCGCCAGATTGCCCGCCGATCTGCCGGTGACCTTCCTGCCGGTTGAGGAGGTCGGATACTCGATCGAACATCTCGGTTTCGCCGAGACCCGCAGCTTGAGCTTCGAAGAGGCCGCGCATCGCTGGATCGGCATTGCCGAAATGCTGAAGGATCGGGGCATTCGAAAACTACTCATGCTCAACGCCCATGGCGGTAATTCACCGTTGATGACCATCGTCGCGACCGAAGCGCGCCAGCGCTTCGGCATGCTTGCCGCGGCCACCGCCTGGACGCGCTTCGGACTGCCCCCGGACACCGTCTCGGAGCGCGAAAAGGCATTGGGGATCCACGCCGGCGAAATCGAGACATCGGTCATGCTGGCCCTGCGACCGGATCTGGTGGACATGTCAAAGGCGCAGTCTTTCGCCTCGTTCCAGGAGGAACTCTATCGCGATGCGCAATTCCTGCGCGCCTACGGACCGCACGCTTTCGGCTGGAAAATGCGCGATCTCAATCCCGCCGGCGCGACAGGAAATGCCCGCGCCGCCACCGCCGAAAAAGGTCGAAAGCTCATTGACCACAGCGTGGCCGGCATCATTGCCCTGCTCTACGACATCGACGCCTTCGATCTTCGCCATTTCGACTGAACCCGGGTGCATCTGGCACAGCCGACGCCGATCTCCTATATCCGGAGCCCATGATGAGTGAAACCACCAATCCCATTCCCGTCACCGTCCTGACCGGCTATCTCGGCGCCGGCAAGACAACCCTGTTGAACCGCATCCTGTCGGAGGATCACGGCAGGCGTTATGCCGTCATCGTCAACGAATTCGGGGAAATCGGCATCGACAACGATCTGATCGTCGAATCCGATGAAGAAATCTACGAGATGAACAATGGCTGCGTATGCTGCACCGTGCGCGGCGACCTCATCCGTGTGGTCGAGGGGTTGATGCGCCGGCCTGGCCGCTTCGATGCGATCGTCGTCGAAACCACCGGCCTCGCCGACCCGGCGCCCGTTGCCCAGACCTTTTTCATGGATGAGGATGTGCGCGCCAAAACACGCCTGGATGCGGTCGTTGCGCTGGTCGACGCCAAACACCTGCCGCTACGACTGAAGGACAGCCGGGAAGCCGAAGATCAGATCGCCTTTGCGGACGTGATCCTGCTCAACAAGACCGACCTCGTCGGCGAAGCGGAACTGGAGCGGCTCGAGAGGACCATTCGCGCCATCAACCCGTCGGCTCGCATCCACCGGACACAAAGGGCGGGCGTGCCTCTCGACCGGGTCCTCGACCGCGGCGCCTTCGACCTGCAAAGGGCGCTCGACAGCGACCCGCATTTCCTCGGACACGGCCACCCCGATCACGTCTGCGGTCCCGGTTGCGATCATGACCATCATGACCATCATGATCATCACGACCACCACCATGGCCGCGCAGCGGACATCCACGACACCAGCGTCCAGTCGATTTCCCTGCGGGCCGGGCCGATGAACCCGAAACTTTTCTTCCCCTGGATCCAGAAAACGACGCAGCTCGACGGGCCGGATATCCTGCGGCTCAAGGGCATCATCGCCTTTGACGATGACGAGGAGCGCTATATCGTCCAAGGCATTCACATGATTGTCGAGGGGGATCATCAGCGCCCCTGGAGGGCGGACGAGGAGCGCGAGAGCCGGATCGTCTTCATCGGCCGCAATCTCGATGCCGAAAAACTGAAGCGGACATTCGAAGCCTGCCAGGTCTAGAGCGAGTTGTGGTGACCATCGCGCCGCTTGATCTGACCGAACATTGTGTCGCGGCGGCTTTTCTTGGCGACATCCCGGTCTTCGCACTCGCCGACGGGACGGTCCACCGGCTCGATCACGGCCACCAGGTCTCGGAACTCCATGACGGCCTGCTCTGTGCCACCCTTGACGTGCGCGACAAAAGCCTGCTGACCGGCGGCGAAGACGGAAAGGTCATGCGCCTTGCCGCCGACGGTCAAGACAATGAGCTGGCGCAGATACCCGGCAAATGGATCCATTGCATCGCCGCCGGCCCGCGCCGGGCGGTCGCCTACGCCACCGGCCGCGCGGCTTTTGTCCACCAGCAGGACGGCACGATCGGCGAATTTGCCGAAAGCCGCACCGTCGAGGGGCTGGCCTTCGCGCCAAAGGGCCTGCGCATCGCCGCGGCGCGCTACAACGGGGTGTCGCTGCATTGGGCGGCGACACAGGCGCCACCGACGGACCTTGAATGGAAAGGCGCCCATACCGGTGTCACGTTCTCACCCGATGGCAATTATGTGGTGTCGTCCATGCAGGAGAATGCGCTGCATGGCTGGCGTCTCAAGGACACAAAACACATGCGTATGACCGGCTATCCGGCCAAGGCCAAATCGATGAGCTGGAGCAGCCGCGGCAAGTGGCTGGCCTCTTCCGGCGCGCCGGCGGCGATCGTCTGGCCCTTCGCCGGCAGGGACGGGCCGATGGGCAAGACGCCGCTGGAACTCGGCAGGCGTGACGACACCATGGTCACCTGCGTCGCCTGTCATCCGACCGACGATGTCGTCGCCATCGGCTATGCCGACGGCATGATCCTCGCCGCACGCTTTTCCGACAGCAGGGAAGCCGAGCTGCGGCGCGGCGGCAAGGGCGCGATCAGCGCCCTCCACTGGGATATTGCGGGCATCCGGCTGGCGTTCGGAGCCGAGACCGGAGAATGCGGCATCGTCGATCTGACCGCCTGACTCAGAGCCCGCTCAGATCACATAGGCGCGCAGCGGCTCGAAGCCGTTGAACGCCACCGAGGAATAGGTCGACGTATAGGCGCCGGTTCCCTCGATCAGAACCTCGTCGCCGATGGTCAGTGACACCGGCAGCGGATAGGGCGTCTTTTCGTAGAGCACATCGGCGCTGTCACAGGTCGGGCCGGCCAGCACGCAGGGTTCGAACGGTCCGTCGTCGCGACTTGTGCGGATCGGATAGCGGATGGATTCGTCCATCGTCTCGGCAAGGCCGCCGAACTTGCCGATATCGAGATAGACCCAGCGCAGATTGTCATTGTCCGCCTTGCGCGATACCAGCACCACCTCGGCCTTGATCACGCCGGCACTGCCAACCATGCCGCGGCCCGGTTCGATAATCGTTTCCGGCAAACGATTGCCGAAATGCCGGCTCAGCGCTTCGAAGATCGCCTGTCCATAGGCTTCGGCCGCCGGAACGTCCTTGAGATAGCGCGTCGGAAATCCGCCGCCAAGATTGACCATTTTCAGATGGATGCCCTCATCGGCCAGCGTGTCGAAGACGCAGCGGGCATCGGCGAGCGCGGCATCCCAGGCGCCCAACTGGGTCTGCTGCGATCCCACATGGAAAGAGACGCCGTGGGCAACGAGGCCCAGCCGGTCGGCATGCAGCAACACGTCGCAGGCCATGGCCGGAACGCAGCCGAATTTGCGCGACAGCGGCCATTCCGCCCCGGTGCAGTCGGTCAGCACGCGGCAGAACACCCGCGAGCCCGGCGCCGCACGGGCGACCTTCTCGACCTCCTCGACGCAGTCGACGGCGAACATCGTTACGCCGAGCAGGAAGGCGCGCGCAATATCACGCTCCTTCTTGATGGTGTTGCCGAAGGAAATCCGGTCGGGCGTCGCACCGGCTTCCAGCGCCAGTTCCACCTCGGAGACCGACGCCGCATCGAAATTCGATCCCATCGACGCCAGCAGGCGCAGGATCTCCGGCGCCGGATTGGCCTTGACCGCATAGTAGATGGCGCTGTCCGGCAATGCCCGGCGAAAGGTCGCGAAGTTTTCGCGGACCACGTCAAGATCGACGACAAGGCACGGCCCGTCCGGTCGTCTTGTGTTGAGGAAGTCGATTATCCGTTCAGTCATTATCGGTTTCTCCCAATCATGCCGGATGAGCGGTTCAATCCCGCTTCTGACCGGCACCTGTCCGGACAGCCCGGACGACAAAGGGCAATCAATCATGTGTCGGGCGGCCAGCCGGTGGAAAGTCCGGTCGCGCGACACGCAATCTATGCAACGGGGCAGCGGCACGTCCACTGGACCGCCTCTGCCGGCTTTGTCTGCCTTGGATTGGTCGGGAGTCCCAACCGCACGTCAGGCAATGAGGGTGTGCCTCTGCAGTAACCCCGGCCTGTGGAGAGCCGGCAGACACCATAAAGGCCCGCACCGTCGTTGCTTCAGGATGTCCTCGATTGGTCAATGGGCCGACCGACCGACTGGAGGGGTTAGTTCCAGGTACCTTACCGATTTCCTCACCTTATCGAGGATCGGCGGACACCCACAGGCACGTGCGACTTTGGGCAACGGCCCAATTAGGGCTTCGCCCTGTCATAATCAAGTGAAATCTGGCGGCCGGTTATGGACAATCGCGCCGCACAGAGAAATAGTGAACGATATCCTCAAAGAGGTTCAAAATGATGAGACAATTGCCATGACTGTGATCACCAGCGATCCTTTCAATGCGTTTCTCGACCTGTCAGGCCCCGAAATCCCAGCAAAACCCGGGGCACTGTCCGGCACCACCCTGGCAGTCAAGGATATTTTCGACGTCGCCGGCTATCCGACGGGGTGCGGCAATCCGCAAAAACTGGCCGAAAGCCGGCCCGCCGGGCACACCGCCTCTGCGGTTCAGGTTCTTCTCGACGCCGGCGCGCTATTCATCGGCAAGACCCAGACAGAAGAATTCGCTTTCTCGCTGACCGGCCACAACGCCCATTTCCCGCGCCCAATCAATCCGGCGGCACCGGACCGCATGACCGGTGGCTCGTCCTCCGGTTCCGTCGCCGCGGTGGCGGCCGGCCTCGCCGACATCGCCACCGGATCGGACACTGGCGGCTCGGTTCGTGCGCCGGCTTCCTATTGCGGCCTTGTCGGATTGCGCAGCAGCCATGGCGCCATCCCGCTCGACGGCACGATGCCGCTGTCGCCGAGTTTCGATGTCTTCGGCTGGTTCGCGCGGGACATGGATCTCTATCGTAAGGTTGCCGGCCTGTTTTTGAGCGGTGGCGACGGGGCGTTCCAAAACATCATGCGCCTGCCCGAACAGGAAGCGCTGGTGGCCGGCCCCGACGAGCAGCGCGCCTATGAAACGGCCCGCACGGCAGTCGAAGCCGTCGTCGGCGCCGCCAGTCCCGTGGCGCTAGCCAGCGCCGGTGTCGAAGAGCGCTACTGGTGCATGCGCCGGATCCAGGGCTACGAGGCCTGGCGCGAACACGGGGACTGGCTTTCCGCCGCCGACCGGCAGCTCGGGCCCGGCGTCAAGGAACGGTTCGAGTTCGGCCGGCAGGTGAGCGCCGAATCGCTGCAGGCCGACACGATCCTGCGCGAGGCCGTGCGCAACGAGTTGACGGACATCCTGGCCGATGACGGCCTTCTCATCTCCCCCACCGTGCCCGGCGCTGCGCCGCTCGCGGCCTCGACCTTCGCCGATGTGCAGGATTACCGCGAGCGCGCCCTGCGGCTGCTATGCGTGTCTGGCCTGACCGGCCTGCCGGAACTGACGCTGCCGCTGGCGACCGTCGGCGGAGCACCATTCGGCCTGTCGCTGACCGGCCCGCACGGCTCGGACCTTGCGCTGCTTGCCGTCGGGCAGCGGATTCTCGAAGCACAGACCGGAGCGATGGGCTGATGGACACGCTGACCCGCATTCGCGCCTTTATCGACGTGGTCGAGGCGGAGGGCTTTTCCGCCGCCGCTCGAAGGAACGGCCGCTCCAAGGCGCTGCTGTCGAAATATGTGCGTGAACTGGAAGACGATCTCGGCGCGCTGCTGCTGAACCGCACAACCCGCCAGTTCTCGCTGACCGAGGCCGGCCATACTTACTATCGCACTGCCTCCGACATTCTCAAAGAGATCGACAACCTCGCTGATCTCGTGCGTGAATCCAATCGTGACCTGAAGGGCACGGTCCGCGTCTCAGCGCCGCGTACATTCACCGATGCCGGCGTCGGCCATTCGATGATCGATTTCGCGCTTGCCAATCCGGAAATCAAGCTGGAGATCACCTCCGAAGACCGGTTTGTCGACCTGGTGGAAGAAGGCTTCGATGTCGCCATCCGCATCACCAAACTGACGGATTCGAGCCTGATCGCCCGCAAGCTGGCGCCCTTTAAGGTCTATGTCTGCGCCAGCCCGGATTTCCTCAAGAAATATCCGAAGCTGAAACGACCGGCGGACCTTGCCGGCGTGCCCTGCATCACCGACACCAACCACCGGTCGCTCAGCAACTGGCAGTTCCGGGGCGACAACGACACGATCGAGACCGTTTCGGTCAGCGGTCCGATGGAGGTCAACAGCCCCTCCGCCAGCATGCAGGCCACCAAGGCCGGGCTCGGCGTCTCCATGCTGCCGGATTTCATCGCCTGCCCCCTGATCGAAAGCGGCGACATCGTCCCGCTCTTCGAAGACCGCCTGCTCGACACGGCCGGCATTTACGCCGTCTATCCGCATCGCCGCTACCTGCCCGCCAAGGTCCGCGCCTTTGTCGATTTCCTCGCCGTCTGGTTCAAGAAGAACGCCGGCTACTGCAATTGATGCGGCCGGGCCGTCAAACCCCGATATGCGCCGTCAGGCCGCCATCGATGAGATAGTCGCCGCCGGTGCAGAAGCCGGCGCGGTCGCTCGCGAGAAACGCGATCAGTTCGCTGGTTTCGTCGATCGTGCCGACACGGCCCATGGGATGCGCTTCGCCAAAGGAGGCGATGGTTTCCTCGATCGGATTGCCGGCGCCGGCAATCTGCTGGGCGGCAAATTCCAACAGCGGCGTGCGCACCGAGCCGGGGCTCACCGAGTTCACCCGGATATTGTCCCTGGCGCAATCCACCGCCATCGCCCGGGTCAGGGCATGAACCGCGCCCTTGGTGGTGGCATAGGCCAGGACATTGTTCTGGTTCGAATGCCCCTGCACCGACGCCACATGGATGATCGACCCGCCCCCGCGCGGCTTCATCAGACCATAGGCATGGTGGGATGTCAGGAAGCAGGAGCGCAGATTGATGTTCATCACCCGGTCCCAGTGGGCCACATCCGTGGTCTCGATGGTGCCGTAGGTCTGGATCGCGGCGGCATTGACCAGAATGTCGATACCGCCGGCCTGCGCGCCGACATCCCCCATCCAGGCGGCAACCTGCTCCTCCTCGGCCACATCGACCCTGTCCACACGCAGCCGCAACCCCCTTGCCTGCTCCACTGCGGCCGCATTGTGTTCGGCATCGATACCGCCCAGAAACACCTGCGCCCCGTCCCGCGCCAGTTTCATGGCCGCCGCCAGTCCGATACCGCTTGAGCCGGTGACCACCGCGACCTTTCCGTCAAATTCGCCCGTCACAATGGATTCCTCCGTTCACGCCGCGCCGGCGATCAGCGCCTTCATATATCCGATGGCAAAGGCCTTGCCGGCGTGCCACGGGGCGCCGCATTCAAGTTCCGGCGTATGATCCGGGATCAGAACGCCCTGATAATCGTTTTCCTTGAGAATACGGATGATCCGCGCCATGTCGATATCGCCCTCATCGATGAAAACCTCGTAATAATTGGGCACCTTTCCCAGCACGTTGCGAAAGTGGATGTATCCGATCCTGTCGCGCCGCGCGAATTCGGCCACCGTTTCGTAAATGTCTCCATCGGCCATCTCCTGCAGGCAGCCGAGGCAAAGCTCCGCCTTGTTGGCCGCCGAGTCGCGGATTGCAAAGGCACGCCGGTAAGCATCGTGGGAATTGATCAGCTTCGCCGTCCGCCGCAGAGCATCCACGGGCGGATCGTCGGGATGCGCCGCAAGGACCACGCCCGCCTCTTCGGCAACCGGAACCAGTTCGTTCAGGAACCGTTCGTACCGGTCCCATATCTGCGCATGCGAGATCGGCGCAAGCACGCCGGGTCCAATGGTTTCGCGAAAGGCCATGTTCCAGGCCATGCCTTCTGGAATGGCCTCCTCGGGATCAAGTTTCGACAGGTCGAAACCGACCGACATCGCCCCGCCGCGCGCAAACGGGCCGCGCTTCCAGCCCCATACGCCGACCGCCGAGAAATTGTAGCCGATGCAGGGGACGCCGGCCGCCCCGGCCGCACGCACGATGCGCTTGAGATGGGCCATCTGTTCGTCGCGCTTCGGACCATCCAGCAACACGTCATGCCAGTGACCGACCGAGAAGTTTTCAACCGCCGCGAGTTTCAACTCATGCCGGGCGAGATCGTCGATCAGATTGCGGAAGGTGTCCTCCGTCCAGTCATCCGACCGGCTCAAACCCCAACTGCTGTCATGGTCGTCCGCGAGCCGCGGATTGCCGGAAAAATATCCTTCGAGATGCGCCACGACATGGGTGACGCCAAGCTGTTGCGCAAATCTGTAATGGGCGTCGTTCAGCATTTCTCGATAAAGGCCCAATCCGATCTTCATGGCGTTCCTTCCTTGTTGCAGCCCAGAGAGACGGTGGGATCAGACACGCAGCGCTTCCAGCGTGCGAATGACGCCCCGCAATTCGGCCAGCCCCTTCAGCCGTCCGATCGCCGAATAGCCCGGATTGGTTTGCTTGTGCATGTCGTCCAGCAGAAGGTGGCCGTGATCGGGCCGCATCGGGATTTCCCAATCCGGACGGCCGTCCTTCTTCCGCCGGCATTCCTCTTCCAGAAGAAGCGAGACCACCGCGATCATATCGACATCCCCGTCAAGGTGATCGGACTCAAAGAACGAACCGTTCGCCTGACGCCGGACACTGCGCAAATGAGCAAAGTGAATACGGTCGGCAAACATCCGGACCATCGACGGAAGATCGTTGTCGCCGCGCGCGGCAAGCGATCCGGTGCACAGGGTCATACCGTTGGCGGGCGAGGGAATGGCATCGAATATCGCATGGAAGTCTTCCGCCCGGCTGACGACCCGCGGCAGGCCGAACAGGGAAAAGGGCGGGTCGTCGGGATGGATGCAGAGCCGCGCGCCGACGCTTTCGGCAACCGGAACAACCGCTTCCAGAAAGGCGATCAGATTGGCCCGGAGCCGGGCATCGTCGATGGCTGCATAGTCGGCAATCGCGTCCCGGATACTGGCGCGGTCATGGGAAAGCTCGGATCCCGGCAGGCCGGCGATGATGGTCTGCTCAAGGGCGGCAATCGTCGCTTCGGACAATGCGGCCATCCGCGCTTCGGCCTCGCGGACAACGTCATCGCCATAGCTTTGCGCCGCCCCCGCGCGGCCGAGCACGAAGAGATCATAGGCCGCGAAATCAATCGCATCGAACCGCAATGCAAGGCCGCCATTGGGCGCCGGATAACGCAGATCCGTGCGGACCCAGTCGACGACCGGCATGAAATTGTAGCAGATCGTCCTGATTCCGGCGTCCGCCAGGTTACGGATCGTCTGAGCATAGCAGGCAATAGGGTCCGCTGCTCCGGGCGTCCCCAGCTTGATGGCCGGATGGACCGGAATGCTCTCGACGACCATCCATGACAATCCGCCCCGTTCGATCTCGGTCTTGCGTCGCGCGATATCGGCGGGCGGCCACACCTGTCCGTCGTAAATGTCGTGCAAGGCTGTCACCACGCCACGGGCTCCCGCCTGGCGGACGTGGTCCAACAAGACCGGATCATCTGGGCCATACCACCGCCACGACTGCAGCATATTACAAAAATCTCCGCTTTTGACGAGGCAATCATCATGCTTTGGACCAACAATTTCAAGCGATTTGTTGGTCCAATTTGACCGATCGCGTGTTATTGAAGGTACCAAAATTCACTAAAATGGAAATTATCCTATTGTTTATATTTGAATTTTCTTAAATCCTAAAAAGAGCTTGATTTACACAGCAAGGCGCGCGACACTTGTCTGGTCCAACAAATAGGCCGAGCGACGCATGACAGCGCACCCGACTACCGATGCCCCGCAGGCCCTGCCCAGGGACCCCAGCGCCGTGGACACGGTGGTTCAGGGGATCAAGGTCCTGATTCAGGAAAACGGACTGACGGTCGGTGATCAGCTGCCTTCGGAACGCGAGCTCGGCGAAAGATTCAACGCCGCCCGAAACACCGTCCGCGAGGCGGTGCGGATTTTGAAGGCGTACGGTGTCGTCGATGTCCGCCCCAAGATCGGCGCGGTCATCGTCAACCGGCATCTGGATGCCGTACTCGATCTCTTCTCCTTCCAGCTGACCATCTCCCGCGAAACCTTTCTGGATATTCAGGGCTTCCGGAAGCTCATCGAAGTGGGCTCGGTCGACGCACTGCTGAACCGCGCGACCAATGCCGATATCGGCGAACTGACACGGGTCAACAACGCCATTTTGGAAGCAAAATCGGTGGAGGAGGCCGCCCGGCGCGATTTCGAGTTTCACAGCGCCCTGCTGGCCATTGCCGGCAACAAGACCGTGCTGGACGTCTATAATTCGATGAAGCCGATCATCATGCGGCTGATGGAAACCGGCAAGGCCACCGACGGCCTCCAGGGCACCCATGACACCCATGCCCGGATTCTCGATGCCTTGGCGCAGCGCGACCGCCTGGCCTTCAAGTACCAGATGTCCACGCATCTCGATCACGGCCTGAATTTCATCGACCAGACCGTCGGCGGCAAGCCCATGTCGTCCCGGCAAGCCCCATGACGACCACCGCGGGCGGCAATCGCTCCGGCAACCATACCGCCCGGGAACCGGGCGAAATCACAAGGAGGAAAACCAAATGAAACGACTGGGAAAGCTGACGAGACTGCTTATTGCGTCGAGCGTGGCGGGCCTGTTGACGGCGCCGGCCATGTCGGACGATCTGACCGTGGCCAGCGTCGTCTTCCAGCAGGATCAGTTCTTCAGAACGATCCAGATGGGCATGAACGCCGCGGCGGATGCCGCCGGCGCCACCCTGCTTGAAGGCAATTCGGATTCCAAACCGGAAAAGGAAATCAGCCTGATCGACACCTATATTGCCCGCGGCGTCGATGCCATCGTCATTTCGCCGGTGTCCAAGGTGGCCTCGATCCCGGCGCTCAAGCGCGCCAAGGACAACGGCATTTTCATCGTCACCTACAATTCCACCATCGACGATCCGAGCATTCCGGTGTCCTATCTGAACTCCAAACAGCGCGATCTCGGCAACACCACCGGCAAGCTGGCGGCGAAATTTATCGCCGACAAGATGGGCGGGTCGGTCAAGGTCGCGACCCTCGGCTTCAAGGCCCTGTTGCCGGAAATCTCGGCCGACCGGGTCGACGGCTTCCTTGAAGAGGCTGAAAAAGGCGGAACGGTCGATGTCGTCTCGCAGCAGGACGCCTGGCTCGCCGAGAAGGCCGTTCAGGTTGCCGGCGACATCATCACGGCCAATCCCGACGTGAATATCATCTATGCGGCCAATGAGGGCGGCACGGTGGGCGCGGTCCAGGCGGTCCGCAACGCCGGCAAGCAGGGCGAGATCTTCGTCTTCGGCGTCGACGGAACCGAACAGCTCGTCAGCTTCCTTCTGGACGATGACAATGTTCTGCAGGCGGTGACGGCGCAGCAGCCCTATGTGATGGGCGAAATGGCGGTGAACGCGGCAGTGGCGGCCGCCAAGGGCGAGACTGTCGACAAGACGGTCATCGTGCCGGTCCTCGGACTGTCGCGCACCGACAAGCCGGCTGTCGAGGAATTCCAGGCCTATCTTCGCTCGTTGAAATAGTCGTTCCGATGAACAGGTCCGGGGCTGCACGATGTGGCCCCGGGCGCTAGGCTGTGGTCTTCGCAGCGACAGCAACGGGCAACATCATGACTGCGGTCATCGAGACCAGGGAACTGTCCAAGATCTACGGAAACGTCGTGGCGCTCGACGGGTTCACCCATATGTTCGAGCGCTCGCGGATTCATGCCCTGATGGGCAAGAACGGGTCCGGAAAGTCGACGCTCGTCAAGATGCTGAGCGGCGTCGTCCAGCCCACGGCCGGCGCCATGTCCCTCAACGGGCAGGATGCCACCTTCAAATCGCCGCGCGATGCCTTCGACGCCAACATCGTCACCGTCCACCAGGAACTGAGCCTCGTCCCGGAGCTCTCGGTGGCGGAGAACATTTTCCTTGGCCGGCTGCCGAAAACCACATCCTTCGGATTGACCCGCATCGACTGGACGTCCGCGCACCGCAAAACAGCGGACCTGCTCGACAGGATGGGTCTGGACATTGATCCCGCCGCCCGGATCAAGACGCTGAGCGTCGGACAACAGCAAACCATCGAGATCGCCAAGGCCATGTCCTTCGACCCCGCCCTGCTGCTGCTGGACGAGCCGACGTCGGCGCTCGCCTCCAGGGAGGTCGAGATGCTCTTTGCGCTGCTGCGCACCCTCAAGGACCGCGGCGTAACCATGATGTATATCTCGCACCGCCTGTCCGAACTCTCCGAGATCGCCGACACGGTCACCGTTCTGCGCGACGGTCACCACATCGCCTCGGTCGAGATGGCGCAATCCTCCAACCAGGAGATCGTCGGCATGATGTTCGGCGACGTCGCACGGGCCAAGCGCCCGGCGCGAACGGCAGGATCATCGCGCCGGGAACCCATCTTGTCGGTGCGCAACCTGACCCGCGAACACGCTTTTGAGAATGTCAGCTTCGACCTGCATCCCGGCGAGGTGCTGGGGATCGCCGGCATGCTCGGCGCCGGGCGGACCGAATTGCTGCGCGGCATCTTCGGCGCCGACCCTGTCGACAGCGGCGAAATCATCGTCGATGGCCGCAAGGTCGATCATCCCGACCCGCGCCTGATGACGGCATTGGGCCTCGGCTACACGCCCGAGAACCGCAAGGAGGTGGGACTGGTGCAGGACCACTCGATCCACAGCAACCTGTCGATGGCAAGCCTGCGCCGGAACGCTCCTAAGGGCCTCATCACCAAATCCGCCGAAAAGCCGGGCGTTAGGAAGCAGGTCGAGCAGTTGCACATCAAGATCGGCGGTCCGGACGATCCGGTCTCTTCCTTGAGCGGCGGCAATCAGCAAAAGGTCGTCATCGGCAACTGGCTCAACACCCACCCCAAAATCATGTTTTTCGACGAACCGAGCCGGGGCGTCGACGTGCATGCCAAACAGCAGATTTTCCAGATCATCTGGGAGCAGGCGGAAAAGGGGCTGAGCTCCATCTTCGTGTCGACCGAACTGGAAGAACTTCTCGATGTCTGCGACCGCATCCTGGTCATGAAAGACGGCCGCATGGTCGGCGAACTCGATCCGGCCGACACCGACCTCACCGAACTTTACGCCGCGTGCATGGAGGGTTTTTGATGCAGCTCGCGCAGGTGTTCCGCCGCCATCCGATGGAGATCATCCTGGTGCTGATGTACCTGTACCTCATGGTCGCCGCGCCCGGCTTTGCCACCCTCGACAACCAGTTCAATGTGCTGCGCAACGTCACCATGCAGGGCATCATCGCCTTCGGCATGACGATGATTATCATCTCCGGCGAAATCGACCTGTCGATCGGCTCCGGCGTTGCCTTTTCCGGCTGCGTCACCGCCTGGTTCACCCGTGAACTGACGCCCTTCACCGGCGTCTATCCGGCGATTGCCGCCGGTGCCGTGGCGGCGATGATCATCATGTTCTGCGTCGGTGTCTTTACCGGCAAGCTGCGCCAGCATTTCAACATGCCGACCTTCATCACCACGCTCGGTCTGCTCACGGTCCTGTCCGGCGCCGCCAATCTCATCACCGGCGGATTTCCGATCACCAGCTTTCCCTATCAGTTCAACTTCCTCGGCTCCGGTTTCCTGCTCGGCATTCCCTTCCCGGTCTACATCTTCGTCGCCGTGTTCGGCTTTGTCTATTTTCTGATGAACTATACGAGCTTCGGGCGCTCCATCTATGCGGTCGGCGGCAATCTCGAAGCCGCCAGGCTGTCCGGCATCAATGTCTGGAGAACCAAGACACTCGCCTTCGGGATCACAGGGGTCTTCACGGCGATTGCCGGTATTCTGATCGCCTCGCAGATTCTCTCCGGCAGCGCCACCGCCGCCCGCGGATGGGAGCTCGACGTGATTTCCGCCGTGATCATCGGCGGCACCAGCCTGTTCGGCGGAAAGGGGTCGATCCGAGGCACGTTGATCGGCGTTCTGTTCCTCGGCGTAATCGTCAACGGCATGACCCTGTTGAATGTCAGCGAATACTGGCAATATGTGGTGCGCGGCATGCTGATCATCAGCGCGGTCCTGCTCAATCACGCACTCGACCAGGGCGCCCGCAAATGAGGGGAAGAGCATGTCGGCACAGTCCGTAATCTGCCTTGCGCCGACCGGCGATCTCTGCGGCGAGGCCGCCACCTGGTCAGCCGATGAAGACCGTGTCTACTGGGTCGACATCAACCGGTTTCTTCTGCACCGGCTGGACCTCGGCACCTCGGCGGTGACCAGCCATCTGTTCGACGAGCCGGTGGTCGCCCTGTCGCTGACCGATGTCGATGGAACACTGCTCGTCACCCTCGCCTCGAAACTGGTTTTCCTGCGGGTCGACACGGATGAGCGCACCGACCTTGGCGTGGCCCTGCCCGGGGCCCCGGATGTGCGGTTCAACGACGGCCGCACCGATCCGCGCGGCACATTCTGGGTCGGATCCATGGCAAACAATGTCGGCCCCAACGGGGAAAACCGTGATGTGTGGGAGGGCATGGGCAAGCTGTTTCGCTTTCGCATGGGAGCGGAGCTGGAAGAAATGGAAAGCGGCATCGGCATATCCAACACGCTTTGCTGGGCGCCGGACGGCAGGACCTTTTATTTCGGCGACACGCTGAAGAACGAAATCCGCGCCTATCCCTACGATCCCGCGACCGGCGATATCGGCCCGGGCGCACCCCATTTTGCCGGTTTCGAGCGCGGACTGCCCGACGGGTCGACAATCGACCGCGACGGGTTCATCTGGAACTGCCGGTTCGGCGGCGGTTGCATCGTGCGCATCGCACCGGACGGGTCGGTGGATCGCGTTATCGACATGCCGGTGAAAAACATCACCACCTGCACATTCGGCGGCCCGGACCTTTCGACCCTGTTCGTAACCACCGCCAGCCTGGCGAAGGCCGAGACGGACCGGCTGGCCGGCAGCCTCTTTGCCGTCCGCACCGATACGGCAGGCCTGCCGGAGAACCGCTTCCGCACGGGCGGGTGACCGACCTGACCGGGCAAGTCCCGGCAGAGTGACCGCTCGCAGCAGATCGGCGCTCAAATTGCCAATTCATTGCGCAACGTCCAATTCCGGCCTAAATTGTCAGGCAGTCCATGACGATTCGATATCCGCAACCAGCGCCACGGACCTTTGAATGCCTCGCCAACCGGGACTGAAGACTGCCGCACTATCCATCGGCATGCTGGCTTTGTCGGCGACCGGTGCGAACGCCCATCCGCATGTCTTTGCAGAGGCGCGCCTCGAAGTGGTGCTTGGCGGCAGGGACGGGGTCGAGGCCTTGCGCCATATCTGGCGGTTCGACGAGCTGTTTTCCTCGACCGTGTTGCTGGAATTCGACGCCAATGCCAACCTTAAGCTGGAGCCCGAGGAACTCGAAACCGTTGGCGACATCGTCAAGGAGTCGCTGGCCGACTTCAACTATTACACCGCCCTCACCGCCGACGGCAAAGATATCCCGATCAATCCGCCGGACCGGATCCATGTCGATTTTCAGGACGGGCAGGTTCTGATGTTCTTCTCGGTTTCGCCCTCCAGGCCCATGCCCCTGACGGGCCTCTTGAGCTTCGGCGCCTATGATCCGACCATGTATGCGGCGCTGGATTTTCTCAGCGACGACGACCTGGTGGTCGAGGGCGCTGCCCGGTCCTGCAGGCGCCAGGTGGTGCGGCCCGATCCCGACGAGGTGATCGCGCAGAACCAGCAAACGCTCACCGAGGCTTTTTTCAACGACCCCGAAGGCAATGATTTTTCAAAGCTCTTCGCCACGCGACTCGAGCTGACATGCTGACTGGCCAGCGCCGCCAGACCCTGCTGCTGATCGGCGCCGGCCTCGCGCTGGCGGCGCTGCCGGGGCTGGCCATGGCGCAATCGCCGCTCGGCATCGGCACCGCCGAACCGGCCTTTGACAATTCCGGGCTTCTCGGCGGCCTGCTTGGATGGATCAACAATCAGCAGCAATCCTTCTATCGGGCCCTGTCGGGCGCGGTGAAGGCAATGCGCGACGATCCGGCCCAGCTGTGGGCCCTGATCGGCCTATCCTTTGCCTATGGCGTGTTCCACGCCGCCGGCCCCGGACACGGCAAGGCGGTGATTTCCTCCTATGTGATCGCCAATGAGCAGACCCTGCGCCGCGGCATCACCATATCCTTCATGGCCGCGCTGATGCAGGGAGCCGTGGCGATCCTGATCGTGGGCGCGACCTATGTGGCGCTGCGCGGCACTGGCATTTCCATGACCGACGCGACGCGCTCGCTGGAGATTGCCAGCTACGCCCTGATCGCCGGCTTCGGCGGCTGGCTGCTGTTTCGAAAACTGCGCCCGAAAGCGCGCTACGTCGATGATTACGGCCCGCACGGACACCACGACACCGGCCCCGACGGGGTTTGCATAAGCTGCGGCCATGCCCACGTGCCGGATCCGGCACAGATCAGCGCTGCGAAACTGGAATGGCGGGAGGCCTTGTCAGCGGTCATAGCAATCGGTTTGCGGCCATGCTCAGGCGCCCTGATCGTTCTGACATTCGCGCTTTTGAACGGGCTTTATCTCGGCGGCTTCCTGTCGGTCACGGCCATGTCGATCGGTACGGCAATCACGGTTTCGATCCTGGCCACGATGGCGGTGCTCGCCAAGGGGACTGCGATCCGCATCGTCAGCAGCGAGTCGGCCGCCGCCCGCATCACCAGCGGCATCGAAATTGTCGGTGCCGGTCTGGTTCTCGCCATTGGTCTTGTGCTGCTCTTTGCCGCCCTGCAGATGTAAGGGCCATTGGCTCACACTTACAGGCATCCGGAATTTCAGGACCCGTCGCGATTGCGCTGCTGGAACCAGCTCCGCCCCCAGAAAATGGCGAAGAACCCGAGAATGAAAACGATCGCGGCGCCGTAGCCGAACCAGGGTGAGTATTCGCCCAGCGAAAGCACGATGCGGGGCATCGACAGGAAGGTTGCCGCCACAACCACCAGAATGATCGCTGCGGCAACCGCGGCGTTTTTGGAACTGTTGTCGGACACGTTTCCGCTCCCCGGCCATCGCCATTGTGTCCTTAAACTAGGTCCGGGTGCGGGCGGATACAAGCGGCGGAATCTGCGGCCACGCCGAGATTGAAATGAAACGCGCGATGGGCCATGAATGCGCCGACGCGAAACGAAGGGGATGATATCGTGCAGACAGTCGCAGCATTCGATCGCATGGGCGAGGAAAACGCTTTCGCCGTGCTGGCGCGGGCGGCAGCGCTCCAGGCCGAGGGCCGCGACATCGTCAATCTCGGCATCGGGCAGCCCGATTTCTCCACACCGCCGCACATCGTCGAGGCCGCGGTCAAGGCGCTGCGCGACGGTGAGCACGGCTACACCCCGGCCACCGGCCTGCCGGCGACGCGCGAAGCGGTCGTCCGCCGCACCCTGACCACGACCGGCGTTGAAATCTCGCCGGACGAAGTGATGATCATGCCTGGCGGCAAGCCGACCATGTTCGCCGCCATCACCCTGTTCGGCGAACCGGGCGCCGAGATCCTCTATCCCGATCCGGGATTCCCGATCTACCGTTCGATGATCGACTATACCGGCGCAGCGGCTGTGCCTGTTCCGATCCGCGAGGAAAACGGCTTCGCCTTTTCCGCCGAGGAGACGCTGTCGAAGATTACCCCGCGGACAAGGCTGCTGATCATCAACTCGCCCGCCAATCCGACCGGCGGCGTCACCCCGCGGGCGGAAATCGAGAAACTGGTGGCCGGCCTCGCGGAATTCCCCGATGTCGCCATCCTATCCGACGAAATCTACGACGTGATGACCTATGACGGCGAGCGGCACACCTCGCTGCTGCGCTTTCCGGAGATCCGCAACCGGCTGATCGTGCTCAATGGATGGTCGAAGACCTGGGCGATGACCGGCTGGCGCATGGGCTGGTCGATCTGGCCGACCGGGCCCGACGGCGGCCATCTCTACGACAAGGTGCGCAAACTCGCCGTCAATTGCTGGTCCTGCGTCAACACGCCCAGCCAGTTCGCTGGCATTGCCGCCATTGACGGCCCGCAGGACGATGTCGATCGCATGCTGGCCGCCTTTGACACAAGGCGCAAACTGGTGGTCGAACGGCTGAACGCAATCCCCGGCATAAGCTGCGCTACACCGAAGGGCGCCTTCTATGCGTTCCCCAATGTCTCGGCCCTCGGCATCAAGGCCAAGGAACTGGCCGCGCGCCTTCTGGAGGAAAAGGGCGTCGCCCTGGTCGGCGGCCCGGATTTCGGCACATTCGGCGAAGGCTATGTCCGCCTGTCCTGCGCAGCGTCCGAGGACCGCATCGAGGAAGCGATCCGCCGCATCGCCGAATTCGTCGAATCTGAATCTAACGCGTGACGATCTCCGGTCCCATCAGCGCATAGGGCAGCATGGTCGACAGCGCAGGCAGATAGGTCACCAGGATCAGGAAGACGAACAGCACGGCCACGAAGGGCAGCGCCGCCCGGACCACCTGGATGAGGCTCATGCCGGTGATGCCGGAGGTAACAAACAGGTTGAGCCCGATCGGCGGCGTGATCATGCCGATTTCCATATTGACCACCATGATGATGCCGAGATGCACGGGATCGACACCCAGTTCCATGGCGATCGGGAACACCACCGGCGCAACGATCAGCAGCAGGCCGGACGGCTCCATGAACTGCCCGCCCAAGAGCAGCAGGACATTGACGGCGATCAGGAAAGTGAACCAGGTAAAGCCGGCATCGACCATCAGCTCGGTGATGTGCTGCGGGATGCGCTCGCCGGTCAGCACATGGGCGAACAACAGCGCATTGACGATGATGAACATCAGCATGATGGTCGTCTTCGATGCATCGACCATCACTTTCCGCGTGTCTTCGTTGAAGAACACGTTGAACAGGTTGCGCCCCATCAGCGCCAGGTTGCGGCCCCAGATCGGCAGGCCGGCGATCAGGAAGGCCGGCGCCTTGGTGACGCCTTCCTTGCCGCGCCACTGCACATAGGCAAAGACGATGATCAGCGCGATCAGCAGGCCGAGCTGCGCCCGGCCGGCCACCGTCACCGACGCCGCTTCGGCGGTGGCGAAGAAGGACAGGATCATCCAGACGAAGAAGAAGGCAAGGCCATAGACACTGGCGGAGAACCCGACCTTGGCGCGTTTGCCGTCATCCTCGAAGACCCACGGGACATCCTTCATCGGGCCCATGTCGCGATAGATAAACAGCGCAATGAAAAAGGCATAGACGGCGGCCACCGCCGCCGCTTCGGTCGGCGTGAACACGCCGCCATAGATGCCGCCGAGGATAATGATGATCAGGAACAGGCCCCAGCCCGCCTCCTTGCCGCCATCGAGCAGTTCCTGAAAGCCCCTCCAGGGTTCGGCTGGCAGGCCCTTGACCCGCGCCATCACATAGATCGCGATCATCAGCATCAGCCCGGCGACGATGCCCGGCACGACGCCCGCCAGGAACATCCGGCCGACCGAAACATCCGTTGCCGCCGAATAGACCACCATGACGATCGACGGCGGGATGAGGATGCCGAGCGTCCCGGCATTGGCGATCACGCCGGAGGCGAATTCCTTGGTGTAGCCGACCTGCCGCATGCCGGCGATCGCAATGGTGCCGATGGCCACGACGGTCGCCGGTGACGATCCAGAAAGCGCGGCAAACAGCATGCAGGCCATGACGCTCGCCATCGCCAGGCCGCCGCGGAAATGGCCGACCGTCGCAATGGCAAAGCGAATGATCCGCTTGGCGACGCCGCCGGTCGACATGAAGGCCGAGGCCAGGATGAAGAACGGGATCGCCAGCAGGGTGTAATTCTGCGAGGCGGTGAACAATTGCAGCGCCACCGACGACATGGAGTCGTCGGAAAAGAACGCGATGACCAGGATGGAGGAGAGGCCCAGCGACACCGCGACCGGCACGCCGAGAAAGAGCAGTCCCAGAACCAGGACGAAGAGAATGATGGCATCCATTGTTTCGGTCCCCCCGTCAGTCCCTGAGAATATCTTTGTTTTCGGCCACCAGTTCCTCGGCCTCGTGGCTGGCGATAATCATGTTGCGGTCGCCGCGCCAGATCGCCACCATGGCCTGCAGGCTGCGGAACCCGAAAAGGGCAAGCCCGATCGGCAGGATCAGATAGGCGATCCAGCGCTGGACCCGTTCCTGCAGGCCGAAACTCTCCTGCATCCAGACCGGGTAGCGCAGGTCGTCGAGCCCGATGCCGATCTGGAACATCTTGCCCCAGTAGTGCACCGCGCCACCCTTGGTATCGGCGCCGAAAAAGGTGAGCCAGGTGGAGGAAATCAGTGTCACCGCATAGGCGACCGCACAGGCCGCGCCGAACAGCGCGGCGGCCTTGAAAAGCCGCGCCGGCAGCATCTTGATGAAGACATCGACGCCGAGATGCGCGCCGATCTTGATGCCGTAGCTCATGCCGAACAGGATCATCCAGGCAAACAGCACACGGGTGAATTCCAGCGCACCGCCCCAGCCGGTGTTGAAGCCGTAGCGGGCGATGACCTGGACGAAGGAGACGATGGTGATCATCGCCAGCAGCGTCGCCAGCACGTTTTCCTCAAATCGCGAGACCGCCTGCGGCCGAGCGCGCTCGACAAAAAACAGCAGCACGATGATCAGCGCCATGACGGCATAGATTCCGACAGTGCCCATGGTGTCCCCTCCCCGGTGAGCCGGCGAACCGGTGGCGGAATGCCCGCAGCCAAGCGGGCATTCCAGGATTAAAGTTCGGTCAGTTGTTGGACGCGACCGCCGCGTCGATGACCGATTTGCCGATATCGTCCTGGAACTGCTCCCAGACCGGCTTCATCGTGTCGACCCAGACCTGACGCTGCTCCGGCGTCAACTGGCGGATGACCCCGCCGGCCGCGATAATGCCTTCCTTGGCCTTCTCGTTGATCGCCGTGGCATTGGCATTAGCGGCGTTGACCTCCTCGGTGAAGATCGTCATGAACTGCTCGCGGACATCCTGCGGCAGGCTGTCGAGCCATTCCGTCGAGGTGATCGCCAGATAGGTCAGGAGCTGGTGGTTGGTTTCGGTGATCCCGTCCTGCACCTCGAAGAATTTCTGCTTGTAAATGTTGGACCAGGTGTTCTCCTGGCCATCGACCACCCCGGTCTGCAGCGCCCCATAGACCTCCTTGAAGGCGAGTTTCTGCGCCGAGGCATCCATAGCCTCGATCATTGCCACGGCGACGTCGGATGTCTGCACCCGGAATTTGAGGCCGTGCGCATCGGTCGGCACCTCGAGCGGCTTGTTGGCGGAAAAATGCTTCAAGCCGTTATAGATATAGCCGAGACCGGTATATCCCTTGTCCTCGACGGCACCCAGCAATTCCTCGCCGACCGGTCCTTGCGTGAAATTATTGACCGCATCCATCGATGAGAACAGGAACGGCAGGTCGAACAGCCGATATTTCTTCGTATAGGCCTCGAATTTCGACAGCGACGGCGCGGCCACCTGGACATCGCCCAGAAGCAGCGCTTCCATGACCTTGTCGTCATCGAACAGCGTTGAACTCGGATAGACCTCCATACAGGCCTTACCGTTCATCTCCTTGTTGATACGGTCGGCAATGGCGCGAGCGGCATCCCCCTTGGGATGGCCGGAATCGGCCGTCACATGGCTGAACTTGATGACGATTTCGCCGTCATCGCAATCCGCCATTGCCTGCCCTGCCGAAAACAGGATCGCAACGGCCGAGACGGCACCAAGTAGTTTTTTCATTTCTGACCTCCTGTGGGATACATCGCGTGTCCCCTCATTTCTCCCGGAACCGGACAATACGTCCAGTCAGCACTTTGTCACACACCGCCAACGGCTGGGCGCCACTGCCGGCCGATGAAAATGTCAGACCACGGGAAAACTCGGTCAGCCAACTGACTCGCCCCTCCCTGATGATTTGGCATTCCGCCTTTCAAGGAGAGCAAGCGGTGTGCCAGTTGCCTCGGCGCGCAGGTGTCAGAAAAATTTATCCATGGAAAACAATGCAATAAGCGGGATCCGCTGTTCCGGCGGTCCGCCGCACCCCAAGTGCAGCGTGTCATCGTCTACCCATTGCAACCGGATCGGTGGGTAGGATTCAACCCACCGCCGTCATGTCCCGTCATCGAAGACGATGCCGTGGCGCTTGATCTTGTCATAGAGACCCTTTCGGGAAATACCGAGGGCCTCATAGACCGGCTTCAACACGCCGCCATGGCGGGCCAACTCGGCTTCGATCGCCGACTTTTCGAAAGCCGCCACCCGGTCGGCCAGAACGGATTGCGGCTGGGGCTGCTCCGCGCCGCCATCGAACCCGTTCCACATGCCGAGCACGAACCGGTCGGCATAATTGCGCAACTCCCGCACATTGCCCGGCCAGTCATGCACCAGAAGCTGGGCTTCCAGCGCCGGATCGATCTCCGGGATTTCCCGCCGGTACCGCGCCCGCGCGTCACGGGCCAGATGAAAGAACAGCAAGGCGATATCGTCCTTGCGCTCCCGTAATGGCGGGATCGCCAGGGTGATGACGTTCAGCCGGTAATAGAGATCGGACCGGAAGGTGCCCTTCGCCCCTTCCTGTTCGAGATCGAATTTGGTGGCCGCCACGAACCGCACATCGAGCGGGATCGTCCGGTTGGAACCGAGCCGTTCGATGCTGCGCTGTTCAATGGCCCGCAGCAATTTGGCCTGCAGGTCAAGCGGCATGGATTCGATTTCATCGAGGAAAACCGTGCCGCCATGGGCATGTTCCAGCTTGCCGACCCGTTTCTCGCGGGCGCCCGTAAAGGCGCCGGATTCATGGCCAAACAGTTCCGATTCGAAGATTTCCGCCGGCAGAGCGGCACAATTGATGGCGACAAAATTTCCATCGCCGCGCGGCCCGTAATCGTGCAGCGCCCGTGCCACCACCTCCTTGCCCGAACCGGTCTCGCCGACGATCAGGACATCCGCATCGGTTGCCGCGAGGGCTTCGATCTGGCCACGCAGCCGGATGATGCCGGCAGAGCGCCCGACCAACCGCTGGGTCAGATCGTGGCGCTGATCGAGCTCGGTCCGCAGGGTCCTGTTCTCCAGCACCAGCCGGCGCTTCTCCAGAGCCCGTTCGATCACCGCCGACAGCCGCGAGACGGCAAACGGCTTTTCGATGAAATCATAGGCGCCGGCCCGCATCGCCTCGACCGCGAGCTGCACATCGCCATGCCCGGTGATCAGGATTATTGGAAAGGCCGGGTCGATGGCCAGCACCTTTTTCAGCAATGTCATGCCGTCATCGCCCGGCATTCGGATATCGGAGATCACGACACCATATTCGTCGCGGGCCAGAACGTTCAGAACCGGCTCGGCGCGCTGATGGACGACGACATTCAGACCTTCCAGTTCCAGCCCCTGGGCCAGCGCATGGCGCAGGTCCTCGTCATCGTCGACCAGATGAATGATGGGCGTATCGCTGCTCACCGGTCCGTCACTCCGCTGCCATGCTTTCACCCTCGGCGGCCTTCAGCCGGATCGTGAACCGGGCGCCGCCATGATCGCTCGTATCGAGATCGATCCGGCCGTCGAAATCGCGCAGGATGCTGCTGACGATGGACAGGCCGATTCCGATGCCCGCGCCCGCCTCTTTGGTGGTGAAAAACGGTTCGAAGACGGCTGCGCGCAGGTCAGCCGCGATCCCCGGCCCATTGTCCTCGATCCGCACCGCAACCTCCCCTCCGTGCTCACAGACAGAGATCCAGACGCATCCCCGCTCGCGGTCCGAGACCGCATCGACCGCATTGTTGATGAGATTGACGAACACCTGGGACAAGCGAATATGCCCGCCCAACACCCGGTGCGCCTCGCCGTCGCCGTCGCGCCTGACCTCGACGCCGGCCTTGCGCGCCCGTGGCTGCACCAGCATCAGCGCCTCATCGAGCACCGGGCCGAGCGGCACGGCGCTGATCTTGGTGCCGGGTTTTCGCGAAAAGGACAGCAGGCTGCGCGACAGTTCCGCCATCCTGTCGACCAAGCCGCCGATACGGGTCAGATTGTCGCCCACCGTCTCCAGCCGGCCCTTTTCCAGGAAGCGCCGTGCATTATCCGCATAGGTGCGCAGCGCCGCCAGCGGCTGGTTGAATTCATGGCTGAGCGCCGCCGACATCTGCCCCAGCACCGCAAGTTTGGCAGCCTGCACCAGCTCGGCCTGCGTCTTGCGCAGCCTGTCCTCGGTCTGCCGGCGCTCATCGATCTCGCGTGACAGGGAGACATTGGTTTCGCTCAGCGCCCGCGTCCGTTCGCGGACCAGCCTTTCCAGGCGCAGGGCCGTTGCCCGGTCCCGCCGCGCCCGCAGCGCCTGCGCCTCACGGCGCTGGATGACGAACGCCACCGCAGCGCCGATCAGCAGACACACGAGGGCAGCGATCACACCGCCGGTCCATCGCGCCGTCGCCAGCGGCCGCTCGTCGGACAGCACATGCAACTGCCAGTCGAGCAGCGGCAGGTCGCGCGTCAGATCGCCATGGGGAATTAGTGTGCTGCCGAGCAGCATCCGGTCCGGCGACGGCGTCCCGGACATCAGCGACGACATCGGCTTGAGCCGCCAGGCGGGCCGGTTGGTCAAAAACACGGTGCCGCTTTGATCGGTCACGAAAATCGGATTGGTTGACAGCGACCAGGTGGCCTCCACCGGGTCGAAATCGACATAGACCGCGACGATCCCCAGCAGCGCGCCATCGTCCCAGACACCGGAGGCGAACCCGTAAATCCGCTGCTCGGAATCGAGCGAGATCGCCTCGCGCCCGAGCCGCCCCTGGCGCGCCGCATCCAACAGCTTTTTCTGGGTGGAGATATCATCGGCAAAAAGATCGCTGGCGGTCGCCACCACGCGACCATCGGGAAACAGGAACGCCACCTCCTTGGCGCCCGACATGCCGTGAACGGCAATCGCCTTGCGCCGCGCCGCTTCGCTGTCGCCGTCCCTGAATTGCGAGACGACCGACGCCTCGCGCGACAGCAGCGGCGGCAGCAACCGGTATTTGTCGAGAATGCCGGAAAGCGCCTCGGCCTGCACCGCCAGCGTTTCAGCCGCCTTCGCACGCAATTGCCGCTCGGCCTGCTGCCGCCACCATTCGGCACTGGCGATCACCGCCACGGCGCTGACGACCAGAAACAGGCCTGCCGCAACAATGCGGGTCCGTCGGAACGATCTGCGAATTTCGGCACCACTCACCATGTTGACGAGACTATTCGGGTTTTTGGCCAAATGCCAAGCAAAGCCTAACGCACCCCCGACAGGGTGCGCTGGCCGATGGCGACCGATTTGACCAGCGCGAAGACCTGCAGCCCTTCGCAAATGCCCAGCTCGTCATGGGCCTGTCTGGTGATCCGCGCCCGCAGCGTCTGGCCCGCGGTGGTGAGCAGCACCTCGACAAACGGGCTGTCCTCCAGCGCGACCCGGCGCACGGTCGCCGGCAGGATGTTGCGAAAGCTGATGCCCTCCGGGCGGGTCAGCGACAGCGCCACGTCGCGCGCCCTGATCCGCAGGCGGACCCGTTCCCCCGCCTTCAGCCGATGCTGCACGACGCTGAGCACTGTCGACCCGTCCAGCGCAATCTCCTGCAGCCCGTCATCCGGCGACGCAGCGGCAACGGTGCCGATCAGCAGCGAACTCGCCTCATGGCGACCGAGCGCCGGGCCGAAATCGAGCCGCGAGAACATCTCCACCGCGTCGCCGCAGCCGAGCACCGCTCCCTGCGACAGGACAACCAGCGTATCGGCCAGCCGCGCGACCTCGTCCATTTCGTGGCTGACATAGACGATCGGCAGGCCGGTCGCATCGCGGATTTCTTCCAGATAGGGCAGGATCTCGTTCTTGCGGGCGCCGTCCAGCGAGGCAAGCGGTTCGTCCATCAACAGGAGGGCCGGGTCGGAGAGCAGCGCCCGGCCGATCGCCACGCGTTGCTTTTCGCCACCCGACAGACGGCCTGGATGGCGCTCCATCAGGTCGCCGAGGCCGAGCATCCCGCAAATCCGGTCGAAATCCACTTTTGCGCCGCGCCGGCCGGCCCACCGTCCGTAGGTGAGGTTGCGCATCACGGTCATATGCGGAAACAGGCGTGCCTCCTGGAACACCATGCCGACCCGGCGCCGGTGCGCAGGCAGGTCAATATTGCCATCGGCGTCGAACAGCACCCGGCCATCGGCCACGATCCGCCCGTGATCGGGACGGGTCAGCCCGGCGATCATCTTCAGGATCGTCGTCTTGCCGGCGCCGGAATGGCCGAACAGCGCGGCGATGCCCGGCCCGGCGGCGAACTCTGCCCGCAACTCGAACGCACCGATACGCGATTGCAGCGACACCTCGAGGCTCATTGCTGTCCCCATCGCCGGATGCGCTTGCCGATGAACTCGGCCAGCAGCACCGACCCGACCGCAAGTCCGGCGGAAATCGAGATCATCACGACCACCGCCCGGTCGCCCGTCGGGCTCTGCAGCAGCGAATAGATCGCCAGCGACAATGTCTGGGTCTCGTGCGGAATGTTTGACACGAAGGTGATGGTGGCGCCGAATTCGCCGAGCGCCTTGGCGAAACCGAGCACGGCGCCGGCCAGAACACCGGGCAGGACCAGCGGAAAGGTAACGGTTGCAAAGCGGATCAGCCGGCTCGCCCCAAGGGTCGAGGCCGCCTCCTCCAGCCCGGTATCCAGGGTTTCGATGGCAAGTCGCATCGGGCGCACCAGAAGCGGAAACGCCATGACCCCGGCCGCAAGCGCCGCTCCGGTCCACTGAAAGGCGAATTCCAGACCGACGGATTGCAGCTTCTGGCCGAGAAAGCCGTTGCGGCCGAACACAACCAGCAGCAGATAGCCGGTCACCACCGGCGGCATGACCAGCGGCAGGGTGATCAGTGCCTGCAGCAGGCTTTTGCCGAAGAACTCGCGGCGAGCCAGCACCCAGGCCACCGCAAAGGCAAGCGGCAGCGAAAAGACCATGGCGACCGCCGCCACCTTGAGCGACAGAAGAACGATGTCGAGGGCCGCGCTACCCGTCATAATGCCATTAATCCGTTTTCTCCGGCGGCGTGAAGCCGAAGGGCGCCAGCGCTCCCTCTCGCGCCTTTTCCATAAAATAGTCCATAAAGGCGCGGGCATCGCCGTCCGCCCGTCTGGTTATTGCCACAGGATAGCGGATTGGCAAATGGCTGCCTTCGGGAAATTCGAACGCGATTTCAAGGTCGTCGCGCATCGCGGCGTCCGATCGGTAGACGATGGCGCTTGCAACATCGCCGCGGGCGGCGAGCGCCAGCGCGACGCGCACATTTTCGCCGAAGGCGGCATTCTGGACGACCGACGCCCACAGTCCCAGCGCCTCGAGCGCCTGTTTCGCGTAGATGCCCGCCGGCACATGTCGCGGGTCGCCCATCGCAAACCGTTCACGGGCCAGCAGCGCCGCCGGTGTTGCATCGTCCTGCGCGCCCTTTGTCTGCGTACCCCGGACGATCACCAGGGAATTGCCGGCGGCAACCGAAACGCTGTCCGCGTCGATCAGATCGCGCGCAACGAGATAATCCATCCAGTCGGGATTGGCCGACAGATAGATATCCGCCGGCGCGCCCGCCTCGATCTGCCGTGCCAGCGTGCCGGAGTTCGCCAGCGACACGACGATCGGCTGGCCGGTTTGCGCCTGATAGTCTTCGGCGATGGCCTCGACGGCGTCCTTCATGCTGGCGGCGGCAAAAACCAATATCCGCTCGGCCGCCATGACCGGACCGGCCGGCAGCAGAGTGAAGCCGCACAGAACCGCAAAGCAAAGCAGGTTCAGGACTTTCCGGCGTTGTTTCATGGACTTGACACTATGGCGTGTCAGATCCGTTTGAAACCCGAAAACCGACGCGGCGTCAGGATCGTTGGACTTCAGCGGCGGCGACCGTCGCCTCGATATGGTCGACCAGTCCGTCGGGCAGACCGAGGCGGCCCGCCAACATGTCGAGATAGCCGCGTTCGGCGCGGCTGTCCGGATTGATCGCCAGCCGCGAGGCGGTGTAGATCTCGACCCGCTGTTCTTCACTGTTCGCGGCGGCGATGATCTCGCCGAGATCGGTCGGATCGGCAAGTTCGGCGTCGATAAAGGCCTGCGCCTCCGCATCGACGCCCGCCACCGACAACTTATCGGCGATCTTTGCCCTTTCCTCATCGTCGACATGACCGTCGCTGCGCGCCGCGCCGATCATCGCGCGCACCAGCGCCAGGGCAAAATCGTCATTCACCCGTCCGGCATCGACATCGAACGCCGTTTCGTCCGGCGCCGGCAGTGCCTCGGGCTCCATCCGTTCGCCGCCGGCATCCGGTGCCTTGCCGGCCTTGTAGTTCTTGTAGGCGTGGTAGCCGAGCCCGGCGATCGCCGCGATGCCGCCCAGTTTCAGCGCCGAGCCGGTCAGCGAGCGCCCGGTGCTTGTGCCGAGCAGCACCGCGGCGATAGCGCCGGTTGCCAGCGGGTTGTCCTTGGCAAGCTGCACGGCCTGTCCGGCCTTGCCGCGCACGGTATCGTCCGTGCCGGGGACCTTGGAGCCGAGAAACTGGTCGAGAAGCGTCTTGGGATCGAACATGAAGCGTCGCCTTTCCGAGAGGGGTTTCCTCACGAAATAGGCACCGTCAAACCGGTTTTCAAACCCTTCGATCGTGGCTATCGGCCCAGTTGGCTAGCCTCCTGCGCAAGCGCCGTGATCGCCTTCCAGTCGCCGGCCTCGACAAGCCCCTTCGGCGCCACCCATGAGCCGCCGACACAGATGACGTTGGGCAGCGACAGATAGTCGGTCGCCGTCTGCGCGGTAATGCCGCCGGTCGGGCAAAAGCTGATGCCGCCGAGCGGTGAGGACAGCGATTTCAGATAGGCGGCGCCGCCGGCCTGCTCGGCCGGAAAGAATTTAAGGACCGCGTAGCCTTCCTCGCGCAGCGCCATGGCCTCGCTCGGCGTTGCCGCGCCCGGCAGCATCGGCACCGGTGACTTGCGGGCCGCATCCAGCAGCTCCTGTGTCGTGCCGGGGCTGACGATGAAGGTCGAGCCGGCCGCGACTGCGGCGTCATACTGGCGTGCATTGAGGATTGTTCCGGCCCCGACATGGGCACCTTCCACCTCGTCGGCAACCGCCTTGATGGAATCCAGCGCCGCCTCGGTCCGCAAGGTGATCTCGATGGCCTTGAGCCCGCCGGCAACCAGCGCCTGCGCCAAGGGTATGGCAGTCGCAACCCGGTCGACCACAAGCACCGGCACCACCGGCTGGAGTTGCAGGATGGAAAGCAGTTTTTCGGTTTTCTTGCCCATGTCACACCGTTTGCTGGAATTCGATAGCGCCCGATTACCCCGCACCGCCACGCTTGTCCACACGAAGCCCGGCCATCATCGCATCCATGGTCCTACTCGATCGTGTAGTTGACGATCGCGCCCGGACCGAGCGGAAAATCGAAACTCACCCAGGCGACGATGATGATAACGCCGGTGATCATCAGCCAGATGGAATAGGGGATCATCACGGCCATCAGGCTGCCAATGCCGAAATCCTTGTCCCAGCGCTGGCAGAAAATCAGGATCAGCGGGAAATAGACCATCAGCGGGGTGATGATATTGGTCGCCGAATCGCCGATGCGATAGGCGGCGGTGGCGGTTTCCGGGCTGATGTTGAGCAGCATCAGCATCGGCACCAGGATTGGCGCCAGCAGCGCCCACTTTGCCGATGCCGACCCGACGAAGAGGTTGATGAAACCGCTCAACACCAGCAATCCGGCAAGCAGCAGCGGCCCGGGAAGATTCGTCCAGCGCAGGAATTCCGCGCCGTCGATGGCCAGGATCAGTCCGAGATTGGACCAGACGAACATCGCCACGAAATGGGCGGCAATGAACGCCAGCACGAGATAGTAGCCCATATCCGCCATGGACGCGGCCATCTTGTCGACCAGGTCGCGATGCCCCTTGATGGAGCCCGTCTTGGCGCCATAGACCCAGCCGCTCAGCAGAAACAGCAGGAAAAACCCAGCGACCAGCGATTGGTAGAAGGGCGTCATGCGTGCCTCGGGCCTGGCGCTTTCATCGATCAGCGGCGTGCCGGGTCCGATGGTCAGAAACACCCACAATGCGATAACCGCCAGCACCGCTAGTGCCGCCCACCAAAGGCCGCCTTTCTCGGCGTCCGTCAGCGGGCCGGTCTCCACATCGTCGGAACCGGCAACCGCGCCGCCCGTCCACGGCCCCAGGCGCGGTTCGACATACCGGTCTGTGACGAACCAGATCACCGGAAGATAGATGAAGAACAGCGCCATGATCAGGTACCAGTTACCGGCAATGTTGGCCTGCCAGGCCGGATCCAGGATTTCGGCGCCAGCTTCGGTGATGCCGAACAACAGGGCATCGAGCTGCCCGGGAAACAGATTGGCCGAAAATCCGCCCGACACGCCGGCAAAGGCCGCTGCGATGCCGGCAACCGGATGGCGGCCGGCCGCGGCGAAAATGATCCCGGCCAGCGGAATCAGAACCACATAGGCGGCGTCGGCCGCCAGATTGCCGATCATGCCGACCGCGACGACAATCGGCGTCAGGAAGAAGGTCGGCGCATTCTGGACGCCGGCGCGCATCGCCGTGCCGAGCAGACCCGTTCGTTCGGCAACGCCTGCCCCGAGCATGACCACAAGGACATAGCCCAGCGGATGGAAATGGGTGAAGGTCACCGGCATATCGGTCATCAGCCGGCGCAGATTGTCGCCCGATAACAGGCTGGTGGCCTTCACCGGTTCGTCGGTGACAGGATGCAGGGATTGCAGCCCGACGAGTGCCGCGAGAGCGCTGACCACCATCAAAATGCCCGTCAGCCAGACAAAGATGAACACCGGATCGGGAAGCCGGTTTCCGATCCGCTCAACCGCTGCGATAAAACCGGTTGTCGACGATTTGACATTTTTCGTCATGGCCGATGTCTTCCTTCATAGGCGCCAAGGGCGCCGCAGTGCCACCGTCAGTTGTCCCATTTTATCGAACAATGCCACAGGTGCGGCCGTTTCGACAGCCAATGCCGTTTCCCGTGCACAGGACAATTGCACCTGCGGCAACAAAATTGTAAGGGCTGAGCCATGACCGACGGCGATGAAAAACAGGCACAGCAGCAATCCGACGCCCTGGTGGCGGCGCTGTATCATTTCACGCCACTCGCCGATTTCGCAGACCTTCAGGAACCGATCCGGAAGGTTTGCGAGGACAATGCCGTCAAGGGGACGCTGCTGCTCGCCCATGAGGGCATCAACGGCACGATCGCGGGACCGGACGAGGGCATTGCCAATGTGCTCGCCTTCCTGCGGTCCATTCCGGCCCTTGCCGGTCTGGAACACAAGGAGAGCCGGGCCCGATCCATGCCCTTCCACCGCATGAAGGTCCGACTGAAGAAGGAAATCGTCACCATGGGGGTCGAGGATATCGATCCGCTTGAAAGTGTCGGCACCTATGTCGATCCGCAGGACTGGAATGCCCTGATCGCCGACCCGGACACATTGCTGATCGACACCCGCAACGATTACGAAACCGCGATCGGCCAATTCCAGGGCGCGGTTGATCCGCAGACCCGGTCCTTTCGCGAATTTCCCGATTGGGTCCGCGATAATCGGGATCTGCCGAAGAAACCGAAAATCGCCATGTATTGCACCGGCGGCATACGCTGCGAAAAGGCGACGGCCTTCATGAAAGCGGAAGGGTTCGAGGATGTCTACCACCTCCGGGGCGGCATCCTGAAATATCTCGAAGAGGTTCCGCAAGACGAAAGCCTGTGGGACGGCGCCTGCTTCGTCTTCGATGAACGGGTGTCGGTGACGCATGGGCTGAAGCAGGGCGAACATCGCCTGTGCCGCGCCTGCCGCTACCCGCTCACCGCCAAGGAGGTCGCCAGCCCGCTGTTCGAGGACGGTGTGTCATGCCCCTACTGCCACGCAACCCGCAGCGAAGCCGACCGCGCCCGCTATCGCGAGCGGCAAAGGCAGATCGCCCTGGCAAAAAGCCGCGGCAAGCAGCATCTGGGCCGCTAACGTTTCAGGGCATAGAGGCGCGGATTGATTTCACCTGTATTCTCAAGCCTTTGAGAGCAGGAATCTTGTAAATCTGATCGGAACACTCCAATTTTTGCAGAGCGCCCCGTCAAGGCCGCCGTAAAACTTGACAAAAATGATCGAATTTTGTAGAACGATTCTAAATTGGAGATGCAATCCCGACCCAGTCAGGTCGATCGCGAGGCAGGATTTCATGCGTGTTACCAAGCAGACCAATTACGCGATACGAATGCTGATGTACTGCGCCGCCAATCCTGGCGAACTCAGCAGGGTTCCCGATATTGCCAAGGCCTATCGTGTGTCCGAACTCTTTCTCTTCAAGATCCTGAAGCCGCTGGTCAAGGCCGGCCTGATCCACACCGTGCGCGGCCGCAATGGCGGCATTGAGCTCGGCCGGGCGGCAGACAAGATCACGCTGTTCGATGTCATTCGGGTGACCGAAGACAGTTTCGCCATGGCCGAATGTTTCGAAAACGACGACGCCGATTGTCCGCTGGTCAGCAGTTGCGCCCTGAATTCCGCCTGGCGTGAGGCGCTGGACGCGTTTCTGTCCACCCTGCAGAAATACACGATCGCCGATCTTGCCGTGGCGCGGTTCAATATTGCCGATCGCCTGGGCATCAGCGAAGGGATGCGGGCCACCGGCTAGAGCAAAATCAACCCGCCGCCGGACCGCCGCCCCGTTCACGCCGGCGATCACGGCAGGCCTGGCGGATCGCCCGCAATTCCTTCAGCGTATCGCCGATCAGAAGCTGCTTTTTCTCCAGCTCGTCAATCGCCTTGCTCGTCTCGGCGATCACATAATCGAGCTGC
The DNA here is from genome assembly GCA_028279875.1 of Rhizobiaceae bacterium. GTDB lineage: Bacteria > Pseudomonadota > Alphaproteobacteria > Rhizobiales > Rhizobiaceae > Hoeflea_A. The sequence continues at coordinate 35,965 of JANQMU010000108.1, forward strand.
CGCGACTGGCCCTCCCCGTGTTCGCCGTAAAGGTCGAGAAAATGACTGATCTGGGCGAGTGTCGAGCCGATGGCCTTGGCCCGCAGGATCAAGGCCAGCCGGCCGCGGTCGCGCCGCGTATAGACACGGCTGCCATTCACCCGGGTCGGGTGAATGAGCCCCTTGTTTTCATAAAAGCGGATTGTCCGTGTGGAAATGCCGAACTCTCCGGCAAGGTCGGCAATCCCGAACAGTTCCCGCCGGTCTTCCGGCGGCGCCGTGGCGGCGCCTCGCGTGCCCGCATCCGCCGGCGCGCTTGTCATCGGCTACAGCACCTGGCCCAGCTTCATCGCCACGCCCATGTCACCCTCGACCTGCAGCTTGCCCTGCATGAAGGCGGCCGTCGGGTCGAGATCGCCGGCGACCATCGCCGCCAGATCGTCCAGGCTGACACGGATGACGCAGTCCGCATCCTGGTCCTCGGTACCGACACTCTGATTGTCGACGACGACAACCCCGTCATCGCCGCAATCGAATTTCACCACCTTGTCGAAATCCCCGTTTTCGACCCTGTCTTTGATCGACGCTGCAATATCGGCAACACTCATGCTCCTGACCCCTGTCATCTGTTTCAAATGGATGTCGGCAGCATATAGAATGATTGATCGTAAACTGCAATTGCTTTTCCTTTACTACATCTAGTTGACGTATACGTCATCCAATGCGACCATTCCGGAATTCGCCCCAAGGCCCGGAGACCGCCATGCACCTGACTGACGAACACGAGCAATTGCGCGCCACAGTCGCGAAATTCGTCCAGTCCGACATCAATCCCCATGTCGATGAATGGGAGGATGCCGGTCAGTTTCCGGCCCATGAACTCTTTGCCAAGCTCGGCAAGCTTGGCCTGCTGGGCATCAAATACGATACGGCCTGCGGCGGGCTCGGCCTCGATTTCTCCTATTCCATGGTGATGGCCGAGGAACTTGGCGCCATTGCCTGCGGCGGCGTCCCGATGGCCATCGGCGTGCAGACCGATATGTGCACGCCGGCGCTCGACCGTTTCGGATCGGATGAATTGAAGCGCGAATGGCTGACCCCGTCCATTGCAGGCGAAATGGTCGGCTGCCTTGGCGTTTCGGAGGCCGGCGGCGGGTCCGATGTCGCGGCGATCAGGACAACGGCCGTCGCCGATGGCGATGATTACGTCATCAACGGCTCGAAAATGTGGATCACCAACGGCCTGCAGGCCGACTGGTGCTGCCTGCTTGCCCGCACGGGCGCCGATAACGGCACAGCGGATGCCCACCGGAACAAGTCGCTGATCATCGTGCCGATGGACGCGCCGGGCATCGAAAAGCGAAAAATCCACAAGATCGGCATGCATTCGTCTGACACGGCCGAGCTGTTTTTCGACAATGTCCGGGTGCCGCGGCGGCATCTGATCGGCCAGGAGGGGATGGGCTTCACGATGCAGATGCTGCAGTTCCAGGAGGAACGCCTCTGGGTCGCCGCCTCGGCGTTAAAAGCACTCGACCGGTTGATCGATCTCACCATCGATTACACCCGCGACCGCACCGTCTTTGGCAAGGCGGTGCTCGACAATCAGACCGTGCATTTCCGGCTGGCCGAACTGCGCACCGAAATCGACGCGCTGCGGGCGCTGACCTGGCAGGCGATCGAGGACTATGTCGGCGGCAAGGACGCGACGAAACGCGCCTCGATGGCCAAGCTGAAAGCGGGCCGGCTCTATCGCGAGGTCGCCGACAGCTGCCTGCAATATTGGGGCGGCATGGGCTTTACCGCCGAAAACCCGGTCAGCCGCGCCTTTCGCGACGGCCGTCTCGGCTCCATCGGCGGCGGCGCCGACGAAATCATGCTGGAAATCATCTGCAAGCTGGAGGGCACGGCGCCGCGGTGAAGCGAGGCGACACCGAAGGTCCCATCGGAAATTCGAAATACCGGGTTCCGGGATAGGCGTTTGTGCGTCCATGGCATATCGCATTAGGCTTTGGCGATCCTTTCAGGACGTTAGGCTGTGGTGACCCTTTAACTTGTGTGCCGGTTTGTCCGGATTTGTTCAGGATCGGTTTACGAGGAGGAAGGACATGCTGTTGCATATTCGACGACGAGTGGGCCGATCATGGGCAAATCCGGTCAAATCCCTTCGGGACGAGGCACACTTCGCCCCTGGACATTGTTGCGAAATGCTTGAAG
>JANQMU010000123.1 GCA_028279875.1 Rhizobiaceae bacterium
CCGGGTGTGGTCGAAGCCGTTGCCAGGTTTATCGGCAATGCGGCCAAGGGCCGGACAATTGCCGCAATCATGATGTCATCCTGTTGGTCCTTGTCCGGCCCTTGGCCGCATTGCCGATAAACCTGGCAACGGCTTCGACCACACCCGGGGCCAGCGGCAGGTGCGGGTCGACATAGGTGGCCATGTTGGCGTCGGCATCATCCGTCGTCACCGTCTTCAGCACGTGGTTCGTATTGTCCAGCAGGACGAGTTCGGCATCGTGATTGGCCTTTTTCAGCCGATCGGCATCCGCTTCCGACACCTGCAGGTCCCGGCGGCCCTGCAGGATCAGCATGGGTCCGGTGTAGGATTGCGCCAGGAGATCGGGCTGGACAGCAAGGAAGCTGATAAGAAAGCCCTGAACCCCGACGCGAAAGACCGGCGCCAGTGCCGGATCCAGATCCGTCGCGTCGACGCGATTGCCGGCTTCGAGCGCGGCAATGGCTGACAGCGACTGGTCCAGGACGGCACGGGTCTTGGCAAAGCGTTTCATCTGCTCCCGCAGAATATCTCCGGGCGGGCGCCCCGGAGAAGCCAGCAACACCAGGCCGCAAATCGAATCGGGCTTGGCGGACGCCATCAGCGACACAAGCCCGCCTTCACTGTGCCCGATCAGCCAGACGCAATCGGCCCGGATCATCCTTTTGATCACATCGATCCAGCAATGCACGTCATCGGCATAATCCTCCATGGAAACCGCATCGGCATCCGGCACGGCCCCGGCGCTGGTAAACAACCCGCGCTTGTCGATCCTGACCGAGGCGATCCCATGGTCCGCAAGCCCCTCGGCCAGCAGCCGATAGGTCGCGGATTTGATCATCGGGCCGTTGCCGTCGCGATCGGTCGGCCCGGAGCCCGGAACGATGAGCGCCACCGACCGAGCCTTCCGATCGTCAGGCGTCAGCAAAAGGCCCTTTAGCGGGCCGGCCGGTCCGGGCGCACTGATTTCCGTTTCCTCGGCCACACCAGATCCTCCCGCACCGCTCAAGAAAGAAGGCCCATCATGAAAATGGCGACCGCCGACGTCAACCGGCCTCAATCTTTCCCCAATGAGCCCGCAGCCTCGCTGCGAAGCTAGTCGATGTCCATCGCCGGCGACGTTCCGTCAGACCCGGACCGGCGTCAAGTAACGAAGACGACATCCGGCAGCCACTGAACTGCCGGAAACTTGTCAAAGAGGGCCTTGTTTTGCCTTTTCCGCAAAAAACAAGCATAATGGAATGCCAATATTTGTTGTGTGAAGAATACCTCGCAGCGCCCGTCATGTAAAAGAACACGGGGAACGCAATCACACAAACCGGAAAATAGACCCGAACAAGAGGTCGACAGGGATGGAAAACGCAATTTATTTGCCGGCCCGGGCCATCGGGCGCTTCTTACAGACATTGCTTCTGGTCGCGATGACGGGGCTGTTCACCGCTGCATCGGCGCAAGACGGGCAAGACGAAAACATCACCGGGACGATATGCGATATGTTCGAAGATCCCGCCATATCGTCGGAACAATGGCTGTGGTGGAACGAACTCGAAGTCAGGCTGATCAGCCATGCGGCGCGGTTGGGCGCCGACGCCCGCGAAATCTATGACAGGGAAAGATTCGGGCTGCGGGTCGACGGACAGGGCGGACCCGGACCGGTCAATCCGGTGTGTGAGCGCTATCCTCAATTTTGCCCGGAAAGGGCCGCGCCGGGCCGGGACCCATTATGCGTCTTTTATTCAGGACGTTTCGCCTGCGACAAGGCCATCACGGTTTCCTTCGAATTCCCCTTCGACGAGGCCGTGAAGGTTGCCCAGGAGGCGGCGCGTGACCTTCTCGACAGCGGCGTTGGACTGCAGCCGCGATCCACTCTTGAGTCGCAGATTGCAGCAACCGTGCACGCTGCGACACGGCTTCCCAAACGGGTGGCGAAGGCCATCGCGATCCACGCTCTTGCGCTTGAACTGCAGGAGGAAGCCGCGGATCTGTGGAAGGCCTACCGGGGCAACAGGTTCCACCAGAACTGTGCTGATGATATCGTCAAAGATTATGACGCGGAATTCAGCCTGATCCCGGACATTGCCATCATGCGCGATGATCTGAAGGCTGCGATAAACGGTCTGCGCAACTTCGGACTGCCGAGCGAACACCGGAATGTGAGCGTAACCACCGATCCGGCGGCGAACCTGCGCTTCTTCGCCCCCTTCGAAACCGACGTTGCAAGCGCCCTTGGCGTGGCGGAGGATCTTGCCGTGCCGATGGAAACGCTGCGCCAGAAAATGATCGACTCGGACGTCGGCATCAGAAGCACCTCTACCGGGATCCCGCCAGCCCCAGGCTTTCATTTCACCATCATGTGGTTTGGGAGTGAATTGACCGTCCACCATAACAACGCGATGCGGGAAATGGGTGATATCGGTTTTAATCTGGCGGCTTTTCGTGAAGGCCTGGCGCTTCTCAGGGGCGGGCTTACGCAGTTTCCGCCCGGCAGAAGCAACACCGGCGGTGGAGGCATTGGCGGCCTGGGCCTGGGCATCGACACATTTTGTGAAGGCATAAGCGGCCGGACGGCCACCTTTGCCGGCATGCTGGACGATGAGGGCAGCATCGAGCCGTTTTTGAACGAGCAGGACGGCCTCCTGCGCGGCGATGCGCTCAACATTGTCGACAGTGTCCTCATCTGCGCCCTGCGGTGGACGCTGAAGGATGCGTTCGACCTGCTGATTCCGACATTCGTTCAGCCGAACACGCTGCAGGTCGAGTTGTCGCAGCATCCGACGCAGATGTCCGAGTTCAGGCGGACCGTGACCGCCAGGAGAGCCGCCTATTTCAATGCCGCAATACAGACACTGAACAACATCAGGGAGATCGAACAGGCCACTCCGTAGTTGGCTTCGCCCGTTTGATCGACGGGTCTACGACGCATTGGGCCTGCCGGTGAATTGGCCAGAAGCCATCTGCTCAACTTGCCTCGATCCAGCTTTCCCGTATCGGTGAGCGGCAGCGCGCCAAGCGGCTGACCCAATATCGGCATATGGCTCCCCTTTTATTCGCGTAGCAGGATCGAGTGGTGTCACGAATTGTGTCTTTCAGTAAGAATCTTTTTCTAAAGCATTGATTAACGATAGGTTTTTGAACGCCTGTCATTGGGCGGGCACCACTGGTATCTACAAAGCGTACTGATGAAGGCGGTCAAGGGTGCGATTTGTCAGGAGATACCGTTATGAAATGTCTGAGTATTTTGGGTGGTGCGTTGATTGCTTTTTCGGCTTTGGGCGGCAGTGCCTATGCCGCCGGGGAACGCGCCTGTGAATCCATGTCCCTGTTCAGCCCCGACCAGCCACGCGAGGTCTATTTTCTCGACCTTGAAAACGATAAATTGAGCGTCGGCGACAAGCGTATCGGCCACCGGATATTGCAGGATTCCAACGGCAATATGGTCGGCAACCGCGTCTGGGCCAATACGGTTGTGGAAGTCGACGGTGACGGCAAGGCCAGTCTGACAACAGGTGAGTCCTTCAACATTTTCGATGACGGAGTGATGTATATCGCATCGGAATTCGGGGCTCCGCGCGACGTCAGGGCGACGCAAACGCAGTCATTCGTTCGTGATTCCAGCAAGTTCCTGATTTTTGGTGGCACCGGCGCCTATGTCGGCGCGCAGGGTGTTCTGGAAACCGAGGATACCGATGGCGGCATGATCTATCATATCAAACTGAATTGCAGCTAGCCGTTTCGGGCTATCTGGCATCCCGGCGGCGGGTCGGCCTACTCGCAGACCCGCCGCCAAGCACCGAGTGTTTTTCGCTCATCTTTTGAAGCCGTTGGTTGGCGTGTAATTCCGCGTACGCGGAATTCGCACGGCCGAAAAACAGCCGCACTCAGGGCTTTGTCGGCGTAAAAATCACCGCCTGAATTTTCCAGATTTGCTCTTTTCGGGAAAGCACAATGATCTGGTTAAAATAGGCGTCCTGGTCTTCGGATTGCGAATTGCCGGAGAGAATAATCTGGTTACACACAATTGCCATGTCACCGGCACCCGCAAATTCCCAGTTTTCGAAACGGTATCCGGGGGTAGGTTCAAAAGCCGCTGCAAACTTTGCAAGCTCCTTGTGACCGACGATTCGCGGGGCTCCGGGAGCCATCAGGACTGCATCCTCTGCCCATCTCTCCAGCCATGCATCGTGTTTTGAAGACACAAGCTCGTCCGTCCAGTCAATTATGGTTTGCCGGATTTCGTCGTGTTCTGTTGCGGAAAGGTCGTCGGTTCCAAGCAATTCGGCTCACCTCCAAAATTGAAACTTGATCACAATGTACACGTCACGACGTCAAAGTCGACATCTCCGACGGCTTTGGTTCAAATCTGCTCTGCGAGCCGGCCAAGGCAACAAGGCAGATCACCGGACGGGCAGAAACGACCACGGTGGAACGCAAGGCGATTGCACCTACGCTTTGCTGGAGCAGACCGACAGCACTGCCCGCTCAAAACCCTAATAAATTGCGGTCGACCGTTGAGTGAGTTTGGTGGGTGTGCACGGGCTCGAACCGTGGACCCGCTGATTAAGAGTTATCGCCAGGTCCAACAAATTCAATAGGTTACGGTGCCAACCTTTGGGAAATTCGAACAAAATAAGTGTTTTCTCACACAAAATGGAGCGAAACGGATATCCATAGCTCTGACATTTCTGTCGCGTTCATGTCGCCCAATGTGGCTTTCTTGTCATGGTCTTTTCGCCTTCCTGCCGTTTTCATACGACATTCGTTAGCTATACATTAGCGGTATGAAAGATGAGAAATCGCTACCCGACGGCTCAAAAATTCGCTCCCTCAGATCAGACTTGGGTATGACCCAGGAAAAATTGGGCCATATGAGTAATGTTGACCGGCGAACCGTGCAGCGTGCCGAGGCCGGCAAGCCCTTACAGATCGAAACGATGTCCAGCATAGCTTCAGCACTCAATGTTCAGCTTCGAGATATCTTGGACGAAAGCAATTCCACTAACGAATATGACCCAACGTCCAAAAGTCTGATTGTGCTGCACAGAGCGCACTCAGGCATGCAACTACTCAACACAGTTCGCGATTGCTTCAAAGGATCCATTACATGTGAGGCTGAGCCGACTGATCAAAATATTGATGTACTCGAATCCCTTGTTGGCACAATCGAGAGCCACCTGCCTGATCCTTGGGAACTGCCGAATACTCAAAGGTCCACCGCCCTCTCTGAGCAACTAAGGATTGCGGTTAAACTCGGACAACAGATTAAGCAGCTGAGCGAACACGACATCTCTGTGTTTGCCGGTACTTACGCAGCGAAAACACGGGTGCCAATTTACGATCCAGATGAAGGAAGAATGTATGTTCACAGCAAACAATCATACGTACTGGTCACTTTATGTCGCTTGATTGTAGCCCCGTACAGCAGAGGTGAAAGAATTTCAATCAACACGGAGGATATCTACGATCAGTGGCTGATTCCTCCTTCGGAACCTGACCCCAACCAGGAGATACCCTTTTAAGGACGCAGCGTAGCTCAGTCGGATAGAGCATCTTGTTTTCGACAAATGCAGATGTCTTGGCGGACATCTCCATTATGGACAAGGAGGCCGCAGGTTCAAGTCCTGCCGCTGCGCCCAAATTCGTCAGGTTCGTTCCTGAGACATAGGTAACAAAACGTCACCCATATCTCGGGTCTCTCACAGGGCAACTAACGACACAACTTGTTTGCTTTCGTGAACGCCAATGAACAAAAGTCCCACGTGGGACATGGGACGCTCAAGTTCTAGATTAGCTAAGCATTTCAAATAACTTACAGATTGGTGGGTGTGCACGGGCTCGAACCGTGGACCCGCTGATTAAGAGTCAGCTGCTCTACCAACTGAGCTACACACCCATTCCTTGTAGCGATACGCGGATATAGCGATCCGTCAGCGGCCTGTCCAGATGAAATCGGGCGCCGCCCGGCACGCGGCTCAATCCACAAGCAGGCTGCCTTCGGCGACCTTGACTGCATGGCCGCCGATACGGCCCTGGACGATCTTGCCGCCATCGAGTTCCAGATGCAGGTGGATTTTCGACGGCCGTCCCATCTCCACCCCCTGCTCGATCAAGAGGGCGTGGTGACCGTCGAGCAGTTCGTCATGGAAATGCACGGCGCCCGAAAAGGCGGCGACGGCGGAGCCGGTGGCCGGGTCCTCGGGGATGCCGTCGAGCGGTGCGAACATGCGGGTGTGGAAATGCGCCTCATGGGAAACGCCGCCGCGGCAATAGACGAAGGCGGCGGCGAGCAATCCGTCGGCCATCGGCGCCAGCCGTTCCCAGCGCGAACCGTCGCAGCGCGTCCTGGCGGCCACCGAAAGGTCGTGGACGGGCACCATCACATAGGGAAGGCCGGCATTCCACAGCGAGATATGGTGGTTTTCGAAGCCGATCTCATGCGGATCGACGCCCAGCGCCGCCGCCACCGGCTCCTTCTCGATCTCCACGTGGATGCGGCTCGAAAGCCGCGGCAGGTCGAATTCGGCGAAACTCGCGGCATCCGATTGCAGGCGGGCCACGGTCCGCACCGGCCCGACACCCTCCTCCAGCACATTCATCAGATCGAGGTTCACCCCGTCGCCGGATTTCCGCTCGGCCAGCGCCACCGCCGCGCCGACGGTCGGATGGCCGGCAAAGGGCAGTTCGCGCCCGGGCGTGAAGATTCGCAGCCTGGCGCCGTGCGCCGGATTGTCGGCGGGCAGGACGAACACCGTCTCCGACAGGTTGAATTCCGACGCGATCGACTGCATCGCCTTGTCCGACAGCCCCTCCGCCTCGAACACCACGGCCAGCGGGTTGCCGGCCAGCCTGTCGGCGGAAAAAACGTCATAGATCGCGTATTGGCGCGGCATGTCGGCACTCCATCAAACATCACTTCGGGCCTAGAGCGAGTTGGCGGCACCATGCCATAGCTGAAACCGGGCGGACAACGGAAAAATCGGGATGCGGTCAAGGATTTGGAAATGGCCGCGGCGCAGCCGCGTCATAGCAGATCCAGCGTCACCGCAACCGGGCAGTGATCGGAGGCTTTCGGCCGGTCCCAGCCGGTCCGCGGATAGCGGGCCACATCCTGACCGGGCGGGAAAATCGTCCGATAGGGCTGGCCGGCGCGAATGATGTCGGGGCTGCGTTTGGCATTGCTTTTCGCCAGCGACGGGGACAGCAGCAGATAATCGAGTTGGCACAGATGCCGCTCTTCCGGGCCGCGCGTGTGAAACAGGGTCCAGCGGTCCAGCTCCGGCCGCCGCCGGACAATATTGTCGGCAAAGCCGTCGCCGGTGAAGACGTCGAGTGCGCTCTGCGCTTCTTGCGTGGGAGTGAAGGTAAAGCCGTTGAGTCGGTCGCCCCCGATGACGAGGCGTTCCTGATAGTCGTTCATATCGCCGCAGATGATCCAGCGCTTGGCCGCTGTCCTGTTCTTGCCGAAGCGGCTTTCGATGATGTGCCGCACTGCCCTCGCCTCGGCCCGGCGCACCGCCATCGAAGCGGTACGGCCGTCCATCCCGTCACGCGGCGAACCCATGGATTTGAAATGCGTGACATATAGCGTCAAAGGCCGGCCGCCGACCTTCACGTCGAGTTCGAGGCAGTCGCGGCGAAAGATCCGGTCCTGCGGCTGGTTCGTCTGCGCGATGTCGTCGTCGAACAGGTCGAGATCCGCATAGGTCAGATGGGCGTGGCTTTCCATGCGCTGGAATTCGATCGCCTGCCCGTCACGCGTTTCCTCGCGCATCATCACGGCGACATCGATGCCGCGGCCGTCATTGCCCTCGATCATGTATTTGTAGCGATAGCCACGGCCGATCATCTTGAACAGATAGCCATATTCGAAGGCGTGCAGCGCCTCCAGATTGTCGATTTCCTGCAGGCACAGAATATCGGCGCCCGTTTCGGCGATGGCGAGCGCCGTCAATTGCCTGGTGTCGTCGGTATGGGCGATGGCCCTCGCCTGCTCGATCTGCCGGTACTCGGCCTCCGACCGGATGTCGAAGAGCTTGACGGCGCGGTCCTGCCGCAATTCGTTGCGAAACCCGGAAAAATCGAACCGGTTGATCAGGTTCTCGACGTTGAAGGTGGCTATTCTAAGCGACATGAAGGCGTTTTCGAACGTTACACAATACCCCTGTTTAGGCTGTGGCCGGGGCATTGTCACCTGAATCTCACGACAACGGGATATTCCCGCCAACGCACTGAAACCATTTCGGTTTAAGCCCGGCTCACGCGTCGGGTGATTGCAAAGTGATCGCCCCGAACCGCATGTCAGCCTTGCCACCCCGCACGGAATGGAGAATAGTCGTAGGGATATTCAAAACACGGGAGACAGACATGCTGATGCTGACACGAAGTCTCGCCATTGCCGCCATCGGGCTGGGACTGCTGGCCATGACGGCGGCGACCGCCGAAGCCGGCAAGAAATACCGCTACCACAATGGCGGCGATTTCGCCGCAGGCCTCGCCACCGGCCTGATCATCGGCGGCGTCATCGCCGGAAACCAGCGCCGCGGCGGCTTCTATAGCTGCATCAACGGCTATTGCAACGGACGCTATTACGGCCCGCGGCGCCACTACCCGTCGCGCTATTACTACCCGCCAGCACCGCGCTACTATTACAACAGGCCGGTCAGGCGCTACTATCGCCAGGCACCGCGCTACCGGGTGAACCTCTCGCGCGCGCATTACAATTACTGCTTCGCGAAATACCGCTCCTACCGGGCGTCCGATAACACCTTCCAGCCCTATCACGGACCCCGCAAACAGTGCAGGTCGCCCTATTATTGAGTTCAAGGGGTTCAACGCCGCGGCTGAAGAGACAGGGCATGGCCTGTGGATCAGCCGCCGGGGCGGCGGATCGGGATCATAGCTTGGCATGGAAGGCAAGACTTGCCATCATCCTTGGATGCTGGCGATTCTCCATTCAGTAGAACCTGATTGCAACGATTCGATACCTGGCTGTCAGCAGGCGAAAACGTCTTTGGCACCGTCGATAAAGGCGCCGACGCAACCGACTGATCGCAGAGCACACCGCGAATGAGCAGCTCGGCCGGCAAAACGGAACCGGATCACGCGCCGGTTCTGGTCTGGAGCGCCGCACTCCTGTGCGGATTGGCGGTTGCCTATAACAGCGGCGCCGTTATGGCCGCATCGCCTTTTATGAAGGTCGACCTCGATCTTGACAGCAACACCCTGCAATGGGTGATGATCTCCTACATGCTGGTCGCCACCGTCCTCGTCGGCGTCATGGGTGGCTTTGCCGATATATTCGGGCGGCTGCGCCTGCTCATGACCGGTGCGGTCATGTTCATCATCGGCTCGCTTATTTGCATTCTCGCCGACACCGGCACCGTGCTTATTGCCGGCCGGTCGGTGCAGGCGGTTGGCGGCGCCGGGGTCTTCGGTACCGGCGTTGCGGTTCTGACGGTCGCAACGCCGCAATCGCTGCGAACACTCGCCCTCGGATTGTGGTCGGCGGCCGTTGCGCTCGGTCTCGGGGTCGGTCCGCTGATCGGCGGAGCCCTCACGGACGCGATCGACTGGCGGGCGATCTTCGCCTTCGACATCCTGCTCCTGGTTGTCGGGCTCCTGGCCTGCCTGCGTGTGGCAAGGGCACGCCTCGTTCCGGAAGGCATCTCCACGCGGACCGATATCGACTATGCCGGCGCCGCGCTGATGATGGGTTCGCTCGGCGCCCTTACACTGGCGCTCAGCCGCGGCCAGGAGAGGGGCTGGGGATCGATCGAGATCGTCACTCTGTTCATCGCCGCTGCTGTTGCCGGCGCCGGTTTCCTGTGGCGTGAACAGCGGGCCGAGAAACCGATGTTCGCCCTGCGCTTCTTCCGCCGGCCAAGCTATGTGGCCGCCTCGGTCGGCACCCTTATCTCCGGTTTCGGCATGCTGGGCCTGATCTATTATTTCAACCAGTTCGTCCAGGCATCGGGAGGACTGGGCTACTCGGCCCTCGCCACCGGAGCGGCGCTGCTGCCATGCACAATGCTGTTTTTCGCCGGTTCAATCGGACTGCCGCGCCTGCTCTCGAATGCCGACCTGCGCTGGCCGATCACCCTGGGCATGATTCTGATGGCTGGCGGATTCTGGCTGTTGCGCGATCTTTCCGCAGGCGTTTCCTACAGCGATATCTGGTGGAAACTGACCTTGATCGGGCTGGGTTTCGGCCTCACCTTCGGTTTGCTGCCGCGGGTCGGTATGCGCGATCTTCCGGACAGCGATGCGGGACAGGGCTCCGGCGTCATCAATGTGTGCCTTTATGTCGGCTTCACCTTCGGGATCGCGGTCTGCGGCGTCGCCGTCACAGCCATCCGGCATACAACCGTACAGGCCGTGGTTGCGAGATTGTCGTCCGGGCCTGCCGATCGCGCATCACTGATCCATGATCTCGTGCACGGATCGAATTCGGCGGTCGCCAAGGCGCTGCAGGCGTTCAGCGATGAAGACTCGGCGCAGATCAGAACGGCATTCAACGGCGCACTGGAGAACGGTTTCGAGGGCGCGATGATCATTCTCGCACTGGCGTCGGCGGTCGGTGCGATCCTCTGCGGATGGCTTCTGCGCAAACCTTCAGCGGCTCGATAATACAACTAAGACAGGCCGCGATCGTGTCGCGGCCCGTTTGATTACGTCTTGGAGAAGGCGCTCAGTTGCGCTCCTTGTCGACCAGCGCGTTGGACTTGATCCACGGCATCATGGCGCGCAGCTTTTCGCCGACTTCCTCGATCTGGTGGGCGTCATTGTTGCGACGGATTCCCTTGAAGCGCGAGGCGCCGGCGCGATATTCCTGCATCCACTCGGAGGTGAATTTGCCGGTCTGGATATCGGTCAGGATCCGCTTCATTTCGGCCTTGGTGTCCTCCGTGATGATCCGCGGACCGGAGACATATTCACCCCATTCGGCCGTGTTTGAGATCGAGTAGTTCATATTGGCGATGCCGCCCTCATAGATCAGGTCGACAATCAGCTTGACCTCATGCAGGCACTCGAAATAGGCCATTTCCGGCGCATATCCGGCGTCGACCAGCGTTTCGAAACCGGCCCGGATCAATTCGACCAGCCCGCCGCACAGGACCACCTGCTCTCCGAACAGGTCGGTTTCGCATTCCTCCTTGAACGTCGTCCCGATAATACCGGACCGGCCGCCGCCGACGCCGCAGGCGTAAGACAGGCCGAGATCGTGGGCATTGCCCGAGGCGTCATGATGGACGGCGATCAGACAGGGCACGCCACCGCCCTTCTGGTATTCGCCGCGCACCGTGTGGCCCGGCCCTTTCGGCGCGACCATCAGCACGTCCACCGTTTCTTTCGGTTCGATCAGGCCGAAATGCACATTGAGACCATGGGCGAAGGCAATCGCCGCGCCATCGCGGATATTGTCGGCGATATGGTCGCGATAGATATCGGCCTGCAATTCGTCCGGCGCCGCCATCATCATCAGGTCGGCCCAGGCCGCCGCTTCGGCGACCGTCTTGACCTCGAACCCGTCGGCCTCGGCTTTCTTGGCGGTCGCAGAGCCCGCACGCAGTGCGATTGCAATGCTGGTCGCGCCGGAATCCTTCAGGTTCAGCGCATGCGCCCGCCCCTGGCTTCCATAGCCGACAATCGCCACTTTCTTCGATTTGATGAGGTTCACATCGGCATCACGATCATAATAGACACGCATTGATTTTCCTTTCATTTGCCACTTGAGTTCATCAGTCCGACCGGCCGGTGGCAGCCTTCTACTGCGTCAGGTCACCGGATCCGTAAATTTGAAAAAACCTGTCGATGGCGGCGCCGGCCTGCGCCGCGAAATCCTGATCGGCCGGCTGCAGCGTTTCGCCCAGCAATTGCCGGACATGCAGGTCGCGGATAATCAATCCATAGAGGGTCTGATAGGCGTCCTCGCGATCGCCATAGGTCAGATATCCCTGCCGCCGACCGGCCTCCAGCAAAGCCCCGGCCCGTTGTCCGATCATCCGCCGGCCGCGCTCCAGCACCAGCCGCCCCAGATGGGTGTCCTGATTGCCCGCCTGGCCGATGGCCAGCCGGTTGAGGGCCAGCGACACGTCGCCTGACAGCACCTCCAGGAGATCGCGGGCAAACCGGACCAGATGCTCACGAAACGCATCCGCATCACCCGCCGCCTGTTCGGGAACCATGGTGCGGACCTTTGACGCCTGGAAGCTGATGACCGCCGCCAGCAGCCCGTCCCGGTCGCCGAACCATTTATAGAGGCTCTCCTTGGAGCAATTGGCCGCCCGCGCGACACCGGCCGTCGTCAGCGCCCTGTCGCCACCGCGCACCAGAAGATTCAGCGCCGACTGCAGCACAGCCGCCTGGCGCGGGGTAAAGGCGCCCTGCCCGTCCGGCGATGCTTCTTTCAACACACTTTGCTGCACAACGACATCCGAAAAAGATAGTACCGTACGGTACGGTTCGGCCCGTTGTAGAAGACCGCAATGCTCCGGTCAAGCACATGCCGCAATTTCTTCGATCTCGGAGATCAGACCGCGTGGCCGCATGCGGCCAGAAACCGCCGCACGGCATCCGTCATGCCATATTGCAGCGCGTCGGCGGTCAGCCCGTGGCCGATCGAGACCTCCAGCAATTGCGGAACCCTGGCAAGCAGGGCCGGCAGGTTGGCGACGGTCAGGTCGTGGCCGGCATTGAGCCCCAGCCCGTTGGCGACCGCCGCATCAGCGGTTCGTCCGAGGTGGTCGATCTCGCGGGCCGCGGCGGCCGGGTCGTCGTAACAGGCACCGTAGGGGCCGGTATAGAGCTCGACCCGGTCGGCGCCCGTCTCCGCGGCGAGCAACATGGCGTTGGCATCGCCGTCGCCATCGGCAAAGAGCGACACACGAATACCCTGTTTCCGGAGCCTCGCAACGATGGATTTCAGCCGCACGCCGTCCTTGCGGAAATCCCAGCCATGATCCGAGGTCGCCTGCCCCGGATCGTCCGGCACCAGCGTCGCCTGGTCCGGCTGGTTGGCCTCGACCAGGTCCAGGAAAGAGTCGCTCGGATAGCCTTCGATATTGAACTCCGCCGCCGGGTATTCATCATCGATGAGAGCGCGGATCATGGGAACATCGGAAAAGCGGATATGCCGCTGATCGGGGCGCGGATGAACCGTCAGCCCGTGTGCCCCGGCGGCCAGCGCCTGGGCACCGAGGCCGGTGACGCTCGGCCAGGGCAGATCGCGCCGGTTGCGCAGCATGGCGACGGCATTCAAATTGACCGAAAGCCTGGTGAAGGTTTGTTCCGACATCGTCTTCGGGTTCCCGTATGGTGGGTTCGGAACGAGCGCTTTTTCCGATGAAATCGGCATCGGCCGGCTGTACGTTCCGTTTGTTGCGGCAGCCGTCAGGCGTACCTACATTGCATGCCAAGATCAAGGAACTTCGAGGGTCCGCCATGACCGACAAGCTGCTTCACCCCGCCCTTTCGCGGATCGAGACAAAGCGCGACGATGTCTATGCCTTTGCACTTGACGGTCATCTCTCGCAGGCGGAAAGCGACGAAATGTACCGGACGCTTGAAGAGGCCTACCAGAAACACGATCAAATCAACCTGTTGATCCGTATCGGCCGGTTCGACGGCTTTGAATGGCGCACCCTGTTTTCCGAATCCACCGTCATCGGAAAACTGCACGCGATCCGGCATCTGCGGCGATATGCCGTGGTCGGGGGCCCAAGCTGGTTCGCCACCGCAACCCGGTTCTTCAACCCGCTCTTCAGGGTCGAGGTCCGACACTTCGACTATGATGCGGAGGCCGAGGCCTGGACCTGGATCTACGAAGACAGTGAGGCCGGTTAAGACCTACCGGACAATCGTCAGCCGTTCCGCCGCGCGGGTGATCGCCGTGTAGAGCCAGCGCTCGCGCATGTCGCGAAAGGCGAAGCTCTCGTCGAACAGGACGACATTGTCCCATTGCGAGCCCTGCGCCTTGTGCACCGTCAGCGCATAGCCGTAATCGAAATCGTCATAGCGTTTTTTGGTCTGCCACGGCGTTTCGACGCCCGGGTCTTCAAAGGCCGCCTTCAGCAGTTTGATCTTGGCCGATCCCCGGCCCATATCGTCGTCTTCCGGTTTGACCAGCAGATTGATGCCCGGCTTGACGGTCTCCTTCGACGACGTCATCACCTGCCAGAGCGAGCCGTTAAGCAGCCCCTTTGCCGGATCGTTGCGCAGGCACACCAGCTTGTCCCCGGCCTGCGGGTAGAGCGCATCGAAGCCCTTGAGTTCGCGCAGCCTTTGATTGTATCGCCGCCGTGTCCGGTTGATGCCGAGCAGCACCTGATCAGCCTCCAGAACCATGTCCGTGTCGACATCGGACTTGCTGATCACTTTCGCCCGGCCCCAGTCGCCATAGTCGATGCCACGGCCTTCGCGCACCTGCATGGCAAGATCGACAATCGGATTGTCGCGCGCCTGGCGATGGATTTCGCTGAGCAGCACATCCGGTTCATGGTCGGTGAAATAGCCGCCGCCCGAAACGGGCGGCAACTGACCCGGATCGCCGAGCACGAGGATCGGCGTGCCGAAGCTCATCAGATCGGCGCCCAGTTCCTCATCCACCATCGAACATTCATCGACGATGATCAGCGCCGCCTTGGCGACCGGGCTCTGCCGGTTGAGGGAGAACATCGGCGCGATGGACGTCTTGCCGGTTTCCTCGTCCTCAACTTCCTCCTCGCCGCGCGGCCGGTAGATCAGCGAATGGATGGTCTTGGCATTGCTGGCGCCCTTCGACCGCAGCACCTGCGCCGCCTTGCCGGTAAAGGCAGCGAACTGGACTTCGCCATCGACATGTTCGGCAAAATAGCGGGCGAGCGTCGTCTTGCCGGTCCCGGCATAGCCGAACAGGCGAAAGAGCGGGCTCTGACCGTCCTTCAGCCAGGTCGAAACGGCCCGGAGGGCTTCATCCTGCTGCGCTGAAAATTCCATGGGACCAACTGGCAGGATTCGCCCGCTGGGAGCAAGGGGGAATTGCCCGGCGGCGGACAAGTTGATGACGGATTAGCACTGTGGGGTTCAGAGTGGTGTTGCCGGCAAAACAGATGAGCAGCCAGGGTCAGGACCCGTTCATCTCACAAATAGCGATTGCGCTCTGGGTGCGGATCCCGCCAGCGAAACGGCTCATCCGGGGCCACGGCCTTGACCCACGAGCGAATGAGTTTCGTACGGTCCGCATTTCTGGCTTGCGCATCCGCAATCGAAACGGGGTCCCAGGCCGCCGCCAACTCGTCCATCATCTCCGCGGCCATTTCCGGTTTTTGTTCAACAATATCAGTTAACTCATCCGGATCGGCGCTCAAGTCGAACAGTTGCGGCGGATGTCCGTGATAGACACATAGCTTGTGGGCATCGCGCCGCAGCATCCTGTGTTGCACGGCCTTCGTTTTGATGTTCATCAAGCCGCCATAGTAGCTTGAAACCGCCCGGCTATCCCACAGACCATCAGACAAAAGAGAACGCCCGACATGCCCCTGCATCACACGGGCGTTGCCGAGATCAAGAATTGTGGCCGACAGATCGAAAAGCGAGGTCACACGATCATCGACTTGCCTCCGCCTGATTCCCGGTCCGGCCATGATCAGGGGAACTTTGGCGCTCTCGTCAAAAAATGTGCTCTTCCACCAGAGCCCCCGCTCTCCCAGCGCTTCTCCGTGATCGGATGTATAGATCACCACGGTATCGTCACGCTCTCCAACCGCAGACATGATCTTTCCGGCCAGCCGATCGATCATGCGAACCAGTCCATAGTAAGCCGTCCTGGCCCGGCAGGCGGCCGCGTCATCAATCCGATCGACGGCCCCCGCCTTCGCCCACTCGGCAATGGCCGGATGGCGCGTGACCGGTGCGTCCAGCCGCGGTGGAGCGATGGTTTGCGCCACCGCATCATAATCCCCGGGCAACGCGATATAGGGCGGATGCGGGCAAAACAGGCTGATCAACGCGAAGAACGGGCGACCGGTGGCATCGCGGTTTCCGGCAAGCTCTTCCAGCGTCGCTACGCCCTGGTCCGCGACCGTCGCGTCGTAGGCTTGATACGATGTCTCGCCGCGCCCGGACCCTTCGATCTGGCTGCCGTGGTTGCCACGCGCATTGGTCAGGGGACCAATATCCGGAGCGCCGGCTCCTGGCCATCCGGGGCCGATATCGCCAATCGGCCGCTTGCAAAACCCGTGAAGCTGATCCGGGCCGTAGAAGTGCATGCGCCCGACAAGACGGCAATCATATCCGGCCGCCCCCAGAGAATGGGCAAGCGTCGGAATGTCGGAAGGCAGAAAATCGTCATTCGTCAGAACACCCGATTGGTGCGGTTCAAGACCGGTCAGAAACGCCATGCGCGACGGCACGCAAAGTGGAGAAGGGCAGTAGGTGTTTGAAAAAACCGTCCCTCTCGCGGCCATTTGATCGAGCGCGGGGGTTTGCGCCGCCCTGTCACCCATGACGCCCAAAACCCGCGCTGCATGCTGGTCGGTCATGACCATGACAATGTTCGGGCGATCATCCTGTGATTTAATTGGTCTAGACAATTTAGACATCCTGTCGTATTGGTTGGTCCAATGGAACGATCCATAATGCCAAGATACCAGGGAGGACAAGTAATGTTGCAATTTTTTCGTAAATCTGCGGTAGCGCTTGCGGTAGGAGCGACCGCTTTGATCTTTCCGGTTGGACCAATTGGTCTGACCGGTGCAATCGCTCAGGACTTTCCATCAAAGCCAATCGAGGTGGTCGTGCCGTTCAAGCCGGGTGGCCGAACCGATACTGTGGCGCGCCTGATCGGTGAAAAAATCCAGGCCGACGGCCTTCTCTCTCAGCCGATGGTTGTTGTGAATGCTGACGGCGGGGCCGGTGCAAACGCCGTAAACCGGATGCGTCGCGGCGATGCAGATGGACATACGATTGTCCACTGGCACCACCAGGCGCTCATCGCCATGGCAATGAAGCTTGGGGATTTCAGCCTCGATGATTTCAAGGCCATCGGTTATACCGGCGGCGGCAGTCCGGTTTGGGTCGTCAAATCAGACAGTGAATTTCAAACTCTCGAAGACGTTGTTGCGCACCTCAAGGAAAACCCGCGTGGCCTTGTCGAAGCTGTTGGCATTGGGACGATCCCGCACTTCGTTGGCGCCATGCTGGCGAAAGAAGCCGGGTTTGAAACCCGCTACGTCACGGCAAACTCAGGCGCTGACCGTCTGCGCCTGATCCTCGGTGGCAATGCCGACATCGCTCTCTTCGCCGCATCGGAGTACCTGGCTCAAGGTGAAGGCCTGCGCCCCCTCGTCTACTTCGGTAAAGAGCGCCTGCCTGCGCTTCCCGATGTTCCGACCGCAATGGAACTTGGCTATGACGTCGCCTGGGCCAATCCAAATTGGTGGCTCGCTCCGGCTTCCACTCCGGATGCGCATGTCGCCGTCCTTGCAGAGGCGCTCGAAGCGGCGATCAACGATCCGGAGATCATCGACTACTTCAACAACAATACGCTTCAGCCGTATTGGACGCCCGGCTCGGACGCCTTGAGCGACGCGCAGAAGCAGCTTGATGCGCTTTCTGCTGTCGCAGCGACAATCAACTAATCTTCCCTCGGGGGCTGGCCGCCACGGCTGGCCCCCGGACTCTTTGCACCAAAAAGACCGCTCCCGTGGAAGACAAGGCCCGCAAAACCATCGCCGATCTTGTGCTTGCAGCCCTCACCCTGGGCGTGGCGGCAATCCTGATAATCGGTGCCCAGTCATTGCCGCCTCCACGCTTCGAACCGCTTGGCTCCGCAGCCTTGCCACGTATCCTTGGTGGACTGCTCATTGTATTCGCGCTCATCATTGCCGCCGGCGTTCTCATCCGCCACCGCAGCAGCGCTCCGGCTCCTCAACAGGACACAACCACGCCGAAGGTCGACCCGAAACGCGGTGCCCTCGTCTTCATTGCCCTGATCGCATATGTATTCGCGGTTGATGTGCTGCGCGTGCCGTTCATTGCTGCAACACCACTCTTTGTCATCGCCGCGGGCGTCGCGATCAGCGGCGTGAACCGGCGTGGTTTGATCGCTTTCGCCGCGCTCGGACTCCTGCTCGCAGTCTTCATCTCCACGGTATTCGAACGCCTGCTCTATATCAGGATCGGCTGATCCATGGCCGACGCATTCATAGCCCTCTTCACGCTCGATAACCTGACGTTCCTGTTCATAGGAACCGCCCTGGGCATCGTCGTCGGCGCGATTCCGGGCCTGACCGCTTCGATGCTGATCGCACTGACCCTGCCGCTCACCTTCCATATGGACCCGGTGAGCGCGGTGACACTTCTGATCGGTGAATATGTCGGCGGTATCTCAGGCGGGTTGATCATGGCGATCCTGCTCCGTATGCCCGGCACGCCTTCCTCCATCGTGACAACGTTCGACGGCTATCCGATGGCGCAAAAGGGCCAGGCGGAACGCGCCCTTGCACTCGGCATCATGGCATCCGTTGTCGGTGGCATCATTTCGTGGGGGTTTCTGGCCGGCATGTCGCCGTCGCTCGCGCGCTTCGCCCTGCAATTCGGACCCTGGGAATATTTCACGCTGGTGCTCATGGCGCTCGTCATGCTGGCTGTCCTGTCGCAAGGTTCAATGGTCAAGGGTTTGCTTGGCGCAACCCTTGGCATGTCCTTCGCCCTGCCTGGTATCGATAGCTCCATCGGACAGGCCCGCCTGACCTTCGGATCCGACGCGCTTCTGTCCGGATTTGGCCTCTTGCCCGTTCTGATAGGTGCCTTTGCGATCAGCCAGATCCTGCGCGACAGCGCAACGCCCCAGACCATAGGCGACATGAAGTTGCCAAGCCGTCATCTGCCGATCTACCGAAGAGATCTGTCATACATTCCGCGCCTCGTCCGCGGCTCGGTCATTGGCACGTGGATTGGTCTCCTTCCTGGCATCGGTGGCAACATCGCGGCGCTGGTCAGCTACTCCACCGAGAAACAGATCTCTCGAGAACCTGAAAAATTCGGCACCGGGTACGAGCCAGGCGTCATCGCTGCCGAGAGCGCAAACAACGCCTCCATCGGCGGTGCACTGATACCGCTCATTACGATGGGCATTCCGGGCAGCGTCACCGAAGCGATTCTGATTGGCGCTCTGACCATTCACAACTTGCAACCCGGCCCACTTCTATTCCAGGGCGCACCCGAAATCGCTTACGGTATCATCGCAGCTTACTTTGTTGCCAACGTCCTGATGCTCATGCTGATGTGGGGACTGGTCCGCTACATCGCGCAAATCGTCCGGCTGCCCCGGTCCGGGTTGATGGCCGTCATTCTTGTGTTCTGCGTGACGGGTTCCTACGCGGTGAATTCCAGCTTCATTGACGTCTGGGTAATGATCGGCTTCGGAGTCATCGGTCTGGGTTTGGAGTATTGCAAGGTTCCACTCGGCCCCTTTGTCATCGGCTTTGTTCTGTCGCCGATTGCCGAGGAACAACTGCGCGCATCCCTGATGATGTCCGACGGCAACCTTGCGGAAATCCTGGCCCGTCCGTATGCACTTCTGTTCCTTGCGCTCGCGGTGGCCACTGTCGCCTGGCCAGCCATTGCCAAGCGCATTTCGGATCGCGAAACGACAGGGAAGGATATCGTATGAACGTGCTTGATCTCCCCGCTGGTAGCCGCCGATATCTCCAAATCGCCCGCAAACTTGCAGCTGACATCGAAAGCGGGCGTTACTCGCTTGGCCAGCGCCTTCCGCCTGAGCGTGAGCTGGCCCAGACCCTTGACGTCAGCCGAACGACAGTGCGCGAAGCCTTGCTCGCACTCGAGATCATGCGGTTCGTTGAGATCCGCGTTGGCTCCGGTGTCTTTGTTCTGGACCCTGCGCAGCGCAGTCAGTCGGAACTCGTTGAGCCGGACGGAGCGCCGCCGTCTGACGTCCTGGCCGCACGCCGGATCATTGAAGGCGAAACCGCGGCTCTCGCGGCCCAAAACGCGACAAATGCCGATATCAGCAGGATGCAGTCGACCATTGATGAGATGGCCGCCAGCCTGCACGACATCGAAAGGTTCGACGTCGCCGACGCGGCGTTCCACACCGCAATCTCGAAAGCTGCCGGCAACGATGTGCTGGCTGGTTTCGTGGCTCATCTCTGGCGCATGCGCGAAGGCAACATGTGGACCCTCTGGTACGATCAGACGCGGCATGTCTCGAACCGGGAGAAATCGGTCGAGTATCACCAGATCATTTTGCGTGCCATTGAACGTCGCGCGCCTGACGCTGCACGCACCGCCATGCAAACCCATCTCGATGGCCTTGCCGAACGATTTTATCAACTCAAACTCTGAAGGAACGCACACTAATGCCCGCTGCGCCGGACATCGTCTTCATAATCACCGATCAGCAACGCTATGACACGATTGCCGCGCTTGGTGCATCCCACATGGACACACCGAACATCGACCGGCTTGCCCGCAATGGCGTTTCCTTCACGCAATGCCACGTGACGGCACCGTCGTGCGTTCCGTGCCGGGCAAGCCTCTTTACGGGGTACTATCCGCACACGAATGGCGTGTTGGCGAATGGCCAGCCATGGAGCCGCACCTGGGTCTCGGACCTTGCCGCAGCGGGATATCACTGCGTGAACATCGGCAAGATGCACACCATTCCCTATGACGCGAAGGCCGGATTTCATGAGCGCTTCGTCGTTGAGAACAAAGACAGATATCTCGAAGGGCGCTGGTTCCTTGACGAGTGGGACAAGGCGCTGGCCAGTCACGGACTGAGGAAACAGCAGCGTGAGGAATACCGAAAGCGAACCGACTACAAGGATCGTCTCGGTGCGTTCACATGGGATCTTCCGCCCCGATTGCAATCCGACAATTTTGTCGGTGATACTGCGTGCTGGTGGCTCGACACCAAGCCAGTCGAAAAACCGCTCTTCATGACGATTGGATTCCCGGGTCCGCATCCGCCCTTCGACCCGACGCCGGAGGTGGCTGAGAAATACATGTCACGAAACGTGCCGGTCCCGGATGTGAGCGATGAGGAACTCGCGGACCTCGCCGCACCCTGGGCGGAAAAGCGGCGGCATGACGTCGAAGTCGACCACGATAGCGTCTCGTGGAAGCTCGACCCGACCGAAGACGAGCTCCATCGTATGCGCGCGTACTACTACGCCAATGTCGAGATGATCGATACGCAGGTTGGTCGCATCCTCGACGCTCTTGAAGCACGCGGCAATCTTCAAAACACAATCATCATTTTCACCTCGGACCACGGCGACAACCTCGGCGACCACGGGTTGATTCAGAAGTGGGCGCCCTATGAGGAGGTCACGCGCGTTCCGCTTATAATCTCTGCACCCGACCGGTTCAAAGGCGGGCGGGACATCGACGCCCTGGTTCAGCTTTTTGACCTGGGCCCGACCATTCTGGAATGGGCGGGTGTTGAACCGGACCCGTCCTTTGAGGCGGTTTCGTTGAACCCCGCGCTGCGTGGCGATCCATTCGAAGGACGCGCCCACGTATTTTGCGAACAGGCCGGCGACGTCAATATGACCGGCGCAAGCTATCTCACGATGGTCCGCTCAAAGACCCATAAGCTCGTACATTTTCACGGCAGTAAAGAAGGCCAGCTATTCGACCTCGCAAGCGAAGCAGGCGAAACAAGGAATTTATGGAACGCGCCAGAAGCGGTCGAGGTCAAACAGAACCTTATGCTGACCCTGATGGAATTCCACGTCGAAAGCGCCCTTCAAACCCGCAATGCACGCCGATTGATCGTGTCACCTCAAGACGCGGAATCGCTTCAATAGACCCACACTCGCCAGAAACAAATGGCCGTTTCCGCCGCAAACTACACCGGGAGAAAGGGCGGATAGCGGCGGTCAGGGAGCCCGGTCGTACCAGACCATCTGCTTCGATGTCGCGATCAGATGACCCTGCGGCGAATAGAGTTTCGAATGCTGGTCGTAGAACCCGCCACCGGCCCGCTCGCAGCGCGAATCGACCAGAACGGACCCGTCGCCGACGGCATCGAGTTCAGCCGATGTCGCATGCAGATAGTTGGTCATCGAGATAGTCGAAATGTTGGACGGACGGCCGGTGGCCAGAAACAGGCGCGGAAACGGACTGTCCGCCAGCGCCGTCAGGGACAGATGGTCCAGCGGGCGGTCGTCGCTGTCGCGAATCCAGACCAGCGAATGCGTGTCGGCATTTTCAGCGCCCATCTGCCCCTTGATGATCCGCGTCTCGTAACTGCGAACCCATTTCACCGGCAGAAAGGACGGATCGAAGGGCTCGACCTGTTCGGCAGCCGGTACGTCGGGCATTCGGTAGTTCGAAAAATCCAGCGTCTCGCGATGCGGCGCCAGCGTGACCAGCGCCCGCGCGCATGGCGTGCCGTCCGGCGTTTCCAGCAGAACCTGCCAGAACGCGGCCGTGCGTCCGGCGCGGTCGCATCGCCGCCGCAGGACGATCGTCCCCTCCCCCGGCGCCTTCATGAAATCGACCGTTACGATCAGCGGCTTGAATCCGTCCGCTGCGTCCTGCATCGCGGCCTTCAGCATGATCGCCGCGATCCAGCCGCCATAGGGGCCGATCAGGTTCCAATAGGCTTGGTCCGTGTGGCCTTCGAAGACATCGGCCTCACGGCGCTCAAGAGTGAGCGTTCGATCGAGTGTAAACATCATCGCCTGTCCCGGCAGCCTGCCTTCATGTCGGTCAGCTGCCCGACCGCTGCGGGTCGTTCTGCAGCACGATCGGCTTGCCGTGCGGAGTTGCCTCGGCGGCCCGCTGCCATGATTTCTGCAGGTCGCCGATCTCGGTCTCGGCGGCAATCGCCCGTTCTTTCAGCAGGTCCTCCAGGGCCCGCACCCAGCATTCATAGTAGTCGCTGCCATCGGCGGCACTGTCCGGCCGCTTGAGGTGCCGCGACAGGCTCGCCGCCCAGTCCGTCCAGCTGAACACGCCCTTTTCATAGAGGTCGACGACCATGGCGAAGGCCTGGGCCTGCCAGGGCTCGGTGAAGGGCCTGGGATCGGCAAGCTCGATGGGCAGCGGGTCCGCATCAGGCCGGGTCAATATAGCTCTCCCAAGCATCGACCGAGACCGTCAGCGCCGCATCGGCATCGGGCCCCCACAGCTCACGCCCGTCAAAGACCACCCGGTAGAGCCATTGCGGATTTTCGCCTTTGCCGTGGGCATTGTCGTCCGGGAAGACATAGCAGCCCGCCACCTCCTCGACGATGCCGGCCCGCCCCCGCACATAGCGCGGCAGCCTTGTATGCCCGGTCGGATGGATGTTCTTCATCCGCACGATCTCGCCGACGCGAAACCGCGCATCGGCGGTTGCCGGCCTGTCGCAGGGCCCGCCGGTCGCCAGCACTTTGGCAACGTTCTGCGGTTTCAGCGGCGGCCTGTCGATCGATGTGTTGCGCAATGCGCGGCCCGCATCGAGCTCTTCCCGGTCGACGCTGCCATGGCGCAGCAGCAGGGTCTCGAGCGCCTTGATCCAGATCTCGTAATAGGTGGAGGAATAATAGTCGGCCGGGTGCAGGCATTCGCGGGCATGCCGGCTTTCATCGATCGTCCACAGACCGAGGGCTCCGGCGCACAGTGTGGTGCCGAGCGCCCGTTTTTCCCACTCGCCATGGAAAACCGGCTCGTCCTCTTCCGGGTCGATCGGGCCGAAACCCATCTGGCCGCCGAGATCGTGCGGGCCGTTCATGACGGCGCTCCGGCAAGGCCCGTCCCGATCATCGCATCGCGCGTGACCAGGCCGGCAAGCGCGTCCTCGGTCAGGTCTTCGCTTCCCTGCGGCCGCATCGGGATCACAAGATAGCGCAACTCGGCCGTCGAATCCCACACCCGGATCTTCACATCCGGATCCAGCGACACGCCGAATTCCTCCAGCACGCCACGCGGATCGATCACTGCCCGCGACCGGTATGGCGGCGATTTATACCAGACCGGCGGCAGCCCAAGCACGCTCCACGGATAGCAGGAGCACAGGGTGCAGACGACCAGATTGTGCGTGTCGGGCGTGTTGAAGACCGCCCGCATGTGCTCGCCCTGCCGGCCGGTAAAGCCAAGGGACGCAATCGCCGCCGTGGCGTCCTCCCTCAGCCAGTCTGCATAGGCATCGTCGCACCAGGCGCGGGCCACCACCTTTGCGCCGTTCTGCGGGCCGATCTTGTTTTGATAGGTATCGACAATGGCATCGATCGCGGCCGGATCGATGAGTCCCTTGTCGCTCAATATGGTCTCCAGCGCTCGCACGCGGGCGGTCATCGGATCGTAGTGATTGTCGTGGTGGTGATCTGGTTCGTCGGCGTGGGTCATGCCGCGAATTTACCGCATCGCCAGCATCAGTACATTCAATTTCTTTGAATCGAGATTCCCCGCCCGCTCAAAGGACCATGGGGATCAGCGTCGCCGCCAGCAGGACGCCCATGGTGATGTTGAACCATTTAAGCCGCGCCGGGTTGGACAGCACCCGCCGCAGCACGGTGCCGAAGCCGGCCCATACGGAAACACTCGGGAAATTGATGGCGACAAACACCGCCATGACCAGCAGCACCGACACGAGTGGCGTTGCCGGATCGGCATAGAGCACCATCGCGGTCAGGGCCATCATCCAGGCCTTCGGGTTGACCCATTGAAACGCCGCTGCCTGAAGCAGGGTCAGCGGCTTGGAGACGGTCTCTACATCATCGACACTGCGATTGCTGGCGATTTTCCACGACAGGAAGAGCAGATAGGAGCCGCCGGCAATCTTCAGGATCAGATTGAGGGTCGGCCAGGTCGACAACAGCGCACCCAGGCCGGAGCCGACACCGAACAGGAGGGACGCGAAACCGACGGCAATGCCGCACATATGGGGAATGGTCCGCGCGAACCCGAAATTAGCGCCCGAGGCCAGCAGCATCAGATTGTTTGGCCCCGGCGTGATCGATGAAACGAAGGCGAATGCGGCAAGTGCCAGAAATGTCTCGGCGGCCATTCAGCACCTCTCAATTCCCCGCGCGCAGCGGGCCGGATCGGGAACGTCTCACATTCCTTCCGAGCCGCGATTGAGCGCCGCAACGCCGGTGCGGCAGACTTCGACCAGGCCGAGCGGACGCATGATCGAAATGAACTGCTCGATTTTGGAAACACGGCCGGTGATCTCGAAGATGAAGTGCTCCGTATTGGCATCGATCACCTGGGCGCGGAAGGCATCGGCAAGGCGCAGCGCCTCGACCCGGTGCTCCCCGCCACCCTTGACCTTGATCAGCGCCAGTTCCCGTTCCAGCGGCTTTTCGTGGCCGCGCTCGCGGGCCCGCAACGACAGATCGACGACGAGATGCACAGGCACGATGCGCTCGAGCTGGTGCTTGATCTGTTCCAGCACATGCGGCGTGCCGCGGGTGACGATGGTGATCCGCGAAATATGGGCTTCATGTTCCGTTTCCGAGACCGTCAGGCTCTCGATATTGTAACCGCGCCCCGAAAAAAGGCCGATGACACGGGCAAGGACACCCGGTTCGTTGTCGCAGACGACCGACAGCGTCCGTGTCTCCCGCTGTTCGGTTTCCTTGGCGATGAAATAGGCCGATCCGGTCGGCTGGTGCTGTGCGTTCATGAGGTTCGTTCCCCGATTGAAAGTACTCTTTTGCCGGTGCCAAGCCGGGCGACTGCGACACCGAGAATGATAATGGCCATGGCGACGAGGGATTGCGCCGGCAGCCTTTCGCCGAGAATAAGCGCCGCCCACAACACGCCGGCCGCCGGCACCAGGAGATTGATCTGCCCGAAAAATGTGGCGCCCTGCCGCGCGATGATCCGGAACATCAGCAATGTCGCAATCCCCGACGGAAAGACGCCGAGCAACAGGATCGCGATCCACACCGGCGGTGACGGCAGATCGGTCGGCAACGGCTCGACCAGCAGGGCGGCCAGCACCAGCAAGGCGAAGGACCAGGCGACGACCCGCGCAAACATCGGACCGGCCTGCAGATGGAGAAGCCGCTTGGTCAGGACCGCATTGACCCCATAGGAAAGCGCCGCGCCGATCACCGCAAGCTGCCGCCAGATATGGCCGTCCGTCTGCTGGACAACATCCGGCCAGAACAGAACCATCAGCCCGGCGATCCCGAACAGGACGCCGACGATTTTGGCAACGTTCATCTTTTCGTCATGGGTGGCGAAATGCGCAAGCACGATGGTCGTCAGTGGCATGGCGCCCATCAGGATCGCCGCCAGCCCGGCGGTGATTTCCTCGACACCCCAGGTAATGAGGGTGAATGGCAGGGCGAAACCGAAAAAGGCCACCAGAATGATCGTCAGATGATCGGAACGGCTGGCCAGCAGCCTCTGTCCCGAAACCAGGGAAATGATGACGAAAGTCGCCAGGGCAATGCCCTGCCGGGCCGCGGTCACCGTCACCGGCGGAATTTCGGTAACGGCAATTTTCAGCAGCATGAAGCTGGCGCCCCAAAGGGCCGCCAGCAGGCACAACAGCCCGTAATCGACAAATCCGGGCCGCAGGCTTGGAGTTTCCGCCATCAAACGATCCAAAACACCCCGCCTTGCCCTATACGAGCGCCTTGCCCTTGGAATCGATCGCCGAAGCGACGGCATCATCCGTTGCTTCGTCCGGCAGCAGCATCTCATTATGCGCCTTGCCCGACGGAATCATCGGAAAACAATTGGCGAGATTGGCAACCCGGCAATCGAACAGGACCGGCTTGTCGACGGAGACCATTTCGTTGATCGCATCGTCCAGTTCATCGGGTTTTTGCGTGCGCAATCCGACACATCCATAGGCCTCCGCCAGCTTGACGAAATCCGGCATCGCTTCCGTGTAGGAATGCGACAGGCGGTTGCCATGCAGCAATTGCTGCCACTGGCGCACCATGCCCATATACTGGTTGTTGAGGATGAAGATCTTGATCGGCGCTTCATGCTGCACGGCCGACGACATTTCCTGGATCGTCATCTGCACGGACGCATCGCCTGCAATGTCGATGACCAGCGCATCGGGATGGGCGATCTGCACGCCGAGGGCAGCCGGCAGGCCATAGCCCATGGTGCCAAGGCCGCCCGATGTCATCCACCGGTTCGGTTCCTCGAAACCGTAAAACTGCGCCGCCCACATCTGGTGCTGGCCAACCTCCGTGGTGATGAAGGTATCGCGATCCTTCGTCAGGTCGTAAAGGCGCTGGATGGCGTATTGCGGCATGATGAAGTCTTTGCTCGGCGTGTAGCCCAGCGAATTGCGCGCCCGCCAGCTTGCAATCGTCGCCCACCATTCCTTCAGCGCCTTGTCTTCCGCCTTGGCCGAGGAAGCCCGCCACAGGCGCACCATGTCTTCAAGCACATGTCCCGCATCACCAATAATCGGCACGTCGATATGGACATTCTTGTTGATCGAGGACGGGTCGATATCGACATGGATCTTCTTCGAACCGGGTGAAAACGCATCCAGCCTACCGGTAATCCGGTCGTCAAAACGCGCGCCGATACACACCATGACATCGCAATCATGCATGGCCATATTGGCTTCATAAGTTCCGTGCATGCCCAGCATGCCGAGCCAATTGTCGCCCGAAGCCGGATAGGCACCAAGCCCCATCAGCGTCGACGTGATGGGGAAATTCGTCAGTTGCACGAGTTCGCGCAGCAGGTGGCTTGCCTCCGGGCCGGCATTGACGACGCCGCCGCCCGAATAGATCACCGGCCGCTTCGCACTGGCCATCAGTTCGATCGCTGCGCGGATCGCATCGAGATCGCCCTGGACCTTCGGCATATAACCCTTCAGTTCGGAGACCGGCGACGGCGGCGTATAGTCTCCGGTGGCGAACTGGACATCCTTCGGAATGTCGACGACCACCGGACCCGGACGGCCGGTCCTGGCAATCCGGAAGGCTTCATGCAGGATGCCCGGCAGTTCCTTGATGTTCCGCACAAGCCAGTTGTGCTTGGTGCACGGACGTGTGATCCCCACCGTGTCGCATTCCTGAAAGGCGTCGGACCCGATCAGCGGCGTCGGCACCTGGCCTGAAATACAGACAATGGGAACCGAATCCATCAGCGCGTCCTGCAGGGCGGTCACGACATTGGTGGCACCGGGTCCCGATGTCACCAGCGCAACACCGACCTTGCCGGTGGAGCGGGCATACCCTTCGGCCGCATGTCCGGCGCCCTGCTCGTGGCGCACCAGGATATGGTTGACATCCTCCTGCTGAAAAAGCTCGTCATAGATCGGCAGTACCGCCCCGCCAGGATATCCGAAGACGTCTTCGACGCCATTGTCCTTCAGCGCCTGGACAACCATTTCCGCGCCCGTCATCTCGCGTTTCGTACCACTCATCTTTCCGTTCCGTTTGCCCGTTACCGTTCCCGCACCGAATGGTCCTTTTGCGCCCGGTGCAATTGCCATAAAAAAAGGCCCCCTTGGGAGCCTCGTTCTGCGCATGGGTGGCTGCCGCCGGATGGTTACACCATCCTGCCCATACGCATTCCCACCACAATAAGCCGGTTGTCGATCATGCGCGGGACGTTAGCCGCAAAGCCCACAGGCGTCAATGCCGCAGCACACAATCTGCCATCTTCGGCGGCCGGCCGCCCGTCGGCAGCCGCAACGCGGCGAAAAAAACCGGTTGTTAACGATAATGTGGCATCGTGGGCGGCATTCAGGACCAATCGACGAACAGAGTGACATGACCGCGGTATCGAACACGAAAGAGAGGCGTGACGCGTCCTATCCGACCCGCGTTCTGGGCTATGTCGTCAAGTGCAACGGCGCGCGCGCGACCGTCGCCGCCAGCGCCGCGATGGATGACAATTCCCTCGCCGGCGCCATGTCCGTCGGGCGCCTGATCTCCATTCGTGTCGGGGAAAACCGGGTGGTCGCCCTGGTCTACAGCATGCACAGCCCCGGCGAGGTCTGGGCCGAGCACACCGCCAATGTCATGCATTTCGAGGTCGAACTCGTTGGTGAAATCCGCGGCGACGGCGAACAGACGCGATTCAGCGCCGGCATCTCGGATTATCCGACATTGGGGTCCGTCGCCCATCATATCAGGACCGACGATCTGGATGCCATCTATGCGGTCGACGGTTCCAATCCCGTGACCATCGGCCATCTGACGCAGAATTCGAAGATCGCCGCATCGATTTCCGCCGACGCGCTTCTCGACCGGCACTTTGCCATCGTCGGCACAACCGGGGTCGGGAAATCGACCGCCGTGTCGCTTCTGGTCAACCGGATCGTCGATGTGTGTCCGGACCTGCGCGTCCTCATTCTCGATCCCCACAATGAGTTTGCCGCGGCCTTCAAGAACCGCGCCCATCTGATCGACACCGACACGCTGGATCTGCCGTTCTGGCTGTTCCGCCTCGAGGAATTCGCCGAGGTGATCTTCCGGGGACGGCCGGTGATCGCCGAAGAAGTCGACATGCTTCGTGATCTGATCGCCGATGCCAAGCGCAACTTCAGGGGCAGTCCCGAAGGCGGGTTGATCAACCGACGCCTCGACCGGTCCTCGATCACCTCGGACACGCCCGTCCCCTACCGCGTCGCCGATCTCCTGGCGCTGATCGACGAGCGCATCGGTCAGTTGGAGGGCCGCGAGGAAAAACCGCATCTGAGAACCCTGAAGGTGCGCATCACCTCGGTCATCAATGACCCGCGCTTCCGCTTCATGTTCTCCAACAACACCATCAACGACACCATCGCCGAGGTGATCAGCGACATTTTCCGCATTCCGGGCAATGGCCAGCCGATCACCTCGTTCCAGCTTTCCGGTATTCCCTCCGAAGTGGTCAATGCGGTGGCGTCGGTGCTGTGCCGCATGGCCTTCGAAATCGCCCTGTGGAGCGATGGCCGGATGCGGATCCTGGTGCTGTGCGAAGAAGCCCACCGCTATGTCCCCGCCGACCGGGAACTCGGCTTCTTCCCGACCCGCCAGGCGGTTGCCAGGATCGCCAAGGAGGGGCGCAAATACGGCGTCGGCCTCGGCGTCATCACCCAGCGGCCCGGAGAACTGGACCCGACGATCCTGTCGCAGTGTTCGACGGTGTTTGCGATGCGGCTGGCCAACGACCATGACCAGGAAATCATCCGTTCGGCCATCTCCAATTCCTCCAGTTCGACCACCAGTTTCCTGTCGGCCATCGGCAATGGCGAAGCGATCGCATTCGGCGAAGCGGTGGCCATCCCGATGCGCATGTGCTTTGAAAGGCTGCCGGAATCCGAACTGCCGAAAACGGCAAGCGGAGCCGACAGGCATGCTATGGGATCGGTGGGCAAAACCGGCATGCCCGATATCGGGCGCATCGTCAGGAACATGCGCCACGCCGACGACATGGTAACCAGTCCGCCACCGCTTTGGCAGCAGCAGAAGGCAGGGTCTGTCGAACCCCGATTGGCCGATCTGCAGGGCTGGGATCAGATTTCCAGCGATCCCTTTGTCGACCCGGCCGCAGACGCGCCGCAACCGGACAAGTCAAAACAGTCGGAAGGCGGCTCGCTCGGCTCTGTCCATTCGCAGGCCGATCGCGGTGTGCTGTTCAAGGAATCGCTGCTCAAAAAACCAACTCCTGACAGTTAGGACATCGCCTCCCAGTCATCGCCGAACTGGTTTCGAAACCAGGTCATCTGCCGTTTGGCATATTGCCGCGTGGCGATCGCCGCCCGTTCGACGGCCTCGTCGACCGACAGGCGCCCGGCCAGAAAGGCGGCAATCTCGCGAACGCCGATGGCCTTCATCGCCGGCAGGTCCGGCGCAAGCTCCAGGGCCAGCAGTGCCTCGACCTCTTCGACCGCACCGCCCGCCATCATGTTTTCAAAACGGGCCCGGATCCGTTGCCGTAGAACATCGCGATCCGGCCGAAACACGATCTTGCGCACCGCATTTCCGTCGACGAGCGCCTTGCCGCGGCCGTCCTGAAACGCGCTGATCGATCGGCCGGTCGCCTCGAACACTTCCAGGGCCCGCACGATGCGCTGACCGTCGCCGGCCTTCAGCCTGGCGGCGACGGCCGGATCACACCGCTGCAGTTCCGCATGCAGAATGGCGGACCCTTCCCGTGAAAGCCTCTCCCGCCAATGGTTCCGCACCGCTTCGGGAATCGCCGGCATGGAGGACAGCCCGCCGAGCAGCGCCTTGAAATAAAGGCCCGTCCCGCCGGCGAAAATCACGGTCCTGCCCGCCATATCGCCTTCGCGAAGCAGGGTCTCGACATCGCGTGACCAGCGTCCCACGGAATAGGGCTGCGCCGCTGGAACATGCCCATACAGAAAATGCGGAATGCGATTCATATCGGCATCCGACGGCCGCGCGGTCAGCACCTTCAGCACATCATAGACCTGCATGGAATCGGCATTGACGATGACACCGCGCGATTGCGCCGCCAGATCGAGGGCCAGTGCGGACTTGCCGCTGGCTGTCGGTCCGGCTATCAGAACCGTCTCTACCGCCTCTCCGTCAACTGGACTGTCCATGCCCCTCGTTGCCACGCTTATAGCCGATCCGTCAAACCCGGCGCTGACCGCCAGGCGCGCCGAACAGGCCGCCAGCGCCGTTTCCGGCGGTTCGCCCGATTGGCTGGCCGACAGCATTGCCTGCGATATCGTCCTGCCTGACGGCCTGGAGCCCGAGGCGGCAGACAGCGCGCTTCGTGCGGCACTTAACGGCGCGCCGGTGGATATCGTGGTGCAACCCTCCCGGTCCCGCCGCAAGAAACTGCTCATCGCGGACATGGATTCCACCATGATCCGTCAGGAATGCATCGACGAACTGGCCGACGAGGCAGGCTTCGGTGAGCGTGTCGCCGCGATCACCGCCCTTGCCATGAACGGCGAAATCGAATTCGAGTCCGCCATGCGCGAGCGGGTCAGTGTCCTCAAGGGCCTGCCGGTCGACATCATCGACAAGGTGCTCGCCGAACGGATCGAACTGACGCCGGGCGGACGCGAACTCATCGCCACCATGAAAAAAAGCGGCGCCCACACCGCGCTGGTGTCGGGCGGCTTCACCCATTTCACCGGTCCGGTCGCGGCCATGCTGGGATTTGATGAAAATCGCGCCAATGTTCTCCTGGCGCAGGACGGTGTCCTGACCGGAACCGTCGCCGAACCGGTGCTCGGACAACAGGCCAAGGTCGACTGCCTGCACCATCTCATTGACAGGCACGATCTGGCAATGCACGAAACCCTGGCCGTCGGCGATGGCGCCAACGATCTCGGCATGCTGTCGCTGGCCGGAAGCGGTGTTGCCCTCCACGCAAAACCCGTTGTCGCGGCACAGTCGAAAATGCGCATTGACCACGGTGACTTGACGGCCCTTCTTTACATCCAGGGTTATCGAAAATCGGAATTCGAGGTGCCGCTATGATCATCTGCAAGACGGACCGGCTGCGCATCCGCAACTGGCGTAACGAAGATATCGACCTGATGCATGTCATCAATTCCGACGACGAAGTGATGGCGTTTTTCCCGAACCGCCGCGACCGGCAGCAAAGTCTCGAAATGCTGCAGCGGGCGCGGGACATCATCGCGCGGACGGGTTACGGTTTTTTTGCCCTGGAGCTGAAACGCACCGGAGAACCGATCGGCTTCGCCGGCCTGTCCGTCCCTGAACTCCAGCCGGTATTGCCGGAGGACACCGTCGAGATCGGCTGGCGACTGGCGAGACCCCATTGGGGACAGGGCTATGCCAGCGAAGCGGCGCGCGAATTGCTGCGGCTGGGGTTCGACGAACGCGGTCTTGAGGAGATCGTTTCCTTCGCGGTCTTCAACAATCACCGCTCACTTGCGGTGATGCGGCGGATCGGCATGACCCACGATCCGACGCGCGATTTCGACCATCCGCGGGTTCCCGACACCCATCCCGAACTGCGGCGTCACGTCCTTTACGCAATAAGCGGAGAGACCTGGCGCCAAACAGCCCAGTCCAGATCGCAGTCCGGATAGAAGCGCCGTCAGCGCATGGGCACGGTGACGAAACGCAACTCACCGGTCTTGTCGGCGATCATGAACAACGCGTTGCGTCGTCCGTCCGCCTTGAGCTCGGCGATCCGTTCCTCAACATCCTTCGGCGTATCGACCACTTCCTGCGCCACTTCGACGATGACATCGCCGGCGGATATGCGCTTTTCGGCGGCGGCCGATTCCTCGTCGACCTTGACGATCACGACGCCCTCGACATCCTCGTTGATCTCGTATTGCTCACGCAGCATGGCGTCCAGTTCCGCCAGTTCGAGGCCCAACACCGCCGTCGTCTGCGGCTCGCTCGGACTCCCCTGATCGCGGGCGATCAGCTGTTCGCCGTCCTCAAGCCGGCCCAGCGTCACGGCAACGGTCTGTTCCTCGCCCTTGCGAATGATGACGACATCCACCTCCTTGCCGACCGGGCTCTCGGCAACGATTCGCGGCAGGTCGCGCATATCATCGACCTCCTGCCCGTCGAATGTGATAATGACGTCGCCCGGCAGCACCTCGCCATTATCGACCGGTCCGCCCTTGATGATCCCGGCGACCAGCGCGCCCTTGGCTTCCTTCATGCCGAGGCTTTCGGCAATGTCATCGGTCACCGGCTGGATGCGCACGCCCAGCCAGCCGCGCCGCGTTTCGCCGAATTCGATCAATTGCGCAATCACGGTCTTGACCAGATCCGAAGGAACGGCGAAGCCGATCCCGATCGATCCGCCGGTCGGCGAAATGATCGCCGTATTGACGCCGATGACCTCGCCGTCCTCATTGAACAGCGGTCCACCGGAATTGCCGCGATTGATCGCCGCATCCGTCTGGATGAAATTGTCATAGGGTCCGGAATTGATGTCCCGGCCCCGGGCCGAGACGATGCCGGTGGTGACGGTACCTCCAAGGCCGAAGGGATTGCCGATCGCCATCACCCAGTCGCCAATGCGCAATGTGTTCGAATCGCCCAGTTCAACCGCCTTCAAGGGGCTTTCCGGCTCGACCCGAAGCACCGCGATATCGGTCTTGGGATCGGCACCGATAACCTCGGCGACCAGGGTGGTGCCGTCGGCGAAATTGACCTCGATATCATCGGCTTCGGCGATCACGTGATTGTTGGTGACGATGACGCCCTCGGCGTCGATGACGAAGCCCGAGCCCAGCGAATTGACGCGGCGCGACCGTGGCTGCTGCTGCGGACCATTGTCGCGATTGCCGAAAAACTCGTCGAAGAAATCCTGAAACGGCGATCCTTCCGGAACGCGCGGCCGCGGGGTGCGGTTGTTGCTGCTGACCCTCTGCGACGTGGAGATGTTGACCACCGAGCCCAGAAGCTGTTGGGCAAGATCCGCAATGGATTCCGGGCCATGCGCCTCAGCCGGGCGAATCGTGGTCGGCGCGCCGGACACGACGGCCAGCCCGAGGGCGGAAACAATGGCGAAGGTGCGAAACGGTTTCAGGATTGTCTTCAATGCCATGGCTGGCTCTTCTCCCGCAGGTAATGAATTGTGGCACGACGGCGCCATCGAGGCGCTATAGTGCCCATAGATATGACCAAATTCCGGCACGTCCACCCACCCTTTGCCGGTCTGTCTTCAAGATCGAGTGAATGTCATCCTCTGACAATCCAGACGACGAACACGCCGAAGCCAACCGCCGCTAGTCCGAACAGCCGCATCTGCTGATCGGAAATCTGCGGCAGCGCCTCGGCCATGCGCCGCACAAAGGAAGGGGCCAGTGCGTAGACCAGCCCCTCGATCACCAGAAACAGCCCGAGGGCGACGACGAGGTCAACCATT
The DNA here is from genome assembly GCA_028279875.1 of Rhizobiaceae bacterium. Lineage (GTDB taxonomy): Bacteria > Pseudomonadota > Alphaproteobacteria > Rhizobiales > Rhizobiaceae > Hoeflea_A. The sequence continues at coordinate 34,780 of JANQMU010000123.1, forward strand.
GCGGACCAGGCAGTCTATCGGATCACTGCGGCGCGCTCGACTGGCCCGGAACCGAACCGGCGGCATCCTGGAAGAACCGGAAAAACTCGGTATCCGGTGATATCAGCATGGTCGTGTCCGAACCGGTCAGACCCTTCCGATACGCTTCCATGGACCGGTAGAAGTCGAAGAAGCCTTCATCCTTGGAGAATGCCTCGGCAAAAATCCGGTTTCGCTCTGCATCGCCCTCGCCCCGGGTGATCTCCGAGTCCCGGCGCGCCACGGATTCCAGCTCCACCACCTGCCGGTCGGCAATGGCCCGAATACGCTGGCCGGCTTCCCGACCGCGAGCGCGAATGAGTTCGGCCTCCGCAAGACGCTCGGCCTTCATCCGGTTGTAGGTCTGCTCCGAGACCTCCTTTGTCAGATCGGTGCGGCGAATGCGCACATCCTCGATGGTCAATCCCAGGGACTCGGCATCCGGGCGCAACTGATCACGCACTTCGGTCATCATCGCGGAGCGCGCGTCGGAAAGCGCCGCCTCGAAGCCGCGCAGGCCGTAGACCCGGCGCAGCGCCGAATCGAGACGGGTGCGCAACCGCGACTCCGCCGCGGTAACATCCCCGGAGACGGTTTCCCTGAACCGTTCCGCATCGGTGATCTTGTAGACCACGAACGCGTCCACCTCATAGAATTTACCGCCGGACACCTGCACCCGGATATCATCGAGATCGAAGCGGATGGCCCGTTTCTGGATCATCTGGATATTGTCGGCCTCGATGAAGCTGAAGGGCAGCTTGAAATAGAGACCGGGCTCGGTCTTGACTGAGCGGATCTCACCGAACCGCAGGACGATGGCCTGCTCGCCGGCGTGCACCACGAAAAACGATGAATAGGCAAGCCCGATCAGGATGACCAGGGCGACAATGATGGCGGGAAGGCGATTACCCATCAGTTCGATCCTCCACTTGAGCTGCTTCTGTTCAGTTCATTGAGCGGCAGATAGGGAACGACGCCCTGACCCTGTCCCTGGTTCTGCTCGACGATGAATTTGTTCGATGACCGGTAGACCTCCTCGAGGGTTTCCAGGAAGAGCCGCTTGCGCGTGACCTCCGGCGCCTTGGAATACTCGTCATAAATCGACAGGAAGCGCTGCGCCTCACCTTCCGCCTCGTTGACGACCCGGTCCTTGTAGGCGGACGCCTCTTCGCGGATCCGCGCCGCTTCACCGCGGGCCTGGCCGAGCTGCTGGTTCGAATACTGATTGGCTTCCTCGACAAACTGGTCTTCGTTCTGTTCGGCGCGCTGCACCTCATCGAACGCGTCAGCAACTTCCCTTGGCGGTGCGGCATCCTCGATGGAAACCGTGTTGACCGCAATGCCGGAGCCATAGGTATCCATGGTCGTCTGGATGATGGTTTTCACACTATCGGCAATCGCCTGACGATTGTCGCGGAAGATGTCCTGGGCCGGCCGGCGGCCGACGACTTCACGCATCGCGCTCTCCGCAACCTGCCTCAGCGTGTCTTCCGGCTGTTCCAGGTTGAACAGATAGTTCTGCGGATTGGTGATCGCATAGAGCACGGAAAACTGCACATCGACGATGTTCTGGTCGCCCGAGAGCATCAGGCCCTGGGTCGCGCCGGTCCGCGAATTGCCGCCGATATTGATCTGCCGCTCCACGATGCTGACCATTTCGACTCTTTCGATCGGCCACCAAAGGAAGTGCAGACCCGGCTGCGAGATCTCGCTTTTCGGCTTGCCGAAAAGCAGGACGACGCCGCGCTGATCAGGCTGCACGGTATAAACCGCTTGAAAAATCCACAGCAATATCAGGCCGAGAATGATGACCCCGATGAAAATCGGGCTGCCGCCACCGCCGCCTGGCAGGGCGTTTTTAAGCTGATCCTGGCTTTTGCGGATAATCTCCTCAAGGTCCGGCGGTGACCCGCCGCCTCCCGGACGGCGCGGTCCGCGCGGCCCCTGGCCCCACGGCCCCTGGTTATTTCCGCCGCTGCCGTTCTGATTGCTCCAGGGCATGTATTCCTCACTCGTTGGCCGATGCCTGCGTTAACGAAGGGAATCGTCCGCGGATCGCATCGGTCTTTGACTTTTGCCTGCTACGGCGCATTGACGGGGCACGATCAGGTGGAGTCGGGCCTTCGTTGCGCACCATCGGGCGTAGTGCGGTTATAGGTACAGTATTCACGGCTTTCAACGCGATGTTGCCATTAAGCCGCTTATTTCAACGCGATTTTCTGCGATAAATCGCATAACGGGTCGCAACGCTGTCCTTTTCGCCGGCCGGGATCGATTCTTCGTGCTCCTTGTCCCAAAGGGCGGGATCGATGGCCGGAAAGCGCGTGTCGCCATCCGGCGCTGCCTCCACATGGGTCAGGAGGATGCGATCGGCGATTTCAAAGGTCTGCCGGTAGACCTCGCCGCCGCCGATGATGCAGACCGCATCAACTCCGTCCTTTGCCGCCTGTTGCCGGGCGATCGTCAGGGCCGTTTCGACCGAATCGGCCACTGTGACATCGGTTGCCGCGAAGGACGTATCACGCGTCACCACGATGTTGGTCCGACCGGCAAGCGCCTTGCCGATCGACTGAAACGTCTTGCGGCCCATGATGACCGGCCGTCCCATCGTATTCGCCTTGAACCGCTTGAGGTCGGTGGACAGGCGCCAGGGCATATCGCCGTCGCGGCCGATCACGCCGTTGTCGGCGACGGCGACGACAAGGATGATCTCCACCGCCGGCTCCCGATTCATACCGATACCTGTGCCGCGATATGCGGATCGGGATCGTAGTTCTCCAATTGAAAATCTTCATATCGGAAGCTGAACAGGTCATCGACGTCATTGTTGATCCGCATCGTCGGAAGTGCTTTGGGCCGGCGCTCCAATTGCAGACGGGCCTGGTCGAAATGATTGGAATAGAGATGCGCATCGCCGAAGGTCAGGATGAATTCACCGGCCTCAAGACCGCTGACCTGGGCCATCATCAGGGTCAGGAGCGAATAGGATGCGATGTTGAACGGCACGCCGAGAAAAATGTCGGCGGAACGCTGATAGAGTTGGCACGAAAGCCTGCCCTCGGCCACATAGAACTGGAACAGGCAGTGGCAGGGCGGCAGCGCCATCTCGTCCACCAGGGCCGGGTTCCAGGCCGAGACGATCAGCCGCCGCGACGTCGGATTGTTGCGGATCGTGTCCAGCACGCCGGAGATCTGGTCGATGGCGCGTCCGTCCGGCGCCGGCCAGGATCGCCACTGATAGCCATAAACCGGTCCGAGATCGCCGTTTTCATCGGCCCATTCGTCCCAGATCGAGACCCCGTTCTCCTTCAGCCATGCAATATTCGTGTCGCCCCGCAGGAACCACAGGAGCTCGATGATGATCGAGCGCAGATGCAGTTTTTTGGTGGTCAGGACCGGAAAACCACCGGCCAGATCGAAGCGCATCTGGTAACCGAAGATCGAGCGCGTACCGGTTCCCGTCCGGTCATCCCGGTCGACGCCGGTTTCGAGCACGTGTCTGAGAAGATCGTGATATTGCTGCATCGCCGTTCCAGGATCGATTCGTCCGCCACATCATATAACAGTCGGACCGATTTTCGAGCCGGATATAACAGTCGGACCGATTTTCGAGCCGGCTTCGCGCAGCCGGCCATCCGGGCGATCCGGCACCTGACGGGACACTACGAAAGCCGCTGATTCGGCGGCGGCCGGCAGCGCGAATTTACCGACTGTTATGCTCGCCGCGACACGGGGCCTTTTCATCGCCACCGCAAGGTCTTATATCTGGTGTGCTGCTTCGGCAGCTATGGCAATAAACGGAAGATGTAATAAACCATTCGGACCCGGGGGCGGTACCCGGCGCCTCCACCATAACCGGCCGCGGCAGGGCTGCCACAGCGAGGATCAGGCCGGTTTTGATGGGGGCGAAACAGGATCGACGAGGGTGTAAAGATCAACTTTTTGCCCGGCATGGTTCCGCCGTTATCGGGCCGCTACAATAGTTGCTAATGACAACAACTATGCGGAAGCACGTCTCGCTGCCTAGTGCAGTGTGACAGCTTCAATTAAACTCCTGACCGGTCGCACGGTCAGGCGGGGTTCGGAGGCACCTGGCAACAGAAGCCTCCACTAGGCTGTGGTGAATGGCAGTGGGTTGCATAGGCGAAAAGACAAAGGCGGGACTTGGCAGTGCAGGACCACATTCGATACGACATCCTGGCGCAGGACGCACTGCGCGGCGTGATCCGCAAAGTGCTGACCGAGGTCGCCGCCACCGGAAGCCTGCCCGGCGAGCATCACTTCTTCATTACCTTCCTGACCAATGCGCCCGGCGTGCGGATTTCGGCCTATCTGAAGGAAAAATACGCCGAGCAGATGACCATCGTCATCCAGCACCAGTTCTGGGACCTGAAAGTCACCGACAGCTTTTTCGAGATCGGCCTGTCCTTTTCCGACAAGCCGGAGAAACTTCACATACCCTTTGCGGCGATCCGCGGCTTTTACGACCCTTCGGTGAATTTCGAACTCGAATTCGACACGATGATCGCCGACAATGAGGACGTGCCGGCCGGCGAGGTCACGCCCTATGTGAAGTCCGACGAGACATCCGAAGCCGTCGACGAACCGGCCGAGCCGGCACCCGCGGAGGCCGCCGCCGCGGCAGAGACCGCTGATACGGCCGAAACCGCAGCCGTCGAAGCGGACGATGCAGCCGGCGCCGATGTGGTCTCACTGGACGCCTTCCGGAAGAAAAACTGAATGAACGCCGACATCGTCAATCTGCGGCAGGCCAGAAAACGCCGCCAGCGCGACGAGAAAGCCAAAAGAGCCGAAGAGAACCGCCTGGCCTTCGGGCGGACGAAATCCGAAAAGACCCTGACCCGGACCATTAGAGCATCGGGCGACAATATTGCACCCTTTGATGATCCAAATCAGTTCGCTCGGTTAGGCGAACGGCGCCGCGCGATGTGGGGCATCGGGCAAGCCGTTCAACGACGCCGACGGGCTGATTT
>JANQMU010000124.1 GCA_028279875.1 Rhizobiaceae bacterium
AAATCAGCCCGTCGGCGTCGTTGAACGGCTTGCCCGATGCACCACATCGCGCGGCGCCGTTCGCCTAGCCGAGCGAACTGATTTGGATCATCAAAGGGTGCAATATTGTCGCCCGATGCTCTAATAGCGCAGCTTGTCCAGCATATCGAGCAACCGGGCCTGTTCCTGTTTGGTCAACCGACCGCGCAGTTTGACGTCCTGCTCCATGGCGACCCGGCCGAGCTCGGCATAGGCGGCGAGGCCGTCTCGCGTCAGATGCAGCCGCTCGACGCGGCGGTCCCGCTCATCGGTCTCACGCTTGAGCCAGCGTCTCTTTTCCAGGGAGAAGACGGCACGCGACACTTTGGTCTTGTGGATCCCGGCGCGGTTGCAGATATCCGTCGCCGTCATCGATCCGAACTGGCCGAGATTGGCGAGAACGCGCCACTCGGGCCGCGTCATCCCGTGCCGTTTTCGATAGATATCGCGAAATGCGATACTGGCCGCCTCGGCCGCCTGGTTGAGGCGGTAGGGCAGGAACTTCTGCAGATCGAACTCGTCGCCGTCGCTCATGGGCACCGAATACCGTTTGATAGTTACAAAATCAATGGTTACGTTTTTGACCAGCCGCCTGCCCCAACACACGTCGTTCGGGGCAGGCGGCTATAACCATGACACCGCGGCCCGGCCCACGTCCTCCTTGTGCGTGTTGATCCGAGTCTCGAAGGAGTTCCCATGACACTCGACCAGACCGATGTCCGGCAAACGGAAGCCCTCAGCAATGTTGACACCCCGGCTTATATGCCGGGATTTGGCAATGATTTTGAAACGGAGAGCCTCCCTGGCGCTTTGCCCCAGGGTCAGAACAGCCCGCAGAAATGCAATTACGGGCTCTATGCGGAGCAGCTTTCCGGTTCGCCTTTCACGGCGCCGCGCGGCACGAATGAGCGCTCCTGGCTCTACCGCATCCGACCGAGCGTGAAACACACGGCGCATTTCAAGGAGGTGCTGCACGAATTCTGGCTCAGCGCCCCCTCGCGGCCGTCGGCGTCGCTGCCGCTCGGCCAGTATCGCTGGGATCCTCTGCCGATGCCGGCGCAAAAGACCAACTTCATCGATGGCATGCGCACCATCACCACCGCCGGTGATGCGGCAACCCAGGTCGGCATGGCCGCCCATGTCTACCTGTGCAACAGCGACATGGAAGACGACTATTTCTTCAACGCCGACGGCGAATTGCTGATCGTGCCGCAGATAGGACGCATGCGCTTCTTCACCGAAATGGGCATCATCGATGTCGAACCGAACGAAATCTGTCTCATTCCGCGCGGCATGATGTTCAAGGCGCTGTGCCTCGATGACGAGGCGCGCGGCTATGTCTGTGAGAATTACGGCGCCAAGTTCACCCTGCCCGATCGCGGACCCATCGGCGCCAACTGCCTGGCCAATCCGCGCGATTTCAAGACGCCGGTCGCCGCCTTCGAGGACAAGGAGACCGAATGCCAGCTGCTGGTCAAATGGTGCGGCGGGTTCCACCGGACCACCATCGGTCACGGACCGCTGGACGTTGTCGCCTGGCACGGCAATTACGCGCCCTTCAAATATGATCTTCGGACCTATTCGCCGGTCGGAGCGATCCTGTTCGATCATCCCGACCCGTCGATCTTCACGGTTCTGACGGCGCCGACCGAAGAAGCCGGAACGGCCAATATCGATTTCGTGATCTTTCCGCCACGCTGGCTGGTCGCCGAACACACCTTCCGCCCGCCCTGGTATCACCGCAACATCATGAGCGAGTTCATGGGTCTTGTTCACGGCCAGTATGATGCCAAGGAGGAAGGCTTCGTTCCCGGCGGCATGAGCCTGCACAACATGATGCTGCCCCACGGTCCCGATACGTTCGGTTTCGAGAAGGCATCCAACGCCGACCTTGCGCCGGCGAAGCTGGACGACACCATGGCCTTCATGTTCGAGACGCGCTATCCGCAGATGGTCACGGATTTTGCCGCAAATCTCCCTGTCCTGCAGGATGACTATATCGATTGCTGGGACGGCCTCGACCGGAAGTTCGATGGCACGCCGGGTGTGAAATAGACGACACGACCATGACAATCTCCTGGGGTACCCAATGAAACGAACACATGCCTGGGTCGAAAGCGCCAACAGCGCCGAGACCCATTTCCCACTGAACAATCTGCCCTACGGGGTCTATTCGCGAGAAGGGTCCGCGCCGCATTGCTGCACGGCCATCGGCGATCAGGTCCTGGACCTTGCCCGTCTGGAAGACGCCGGACTGATCTCGGCCGGGCCGGAGCCCGTCTTTTCGCAGGACAGCATCAACGACTTCATGGCGCTGGGCGCCGATGTCTGGAATGCGGTTCGCAACCGGCTGACGGACCTGCTGAGGGAAGGCGGTGATCCGGCGCTGCGAAACGATGACGGCCTGCGGGCCGCCGCCCTTGTCGATATCGACGATGTCGTGATGCATATGCCGTTCAGGGTTGCCGAATACACCGATTTCTATTCCGGCCGGCAGCATGCGGAAAATGTCGGCACGATGTTTCGCGGCAAGGAAAACGCCCTGCCGCCCAACTGGCTGCATATCCCGATCGGCTACAATGGCCGCGCCTCCACCGTCGTCGTCAGCGGCACCGATATTCACCGCCCGCTCGGCCAGATGAAACCGCCCGACAGCGACAATCCAGTTTTCGGTCCCTGCCGGCGGCTCGACATCGAACTCGAAATGGGGGCCGTCGTGGGCCTGCCCAACGCGATGGGCCAGCCGGTCACGGTGGATGAGGCTGACGCAATGATCTTCGGCTATGTGCTGCTCAACGACTGGTCGGCCCGCGACATCCAGGCCTGGGAATACCAGCCGCTCGGACCGTTTCAGTCGAAAGTGTTCGCCACGTCGATCAGCCCCTGGGTCGTCACCAAGGTGGCGCTTGAGCCCTATCGCGTCGCCACGCAGGCCCGCGAGAAGCAGCTCTTGCCCTATCTGACGGAAAACGGCCCGCTGCTCTACGACATCGAACTGGAGGTGCTGATGCAGCCGCAGGGTGCGCGGCAGGCGACGTCGATTGCCGCCACGAACTATCGCAACATGTATTATTCGGCCGCCCAGCAACTGGCGCACCACGCCATCGGCGGCTGCCGGATGAACACCGGCGATCTGCTCGGGTCCGGAACGATCTCGGGCCCCGAGAAATCCGGTTTCGGCTCGCTGCTCGAAATCACCTGGGGCGGCAAGGAGCCGCTGATGCTGGAGGGCGGGCAGACCCGGACCTTCATCGAGGACGGCGACACACTGACCCTGACCGGTTATGCGCAGGGAGAGGATCATCGAATCGGCTTCGGCGCCTGTCGCGGCACCATATTGCCGTCACCGAAATTCAGTTAGGGAGAAGCTGACCCATGGCCAAGGCTTTTGCTTCGCAGGGCGATCTTGCGGAAAAGGAAATCTCGTTTACCGAAATCGGCAAGGATCTCTGGGCGTTCACCGCCGAGGGAGACCCGAATTCCGGGGTGATCATCGGCGAGGATTCGGTGATGGTGGTCGAGGCGCAGGCAACGCCGCGCCTTGCCAGGAAAGTGATCGAAAAGGTCCGGTCCGTCACCGACAAGCCGATCAGCCATCTGGTGCTGACCCACTATCACGCGGTGCGTGTGCTTGGGGCATCCGCCTATGGCGTGCCGCAGATCATCATGAGCGAGAAGGCCCGCTCCATGGTGGTCGAACGCGGGCAGGAGGACTGGGATTCGGAATTCGACCGCTTTCCGCGCCTGTTCCAGGGCCATGAGGAGATTCCCGGGCTCACCTGGCCGACCACCACCTTCAACCGGCGCATGAGTGTCTATCTGGGCAATCGCCGTGTCGATCTGATGCATCTCGGACGCGCCCACACGGCCGGCGATATCGTCGCCTATGTGCCGGACGAAAACGTGATGTTCACCGGCGATATCGTCGAATATAAATCCGCCTGTTATTGCGGGGACGGGCATTTCCACGACTGGCCGGGCACGCTGGAAGCCATTCGCTACTTCGATGTCGACTCGATTGCGCCCGGCCGCGGCGATGCGCTGGTCGGCAAGGCGAAGGTCAATGAGGCGCTGGACCTGACGAGGGATTTCCTTGAATCGACCTACAAGCCCGTCGCCCGGGTGGCGCTCGGCGGCGGTTCGCTGAAGGAAGCGTGGAACGCCTGCCGGGCGCATTGCGATGCCAAATTCGGTGATTACGCGATCTATGAACACTGCCTGCCGTTCAATGTGGCCCGCGCCTATGACGAGGCCCGCGATGTCGACACGCCGCGCATCTGGACCGCCGAACGGGACAAGCAGATGTGGGACGCGCTGCAGGATTGAGTTGCCATGTCACACTATCCATATGAACCTTTTGAATATGTCCCGCCGCCGGAAGTGACCGGCGGCAAAGCCGGAAAATATCCGGTCGCCATCATCGGGGCCGGGCCGATCGGGCTGGCAGCGGCGATCGATCTTGCGCTGCACGATATTCCGACGGTCTTGCTCGACGACAACAATGTCGTGTCGGTCGGTTCGCGGGCCATCTGCTGGTCGAAACGGACGCTCGAGATATTCGATCGGCTCGGGGTCGGCGAGCGAATGCTGGAAAAGGGCGTCACCTGGAAGGTCGGCCGCCTGTTCCACCGCGACCGCGAAGTCTACAATTTCGACCTGCTGCCGGAAGACGGCCACAAGATGCCGGCCTTCATCAATCTGCAGCAATATTATGTCGAGCAATATCTGGTCGAACGGGCGCGGGATTTCCCGAATCTGATCGATCTGCGTTTCAAGAACAAAGTCGTCGGTCATGATCTGGCGGACGATGGCGTGACCCTGCAGATCGAAACGCCCGACGGCCCGTACACGCTGGACGCCGAATTTGTGATCGCCTGTGACGGAGCCGGTTCGCCGACGCGCCAGCGCATGGGGCTGCGTTTCGAGGGACAGACCTTTCACGAACAATTCCTGATCGCCGATGTCGAGATGCCGGAAAGTCCGTTCAAGACCGAACATCCCGAGCGCTGGTTCTGGTTCGAACCGCCATTTCACAACGGCCAGTCGGCGCTTCTGCACAAACAGCCCGACAATATCTACCGCATCGACCTGCAACTCGGTCCGGATGCCGACGCGGACGAGGAAAAGCGCGAGGAAAACGTCATTCCCCGCATTCGTGCCGTGGTCGGCGACAAGCCGTTTACATTGGATTGGGTTAGCGTCTACCGGTTCACCTGCGCCAGGCTCGAGCGGTTCGTCCATGGACGGATGATTTTCGCCGGGGACAGCGCCCATGTGGTTTCGCCATTCGGCGCGCGCGGCGGCAATGGCGGCATCCAGGACACCGATAATCTGTGCTGGAAGCTTGCGATGATCATCAAGGGTGAGGCGGACGTGTCCCTGCTCGACACCTATGATCAGGAACGCTGTCACGGGTCGGACGAGAACATTCTCAACTCGTCCCGTGCGACCAATTTCATGACGCCGAAATCGGAAATGGAAGCCATTTTCCGCGCCGAGACACTGAACATGGCGGCCACCATGCCCTTTGCCCGCCGGCTGGTGAATTCCGGCAGGCTGTCGCAACCGTGCTCGCTCGCCGGCCAGGTTCTGCAGACGCCGGACGATGCAGGCGGTTCGGGTCTCGAGCCCGGCGAGCCTTGCTTGGACGCGCCGGTCACCCAACAGGGCCGGAAAGGATGGTTGTTGGACCAGCTTGGCGACCGGTTCATGCTGATGACGGTCGGCGATGTCGCGCTGCCGGACATGCCGTCGGACATTGCGCATCTGGCCGTCTCGACCGACAGCGAAAGCCCTGGCAATTGCCATGACCGTGACCATTTCGTTGCCGCGCGCTATGGCGATGCCATGGCCTATCTCATCAGGCCGGATCAACACGTCGCGGCCCGTTTCGAGGGCACGGTTTCCGCCGAGGCCCTGGACAAGGCACTGATGCGGGCGAAAGGGCAGGAACTATGACGGAAGCGAACCGATCACTGACGGAAGACCGGCTCGGCGCCGACCGGGACGATTTCTATCATGCATTGATGGAAGCCCATGAAGGGCTTACACTGGAGCAGTCGCAACATCTCAATGCCAGGCTTGTCTTGATCATGGCCAATGCAATCGGCGATATCGATGTCCTCAAATCGGCGCTGAAAGCGGCTGTCGAGGCTGGAAAATGACACTGCCGGTGCTTCATGATTACTGGCGATCCTCCGCAAGCTATCGGGTCCGCATCACGCTGAACATGCTCGGCATCGAATATCAGACCGAGACCGTCGATCTGCTTGACCGGGAACAGCGGTCCCCGGCCCATCTGCGGCGCAACCCGCAGGGGCTCGTCCCGGTCCTGGAGATCGATGATCATGTCCTGACCCAGTCGCTTGCCATCATCGAATATCTCGACGAGACGCGCGAAGCCGGTCTTCTGCCCGAAGACGCCCTGCAACGCCAGCGCGTGCGGGCGCTCGCAGCGGCGATCGCCATGGAGATCCATCCGGTCTGCAACACATCGGTTGTCGCCCACGTGATGGCACTGACCGGCGGCGGCGACCCGGTGCGCAGCGCCTGGATGAAAAAATTCATCGGCCAGGGGCTGACGGCGTTCGAAACCATGCTCGACGACGGTCAATCAGGTGAATATTGCCACGGCGACACGCCGGGCCTCGCCGATATCTGCCTGGTGCCGCAAATCTACAATGCCGAGCGCTGGGATGTCGACCTGTCCGCCTGTCCGAAACTGGTGGCGATCGGTGAACGGTGTAATGCGCTGGAGCCTTTCGCAAAAGCCCACCCGGATGCGGTGAAAGGCAACGCATGAAGCGAAAGGACGGCGCCGGCAGGCGCCGTCCGATTTTTAACGTGCGTCGAGACTACATGCCCTTGATGCGGCCTTCGACCTTGGCATTCACCGTGCCGGCGGCGCGGATGAAGGCCATGACGTCATTGGCCATCAGTTTGCCGTCGAGATCGCCGAGCAGCACCTTGCCGCCGCGTAGAACCGTATAGCCGTCGCCGCCGCCGGCCATGTAATCGTTGGTCGCCAGCTTGTACAGTGCCGCATCATCGAGAGCGTCGGCGCCCACCAGAATCTCGATGACACGCTCACCTGCCGGTTTCGACGGGTCATAGGTGAAGCTCATGCCCGAGACATGCGGGAAGCGTCCGGCCGAGTTCTCGACCTGGCTCACTCCGTTTTCCAGCGCCTTGCGGATGGTCGCGCCGTCCACTTCCAGCAGCAGGGTTTTGTTGCCGAACGGCAGTTCCGTCAGGATATGCCGGCGGGTCAGTGCCGAACCGGCGTCATACTGGGTATTGCCGCGAATGCCGCCGCCATTGGTGATGGCGACATCGGCGCCGACCGCCAGCCGCATGGCATCGCTGATCAGATTGCCGATGGCTGTCTCGCCTGTGCGCACGGAGGCCTTGCGGGTATCGAGTTCGCCGTCGGTATTGCCGATTTCGACATCCAGCTCTTTCGACAGCAACGCTTCATATTCGGCGACCTTTTCCATGGTCTCCGGGTCCGGGTCCGTTCCGGCCGTATCCATGATCCTGAAATTCGGGTGCCAGCGGACCCGTCGCTTGCCGCGGCTTTCGCCGACCGAAATGGCGAGATCGACGGCGGTCATGTAATTGCCGTCCTCCGACGATTCGACCATCGCCTTGCGGCCATCGTAGAACAGCATCAAATCATGATCGTCCCCGGTCAAGATGATATCGAAGGCGCCCGAGTCGAACATCTCCCGGTCGACCTGCCGGTTGCCATGGGTGGCGGCGACGATGATATCGGCGCCGGCGTCGCGCAATTCCTTGGCCTTGGCGATGCCGGTTGCGGTCGTTGAGGCGAATTTCAGGTCGCCCGGGTTGGATTTGACCGGTGAATCGTCCGCCGTCAGGCCGACAACGCCGATTTTGACGCTGTTCATCGGATCCTTCGCATCGCCGTAGTCCAGCATCATCGTGTCCGCGATGCCGTCAATGGCGCTGCCGTCTGGATTGCGCAGATTGGCGGCGAGAATATTGCCTTTGAGCGCCTTCATGCGCTCGTAGAAAATCTCCTTGCCGAAATCGAATTCATGGTTGCCCGGAATGAAGATGTCCAGCGGCACCACATTGAGCAGTTCGACCATGTGTTCTCCCTGATCGAAGCCCGAAAGCAGGGATGGCGAAATCGTGTCGCCGGCATGGACATAGACGAGATTGCCGCCCTTCGCCCGCTCGGCGCGGGCCAGCGCGTTGGCACGGGCGACGCCGCCGCGCCGGTCGTCATGCATCTTGTAGATGTCGTTGACCAGCAAAAAGGTGACGTCGAAATCCGCCGCCAGCGCCGATGACAGGGTTGTCAGCGCGAAGGCGGCGGCCAGCGTTGCTCGTTTCATGAGTTTTATCATTGTTATCCTCCCGGTTCTGTTCGATCGGTACGGCGCGACCCCGCGCCCACACCGATGAAGCAACCATGTTACACCTTCATGATGGAAGGTCACCATAGAATTCACCGGCCGTGAATTGCCGGGAAAACGGCGGTGATCGGCTATCCCGCACCTCCTGGCGGGTGGAGAATCTGTATGAGAATCAGGATCTTGGAGGGGGCGTTTGAATCACATCCGCAGGAGCGGTGCAGACGCTGCAAGCCTCGCCACGGTCATGCGGGATGCCAGCCCCCATTCTCCCCCTCGACCAGAAGCGGACTTGAAAACACACCGATGACACGATCGGGCAGCGTGCGGTCATAGGTGCGCAAAGCGTCGCGCCACCGGTCGGTTTGCAGCATCGCGCAGCCGATGAGGGCGGGCTTGCAGCCGCATTTTTCCAGCAGACGGCAGCCGGCGACGATCGAGGCCCCCGTGCTGAGGACATCGTCGATCAGGAGAACAGCGCGGTCCTCAAGCAGCGGCAGCATGCGGGGATCAAGATAGAGCTGTTTGTGCTGGTCCGGGCTGGTGACCGATCGCAGCGGCACCGACAGGTCGTCGTCATACCAGAATTTCCTTGAGGTACTCAGCGGCACATATCTCGAATGGCCAAGCCCCCGCGCTGTCTCCTGGGCAAGCGGCAGTCCGAGGGTCGGCATGGCGACAATCACGTCAGGCGCCAATGGCCGGACCTTTGCCGCCAGCGCGTCGGCCAGTGCATCGAGAACCGCCAGGCTCGCCTGATTGATGATCAGCGATGCCAGCGCCTCATTTGAAGAACCGCGCTGGCGGATCGGCAAGGCCAGTTGCCGGCCATCGGCAAGCCGGGCCGGGAAGAAGTGCTTGTGTCCGCCGGGCGGTGCATTGTCATAGGTTCCGGCCGCCACAATCTCCTGCCAGAAGTCCTGCGGCTGCGGATCAAACTTTTTTGGGTTCATTGTGTCCGGTTTCTGCGTCATAAGGTTGAAGCGGAAACGCCGCTTTTTGTCGGTATAAGCCGCAATCCTCTACCGGGTAAAGGGATCCGTCCGCCAATGCTGTCCGATGCGCTGACCGATGACGAACTGGCTTTCCTCACAGCAATTCGGCGCGACCTGCATGCCCACCCGGAACTAGGATTCGAGGAAGAGCGAACGAGCGATATCGTTGCCCGGATCCTGACCGAAGCCGGCCTTTCGGTACACCGCGGACTGGCGAAGACCGGGGTGGTGGGCACGCTGTCCCGCGGGACGGATGGCGGAACGATCGCGCTGCGGGCGGATATGGATGCGCTGGCCATGCCGGAAGCCGCCGACCGCGCCCACAAATCGACGCTCGATGGAAAAATGCACGCCTGCGGCCATGACGGCCATACGACGATGCTCCTCGGAGCCGCCAGGCATCTGGCGAGGGCCGGCGATTTTTCAGGCACCGTGCATTTCATATTCCAGCCGGCCGAGGAAGGCCGCGGCGGGGCGCGGCGGATGGTGGAAGAGGGGCTGTTCGACCGGTTTCCCAGCGATGCGGTCTTCGGCATGCACAACATGCCCGGTCTTGCCACTGATGAGATGGCGGTGGTCGCCGGCCCGCAGCTTGCCAGTTCCGATTCCTGGATGGTGACAATGCGCGGCGTCGGCACCCATGGCGCCAAACCGCATCTCGGCCGCGACGCCGTCACCGCCACCGGTCATTTCCTCAGCGCATTGCAGACCATTACCGGCCGCGTCATCGATCCCCTCCAGCCATCCGTCGTCAGCGCCTGTTCGGTCCATGCCGGCGATCCCGAGGCGCTCAATGTCATCCCGGATTTTGTCGAGATCGGCGGCACCGCCCGCGCCTATTCGCCCGAGGTGAGGGACCAACTGGAAGCGGAGATCGGCCGCCTGGCCGACGGCGTTGCCCGGACGTTCGGCATCCAGGCTGACTACCGGTATATCCGCCGTATCCCGCCGGTCATCAACCATCCCGACACCACTGCCAGGGCGCTGGCAGCCGCGCGGGACGTCTGTCCGGGCGGGGTCCGAACGGATTTCGCGCCTTCGACGGCCGGCGACGATTTTGCCTTTCTGAGCCAGGATATTCCCGGCGCCTATGTCTGGCTCGGCAACGGTCCGGCGGTCGACGGCGCGCTGCACCACAACACCGGCTATGATTTCAACGACGAGGCGATCGCGACCGGGGTCGGCTTCTGGGTCCGGCTGGTCGAACGGCAGCTTGCCGCGAATGCGGAGAACCAGACCTAGCCGCGCGCGGCGTTCAACAGCGCATCCATCGCCATTGTGCGGATGCGGTCCACATCGGGCGCTGTGGCGATTTCAAGGCTGCCATCGGCCTTGTTACGTGGACCGATAACGGTGCGTCCTCGCTCGGCCGTGTCGGAAACATCGACCGTTATGTCCACCGGCTCGAAGGTGACGGTCGCCGCATCGACAATGGTGGCTGCGGCCACGGGGTCGAATATCGGCTGGGAGGGCCTGCCCTTCGACAGTCCGATATCGATAAAGCCGCCCAGCAAATCATGCAGCAAGAGGGCCTTGTCCGAACCGGGATCGCGAAGTGCCTGCAGGTCCGGCGGGGCCATCGTCACCTGTCGGCACACATCGAGATCAATCATTTTCAAGGCCACACCGCTCGCGCACACGATTGCCGCCGCCTCCGGATCGGCAAAGGCGTTGAACTCGGCCACGGGCGTGTGATTGCCGCTTGTTGCGCCGCCACCCATCCAGGTGACGCATGCAACGCCGGCCAGAAGATCGGGACGGGCATCAGCGAGCGCCGCAATATTGGTCAGCGGGCCAAGCGCGAGGATCTCGACCGGTGTCACCGTCCGCTCGATCCATTCTGTCAGGGCGGCGAGCGCGGGTGCGCGGTCCGGCAAGGGCGCCACCGCCGGCAGCCGGCGGCCGCGAGTCGGCAGGCCGCTCGGCCCCAATATGGTCTCGGCCGTCGTCAGCGGTCCGGTCAGGGGCGCGGATGCGCCCACATGGATTGGAAAATCCCAGCCCCAACAGGCAGCCATGTCGGCTGCGTTCCGGCGGATTTGTCCGAGGACGGTGTTGCCGAAGACCAGCGAGCAGCCGTCGATGGACCGGTGCGATTGCTGCACCATCATGACCGCCAGCATGTCGTCGAATCCCATATCGGTATCGATCCACAACGGTGTCATGATTGTGTCACCCCGGGTTGCTGGCGGACCGGTGCTGCCGATCGACCCACGACCTTTACCTCAGAGGTCGTAAAGCGCGGTGAATTTTGCTTCCAGATAGTCGATCAGCGGCGTGGCCGTCGGCGCCTCGCCGGTGGCCTGTTCGATCATTTGCGGCGCCGGCAGCACCCGGCCCTTTGCGTGGATCCTGTCGCGCAGCCAGTCGAGGATTGGCTGTGTCTCTGCCGCTCGCACCATCGCCTCCCGGTCCGGCAGGTCGGCAAGCATCGCCCGGTCGAGGCAGGCGGAATAGATGTTGCCGAGACTGTAGGTCGGAAAATAACCGAACAGGCCCAGGGACCAGTGAACGTCCTGCAGCACGCCGAGACCTGCATCGGGTACGGTGAGTCCGAAGTCGCGGGCAAAGCGTGTGTTCCAGGTCTCCTCCAGATCATCGACCTCAAGATTGCCGGCCATCATGTCGCGTTCCAGTTCGAACCGCAGCAGAATGTGCAGGTTGTAGTGCACCTCGTCGGCCTCGGTTCGGATAAACCCGGTCTTGACCCGATTGACCGCGGCATAAAGCGCGTCCGGTCCATCGAGGTTCAGGCCGCCGAAGGCGTCGTCCATGGCCGGATACAGCCAGTCGGCGAAGGCCCGGGACCGGCCGATCTGGTTTTCCCAGAACCGGGACTGGCTTTCATGCACGCCCATGGAGCAATAGTCACCCGCCGGCAGGAACGGATCGGCAGCGCCCTGCGCGTAGAGCGCGTGGCCGACCTCATGGACGGTCGAATAGAGGCAGTTGAGCGGATCGGCTTCGTCGGTGCGCGTGGTGATGCGGACATCGCCGGCGCTGCCCGAGCAGAAGGGATGCACCACCGTGTCGATGCGGCCGGCTTCGAAATCATAGCCAAGACGCGCCGCAACGGTATCCGCCAGCGTCAACTGGTCCGCCGCCGGAAAATGGCCGGCCAACGGTTCGGGTTCCGGTTTTCCGGCGATCTTTTCGCGAAGCGCGACCAGAGCGGGACGCAGCTCTTCAAGCAGCGGCAGGAGCTCGGCGGCCTTGGCGCCCGGCTCGAATTGATCGAGCAGTGCGTCATAATGATCCGTTCCGGGGTCGGCCAGGCAGCTTGCTTCCTCACGCTTGAGCTCGATATTGCGTTTCAGGGCCGGGGCGAACTGGCTGAAATCCTTGGCGGCCCGGGCGGCCGCCCAGATTCGCTGTCCTTCGGAGGCTGCCTTGGCGCTTTCTTCGGCCAGGCGGGACGGGATTTTCGTTGCGCGATCATAGGCGCGTTGCGCTTCGTCAATATTGCGACGGTCGAAGGGTGTCAGGCTCGTCCGGTCGATATCGGCAATCCAGTCGGGAATACGGGGGTCCGCGTCGCGGGCGTGGATCACCGCTGCCAGCGTCCCCGATTGTTCGGCCCGCTGCTCGGCGCCGCGTTTCGGCATCACCGTCTCCTGATCCCAGGACAGAAGGCCAGCGACCTGGCCGAGCGCGGCGGATTGTTTCAGATGGTTGAGGAGGGCGGGCAGGGACATGGAAAGGCCTGAATACGGTTGAACGATGACAAAGCGGCTATTTCAAATGGCGGTAAAATGCAACCGGCGGCCTGCAAAGAGAGGCCAAGAAGGGGCCTGTGATCCGGACCGCCCGGATCCCGTTGCTGTGTGGCCCATCTTGACCGTCGCAGGGCGGTGAGCCGTTTCACGGATGCCCGGATGGCGTACACAAGACGGTCGGCAGCGGTGCTTGCTCCAGGGGCCGCTCCTCGACAAGAACCGCATCGGCATTGCCACCGGCCTCCAGAACGGCCCTGGTGACGGCGATAACGACGGGCTGGTCCGGCTCCACGCCGCGCAGTGCCGTCTCGGTGCGCTCGGCGGCATTCACCGTGTCGCCGACCAGCGTGTAGTCGATCCGGCCGGGAAACCCGATATTGCCGACCACCACCGGACCGGTGTGCAGGCCGAGACGAAGCCGCGGAAATGCCTCGCCGCCATCCGCAGCGCGCCGGCGCACCACCCGGGCAATTTGCGCCGCGGCGCGGCAGGCGCGGGCTGCGTGGTCGGGCTGCGGATCGGGCGCACCCCAGAAGGCCAGCAGCCCGTCTCCCGTATATTTGTCGATAACACCGCCGGACTCCTCAAGGATCGGGCCCATCAGCCCGAACAGATCGTTGAGATGGGCGGCGACAGCGCTCGCTTCACGTCCCCTGGAGAATGCCGTAAACCCTTCGAGGTCGGCAAACATCAGCGTCACCGTCCGCTCCCGCGACCGGACGGCGCCGCGCGAGACATTGAAGATCCGCCGCACCAGCGAGCGCGGCAGATAGGTCTGGAAGGCCGACAGGGCGGCTGCCGTGCTGACCAGGCTGCGCGCCATCTTGCGCCACTCCTTGACCCGGCTGTTTTCAAGTATCGGCAGCGACACCGCATCGAATTCCAGCCTGGCAATGGCGTTGAGCGCCGCATTGAACTCGCTGGCCGGCCGGGTGATGCGGCGGCCGAGATACCAGGCGGTAACCATGGACGCGATCATCAGGACAATCCCAAGTGCCGCGGCCACGGTGGAGGCCCACCGGTCGCGGGCGGTGTCGGCGGCGGGCATTGCGACACCGATGGTGAGAGAGCCGGGGCTGTAGCCGTTCAGTGTGCGGGTAAAATAGGTGTAGCGCGTTCCCTCGATTGTCGTGCGATGACCTTCGGTGTGGGTCAGGTCGCCGACATGGCGGATCGGCCGCGGGTCTGACCACATGCCGGCGATGACCGGGTTGCGCGCCTGGGCGAGAAGCGGCAGTTCGGCGGAGTTGCTTGTGATAATGCCCGACCGATGACCCGGATAGGCGATGATCCGGTCCCGTCCGAGAAGAACGAAGGCGGTGACGCCGAGCTGCTGCGAAATGTCGGCGACATAATCCGACAGCGCCTCGCCGGTTACCGCTGCGGCAAGGACTCCGAAAAATGCGCCCTCATAGGTCAATCCGACGCGGTAGTTCATCATGACGTCGTTCAGCGTCGGATTGACAAGCGGATCGGACCAGTAACCGTTTTTTTGCACACGGGCTGTCGCCAGCGCCCGGTCGATGATCGGGATGTCTTCGACCGGATCGATGCTCTGGCCAAAGGTGTTGCGCTGCCAGGCCCGGATAGACCGGTCATTGCCGACGATCGCAACACCCTCGACCTGCGGCGTCGCGGCAAGCAGCCCAAGCGCGAAAACCCGGAACGCGTCCGGATCGCCGGGGTTCACCAGATCCTTCTCGATGACCTGCTGTGCATAATTCAACTGGCTCGCCACCGGATCCAGTTCGCTACGGATCTGGTTTTCCAGCCCGTCGACGATCAGTTCGGCCCGTTCGCCGAGCAATCGGTCGGCCGTATCGGTCGAGATGATGTATCCCGTCACAATGACCGGCAGGACCGCAACAATGACCAATGCCGCCAGCAGAAGCGGCGCCAGTGTGGCAATCGAGATCTGCCGGCTTTCCGCCTCCTGACCCTGACCGGTCGCCTGATTCGGCTTGCTCATGACCACCGGCCCCTTGGTGAAAGATGCCGGGTATTTTTGCATAATATCAACGGTTTGATAGTCATGCCTGAATCAATCCGTAAATCGTCTGCAAAGCCTAGCGCGACGAGCTGCCGCGAACCAGCAGTTTCGGTTCGATACGGGTGACGTCGGCGGTGCCGCTTTGGCCCTCCGCCAGCACCGAACGCAGCCAGTCGGCGACATGGGTACCGATTGCGCGGGCGGCGACATCGATGGTGGTGATTGCCGGGATGGCGAGTTCGGCCAGGTCGTAGCTGCCGAACCCGCCAATGGCGATATCGTCCGGCACCCGCATGCCGGCACGCTGGCATTCGGTCATCGCGCCGAAAGCCGAAAGGTCCGAGACACACATCACTGCCTCGATATCCGGCCACTCGCCGAGCATTTGCCGCATCGCTTTGGCGCCGTCGCGCATGGTGATCGGCGGAATACCCCGGGCGACGACGCGCGTCGGATCGAGGTCGAGTTTCTCGAGTGCCGCGACAAAACCCGCCCGTCGATCATTGCCGCGCGTGTCACGGGAAGTGTCACCGCCTATGAAGCCGATCCTGCGAAAGCCCTGCTCGTGGAAGTGATGAACCATCAGCTCGGCGGCCGCGGCATTGGAAAATCCGACGACATGATCGATCGGGTCGGCCGGCAGGTCCCACATCTCGGCGACCGGCACGCCGGCATTTTTCAGAAATTTGCGGCATCGCCGCGTGTGGGAGCCGCCGGTGACGATAATGGCCTCCGGCCGCCGGCGCAAAAACAGCTCCACAAGTCGTTCTTCCTCCTTCACATCGTAATCGGTGTAACCCAGCAAAAGCTGCAGGTGGGTGGAGCGCAGCCCCTCGGTCAGCCCGCGCAGCGTATCGGCGAAATTCGCATTGTTGATGGAGGGGATCACCACGGCCACGAAACCGGTGCGGCGCGACGACAGGCCGGATGCCGTGCTGTCGATCACATAGCCGAGCTTGTCGGCGGCCTTACGGATCCGGTCGCGCGTCTCCTTGCTGACCGATGCGTCATCCCTGAAGGCGCGCGAAACGGTCATCGACGAGACGCCGGTGAGGCGCGCCACGTCGGACATGGTCGGCGCCTTGCCGGACTTCCTCATGGCCACCGGACCTCCCCGGCAGCGGACTGGGCCTTTCGGCAATGGAGCATGGCGTTTCGAATGTGCATTTCGGCCTTAAAACGCTTTCGATGCGATTCCAATTACCTTACGTTAGCGCTAACGTAGAATCCAGCGCTCCGTCATCCAATTGACCCGCGTTTCCAGGTTTGCCGGTACAGGGCCGGGGGCACCAACCGTCGGAAACGGGCCCGCAACGAGAGCCAAGGAAGGAACAAGGTGGCATGGACTGGCTACTGGCACCGATAGACAGCACCCGTGCGCACGATGTGGGCGTGCTCATGTCGTGGCATGGCCGCACCATGGTCGCCGCCTGGGTATTCCTCATTCCGGTAGGGGTGCTGCTGGCCCGGTTTTTCAAGGTGCTGCCGGGTCAGGACTGGCCGCGGCGTCTCGACAGCAAGGTCTGGTGGATCGGGCATCTGGGATTGCAGCAGGTCGGTGCACTGCTGACCCTTGTCGGCCTTTTGCTGATTCTGCTGGAGACGCGTGGCGGGGCCGGCGCAGTCAGCCACTGGCTGCCGGGCTATTTTGTCGTCCTGGCCTGCCTGATTCTGATTGCCGCCGGCTGGCTGCGCGGCAGCAAGGGCGGTCCCACCGATCCGGCACCGGACGGATCGCTGTCCGGCGATCACTACGACATGACAACACGGCGCCGCGTGTTTGAATATGTGCACAAGATAACGGGCTATCTGGTGCTTGCGGTTGCCGCCATCGCGATTTTCACCGGCCTGTGGCACGCCAACGCGGCGCGCTGGATGTGGCTGGTGATCGCACTGTGGTGGATCTTTCTCATCGCCCTGTTCGTGATCCTGCAGCGCCGCGGCCTGTCCCTCGACACCTATCAGGCGATATGGGGCCCGGACGACGCGCATCCCGGAAACCGCCTCAAACCCATCGGCTGGGGTGTCAAACGGCGTTGAGATTATCCGGCAAAAAGAGAGGGTTGCGGGAAAAACCGGATTCGGGCTCTCAGGCCGGCTCTCCCGTCTCCGGACCGTCAAAGTATTTCATCAGTGCGGCATTGTCCGCGCCGCCGAGCCCGGCGCCCGTCAAAAGACGATGGATTTCGGCGCAGGCTGCCGTCAGCGGCATCGCCGTGTGGGTGAGGCGAGCGAGGTCCTGGGCGCCGTTGAGGTCCTTGACCATATTGTCGATCCGCCCGGTCGGCGTGTAGTCGCGGTCCGCCATCTTGCCCATATATTCCTGCAATATGGCGCTGTCGGCGCGGCCGCCCCGCAGGGCCATCGGGATTTTCGCGGCGTCGACACCGGCATCCTGGGCGAGGCGGGTCGCCTCGGCGACGGCCATAAAATTGAGGGCGCACAGCACCTGGTTGATCAGCTTAGTGGTCTGGCCGGCGCCGCTCGGCCCCATCAGCGTGTAGTTGCCGCACAGATCGTCCATCACCGTCTTCGATGCCTCGAATTGTTTTTCATCGCCGCCGGCCATCACTGTCAACTCGCCGGTCAACGCTTTCGGCGCACCGCCCGACAGCGGGCAGTCGAGCCAGTTCAGTCCCTTCGCCGACGCGTCCTGCGCCAGGGAGCGCGTCGCCGGCGGGTCGATCGACGACATGTCGATGATCGTGGTTCCCGGTTTCGCACCCTCCGCGACACCGGCGTCCCCGGACACGGCAGCGCGCACGATGGCCGCCGAGTTGAGGCTCAAAATGACATACTCCGCCGCCTCAGCGGCGGCGCTCGCCGAATCGGCCGCATGGCCTCCCTTCGACACCAGCGCATCGATCTTGCTCTTGTCGAGGTCGAAGACATGCAGGTGGTGGCCGGTTTCGATGAGGCGTGTGCCGATAGCGTTGCCCATCACGCCAGCGCCGATGAGTGCGACTTGATGACTCATTTCAGTTCTCCAATCTCATCCAACAGGGATGCCACGATTTCGCTTTCACTTCCGGAAATATCCACATTGACCGCCCGTTCATCCGGGCCCGGGACCTCGAGCGCGGCGAACTGGCTGTCGAGCAGGCTGTCCGGCATGAAATGGCCGTCGCGGCGGCGCATGCGTTCGGCGATCAGCGTTTTGCTGCCCTGCAGATGCAGGAACATCACCGGCTCGCCGGCGATTTCGGTGATCCTCTCGCGGTAGATCCGCTTGAGCGCCGAACAGGCGCAGAACAAGCGGCCGTCTCCATCCCTCAGGGCCTGTCCGACCCGGTCCAGCCATGGCCAGCGATCCGCATCCGCCAGCGGCGTTCCGGCGCTCATCTTGCGGATATTGGCGGCCGGATGAAATCGATCGCCATCGATAGCTGTCCCGCCTGCGGCTTTCGCCAAGGCCGTTGCAATGGTCGATTTGCCGCATCCCGAGACACCCATGACGACAAACAGCCGCATCGGTTCACAGCGACGCCGTGATTCCGCCATCGACATAAAGCGTGTGTCCGTTGACGAAGCTCGATGCCGCCGATGACAGGAAGATGCAGGCACCGATCAGTTCCTCGACATTGCCCCAGCGGCCGGCCGGTGTTCGTTTCTCGAGCCAGGCGCTGAACTCCGGATCGCCGACCAGCGCCGCGTTGAGCGGCGTGTCGAAATAGCCCGGCGCGATGGCATTGATCTGCAGCCCGTATTGGGCCCAGTCGGTCGCCATGCCCTTGGTCAGATTGCCGACCGCCCCCTTTGTCGCCGTATAGGGCGCGATCCCCGGTCGGGCCAGCAATGTCTGCACCGAGGCGATATTGATGATCTTGCCGGCACCCCGTTCGATCATGTGCCGGGCAACCGCCTGGCCAACATGGAACACGCTGGCCACATTGGTGGACAGCAATCTTTCGAACATGTCGGCGGGATAGTCCTCAAGCGGCGCGCGGAACTGCATGCCGGCATTGTTGACGAGGATATCGATGGCGCCATGGGTGTCTTCGTGGGAGTCGACAACCGCACGAACGGCGTCATGATCGCCCACGTCGAATGCCGCGAGGTGGACCGTCAGGCCTGCGGCCCGCAAATCGCCGGCGGCCTTTGCCAGCTTGTCGGCATCGCGACCATTGAGGATCAGCTCCGCCCCGGCCTCGCCGAGACCTCGGGCAAGCGCCAGGCCGATGCCTTGCGAGGAGCCGGTGACCAGGGCGGTCTTGCCGGACAGGTCGAACAGTTGTTTTCCACGAGACACGGCGATCTTTTCCTTTTGTCCTCGACATTCGCATCATCTCTTGTATATGTTATCGATAACAATTTGCAAGCGGATTCATGGAGGCCGGTGGAGAATGAGCAAGATCGGAATATTGCAGATCGGGCGGTATCCGACCTGGGACGAAGGTCCGCTCAATGAGACATTTGAGATGCATCGCTATTTCGAGGTGGAGGATAAAGCCGGCTATCTGGCTGACGTCGGTGCCCGTATCCGCGGGATCGCGACGCGCGGCGGGCTGGGCGCTGACCGGGCCCTGATCGACGCCTTGCCGGCGCTCGAGATCATATCGGTCTACGGTGTCGGCTATGACGCGGTGGACCTTGATGCAGCGCGCAAAAGGGGCATCCGGGTCACCAACACGCCGGACGTGCTGACCGGGGATGTCGCGGATCTCGGCGTGGCGATGATGCTCGCCCAGGCGCGCAGCATCGTCGGTGCCCATGAGTGGGTCAAAAGCGGCAATTGGGCATCGCAGGGGCTTTACGGGCTGAAAACCCGTGTTCACGGAAAGCGTGCCGGCATTCTCGGCATGGGCCGCATCGGCCGTGAGGTGGCAAGGCGGCTCGCCGCCTTCGACATGGAGATTGCCTATAGTGACCTCGGCCCGTGCGACGTCCCGGACCAGTGGGCTTTCATTGCCGATCCGGTCGAACTGGCGGCGGCCAGCGATTTTCTGTTCGTGACCTTGGCCGCGTCCGAGGCAACACGGCACATTGTTGGAAAGCGGATGATCGACGCGCTGGGTCCGAACGGCATGCTGGTCAATATATCGCGCGCCTCGAATGTCGATGAGCACGCGCTGCTCGACGCGCTGGAAACCGGGAAGCTGGGCGCTGCCGCACTGGATGTGTTCGACGGCGAGCCGGGCATCAATCCGCGGTTCCTGTCGCTCGACAATGTTCTGCTTCAGCCGCACCACGCCTCCGGAACCGTTGAGACCCGCAAGGCCATGGGCGCGCTGGTCTATGACAATCTGGTTGCCCATTTCGAGGGCCGAAACCTGCCGTCAGCGGTTATTTAGGACGACATCATGCGCGCCATTGTCATTCACCAAGCGGGCGATCTGCGCATCGAAGAGCGCGAAGCGCCCGCGCCGGCACCGGGCGAGGTGCAGATTCGCCTTGTCACCGGAGGCGTGTGCGGGTCCGACCTGCATTATTACAACCATGGCGGTTTCGGGCCTGTCCGCCTGAAGCAGCCGATGATCCTCGGCCACGAGGTATCGGGCACGGTGCTCCGGCTGGGGGAGGGCGTGACCGGCCTTGCGCCCGGCGATCTGGTGGCCGTGTCGCCCTCACGCCCCTGTGGACACTGCCGTTACTGCCGCGAGGGATTGCGCAATCAGTGTGAAAACATGCGGTTCTACGGTTCGGCGATGCCGTTCCCCCATATTCAGGGCGCTTTTAGCGAAATCCTCAATGCCGATGCCGATCAGTGCGTCCCGGCGACGGGCCTTTCGGCGGGAGAGGCGGCGATGGCCGAACCGCTTGCCGTGGCGCTGCACGCCACCCGCCGCGCCGGCGAAATGCTCGGCAAGCGGGTTCTGGTGACCGGCTGCGGACCGATTGGCTGCCTGGCGGTACTTTGCGCCCGCCAAGCCGGCGCGGCCCAGATCGTCGCCACGGATCTTTCCGACAACGCGTTGGAATTTGCCTCCAAGGCGGGCGCCGACCGTGTCGTCAACGCCGCGCGGGACCCCGATGCGATGAACGAATATGCGGTGGGCAAGGGGACCTTCGACATCCTGTTCGAGTGCTCCGGCGCGCCGCAGGCGCTCGGCACCGGCATCGCGGCAATGCGGCCGCGCGGGGTTGTCCTGCAACTCGGCCTTGGCGGGGATATGACCGTGCCGATGATGCAGATCACGGCCAGGGAACTGGACCTGCGTGGTTCGTTTCGCTTCCACGAGGAATTCGAAATGGCCGTCAGGCTCATGCAGGCGGGCCGCTTCGACGTCAAGCCGCTGATATCCCACACCGTTGCGCTGGATGATGCGGAACAGGCGTTCATCATCGCGTCGGACCGCGACAGGGCCATGAAAACGCAGATCGCGTTTTCCGGCTGACGGTGTGTTCTGATCAGAACGGTTCAACGCCGATTGCAGCCAGCGCCGCATTGGCGACCGCAATATCCTGCTCGCCGGTGCCCGAGCCGACACCCACCGCGCCGGCGACCTGACCCTGATGGATGATCGGCAGTCCGCCGGGCAGGCCGGTCACGTCACCCGAGGTTGCCGCCGCGATTGCGGGCCTGACAGGGTCCGGGACGGACGCGCTGGGCGCGCCGATCGACGCCGCCGTCCGGGCCTTGGCCAAGGCGCTCTTGCGGCTCAGATATTTTGCGCCGTCCATGCGGATCTCACCCAGCGGCACACCGCTCTGGTCGACGATCACGATACATTGTGGCTGATCGAGCGCTTCGGCCTCGGCGATTGCCGCGGCGAGCATCGTCATGACAGCGTGATGGGTGAGCGCATGGCTCGGTCTGAAGGCGTCCACGATAATTGTCCTTGCGATGTCGATCCGATCTGTTATCGATAACATGACGTGCCCGGAGGAGAAACCCAGATGGCCTTTTTTCAAGCGATTGAACCGGAATTTTCCCGTTTCGTATTGGGCAACGCGCCGGTCAGGCAGTTGGCGACCGGATTTGACTGGACCGAGGGACCCGTCTGGTTCGGGGACGCGAACTGCCTGCTGTTTTCCGACATTCCTAGCAACCGCATCATGCGCTGGACGCCGGAGGTCGGGATTTCCGTCTACCGTGAGCCGTCGAACTACGCCAACGGACACACGCGCGACCGCCAGGGCCGGCTGATCAGTTGCGAGCATGGCGGCCGCCGGGTCACGCGGACCGAGCCGGATGGCGCGATCACCGTGATTGCCGATTCCTTCAACGGCAAGCGCCTGAATTCGCCCAATGACGTGGTGGTCAAATCCGATGGCACCATCTGGTTCACCGACCCGCATTACGGCATCATGACCGACTATGAAGGCTACAAGGCGGAACAGGAACTGCCCTGCTATGTCTACCGGGTCGATCCGTCGGATGGCGGGATCGAAGCGGTGCTGACCGATTTTGCCTGCCCCAACGGCCTTGCCTTTTCACCGGATGAATCGCGGCTCTATGTGGCCGACACCGGGACCATGTTCGATGCCGAGGCGGAGCGTCACATCAGGGTTTTCGACGTCGCTTCCGACGGCAAGCTCACCGGCGGCGACGTCTTCCATGCGATCAGTCCGGGCGCCACTGACGGCTTTCGCCTCGACACGGACGGCAATCTGTGGTCCTCGGCCGCCG
This sequence comes from Rhizobiaceae bacterium, assembly GCA_028279875.1. Lineage (GTDB taxonomy): Bacteria > Pseudomonadota > Alphaproteobacteria > Rhizobiales > Rhizobiaceae > Hoeflea_A. Next base: position 22,671 of record JANQMU010000124.1, read on the forward strand.
ATGGCGTTCACTGCCTCAGTCCGGACGGCCAGCTGCTCGGCAAGATCCTGGTTCCCGAACTGGTCTCCAATGTTTGTTTTGGCGGACGGGCCAAACATCGGCTATTCATAACCGCGACCACCAGCCTTTACGCGGTGGTATTGAACAGGCAGGGAGCCCAGACACCATGAATGACAATGACCGCGCCGATATCGGACTGATCGGCCTTGGAACGATGGGCGCCAATCTGGCGCTCAATATTGCCGATCATGGCTTCAGGATTGCGGTCTACAATAGAACGGTCGAAACCACCCGCCGCTTTGCAGCCGATGCCGGGCCGCTGCAGAACCAGCTGATCGCCTGCGAAAGCCTGGAGTCACTGGTCGCCGCGATCAAGGCGCCGAGAGCTATCATCCTGATGGTTCCGGCCGGCCCGGTGGTTGATGAGCACATCGCCATGCTGCGGCCGCTGATGGATGATGACGACATGGTCATCGATGCCGGCAATGCGAATTTCAACGACACCAACCGCCGCGCCGCCGAGAGCACCCGCTTTCTCGGCATCGGCGTATCGGGTGGCGAGACCGGCGCGCGTTACGGACCGTCGATCATGGGCGGCGGCCCGAAGGACCTGTGGGACAGGGTCGCGCCGATCCTGCGGGCCATCGCCGCCGACTATGACGGCCAGCCCTGCGCGACCTGGATGGGCGAGGGCGGCGCCGGCCACGCGGTCAAGACGGTCCACAACGGCATTGAATATGCCGACATGCAGATGATCGCCGAAGCCTATGGCATCATGCGCGACGGCATGGCCATGCCGCCGGCCGAGATCGCCGCGGTGTTCGAGGGCTGGAACGCCGGCGTCCTCAAATCCTATCTGATCGAGATCTCGGCCGAGGTTTCGAAAGCGGCGGACCCGAAAACCGGCCGCCCGATGCTGGATATGATCCTCGACCGCGCCGGCCAGAAGGGTACAGGGCGCTGGACCGCGATTGAGGCGCAGC
>JANQMU010000140.1 GCA_028279875.1 Rhizobiaceae bacterium
CATCAAGGTCGAACCGCCTCAGGGCGACCATACCCGCCATCTGACCGGCATGGGACGCGGCTTTTTTCCGACCTTCAACCGCGGAAAGCGCTCGATCACCCTTGATCTTGCCTCATCCGCCGGACACGACGCCTTCGAAAAACTGCTTGAGACGGCCGACGTGTTTGTCGAGAATTTCCGCGACTCGTCCCTGCAGAAAATGGGATTCTCGCCCGAGCGGCTGCGCGCCAAATATCCAAGGCTGATCATCGCATCCCACAAGGGGTTTCTGCACGGACCCTACCAGGACAGGGCCGCTCTCGATGAAGTGGTGCAGATGATGACCGGCATGGCCTATATGACCGGCCCGACGGGCCGGCCGCTGCGCATCGGATCCTCGGCCAACGACATCATGGGCGGACTGTTCGGCACCTGCTCCGTTCTGGCGGCGCTGCTTGAACGCCGCGACTCGGGAAAGGGCCGTGACATCCGCGTCGGTCTTTTCGAAAACTGCCTGTTGCTCGTCGCCCAGCACATGGTCCAGTTCGATCTCGAAGGCGTGGAGCCGCCGCCCATGCCCGAGCGCGTGTTCACCTGGCCGGTCTACGACATTTTCGACACGGCGGACGGAGAACAGCTTTTTGTCGGCGCCGTCTCGCAAGGCCAGTGGGAGGCGCTCTGTCGCGAACTCGGCCTCACCGACCTGCTTGACGATCCGCGCCTGCGCTCGCGCATGGACCGGATCAATGCGCGCGGCTGGACCCTGCCGCTCTTCGCCGAAGCGATTGCCCAACGCGATTCCGACACATTTGCCGCAGTCCTGGAAAAGCTCGGCCTGCCCTTTTCGCCCATCGCCAGACCCGCCGACATGTATGACGATCCCCATGTCCGCCGGCCGGGCGGTCTGATCGAGACGACCATGCCGGACGGCGGCACCTTTCGCGCGCCGGGCCTGCCGATCGAAATCGGCGGCGTGCCGGTGAGACCGCCGTCGCATCTTCCAGCCGTGGGAGAGGACACGGTCGAGATCCTGGAAGAACTTGGCCTGAGCGCCGATGAGATCGCCGCGGCGCGGGGCGTTAACGGAGACGCAGCACAATGACGGATGTGAACGCGATCTATCCGCAGGACCGGATTGTCATTCGCGAGGTTGGCCTGCGCGACGGTCTCCAGATTTCCAGCGGATTTCCCTCCACCGACGGAAAAATCGAATGGCTGCAAAAGGAATATGCGGCCGGTGTCCGCCATTTCGAAGCCGGTTCCTATCTGCCGCATGACCGCTTCCCGCAATTCGCCGACGTGCAGACCATCGTCGACGCGCTGAACCGGCTGGACGGCGCCCACAGCATCGCGCTGGCGATCAACCGCCGCGGCCAGGCGGATGCGCTCGTCGGCGGGGCCGGCGAATTGACCTGCGTCCTGTCGGCCACCGAGGAACACAACCTCGCCAATGCGCGCTGCAGCCGGCGCGAAACGCTCGAGGCCATCGCCGGGACAGTCGAACTGCGCAACCAGTCCGGACACAAACCGCTGATCAATGTCGGGATTTCCATGTCCTTCGGCTGCTCCATTGCCGGACCGGTCGAACCCGAGACTGTTGTCGACCTCGCCGAACAGTGCCTTGAACGCGGTGTCGATATCGTCGGCATTGCCGATACGGTCGGCTATGCCGGACCGCGCCAGGTGGGCGAATTGTGCAATTCCATGTCGCGGCTGTTTGGCGACCGCCCCTATGTCGTGCATCTCCACGACACGAGAGGCATGGCGATTGCCAATGCCGCAGCAGCCCTGGATTGCGGCGCGCGGGTCTTTGACGCGTCTCTTGCCGGATTGGGCGGCTGCCCGTTCGCACCCGGCGCCACCGGCAATATTGTCACCGAGGACCTGGCGTTTCTTTGCCGGACAGCAGGATTCGAGACCGGGATCGATCTCGAAAAACTCGTCAGCGCGAGGGAGGTCCTGGCGCGCGAAATGCCCGGCGAGCCGTTGCAGGGCGCGCTGTCCAAAGCCGGAATACCAAAGACCATGATCCCGGATAACGCCTGAACAACACTTGGCGGCGGAGATCGGAACGATTGTTTTCAGCAGACCACAAAGGAGGAACGAAATGAAACACACATTCACGCTTACGGCTGGCACGCTTGCGGCCGGGCTCCTGGCGGCATTGGCGGTTCCAGGCACGGCGCATGCGGTCACGGAAATGCGCTGCAGCCACCAATTGCCGCCGCAGCACCACATCGCCCAGGTCATCGACCGGTGGGCGGCGGAGATCGAAACACTGTCCGAGGGCGAAATCGACGTTCAGGTGTTCGGTGCCAACAGTCTCGTCGGCGCCAGGGAGAACATTCCCTCGGTCGCCAAGGGAAATATCGACTGCGCCTTTTCGGTCAACTTCCAGTGGGGCAAGACCCTGCCGACCATGAACGTCACCCTCAAGCCCTATGCCGTAACGGACCTCTACACGCTCAGTGCCTGGTCGGGATCGGAAGCCGCCGCTTATCTCGACAAGCAATTGCTGACCAAGGGCGTCCGCAATGTCGCCTGGCTGTTCACCACCCGCATGAGCACGATCACCTCGAAGGGCCATCCGATGATCACTCCGGCCGATTTCAAGGGCGTCAAGATCCGCGGGCTGAACCCGATCGTCGACGCGGGGCTGGTGGCCATGGGCGCAGCCCCGTCGGCCATGTCAGGGTCGAAAGTCTATGAGGCCCTTTCCACCGGCGTCATCGATGCCGGATTGACCGACGTGTCCGCTGCCGTGTCGCGCAAATATTACGAGGTTCAGGACCACGCCAATATCATGCCGCTGTTCAGCGTGTTCTTTCACGGTTATGTCAACCCAGCCTGGTATGACGGCCTGTCGGATCGATCGAAGGCGGCGCTGAGGGACGCCGGCGCGAACGCCGCCCAATGGGCGATCGAGGCGACGGAGAAATCCGCCGAGAGCGCGCCTGACGAACTTCGGGCAAAGGGCATGGACGTGCATATCCAGACCGCCGAAGAACAGGCCGAATGGTCGGCGATCATGACCCCGGCCTTCGATGCGGCCTTTGCAAAGGCAACCGGAAAGGACGGCGAAACGCTGCTGGAGCTTGTCGACAAGATCGGGCCGTAGCGTGGCCGGCAATTCGGGAACCGGGAAGGAACTGCCGCTGCCTCCTTCCCGGACGGGCCGCCTGATACGCGGGCTGTCCTTCACGGGCGCCGCCGTCGCGGCGGGGCTGGTGATCGTGATGCTGGCGAGCGTCTCCTACAGCGTCTTCATGCGCTATGTGCTCGGCACGCCGGTCACCTGGACCGATGAGTTGAGCGGCTATCTGGTGGTGGCGCTCGTCATGTTCGGCGCGTCCGAAGCGCTGGTGAAGGGCGACCATTTCGGCGTCGACCTGCTGACATCCCGGCTGAAGGGCGCGCGCGCCGGGGCGGTCGCGCTCTGGGGACTGTTGGCCGTGATCCTGCTCGGCGGCGCAATTCTCTACAGCGCCATCATCATGGTGCGGTTTTCCTGGGACTTCGGCATGTATTCCGAGGGCTATCTGGAAATGCCGATGTGGCTGCCGCAATCGGCGCTGGTGATCGGTTCCGTCTTGCTCATCATCACCGCCGCCGGCTGTCTCGCCGGCTATCTGATCCGGGACCGGCGGCGGTGACGGCTGTTCTCATCCTGATCTGTCTGGTCGGCATATTGCTGACCGGAATGCCGATTTTCGCCGGTCTCGGCCTGACGTCGCTGATCATCATGTTGCTGACCGAAGGCAATATCAACAGCGTTGCCGACACGGTCTTCGCCAAGCTCAACAATGGGGCTCTCACCGCCATTCCGATGTTCGCATTCATGGCCCATGTCATGGTGCGCTCAAAGGTGGTCGACGATCTCTACAGCGCCGCCAATGCCATTGTCGGCCATGTGCGCGGTGGCCTCGGCGTTGCCACCATCCTCGCCTGCACGATCTTCGCGGCCATCTCCGGCTCGTCCGTCGCCACCGCTCTCACCGTCGGGTCGAGCGCCATTCCCCAGATGCTGCGCCACAGATACAAATCGTCCAGCGCCTACGGGGTCATCGCCGCCGGCGGAACGCTCGGCATTCTCATACCGCCGTCGGGGCCACTCATCCTCTATGCAATCGTCACCGAAGCCTCCATCGGTGCCCTGTTCATCGCCGGCCTCCTGCCCGGCATCATGATGGCACTGCTGTTCTCGGCCTGGGCGGTTTTCGAGGGGTGGCGCGCATCGGATATCGAGCGCAAGCCATGGGCCGGCTTCGGCAGGATCTGGCGGGAAATCCGCAAATCCGCCTGGGCGCTGCTCATGCCGCCGGTAGTTCTCGGCGGCATCTATCTTGGCATTTTCACCGCCTCCGAAGCCGCGTCGATCGGCTGCCTCTACGCCCTCTTCGTCGGCACGGTGATCTATCGCAATTTCGGCCTGCGCGATCTTTGGGAAACCGCCTACGAGACCGTGCGCACAACCGCCATGCTGTTCATGATCCTGGCGGCTGCCGCCCTGTTTGGCCACGCGATCACGATCATCCGCATCCCCCTCGAACTGGTGGAACAGGTCGTCGCCATCGGGCTTTCCGCCACCGGATTTGTCCTGGCGGTCATGCTCGTCATCCTGATTCTCGGCATGTTTCTGGAGACCATTTCCATCATTCTCATCACCACGCCGATCGTCTTTCCGGTCATGCTCGAACTCGGGATCGATCCGATCTGGTATGGGATTTTGCTCATGGTCAATCTCGAACTGGCCTTGATCACGCCGCCCGTCGGCATGAACCTGTTCGTCATCAAGGGCATCGCCGACGCCCCGCTTGCCGAGGTGATCCGCGGCAGCCTGCCCTATGCCGCGCTGATGCTGATCGGCCTGATCATCATCTTCCTGTTCCCGCAGATCGTACTTTACCTGCCAGGCCTTAGCGGCTTCGGCCGTTGATCAAGAAGGAGCATACCTGCGCCCCGGATCGGACCCGTTCACCTTGGCATCGCACCGGTGCCGTAGTGGCGATAGCGGGCCTGCACGTCAGCCATCTCCGCATCGCCCAGGATAACCGGGTCGCCCGCCTGACAGGCAAGAATATACTGCCGCGCAAGGGTTTCGAGCTTGATCGCCGACTGCATCGCATGGTCCGGCGACCGGCCGGCGACAATCACGCCGTGATTGGCAAGCAGACAGGCCGTGCGCCCTTCCATCGCACGCAGCGCTGCCCGCGCCAGCGCATTCGAGCCGAAGGGAGCATAGTCGGAGCAGCGCACATCATTGCCGCCGAAGCTGGCAATCATGTAATGAAAGGCGGGAAGCGGGCGGCGCAGGCACGACAGCGCCGTACCGGCATCCGGGTGACAATGGATCACGGCGTTCACATCCGTACGATGCGCCAATATGCCGGTGTGAAAGGCCCATTCCGAAGATGCGATGCCGTCACCGGCGACGACGCCGTCCATGTCGATCCTCACGATCCGGCTTTCCGTAATTGTCGCCGCCGTGGCACCGGTTGGCGTGATCAGCAGGCCGTCACCCTGGCGCACGGAGACGTTTCCCGTAGCCCCCTGGTTCAGGCCGTGATCCGTAAGCGCCACCATGACCTCCACAAGAGCCCGGCGTTCATCCGCATGGTCAATCAAGCGCCACCTGCCTTCCCGCCATACGCTCAATCGTGTGCCAAAACATGTCGGGCTGTCCCAATTTGCCGGATTTCAGGCATAGTGCGACCGGGTCGTCCCCGGTGCTGACCGCAAGAACCGGGCCCGGTCCTGTATAGGCGCCGATCCGCAGGCGGCGCAGTCCTAAGGCCCGGACCACGGTTCCGGAGGTTTCGCCGCCCGCAACCAGGAAGCGTCGCACGCCCGTGTTGGCCAATTGCACGGCAAGGCGCCCGAATATCTCATCCACCCGGGCCGCCGCCCCGTCGCGACCGAACCGATCCTGCAGAGTGCGCACGACATCGGGCGAGGCCGACGTCGCAACGGCGCACGGGCCGCCGGATCGGGCGCGGACCCAATCAAATGCGTCACGCACGGTCTCGTCCACAGAACCACCGGGGTTGATGTACAGGACCGGCGCATGCGCCTCGAAAGCCTTGAGTTGAGCCATGGTCCGGGCGGCACAACTGCCTGCAAGCACAATGCCCGGAGCCGGGACGGGCGGCAGCTCGCCGGGTGCCGTTGGACCATCACTCCATCCCCTTTCCCGCCAGAGTTGGGGCAGATATTCGGCGATTGATGAGTTTCCGGTCAGCAGCGGCGCATTGACGCTGGCCTCAGCCAGAACCGGCAGGTCCTCGTTGCGGATCGTATCGGCAATCACAAACCGATAGCCAGCCGTCCGTTGCGCTTCGATCTCGTCGCGGACGGCATCCGCGCCTTGCAGGATATGCCTTTCTCCCAGAACGCCCACCGTGTTGCGTGACTGACGCCGGAGCACCGCGCAAAGGTCTGGGTCAGTCATTGGCGTCACCGGATCATCCTTCTTTTCCGTTCGCGAGATCAGTGTGTTGTGGCGAAACTGATGACCGGCGAAAACGGTGACGCCCACATCGGGAAAGGAGGGACAAAAGAGGACGGAACGCGACCGCAGCCGATCCGTCAACCGGTCCGCAACGGGCCCGATATTGCCCTGATCGGTGCTGTCGAATGTGGCGCAGTATTTGTAGAAAATCTGGCGCACGCCCAGCGACACAAAGGCGTCGGCGGCCGCATCGGCCATCGCAACCGCATGGTCGGGTGACGCAATCCGGATCTTGAGCGCGACAACGATGGCATCGAGCGCCGGTGCCTCATCTCCGAGATCGGACACGCCATCGACGTCGGTGACAAAGGCACAATTGGCACCCTGACCGACCAGCATGGCGGCAAGTTCCATGCCCCCGGTCAGATCATCGGCTATGGCGCCGAAAACAGGACGGCGTGTCATCCCGCACACTCCTCGCCGACAGTCCCGTCAATGCGTGCCAATGCTGGGTTCCTCCGACAAACTGCTAAAGCGCGGCCCGATTGCGTTTCAGATCGGCAAAGGCCGCGTCTGTTGCGTTAAGCGCCTCGTCGATATCGCCGCGCGTCATCGCGCCATTGATGAACATGTTGTGGTACGGGCTCAACCAGACACCGTTCCGCATTGCGATCCGGCACCAGTGATTGACCTGCGCGAAACCGGGATCGTCCTCGAACAGAATCATCGGCATCGTGACCGGACCGCTGTGGCGCAACGCAAAGCCGTGGCTTTCCGCCTGCCCGCGCAAAGCATCGCGAAAATAGGCGCCGATATCCTGCAAATGCTCCAGATAGTCGCTTTCGCGGATGATGCGCAGCGTCTCGACGGCGGCGGCCATCGGCACGGCGGAAAACCAGAACGAGCCGGTCACGAAAATCTCTCCGGCAGCCCCTCGCAGCTCATCCACGCCGACAAGCGCGGAAATCGGCTGGCCATTGCCCAGAACCTTTCCCCAGCAGCTCAGATCCGGCGCGGCTCCGACACTGTCCCAGGAACAATCACGGGCCAGCCGGAAGCCTGCCCGAATCTCGTCTATGATCAGCAGGGCGCCGTGTTCGTCGCAGATGCGGCGAACACCATGCGCATATTCGGGGTCAAGTTCCACCTGATCGGCATATGTGTCATGGCGATAGGGCACCGCGAAGACTGCCGCCAGGTCACTCCCGGCCATCCGCACGGCATCTTCAAGCGAATTGAGATCGTTGTAGTCAAAATACTGGATATGGGCGCGGTCTTCGGCCACGGTGCCGACGGGTCTGGGCGTGTTCCAAAGATGGGCGCCGTGATAGGCGCCCCGTGCAACGAGAATCTTGCGACGCCCCGTATGCGCGCGCGCCACGACCAGCGCCATGCTGGTCGCATCCGCTCCGTTCTTGCAGAACATGGCCCATTCGGCGTGGCTGATCATGCCGACAAGCGCCTCCGCCAGATCGACCATGACCGGGCCCGGACCGGTCATGGTGTCGCCCAGAGCCATCTGAGCCCTCACCGCCTTTTCGATTTGCGGATGATTGTAGCCCAGCAGGTTGGGGCCGTATGCCGCCATGAAATCGATATAGCTGCGGTCTTCGGTGTCCCATAGGCGCGTGCCTTCCGCCTTCGTGAAGAACTGCGGCGTTCCCGGCGGCATTTGCGCTACCGATTGATGCCCGTACATGCCGTTCGGGATCACGGCGCGGGCGCGCTCCTCCAGGTCTGAACCTCCAACTCCGTCCAAATTGATCGCCTCCAGACTGAACTTCAGATTGCGTCGTTCGACCGCTCGCTCGTTTCTCGCCCGAGGAACCCCGCGACTTTTAGTGACTGTCCCGCGGGATGCCGGCCGTCTGTGCAAGGTTTCGGAACCGATCCGCCGACCGCAGGCCGGCCCCGTCGCCCAATTGCAGCACATTCTGGCGCTGAATATCCTGCCAGGGGGTCTGGGAGGGCGGGATCACAAAGCCACCCGCCACCTCCAATTCGCCGCGGCGGACAGCCAGCACCTCCGCTGGGAGCATCACGTCCACGCGCCCCTTGCGCAGATCGATGCGGACCCGGTCCCCGCTTCGCAGCAGGGCCAGTCCGCCGCCGGCCGCCGCCTCGGGGCTGGCATTGAGGATCGACGGAGAGCCCGAGGTGCCCGACTGCCGGCCGTCGCCGATGCAGGGCAGGCTGTCGATACCCTTCTTCAAAAGATGCGCCGGCGGGCGCATATTCACGACTTCCGCGGCGCCGGGGTACCCGATCGGCCCGGCGCCGCGCATCACAAGGACCGTATTCTCATCCACCACCACGCCGGGACCATCGATGGAACGGTGATAGTGTTCGGGACCGTCAAAGACCGCCGCCGTGACCTCGAACGCCTCCGGATCATCGGGATTTGACAGATATCGCTGTCTGAAATCATCATCGATCACGCTTGTTTTCATGATCGCCGATTCAAACAGATTGCCCGTCAATACCTTGAAACCGGCGCGACGCGACAACGGCGCCTCGACCGTGCGGATGACGTCCGGGAGGATGATCTCCGCGTCCCTGCAGTTTTCGCCGATCGTTCGTCCCGTGACGGTCGGCGCATCGGCATCGATCAGCCCGTGGCGCATCATTTCTGCCACCACGGCGGGCACACCGCCTGCGCGATAGAAATCCTCCGCGAGATATTGTCCGGCGGGCTGGAGATTGACCAGCAGGGGAAGATCATAGCCATGTGTTTCCCAGTCGCCGATATCCAGCTCCACGCCGAGCTGGTTTGCAATCGCCGCCATGTGAACAGGCGCATTGGTGGACCCGCCGATCGCCGTCGAAACGCGAATGGCATTGAGGAACGCCGCGCGGGTCATGATGTCCGACGGCCTGATGTCCTCGGCCACCAGTTCGACGATCCGCCGGCCGGTCCTCCACGCCATCTCCGCCCGGTCGCGATAGGCCGCCGGAATGGTCGCCGATCCGGGAAGCTGCATGCCCAGCACCTCGGCAAGGGTGTTCATCGTCGTCGCCGTGCCCATGGTGTTGCAATAGCCCACCGACGGTGTCGATGAGGCCACGAGGGTGAGGAACGCCGCGTAGTCGATCTCGCCGCGCGCCAGTTGCTCGCGTGCCTCCCAGATGACGGTACCGGAACCGGTTCTCGTCCCGCGGTGCCAGCCATTGAGCATCGGACCGACGCTGAGTGCAATGGCGGGAATATTGACGGCCGCAGCGCCCATCAGCAGGGCGGGCGTGGTTTTGTCGCAGCCGGTGGTCAGGACCACGCCGTCGAGCGGATAGCCGAACAGCACCTCGACCAGAGACAGATAGGTCAGATTGCGGTCGAGGCCCGCCGTCGGCCGCTTGCCGCTTTCCTGGATCGGATGGACGGGAAAGGAGATCGGGATGCCGCCCGCCGCAATGATGCCCTCCCGGATGCGCGCCTCCAGGACGATGTGATGCCGGTTGCAGGGCGACAGGTCGGAGCCGGTCTGCGCAATCCCGATAATCGGCTTGCCCGACTGCAGTTCCTCGATGGACAGGCCCCAGTTGAGATATCGCTCGAGATAAAGAGCCGTCAGGTCCGGCCTCTCGGGATTGTCGAACCAGGCCCGTGAGCGCAGTCCGTCCGATGATTTCGTCATCCGCCGTCCTCCGGCTGGTTTGCCGCCTCGAGGATCACGCAGCCGGAAATCCGGTCCCCGGGCTTCAGGATCACGGGTTCCTCGAAGCTGCTGAGAAAGTGCTCGCTGCCGGGGCCGCTGAAGTCCAGAACCAGAAGATGCGTCGCCTCCGCCCGGCTCTGCGCACGCACATGCATCCCGTCCGGCTGCCTGACGGCGATGCCGCGTCCCCGTTCGTCGAGCAGGCTGGCCCGCTGAACATCGCGCTTCGTCGAGCAGAAATCATTGGTGCCGAAGGCCGTCTGGTCATGCGCCCACGGCCAGTCGGGCTGCTCGCTCCTGGTCTTGTCGGCGCCGGCCTCCCGGTCGCGCCAGGCGAGTGCGCGTCCCGTCCCGCGCGCCGGATTTGTCGCCGCCAGATCGCAGGGCTCCGCGCTTTGCCACTCCAGCACGCCAAGTGCCTTGTCCGAGACGATCTCGACGCCGAACTGAAGCGGCTTGAACTTCTCGGACAGAACGAATTCATAGGATAGGACGAGACTGCCGTCTTCCCGGCCCGTAAACTCGAATGTGCCAATAGCGGCATCGTAGCGTCCCGACATGATTCCACGCCCGTCCTCGACGGCAATCCGCTCGACCGCCCAGGCCCCGGCGGCATTGTCGAGGGGAACATCGTCCTTTGCATTTCGGACACCCTGGCCGCGCGACGGCTGGCGCGGAACCAGCGCCAGTGATATCGAACCGTCAAGCGCCTCGCCATGGGTGAACATGAGACCGTCCGCCCCCGGGCCGATCACCCATTCTCCGACGGTGAGCTTCGCCCGCTCCTCTGCGAACGGTATGACCGGCGCATCCACTGCGGCTCCGGTGGCCGCGGCACCTGAATGCCGGAAAACACGCTCATAGCGCAGACGCGGCAGGCGGGCGGCCAGTTCCAGGCATTCTCCGGGTGCCGGCGCAGGAAGTTGAACTGAGGCGCTGGACCCCGGCGCGCCGGCAATGGTCTCGCCGCCCGACCGTTCGCCAAGCCGCCATTCGATTTCCACCTCCTTCAGATCGGCAAAATCGAACCGGTTCCCGATTTCGGCATCGATGGCATCGCCCGTCTCCCCTTCCGACATGGTGACGCGCAGCGGATCGAAGGCGCGCTTCATATCCTCATATTCCGGCTTCAGCCGGCGCCAGCCATCGATCGGCCCCCATTCGCCATAGCCATGCCATTCGATCCCGCCGCCGGGCTGCGGAACGGCAAACCAGTCATCGACCGCAGCCCAGATCGAGCCTCCCGCGCCATTTGGAAGCGCAACGATCTCTTCCCACTGCCGCGCCAGGAAGCCACCCCAGAGATGCCGCAAACCCGGATCGGTCGCGAGTTCCCGGTCGTTGTAACAGTAGAGATGGGCGAACTCGTCGAACAGGATGGGCCGGGAATTGTCGGCAAACGCGTGGACCTTGCCGGAATTGGGATAATGGTGGTTGGCGATTTCGACATGGTCCTCACAGCCCTCGCCCAGTCTCCACCAGTTGAAGGTCTGAACACGGTTTGGATCCGCGTCCCGTATCGCTCTGGAGGACCGGGCAAAAGGCGGCGCCCAATGGGATTCATTGGCAACGGACCAGATCACCACCGACGGATGGGAGCGGTAGAAAGCCACCATTTCCAGCGATGCCGCCTCGACATAGTCGCTCATCGCATCCTGCTGCTGTTTCGACAGCTTGTCCCATTCCGGCATATAGCTGAATTGCCCGAACGCGAAACAGACCGGCGCCTCGACCTCCAGAAGCATGCCCGCCGCATCGCAGGCCTCCGCCAGTTCGATGGTCGGCGGGTAGTGAGACGTCCGCAGCAGATTGACATTAGCATCCCGGAACAGCCGGACATCCGTTTCGGCCCAACGGGCCGTGTCCGCCCGCCCCGTCGTTGGATGGGTTTCATGATGGTTCACCCCGCGCAGCAGAATCGGCTGACCGTTCAGATGCGGGCGGCGATCCTTGACCGTGAATTCCCGAAAACCGATTTTCCGTTCATACAGGGCACCGCCAAAACCCAGCTTCAATGTATAAAGCGACGGTGTCTCGGTATCCCAGAGCCGTGGCCCGGCGACCTCGAATTCCACCACGTCCCTCGCTGACACCGGGCTTTTGCCAAGGCTGGTTTCCTTGCCGTCCGGATCGATCAGCGAGACGTCCAGATCGGATGACTGAGAAACATCCATCTCCAGCCGCAACACGGCACGCGAATAGTCGTTGTCGCGAAACAGTGTCGACACCCCGAGCCCCAGGATGTGCGTGGCCGGGAGCGCATAGAGGAACGCCTTGCGCGGAATCCCGATCAACGGATGATCGGCATAGCGGGTGCCGAAGGCGAGCAGATCGGCAACGGAGCTGTTGTCGACATGCAGGGTAAGACGCAGGGTTGTGCCCGGTTTCGCAAGAGCTGTGATATCGATATCGAAGGGCGTGAAGCCGCCCATGTGCTGGGCAACCGGCCGGCCGTCGATCCAGACCGCGCAGGCGCTGTAGACGGCCTCGAAACGAACGCGGATCGCATGCCCCGCCCAGTCGGCGGGTATGGTCACCACACGTTCAAGGGCGATACCTGTTGCAGGGTCATAGGCAAGCCCCTGCATCACCACTTCGCCGGGTACATCGAGGACACAGTCCGTGTCGAGCGGTTGCCGGGCGAATCGATCGAGGACCGGCTGCTGGTAGGCCCACGCTCCGCACAGATCGACAGTTGCCTGCGAAACGGATTGAGGCGCAACGGGGAGTGGAGGATAGTACGGAAGGGTCATGGACATGCTTGTTTCGTTATCTCGTTTCCAGGTCATGCCGGCAGCTTTCCCGCTGGCGGCCGGTAGTTCGGCGCTCACTTGACGGCACCCGCCGCGATCCCCGACACAAAGTGCTTCTGCAGCAGGATGAACAGCACCAGCATCGGCACGGTGAGGATGATGGATCCCGCCATAATCGAGCCCCAGGACACGCGCGTCACGCCGATCAGGCTGCCCAGGGCGACCGGCGCGGTCATCATGTCCACCTTTGTGTTGATCAGCAGCGGCCACAGATAATTGTTCCACGAAAACAGGAACAGAATGATCGTCAGGGCGGCCAGCATCGGACGGGCCAGCGGCATTCCCACAAACACGAAGATGCGCCACTCGCTGACCCCTTCGACGCGGGCAACATCGAACAGGTCGTGCGGCATCATGGTGAAGGCCTGGCGCATGAACAGTACGCCGAGCGCATTGAACAGCGGCGGCACGATCAGCGCGAACCAGGTATTCGACAGCCCGAAATCCCTCGCCACCAGAATGAACTGCGGGATGACGACGACGAAGAACGGCAACGTCATGGTTCCGAGCAAAATCCCCGTCACCGCCGTTTTCCCGACAAAGCGGTAACAGGCCAGCGCCCAGCCCGCCATCGAGGTCAGAAGCACAGAAAGCACCGCATAGACGAGCGCCACGACAAGCGAATTCACAAAGGTGCGGCTGAAGTCCGTTTCCTCTTCGAGCGCCCGGATATTCGTCATCAGTTCCGTTGACGGCATGAGTGTCAGATCGGGGCTGAAAATGCCCGAATCCGGCATCGTGGCAAACACGGCCATCGCCCAGATCGGCAGGAACCAGATGACGGCCAGCGGCAGTATGATCAGGTTCAGGGTCCATGTGTCCCGGCGCTGCTTCTGCTCCGTTGTCAGGCTCATGGCCTGTCCCTCCCAAGCCTGAGATTGATAACCGAGAAGGCAACCGCCAGCGCCGCCAGCGTATAGGCCGCCGCCGAGGCGTAACCGAAGTTGAACTGGTTAAAGCCCTGCCTGTAGATGAACAGTCCCAGCGTTTCGGTGCCGCCGCCCGGCCCGCCCCGGTCGGTAATCAGAAACGGCTCGGTAAAGAGCTGCAGGCTGCCGATGATGGACAGGACGCTGGCAAAGATCAGCACCGGCTTCAAAAGCGGAACGGTGATGTAGAGAAACTGTTGCCGGCGCGAAACCCGGTCCAGGATCGCCGCCTCGTAGACATCCTTGGGGATCGATTGAAGACCCGACAGGATGATGATTGTGTTGTAACCCACCCAACGCCAGGTGACGGCAATGATGATCACCGCCATGGCCGTATTCGGATGCGAAAACCACGCCACTTCCGGCAGGCCGACCGATGCCAGCGTCTTGTTGACGACGCCGAGATCGGCGTTGAAGATCAGTCGAAAGACCGCCGCATAGGCGACCTCACTCACCACGACCGGCGCGAAGAAGGCGAACCTGACGAGGCCACGCGCCTTGAGAAGCGGTGAGTTGAGCGCAACGGCAAGCAGCGTCGCCAGCGCGATCATCACAGGCACCTGGATGGCCATGAGGATCAGCGTATTCTTGAGGGCGTTGGCGAAAGCCGGGTCGACCAGAAGCCGGCCCCAGTTCATGTTCGGATTGAAACTGTAGACCGGGCCACGCGTATTCATGAACGACAGATAGGCCGAATAGCCGATCGGCCAGATCCAGAATACAACGAATATTCCGATGAATGGTGTCAGGAAAAAATAGGCTGTACGGGTTCTAAGCGGCATCTTGGAGGCGAGCTAAGAATTGAGGCGAGGGGCCAGTGTCGGCGACCCACTCGCTTGTTTTGAAGAGACGCCTCCCCGGGAGGATATTAACCGAGGGAGGCGCCCACTCATTCGACAGGCAGTCCGGTTGCCAGCGAAATCTGTTTCATGGCTTCCGCCAGGGCAGCCTCGGCGCTGTCGAAACCGCCGTTGAGATATTCAAGATGGACACGTGACATCACGGTGTTCGCCTCGCCGTAATGGGGCGTGCCGCGCACCTGCATGATGTCGGGCAGCGTATCCAGAATGGTCGTCCAGATCGCCTGGTCGCCCCAGAACGCAACCGGTTCCTGGACGTAAGGGTGTTCAAGCGCCGAAAGCAGTGACGGAACCAGACCCTGTTCCTGGAGCATGCGCACCTGGCCCTCGGACGTTCCGAGAGCATATTTCAGGAATGCGAACGCCGCCTTGGGGTTTTCGGCAGCGGCCGGGATCAGGAACGCCGATCCGCCGAAATTTGCCGCTCGCGGACCGCCCACCTTGACGGACGGCATCTTGTAAACGCCCCATTTGCCGGCCTGGTCTTCCGGAACATTGGGCCGGATCGAGCCTTCATACCAGCCGCCGAACATATGCGTTGCAACGATCCCCGCCGCCGCTGCCTGTATCTTGCCGCTCCAGTCCGCCGCCGTCATGATGCCCGCATCATACATGGCTTTGACGATATCGAGGGCCTCCGCACATTCCGGCGATCCCAGGGTGATGGTATCGCCAGCCTGGGAAAAATATGTGCAGCCATTCTCATGGCCAATCATCTCAAAGAATTCGACATTGCTGTTGATGGTCGCCTGCGTCATCACCACATCGGGATTGGCGTCCATGACCTTCTTGCCGGCCTCGATAAAATCCGCCCATGTCTCGATATCATCCGGCGAAACGCCGGCTTTGTCATAGAAGTCGCGGCGATAGAACATGACCACCGGGCCGGTGTCCCACGGCATTGCATAGCGCTTGCCACCGACTTCCAGTTCCGTGCGCTTGTATTCCGGGAATTCGGCTGCCAGCGCGTCGTCATAGCCGAGCTCGACCAGATCGGTGAAACATCCCGGGAACTGCAGCCAGAACACTTCCGCCATCCGGTTCTGCACCGAAACGAGATCCGGCAGGCCGGCACCGCCCGCGGCGCAGGCAGCCAGCAGGCGATCATGGACCTGCGCATTGCCGAGATCCTCGACGACAATATCGACATCCGGGTGAAGCGCCTCAAAGGCCCTGGCGTTGCTGTCCATGGCAGCCGCTCCAATGTCCCAGCTCCAGACTTTGACCGGGCCCGAGGCGCTGTGATTGTCGGCCATGGCGATGCCGCCTGAGGCCAGAGTGCTGATGGAAAGGACCGTCGCTGTAAGTAAGCTCCGCATGATCGAACTCCCCTGTTTTGTTGTCCATTTCGCTGAGGAGCCTAGCCATTCCATTTCATTTGTGTCAATCATATGGACAAAAATAACCGAATAGTGGTCAAAATGGCGAATTCAGCATCTCTCACACGCGCGCTCGACATCCTGACGGTGCTCGCCGGCCGCAGCGATGGCATCTCCGTCGCCGAGGTTGTCGAGGTCCTCGAACAGCCGCGCTCCAATGTCGTGCGCATCGTCAATACCCTGATCGAATACGGGTTGATTGAGAGAAAATCGCGGAAACTGATCCCCACGCGGGCGTTCTACGATTTGTGTATCCAGGATCGATACACGCATCTGAGGACGAAATACCGGGCTGTGCTGCGCTTTCTGAGCGAACAGTTGAATGAACTCGTTCTGCTCGGCGTTCAGGAAGGCAACGGAATCATCCATATTGACTTCATCGAAAGCGACCACCGCGTTCGGGTGGCCCCCAGCCCCGTCACGCGGCATGACATCAGCCGCAACGCCATCGGCAAGGTCGCCCTGGCACGCCGGCCCGATCTCCTGGCAGCCGAAGCGAACCCGGACCTCGAACACGAGATCGCCAAGGTCCGGCGGGAGGGCATCGGGTGGAACCGCGAAGAGACGACCGAAGGTGTCATCGTCATCGCCTGCCCGGGCTACAGCAACGCGCCTACCGAACCGATCATCGCTGTCGCGTGGCCGTCCAACAGGTTTACCGAAGACAAGGCGAAGGCCGCGCACAAACTGATCCTGCGCGCTCTTGAAACGATCCCCGCGCGGCATCTGTAGCCGGGCGTTGCATTCAGCAATCCGCCTCTTTGCGCGCCAGCACCAGATGGCCCGGTACCGGCTGCCCGTCCTCCAGCCGCACCGTGATGTCGTCCAGCGCCAATACGACGAAACCGCCCGTTTCGAGCGTCCGGCGGACATAGGATCGCGCATGGGCGTAGCGCTGCCGGGGTCCGACCGTGAAAGGCTTGCCGTCAAACGCTTCCGCGGGTGCCGTCTCGGTTGAAAACCCGAAAAGACCGGACGGGTTCAGCCGCCCGGCAGCGGCCGAGACGATCGGCTCGATATCTCCGAGATAGGGGAACACATCCGTCGCGGTAATCATGTCCCAGCGCGCATCCGCGCCGCCATCTTCCTCGAATTCCTCAAGGAACGTCACCGCTTCACCGACATAAAGATCGTCATAGACATCCCGGTCAAAGGCCAGTTCGATGATCCGCTCCGACAGGTCGACACCGGTCAGGTGGCCCGCGCAGCCCTGCAGGGCCAGCCCCATGAGCCCGGTGCCGCATCCCAGATCGAGAACCCGGTCGAGCCCGTCGACACCGCGCACATCCAGCATCCCGCGCAATTGCATCGGAACGCAATAGCGCAGATTTTCAACCAGGATGTCGTCGAAATCGTCGGCATGCTGATCAAACAGCGTCGCCACATAGGTCTCCGGCATCCTGTCGGGCGCATCGCCCTGCCCCATGGCGGCAAGCCGGATGGAAACGCCGCAGCGGTCTTCCGGATCGAGCGCCAGCACTTCACGATAGGCATCGGCCGCATCCGCGTGGGCGCCCGCCTTCTCCAGTTCCAGGCCGCGATGATAGGCCTCCGCCACGGCCTCTTCGTCAAATCCGCTCATCCGGACATCCAAGCTCGGCTTCGATCAAGATGCGGCCGCCTCCGCAGCCGGCATACCGCAGACCATGCGGGATACGCGCGCAAGGCGCATGGCGCAACCCGATCGGGCCGCGCAGCATCCTGTCCGTCACGATCAAAGACGATGCAATATAGAGCATAGGTTAACGCATTTGGACATTGACACCGGACCGATGCGCAAGCCGATATGGCAATTGTGAATCGAGACGGTTTTTCGGTCACATGGCTGCAAATGGCATATCTGCCCATCCTAAGTTCTGTCCACCGCACATTTGCCAGGTCATTGCGTTGCTGTGCGGTAAAATATGACGCCGTAGGACTGGGACCCGTTCGGGAATTAACGATAGGTTTGGTGCCGCGTTGCCGTACCGTGAAGATATTGATACCCTAGGTCTTTGGGGCAAGTACTTTTGATTTAAAAAAGTGTTTGGGGAAATGAGTAACATGTTTGTCACCGGCCCGGGTTGGGGACCCCGGAGGCCGTTGTTTCGTAAGACCAGCCCGCAATCGGGAAAGCCCAATAAATCCGAATTGTTCAGCCGCTTTGCCGTAGTGTCCGCGGTGCTGGCTGCAATGCTGGCGCCCGCGCCGGCCTGGTCGGCGTCCTGCACCAATATCGCCAACCTCAATTTGTCGCAGTTCAGTGATCTCTCCGCTGGCGGTTCGCCAGCGCAAGTCGCCGTGCCCCCCGTTGAATTGGAAGCGGGCGATATCATAGACTTCAGTACTTCCGTGATCGGTGGCAGCGGAACGGTTACCGTTACCGTCTTGGACTCGCCGGGCGACGTTCAAAATGGGGTAGACGTCGGGCCTTTTGCCGCGGGTTCCTCGGGGCAATTTACCGCAACGGCAAGCGGATTGTATGAATTCCGCTACACGGTGGATGGAGGAACCGGAACCCTCTCGGTTGGAATTTCCGCAAGCTGCAATCCCGGCACGTCCGGAAGCGGCGGTGGAAGCGGCAGCAGCACATCGCCGGAAGAAAAACAGAAGATCACCGACGCGCTCGTTCGGACGGCTGATGTCGGACGATTAAGCAATGCGCCGGCCGACCTGCCCGACCGCGAAGACTTCACACCCGACTTCATTGCCCTGCAGGAGAAGGTCGATGAGGCAAAGCGGCGGCTCGACGAATTGCGAAGAACCCGCGATCAGGTCTCCAGGGCGCAAATTGAGGCCAGCAGCAGCCTAAGTGAAGTTCTTCGCAACCGGTACGGCGGCAACCTCGAAACAGCGATGAAAGATCCGAAATTTGCTGCATCGTTTGAATTGTCAAGAGACTTATTGGCAACCGGTGAGGATCTGGACGAACAAATAGACATACAGGAAGCCAAGGTCGTCAAACTGGAAGAGGCAGCGGATCTGGATATTTTCGGAGAAGACGTCCTTCAATACGCGCCAGGATCACGTAACCCCGCGCCGGCCGTTCGCGGCATGCAGTTCTGGCCGTTTATCGGCGGCACGGACACGATAAGGACGGGGGCGCGGGCCAATGGTCACATGTTCGATCTATGGACCCGAATGCAACTCTCCGCCATTGACGGTTCCCTTGACCGGGATGGGACCACGTTCAACGGCCAGCTCGGTTTGGTCAGATCGCTTTCCAACAACCTTGACGGCGGTCTGTTCGTGTCGGTGTTTTCCAGCGACATCAACACCGGCGACCTTGCCTCCAATCTGGATTCGCTTGGGTTCGGCGCCGGCGGGTATCTGAAATTTTCGATCAACGACCGTTTGCGGGCCGGCATCTCGACGAGTTTCGAGCGTTCCGACAACGACATCAATATCGGCGGTGCCACGGGATCGTTCCACCGGAACCGTTTTACACTCGATGCGTCGCTCAGCAGCAAACGCGTCGTAAGGGGCGTCACAGTCATACCGAGCGCCAATCTGTCCTGGGTTCACAGCGATCGAGATTCCTATGTCGACAGCGTCGGCACGGCCGTGCCGAGCACCACCGACGATACGTTGACGGCAACGACGGCGCTGTCGCTCAGCCGAGCATTTGTCCCCGACAACCCGGCAATCCTGGCAGTGACGCCGAACCTCAACCTGGCTGTCAATTTCCATCTGATACGGTTTGACGACGTGGTGTTTACCGACGGCTCGCAAATCGGATACGGCGCGGTAACCGGAACGGTCAGTGGCGGCGTGGATGTGCACTTCGTCAACGGCAACAGCCTGAACATCGCCGCCACGGCCGGCGGCATTGGTGGCGATACGCAGGCCTATGGCATCGGGGCGCAATTCAGAATGCCGCTACCCTGATCTCTGGGCGGAAGCAATGGCTTATTCCTTCCGCTCGGAGGCACTGGCCGCAGTCGGTCACCACCTCTTCCAACGGCCTGATGACAAGGGTGGTGGCACGGGATGAATGCCAGCCATTTGTTCAAATGGCCGCAAGCCGGATGGAAACGCCGCAGCGGTCCTCCGGATCGAGCGTCGGCACCCGACGATAGACGGCAGCCGCGTCCCCATGGGCACCTGCCATTCGGTTTCCATCGCGTTTCAGCACGCCCGCCATCGGCGCATCGCTCTAGGGTCAGGACCCTAAGCTATCCGGTGTGATAACCGCCATCCACCGGGAGGACTGCTCCCGTAACGAATGATGCGGCATCGGATGCCAGGTAGAGCGCCGGCCCGACAAGGTCTTCAACCGTGCCCCAGCGCTTCAGGGCGGCCCGGGCCGACGTTTTCTCGGCCATAACCGGATCGGACCAGATCGCTTTCGTCATGTCGGTCTTGTGGTATCCCGGCGCGATCGCGTTGACCCGCACGCCGCTTTCTCCGTATCGGTGCGCCAGCGCGCGCGTCAGCCCGACGACCCCGCACTTGCTGGCGCAATAGGCCGGAACGAGCTCATCTGCGAGATAGCTCAACATCGACGCGATATTGATGATACACCCCCCCGACTGGCGAAGATGCGGATAGGCCAGCCGCGAAAGCCGCATGACGCTGGAGAGATTGATGTCGATCACATTCAGGAAGACGTCTTCATCCCATTCATCCTCGGGCCGTGCCACGCCTTGACTGTTCACCAGAACATCCAGCCCGTCGAGCGCTTCGATGCCACGCTTGGCAACGTCAATATCACGGACATCGAGGAGGTCGAAGCTGAGCGTGGCCCGTTCGTTGTTCCTCCGGGCCGCCTCCACACGATCGGTTGAACTGCCGGTTGCCAGAACCGTAGCGCCCGCATCCGCAAATCCGGCGGCGATTGCCAGGCCGATGCCGCTTGTCCCGCCCGAGACCAGGACCGTCTTGCCGCCAAACAGATCCTTTTCAAACACCGCAGTCCCTGACATTTTCTTCCTCCTTTGTTGACCGATAGGTCGGGGCAGCCGCCCTGTTTCTCGACACGAAGGGCCTCAATGCCCCCGGCAGCCACCTGCCCTGCTGCACCGTGTCCGGGATATCTGCCATCCGACGCAATTATTCATCGTCCATCTTCAGCAATCCGGTATCGCGATAGGCCTCCGCTGCCTCGCGGACATAGGCTCCGGTATGCTCGGCACCGTACATGCTGATGATTTGCTGGCTCAGCGACAGAAGCTGGTAATAGGTCGATCGCCCCGGGCGCAGGGCCTCATAGATCTCCAGAATCTGGTCGTTCGGCATGCGGGCCATCTCAGCCGCGCGTGCGAGGTTTTCAGCCACTTCGTGATAACCCGCCTGCCGTGCAAATTCCGCCTGCATCTCCAGCGTCTTGTCGCTGATCGAAACGTCGTCGGGACTGAGATCGCCACCAAGGACACGCTGCAGGTCCAGTTCCGAGAGCGGCCGGCCGGATTTGGTGGCAATCTCGTCGCTGTGATGCTGCCCGAGCGGAAACCGGAAAGCGCGTTCTTTTTCGTCGCTCATGGGAAGGTGACCTTCAGTTCCTCGATCCCGCGATTTTCATCGATCTGGCGAACCTCGCGATGGTGCAGAAGGGTCGTGTGCACGATAAGCCGCAACCGCGCCATATTATCGACTTTCATCGGGACAGGGCTCGGCGCCCGACCGACCGCGTAGCAGGCGGCATTCCGACCCAGCGCCCGGTAACTCTCGAGCGTCAGGTTCGGCGCCATGCTCAAAAGCTCAAGATTGTTTAAGGGGGCCAGACCCTTCTTGTGGATCAGCGCGGTTCCCTTCGACTGAAGACCGATCCCGATCCCCGAGCCGCTGAGTCGGGCGCCCGACAAGCCGATATCCGCAACGTCTGCTCCATGCCAGACCTTGACCACCCGCCATGGCACGCCCTCGCCCTCAATCCCGTCCAGGATTGCACGCAGCACATCGGCGTGGGAGAGATCGGCCAGCGTCTGGTTCATCACCGAACCAAAGGCCGGACCGAGCGCAACGACGACTTCCGGGCTTGTTCCCTCGGCGGCCTGCCCGACCGGATCGAGCGACAGGTTCGGATCCGGCGCCTCGCCTTCGACGAGCGCAAGCGGGTCGAGCGCCTGCGGCAATGCACGGATCGCATCCCAGGTCTCGCCTTCGACCCGATATCCGGTTCCCGGGCCCTCGTAATCATTCGGCGTGTTGACCGCACTCAGCACGTTGAAATCCTTGTCGAAAACGGCCGATGTGTGCAGATAGTCGCCGAGCACCCGCTGGCGCTGCATTTCCAGCACACTTTCGGCAACGTCTTCGAAACCGCTGCGTGCCAGGGCTGCGACGACATCAAGCGCCGTCTTGTCGCTTTCCAGGAATGCATCGGCGGCTGCCAGATCTTCAACGGAATTGCGGTCGGGCATGTCGTCGGATGAAAACGCCGTGATGGCAGCCGCGACTTCCTCATTCGTGATCTCGGGAAATCCCATGTCGCGAAAGACCGCCTGAATGGCTTTCGCTCCCTTTTCACGAACCCGCAGGACATCGGCTTCGCGCACGGGTTTCAATCCGCCATTGACCTGCATGTCGCGCTGGATCACCAGCCAGTCATCCATGTCCTCGGCATCGAAATTGCCGCCGCCGAACAGATTGTCCTTGCGCGGCATCACCGAGTGACCGGAGGTCACGAAATCCGTCCCGGGCAGCAATTGCAGCATCAGCTTGGCCGTCTTGCGCATCTGGCTGTGCGATGACATCGCATCATTGCCGGCAGCGACTTCCAGGCCAAGCGCCGCGGCCACCAGATTTTCCGCCAATACGCCGCGAACCCCGTTCGGCAGCGATTCGGGCAGGGCAATGCAGGAGATCGAACCGTTTTGCACCCCCTGGCTGCCGGCCCCCTTGACCATCAGGATACAGCGGATTTCCAGATAGAGCATCGACCAGCCAAGCCCGTAGCCCATCAGCGCCTCTGAACCGGAACCGGAGGTGAAACGCGACTTGATGCCGCGTGAGGCATAGGCCGATGCGAGGATACCCTTCGACCACGGCGTGTCATCACCATCGAGAAAACTGGGGATCGTGCCGTATACGGACAGCGTCTCGGCATAGGTGGCCAGCCCCTTCATGGCCAGCCGCAGGTTCAGTGCCTCCTCGCAACTGATCTGGGTCATCACGCCCGGCCGTCCGACCTGGGAACCGACCAGCAGGGACAGCGCTGAAAACGGCGCCATCCGCGCCACCCGCACCGTGGTCTCCTCCTCCGCGAAACCGCGCAACCCTGCTTCAGCCGCATCCGCCGCGAGCAGGGCCGGATTTTCCTTCCAGTTGGTCACATGCGCCTGATCGGCCGGCATCTTGCGCTGCCGCATCTTCTGCATCGCCATCATCATCTCGACCACGTTCAGATGGCTCATCACTTCGGCGATCATCGCCGGTGTCAGGCCGGAGAACACGTCCATGACCCGCCGCTGGGGGACGTTGATGTCGACAAGCATCCGGGCGATTTCCAGCGACCCCATGGCCATCGCTTCTTCAGCCTGCTCGAGATTGATGGCGTGCTTGGCGATGAAGCGGTCTATGGCATCGAATTCACTCTCGCGCCGCTCATCCATCTCGACCACTTTGCCGGCGCTTATCCTGAGCGAGGGCTTGGGGTCCGTCGGACTGTCCATCACGATCAGGCCGAGATCGGGAAGTTCGGAAACGAAGACTTCCTTGTTGATGTCGCGCTCGCGCAGTTTTTCGAAACGCTTCGATCCGCTCGTAACTGTCATCACAGTGTTCCTATCGTTTCAAATGTCAGGCACGCTGGCGCAACAGATTGTCGGCTGACAGTGCCCGGACGTCGGTTTCCCCGCAAAACGCGATCGTCAAATCCAGTTCATTGCGCATGATCTCCAGGACCCTTTCCACGCCACGCCGTCCATCGACCGCGACACCGTAGAGAAACGGCCGTCCGATATGTGTGGCCCGCGCGCCCAGCGCCAATGCGCGGGCCATATCCTGACCGGAACGCACACCGCCATCAATATGAACCTCTGTCTTTTCACCGACACGCGCCGCAATTGTTTCCAACACCGATATCGTGCTGGGCGCACCATCGAGCTGCCGTCCACCGTGATTGGAAACCACGATCGCGTCGGCGCCGCAATTCACCGCGGCTTCCGCATCATCGGCATCCAGGACGCCCTTCAGGATCAGCGGTCCCTCCCAGAGATCCCGCATCTCGCGTATGACGTCCCAGGTCAGCGCCGGTTCGAACTGGCGAGCCGTCCATCCGGCCATGTCCGCCAGATTGTCGATTTCCGGAACATGCCCGGCGATGTTGCCGAACGAACGGTTCCGCGCCCGAAGCATCCGCCAGCACCAGCGCGGCCGCGACAGAAGCTGGATGGCCGCGCCGAGGGACGGCTTTGGAGGTGCGGCCAGGGAATTGCGGATATCCGCATGCCGCTGGCCGAGGACCTGCAGATCCAGCGTCACCATCAGCGCCGAGCACTCCACCGCCCTGGCACGTTCGATCAGTTTTTTCACGAAGGCGCGATCGCGCATGACATAGAGCTGAAACCAGAACGGTCGATCGACGGCGTCGGCCACCCTTTCCAGCGAACAGATGCTCATCGTCGACATGGTGTAGGGGATATTGAGCTGCGCCGCCGCCTTGGCGATTTCGATTTCGGCATCGGGATAGAGCATTCCGGCCATGCCCGTGGGCGCCAGCGCAATGGGCATGCTGTAGCGACGACCCAGCATTTCGGTTTCCAGGCTGCGCTGCGATATATCCACGGCGACGCGCTGGCGGAACTGGATGCGGCTGAAGTCCGTTTCGTTGCGATCGCGGGTGGATTCCGTCCAGGATCCGCTGTCCACATAACCAAAGAACATGCGCGGTACGCGACGCCGCGCGGCGCGGCGCATATCCTCCAGCGACAGGATCCGGGTTTCCATTCCGCCAATCACCGTCAGGCCCAGTTCACATACATCGTCTTTTTGCGCATATAGCCTTCGAAGCCGTGCTGTCCGTCCTCGCCGCCAAGGCCCGAATGCTTCCAGCCGGTGTGGAATCCCTGAACCAGCTCGCCGCAATGGCGGTTGAGGTAAACCTCGCCGAACTCCAGGGTCTCGGCGGCCTTCATGACCCGCTTCATGTCGTTGGTGAAAAGATAGGCCGACAACCCGTATTCGGTGGAATTCGCCTCCGCCAGCGCTTCCTCGAAATCGCCGACTTCGGTAATCGGCGCCACCGGCCCGAAGATCTCGCGCTTCATCAGCTCCGCATCCTTCGGGGTAGCCATCACCGTCGGCTGATACCAGTATCCCTTGTCAAAGCCGTCCGGCCGCCCGCCTCCCGTCAACACCTCGGCGCCGGCTTGCCTGGCGGTCTCGACGATCTCGGCAACCTTCTCCAGTTCCGGCTTCGACACCTTAGGGCCCATATTCGGACTGTCCATCGGGTCGCCCATGGTCAGCGCCTCAGCGGCGGCGACGAATTTCTCCGTGAATTCCTGGGCGATCGATGCATGAAGGTAGATCCGCTCGGCGCAGGTGCAGATCTGGCCGCAATTGGTGAAGCGCGATATGATTGCCGCGTCGACGGCCCGGTCGATATCGCCGTCTTCCATGACGATGAAGGGTGCCTTGCCGCCCAGTTCAAGCCGCAGGACCTTCAGGTCTTCGGCCCCGGCGGCATAGATTTCCTTGCCCGCCCGGACCGAGCCGGTCATCGACAGCATATCCGTCAACGGGCTCTTCACCAGCGCTTCGCCAACATTGCGCCCGTCACCGGTGATCACGTTGATGATACCCGCCGGGAATCCCAGCCCATGTGCAATCCGGGCAATCTCCAAGCCGGAAAGCGGTGTGATGTCATGGCCCTTCAGCACGACGGCATTGCCCGCCGTCAGCGCCGGACCCAGCTTGCGTCCGGCCAGGGCGGACGGATAGTTCCAGGCCGTCAGTGCGGCGACAACCCCATAGGGCGAGCGTCGGATCCAGACATCCTCGTTCGGGTGGTCGGACGGAAGAAGCTCACCCTGGATGCGCCGGGCCTGCTGGCCCGCATATTCAAGGAACATCGCCGTCGCCGCGATCTCGCCCCTGGCCTGGTCAAGCGGCTTGCCCTGCTCCTTGACGACGATTTCGGCCAAACGGTCCGTCTCGGCCAGCACGGCATCGGCCAGTTTTCTGACCAGCGTCCCGCGTTCGATCGCCGGCATGGCCGCCCAGCCGGGCTGCGCCGCCTTGGCTGCCTCCAGGGCACGATGCGCATCCTCGACGGTGCCCTCCGGCACTGTCGCAACGACCGATTCATCGGCCGGGTTGACGACTTCAATCCGGGCCCCCGAGCAGCCCCGGGTGAACGCACCGTCGATATACATCTGGTAGTCTTCCGGTTCTGGCATTTCATCCTCCTTTCAGTCGCGGCTCAAAGCACCGCTACGAGTTTTCCCTTCACCTGCCGCGCACGCAGCCGTTTCAAGGCGTCCGGAATATCCTCCAGCGCCATCGTTTCGGTAATCATCGGATCAAGCTGCCCGTTGCCCAGCATTGCCAGCATCTCATCGCCCATCGCGGCGAAATCGCGCTGGGTGGGCAGATGACCGGCCGCATAGGCTCCGCCGAGGGCAACTTCATGGATCGATGCGGCATAGGTGTAGGCCGGCGTCTTGCTCAGATCCGGCAACGGGTCGATCGTCACGAGTTGGCCGTTATAGCGAAGAAGATCCAGGGATTTGCGCGCATCGCCGGGATTGGCGACCTCGAACATGATGTCGGCGCCTTCACCGCCATTCACGGCCCGGACGCGCGCCGGCAGGTCGTCGGCGCGATAATCCAGTACCTCATCGGCGCCGAGCTTGCGTGCCCAGTCGAATTCCTCCTCCCGCGCCAAGGCAATGACACGCGCACCCCGCGCCTTGGCGATCTGAATCCCCAAACCGCCGGCTCCGCCGGTTGCCCCCTGGATGACGGCCACATCTCCGGCACCGATATGGGCCTTGCGCACCAGCCCCTGAAACGCCGTGTAACCGGCACAAGGCAGGGCGGCGGCATCACTATCTTCAATTCCTGCAGGGATGCGGCTCAACACATGGGCGGGTGTCGTGGCAAATTCGGCAAACACACCGTCACGGTTGAGATTGCCATGCAGGAGGACGCGGTCGCCCGGAACCCAGCCCTCCACACCGTCGCCCAGCGCATCGATAACGCCGGCCGCGTCCAACCCGACGATATGCGGCTCATTCCACCACGGCGCGACGCCGGCGCACAGCTTCCAGTCGACGGGATTGAGCGAAACCGCATTGACCTTGAGCCGCACCTCGCCGGGCCTGGGATCGGGCACGTCGACATTCGTCAGGGCCGTTGTTGACAGATCGTCCATCGGTTTGGTGCACAGGATAGCGCGCATTATCGATAATCCTCTTGTGTGGCCCACACAGTCCGGGCCGCTATTGTTCATGCTCTGTCGGGAACCGTTTGAAGCCCATGACATCGAAAGCGGGCGTCCGTCGTTATCCCCGTCTCCAGATGGAACGACCCAACTGGTCAGCTCTGCGCAGCGCGTCGGCTGCAATCTGCGCATCAACCGCCATCGGCTCGTTGTGAATGATCTCGCCTTCGCGCGTCGCGCGGGCGGCGATGACCGGGATTGCCGCCTCGGCGTCGCCAATGCCCAGATCAGCAAGGCATACCGGCAGGTTCACCGAGCGGTTGAACCTTGCTATCTCGGCAATCCGGTCGTCGCTTTCGCCGCCCAAAGAAAGCTCGGCCAAGACGCCGAAGGCCACCTTTTCGCCATGGAGGGCACCGTGGCTTTCCGGTAATTCAGCGATACCGTGATGGAAAGCGTGGGCCGCCGCCACACCGCCGGATTCAAAGCCAATTCCCGACAGCAGGATCGTCGCTTCCAGGACATCCTCGAAATCGCCATCGGGTTGACCGCGTTCACAGGCATCGACGGCGCCGCCGCCCTTTTCAAGGATGGTGTCCAGACACAGGCGCGCGACGGTATGGGCCAGCCTGGTTGCCGTGCCGCCGCAGACATTATCCGCACCGGAACGCACACAGGCGTCGGCCTCGAAATATGTTGCCAGCGCATCGCCGATGCCGGCCGAAAGAAAGCGTGCCGGCGCGGCCGCGATCACCGCGCTGTCGACCAGAACGAGATCGGGATTCCTGCGCACGAACCTGTCGAAGAGCACCTTCCCGTCACCGTCATAGACGACGGCCAGCGCCGAACAGGGCGCATCCGATGCCGCCACTGTCGGGACCGACACGAAAGGCAATCGCAGCTCGTCGGCAGCGGCGCGACCGAGATCGATAACCTTGCCGCCGCCCATGCCGGCAATCATGTCGACGCCCATCTCGCGGGACCGGTGCACCGTCTGGGCAATCGCATCCTGCGTACATGCCGGTTCGACCAGATGTGTTTCGGCAAGCAGACCCTCAGTGTTCAACCCATCCAGGACACCTGTCGGTAGGTTACGGTCCGCAAGCACCAGCACGTGCTTGCCGAGTCGTGCCACTTCCGGACCGAAACGCTCGAGTGCGCCCAGTCCCTGGACATATCGGCTGGGAAATTGCGCCGTCCGCACGGGATCAGCCCTCCAGCCAGTCCGGCTGGACCAGTTCGACCAGGTATCCGTCCGGATCCTTGATGAAGGCGATGTGTGTTTTGCCGTGTTTCATCGGGCCGGGCTCGCGCACGATTTCGGCGCCGCCGGCGCGCAGCGTCTCGGTGGTCGCGTAGATATCGGAGGTTTCGAGCGCAATATGGCCATAGCCATTGCCCAGATCGTAGGGCTCGTGCCCGTAATTATAGGTCAACTCGATGACCGTATTCGTTTCTTCGGGTCCGTAGCCGACGAAGGCGAGTGTGAATTCCCCCTCGGGGAAATCCAGTTCTCTGATCAGCGTCATCCCCAGAAGCTCGGTGTAGAATGTCTTCGCCTTTTCAAGATCACGCACACGCAGCATGGTGTGCATCATTCGAAGTTCAGGCATATTCGTCCTCCTTCGCATAACAGGTTTGCATGGCCGGTTTGCCGGCCTATTCGGCAAGAAAGCCGGTGTAGTAGCGCTCGGTGTAAGCGATGTGCGCCCGCAAAGCCTTGCGTGATTTGTCGATGTCGCCCGAGGCGATGAGATCGCGCAATTGCTTGTGCTCCGAGATGGAATTCTCATTGTGTGTGGCATTGCGGCTGAACCGATACCGCAATGCCGAAAACCGGCCGTTCACGCGGCTTTCGAACGTTGTGGCAAGGAGCGGACTCTCGGCATTGTCGATGATCGCGGTGTGGAAGGTACTGTCGAGTTGCTGGTACAGGTGTTGGTCTTCGGCATCGAGCGCTTCGATCATCTTGTCGTAGATGCCGCTTATGCTTTGCTGCAACCGCGGCAGATTGCGCTGCATCGCCAGCAGCAGCGCCTCGAGCTCCAGCGCGGTACGCAATTCGCACAGCGCCTTCAATTCATCGAAACTCGGCTTGAACACGAACGTCCCGGATTGCGGCCGCACCTCCAGCAGTCCTTCCGTCACCAGGTGGATATAGGCGGACCGAATGGGCGCTTTGGTAACGCCGTAAAGTCTGGAAAGCTGCGCCTCGGAGATTTTTTCACCAAGATCGAAGCGTGCTTCGATGATATCCGACCGCAGCCGCTCCAGAACCAGTTCAGAGACCGGTTTGGGTTTCTGGATCTTCTCGATTTCCCTTGCTACTACCACTAGCCCCTTGCCTCTAACATGAAATCGACGGCGCGATCGGCTATGACCAGCGTTGTCGAGTTGGTGTTGCCGCTGATGATATTCGGCATGACAGATGCATCGCCGACCCGCAGCCCATCAACCCCTTTCACACGCAATTGCGGGGTTGTCACCGCCATCGGATCCTCGTCGGCGCCCATGCGAGCCGTGCCGACCGGATGATACACGGTCTTGACGAACCTCTTTGCATGGATCGCGATCTGCGCATCGGACTGCACGTCCGGCCCCGGAAAAACCTCCTGTTTGATGATCGATTTCAAAGGCTCCGAATCAAGAATGCGGCGCGCCACGCGAACGCCCTCGATCGACAGGCGCAGATCTTCGGGATCCTCGAAATAGTTGGTGTCGACCAGCGGCTGATCCTCTGGATTGGCACTTGCCAAACGGACGGAACCCTTGGAGCCCGGCCGCAACACACAGGAATTCAGCGTCAACCCCCATGTCGGCTCCAGATCGGTCGTCCCGGGCTCCAGATAGACGGAGGGCACGCAGAACTGCTGGATCTTCGCTTCGTTTGACAGGTCGTCCGGATCGAAGAAGGAGCATGCTTCAACGCCGTTGGAGGCGACCGGACCGCTCTTGAAAAGCAGATATTGCAAACCGTTGCGGATCTGGTTCCAGCCCCGGTCCTGCCCGAAATAGCCATAGGGCCCGTCGAAGAAGGCCAGGGTCGGGACCTCGGTATGATCCTGCAGATTCTGGCCCACACCGTCGAGATCGACCTTTGTCTCGATTCCCATTTCCTTGAGGTGGAATTGCGGACCGATGCCCGAAAGCATCAGGATCTTGGGTGTGGCGACGGCGCCGGCGCACATCACCACCTCGGCGTCTGCCCGGGCCGACACATGCCGGCCGTCGCGAACATAGTCCACACCCGCAGCGCGGCCGTTTTCCAAGGTCACCCGATGCACCAGACATCCTGTGAGCAGGTCGATGTTTCCGGTCTTCATCGCCGGATGCAGGAAGGCCGTCGCCGCCGAACAACGCCGGCCTTTGTCGACCGAGAGCTGGAAATACCCGGTGCCGGCCTGACGTGATCCGTTGAAGTCGGGGTTGAACGGCAAGCCGATCGCCTGGGCTGCCTGCACATATTTCCGGCTGGCCTCGGTGATGTGGATCGGGTCCGATATTTTCAGCGGCCCGTCAATGCCGTGCAGGTCGTCATTGAAGCGATTGTTGCTCTCCATCGCCCTGAAACGGGGCAGAAGCCCTTCCCAGCCCCAGCTTTCATCACCCGTCGCCTCGACCCAATGACCATAATCCTCGGCCTGCCCGCGGATATAGACCATCGCGTTGACCGAGGAACCGCCGCCCACGACCCGCCCGGTCGGCACCACGGGCTGGCGGCCCGACAGGCGTTGCTGAACGGTGGACTGATAGAACCACATATATTTTTCGGCGGTCAGCAGCTTGACGAATCCGGCCGGCATCCGGATGAGCGGATTCTTGTCCGATCCCCCGGCTTCGAGCACGAGAACCGTGGCTCCGGCGTTTGCCAGGCGACCGGCAACCAGCGACCCGGACGATCCGCCGCCGACAACGATATAGTCATAGCCTTTCGCCATCATTCAAACTCTCGTTCGACGCCTTCCGGAAAAAGCAGAAGGTGAATCGGATCGATGGAAACGGTGACGTCTTCGCCGCGGCTGACCCGCTGGCTCGGTGCGGCGATCAATGAAATCCGGGTTTTGCCGATATCGACAAAAATCTCGTTGTGATCCTGCAATTCCTCCGTCACGAACCCCCTGCCCGACAGCGTGATGCCGCCATTGTCGCCGAGTGCCATGAAATGCGGCCGCACCCCGGCGCGGCCGGAGGCACCGATCTGTTTCAGACGCGGTTTCGCGGCCTCCGGAACTTCAATTCTGTGGCCCTCGATGACGATCCCGTCGCCATCGGCGGAAAAAGGCAGGAAGTTGATCGGCGGCTCGCCGACGAAGCCTGCGACAAAGGCGTTGGCCGGACGGGTATAGACCTCTTGCGCCGAACCCATTTGCTGGATTTCACCATCCGACATCACCATCACCCTGTCGGCCAGCGCCAATGCCTCCTCCTGGTCGTGCGTGACATAGATCATCGTATAGCCGAACTCCTGATGGATCGACTTGATGAAGCGGCGCATCCGGTAGCGTTGGCGGGTATCCAGATGGCTGATGGGCTCGTCGAGCAGAAAAACCTCCGGTTCCCGCACCAGTGCCCGGGCAAGACTGACCCGCTGCGCCTGGCCCGATGAAAGGCCGGTCGGCTTCTGGTCCAGCAGGGGTTCGAGTTCCATTTTGCGGGCAATGTCGTGGACCCGCCTGTTGACGTCCGAAGCATTCATTCCCGACGCCCGCAGCGGAAAGGCGATATTCTCGAAAATCGTGATCGGCGAATAGAGCGCATAGTTCTCGAAACTCATCGCCACATTGCGGTCACGGGCGCGAATATCGTTGACGGGACGCTCGTCGAACAGGATCTGCCCGCCGCTGATTTCCTCAAGCCCGGCGATCATCCGCATCGTCGAGGATTTGCCGCATCCCGACGGACCGAGGATCGCCACGAACTCGCCATCGGCAATGTCGAATTCGATTCCCAGCACGGCCTTCACCGACCCGTAATTCTTCACCAGGTTTTCGGCCCTGATCCGAGCCATGCTCAGCGCCCCCCGCTTGCCACGGCCACATCGTCCTTGAAGAGATGCAGCGCGTCGGCGTCGATCTTCAGCCCCAGTTCCTCACCCGGGCGCACCGGGCTGTCGGCAGCCAACGAGACGGACAATTGGTCTTCGCCCACATCGACCACCGCAATGTTCGAATAGCCCAGATGTTCGATCACCCGGACACGGGCCGGAACGGCTTCGGCCTCACCGCGGTCCACGAACCTGATGGCGTCGGCGCGAAGTCCGGCGCTCAGTCCGGTCGCTCCGGCCATCTCGGCGGCGGCGCGCCCAAGCGTCCGGCCACCATGACCCACAAGGCGCGCCCGGTCGCCATCGGCCACGGCCTCGACCTTCAGAAAGCTCATTGGCGGGTCGCCGACGAATGACGCAACGAATGCGTTGGCGGGGGAGTCATAAAGCGCGCGTGGCGTGCCGACCTGCTCCAGCCTGCCCTCATTGATGACCGCCATGCGGTCGGCCAGCGCCAGCGCCTCGCGCGACGAGGTCGTGGTGAAAACCACGGTCGCATTCAGCTCTTCGGCCAGCGCCTTGAGCTCCGCCCGCATCCGGTGGCGCAATTTGGCATCGAGATGCCCGATCGGTTCATCGAGCAGATAGATATCCGCCGGTCGGATGATGGCCCTTCCGAGAGCCACCCGCTGGCGCTGGCCACCGGACAGGAAACCGGGACGGCGGTCCAGCAGGTGGTCGATCTCCAGCGTCGCCGCGATCTTCTTCACCCGATCCTCGGCATCGGATTTGCCCATCCCCTTGGCACGCAGGGGAAATCCGAGATTCTCGCCGACCGACAAATGGGAATACAGCGCATAGTTCTCGAATGCCATGGCCGCATCGCGCTGCTCGGGCGGCAGGCCGACGATGGACTTGCCGTCCCGCAGAATATCGCCCGATGTCGGTTTCGTGATGCCGGCAATCACGTTCAGCATGGTCGACTTGCCGGCGCCCGCGGGCCCGTACAGAACAAAGAAATCGCGCGTCTCGATGTCGAGATTGATCCGGCGCAGCGCAACCGTGCGCAGACCGTATCGTTTATGCACATCGCGGAAGCTGTACATCAGACACCGTCTCCCAGAAGCGCCTGGATATCGGCATCCGCGGCAGCCTTTTCGGCCCGGTGTACAAGGCGGCGGCGCAGGAAATAGGCGACGGCCAGCGCAATTCCGAGACCATTCATGATCCAGACCGACAGCGTCTCATCTGTGAAGAACGGCTCGATGAAAATCAGCCAGCCGAAAACCACGCCCACATAGATCAGAACCGCCTTGAACCCGGCATCCCATCCTTGCGAAAAACTCATGGCTTCACCCCCTCACCGCGCCGAATGTCAGGCCGCGCACCATGTAGCGCTGCATGATCAGGACGAAGATCAACATCGGCGCGACCGAGATTGTCGCCGCTGCCGCCACCGGTCCCCAGAGGATGCCCTGGAGCGTGAAGAAACTCTCCACGCCGACGGTCACGGTGGAGGCGAACTTGCGCGTCAGGATCGAGGCGAACAGATACTCATTCCAGCTGAAGATCAGCGTAAAGACGGCCGTCACCGCGATGCCTGGCGCCGCCAGGGGAAACGTGACCTTGCGCAGCACCTGCATGCGCGACAGGCCGTCAAGCCGGGCCGAATGCTCCAGTTCGCGCGGAATTTCCTGGAAGAAGCTCACCAGGAGCCAGATGGCGAAGGGCAGGTTGAACATCACATAGGAGACGATCAGCGCGCCATACTGGTCGAGCCCCAACTGCAGGGCCGAGCCGAAATCGGTACGCCCCAGGTCCCGGAAGATGAGGAAATAGGGCAGGATCACCGCGATCGCCGGCATCATCTTGGTCGAGAGGATGAAGAACAGGATATGCCCGTCGCCCACATTGAAGCGTGCGAAACTATAGGCCGCGAGCGAGCCGATGGCGATCACGATGGCGGTGGATGAAACCGAAACGATCAGCGAGTTTTTGACATAGAACAGGAAGTTCTTCTCTCCCAGGGCGTGCGCATAATTGTCCAGTGTCGGCGTGAAGAAGAACTGCGGCGGCGAAACCATGATGGCTTCGGCCGGTTTGAGGCTCGTCACGATCATCCAGAAAATCGGAAAGAAGAAGAACCCGACGACCAGCGCAATCAGGCCGTAGCGCAGCAGTTCCTTTGCCAGCGAGGTCTTGTGTTGAAGCATCACTCAGCCCTCTGCCGCACGCGACGTGAATTGCTTGAGAAGCGGAGTCAGCGCAAAGACAGCGGCCACCAGCATGACATAGAGGAAGAAAATGCTCATGGTCGAGGCATAGTCCATGCGAAACAGGGACAGCCCGGTGCGGGCCAGATAGAAGGTCAGCGTTTCGGTAGAGGTTCCCGGCCCGCCGCGAGTGAGCACCGCAACGGCATCATAGAGCCGCGCGCAGTCGATGGTGCGCAGCACAAGGACCAGGAAAAGCACCGGCGCCAGCAGCGGAAATGTCAGTGTTCTGAGCACCATCCAGGTCGAGGCGCCATCCAGTTCGGCCGCTTCAAACGGCTCTTTCGGCAGCGACTGAAGTCCGGCCAGCGCAATCAGCGCGACGAACGGCGTCCATTGCCAGACGTCGAAAATCACGACCGACCAGAGCGCGATGTTGAAATCACCCAGCCAGTTCGGTTCATAAAGCCCCATCAGGCCGAGCAGCCAGTTCAGGACCCCGAACTGGGTGTCGTAAAGATATCGCCAAAAGAGCCCGGTCACCGCTGCGGACGTGGCGAGCGGCAGGATGATCAGCGAACGAATGATGCCCTTGCCGCGGGTCGCGCCATGCAACAGGAATGCGATGGCAACGCCAAGGATCATTTCAGTGCCCACGGCGACCACGGTGAATTTCAGCGTGATCCAGCTTGCGTCCCAGAACGCCTGATCGGCAAAGACCGTGCGGTAATTGTCGAGGCCCACATATTCACCGACCCCGCCACGGGTCAGATCGGCGAAGCGGAACGAGACGTTCAGGGCATAGGCCAGCGGAAAAAGCGCAAAGGACAGGATCACGATCATCGCGGGCGCGATCAACAGGATCGAGAACCAGCGGTCGGACAGACCGGGTCGCCTGTAAGCAGCTTGGGACGCCATCGGGCACTCCGATATTCATCAGGGCAAGGGGGCGGGTGCACCGCCCCCCTGCACCGGGAGGATCATTTTGCGATCGGACAGGCCCCGCCGCAAATCTTCTCAACCTCCTGCGCCAGCTTTTCGGCGGCGGTTCGCGCATCCGTCTGTCCGGCCGCGGCGGCCTGAAGCGGAATATGCATCGTGTTGTAGATCTTCGCCCCAAACGGTGTGGAGAACAGGTTTGACGAGAAGCCCGCCATGCTGTCGAACACTTTGTTCAAGGTGGCATACTGACCGTTCGTCGCCCGCCTGTCGGCGGTGGCGAATTGCGGATCGGTCAGTACGCTGGTCAGCGTCGAGGCGCCGCCCATCTGGGCAAAGGGCACCTGGGCTCCACGCCCGCCGATATGGGCGACGAACTTCATCGCCATTTCCGGGTTGGCCGAACTTGACGACACACCCAGCAGGAACCCGCCAATATAGGCTTTCTTCAGGGGAGCCTCGATCGCCGCCATCCTGGCGCCCGGAACCAGCTTCTCGGTCTGCACCGCATTCGGCCACTGATCGAGGAAGAAGCCATGCGTCATGGCGATCTGGCCATCCTTCATCTGGTTCATCACGCCGTCATAGGTCACGGTGAGCGCCGCGGGCGGTGCGAATTTCAGCAGTTCCAGATAATCGGAAAGCACCTTCTCCACGTCATCGACCGGCACCTTGCCTTCATCGGTCAGCCAGTCCGAGCCCATGCCCCAGAGCGGCGCGGACAATTCGTCCTGAATCTCGGGAAAGCGCCCGGCCATCAGTCCGACGCCGTAGAAATCCTTCTCCAGCGTTTCGCCTTTCAGCGTCTCGCCCGCCTTGCGGGTGAAGAATTCGGCGATATCGCGATGCTGTTCCCATGTCGTGGGCTGCGCGAGGTCGTAGCCATATCGGGCTTTGAAGGCCTCCTGCTCGCCGGCATCGTCCAGCAGGTCCTGACGGACAAACATCCCGGCCGAATAGGTATAATAGGGCAGGCCCCAGACATCGTCCTTGTACTCGACCGTCATGGCCCTCAATGTCGGCGACACATCATTCAAAAGCTCCTGTTTGTCGGCAAAGAAATCCGACATCGGGAGGATGAAGCCGTTTTCGGCGAATTCCGCTTTCTCAGCGGTCTCCAGCGTCACAACGTCATAGGCTCCGGTCTGGCCGACCATCTCGATGACCTGTTTGTTGTAGAGCTGGGAGTTGTCGATGTTGACGATATTGACCTTGGCGCATTCCTCCGCCTCGAAACTCTCCGCGAACTGAGCCATCGCGTCGGTGTAGAAACCCGCAATGGTAGACCAGGTTATCTCGACCCGCTCGTCGTCTTCGCAGGCCTGCGCAGCTCCGGTCACGAGCGCAATGGCTGCGGTTGCCATCAGAAATCTCTTCATTCCTTCCTCCCTGAATGTCTGACTTGATTAATCTGAACTGTAACATGTGACATGTCAGTTTGCAAGATACGAATTGGCGCAAGCCGGTCAGTCGGCTTCGAGCACGTGAAACATGAGGTCAGCTAATGAATTACTTAATTAAGATAATTTGACTTTATGATTAGGCAATTGCGAATGTCAGCAGGCCAGACACGCAAGCCAACGGTCAAACATCCGTAACGTCTCCAGCGCCCTGTGTTGATCCCCAATCCGGGCGCGATCCGACTGAAGGAAGCTCCTGTGACAATCCAAAGCGCCAACCAGGAACAGATTGCCGAGATGACCAGAGCGGCAATCGATGTCATTCGTCCGCCCGGCCGGGCCACGTTGATTTCGGCGGACCATCCTTTGCCGGAGATTGCCCGATCCGCGACCGCCGATGCACCGGAACTGGAACTGTTTCATTTCGGATTTTCGATCTGCTCGCAGAAAGTGCGCACGGTCTTGAGTGAATTGAACGTTGGATTTGGCTCCAATCAATTTGCCGGTCCGATCGAATATGAAAACTACACGCCTGCCTATGTGCGCCTTCGGCTTCAATCGGATGTCGCCAAAAGCGCGAAACTGGTTTCGAGCTATTCCGGAGGATCGGCCGTCGAAAGCGAAGGCTTCGATCCGCTTGTCGTGCCGACGCTTGTCGACAATCGCCACGGGCGGGTCATCGCAGACTCCAAACTTATATGCCTTTATCTGGCGCGCAACTTCCGGGAGCACATTGATCTGCTGCCCCGCGACATCGAGCCGGCAATCATTGAGCAGATCGATCGCGTCGACCGAACGCCACATGTCGCGATGCTCTATGGCGCCAACCCGGATTGCGATACGCGCCCGCCCGAACTGCAGGCGAGAATGCCGGGCATTCATCAGAAGAAATTCAGGGTCATCGAGGCCTATATCGATCAGGTTCGGGACGAGCCGGATCTTGTCGCCGCCTACCGGGCAAAGCTGGAAAAGGAAAAGGCGGCCGAGACATTTGTGGTCGACGATGCGGCCATGCGATCGGCCACGGCACAGGCCGAAACCCTCATTCGCGGACTTGAAGACAAACTCGCCGAAACATCCGGCCCCTGGATTTTCGGTGAACGGTTTACCCTGGCCGATGTCGTGTGGGGGGTCAGCCTGATCCGGCTCGATTACCTCGGCAACGCCGAATTCTGGGGCAACGCAGCCGGAAGACCACGCGTGAAATCCTATTTCGAGCGGGCTCTCAATCGCCCGAGCCTGGTGACGGGGGTTCTCGAATGGCCGGGCTCCGGCAGGCGTCTGCCGACGACCTAGCCTGTATCCGGCAGACATCGCGCGCCGCAGCGCAACATCTTCACACGAAATCAGCGGATACGGGATAAAGGCATGGCAGCTCAGGTGTTCTCGCAAAGAAGCCGGTTGCCGCATCTCGGGCCGCATCGCCTGGAGACACTGAAACGTCAGCCCTCGGTCGACCTTGAGTGCGTGCCCGGCTTCATCCCCTATTCGTTTTCGCGCCCCGATACGCCGCAATCGATTGTCAATGCGATGCGCGATCACCAGGCCGTCCTGGACGCCATTCGGGTCGGATTGGTGAATCCCGTCATTGCCGAGGTCCCCGATGATCTGAACGAGCGATCCAATCACCTCAAATCCTTCGGCTATTTCTCCGATGCGTCGATGGTCGGGATATGCGCGATTCCCCCGATTGCCCGGTTGGAGGAGCCCTATATCAATCCGGGAATAGCGGATATCGCCCGGGATCTGCAGACGCGGCAGATGAAATCCGTGGCGCCCGGCTTTGACCTCATCATGGCGGATCTGAAGGATTCCATTTCGGCGCCACCATCGTCGATCGACAGCCACACGCACGCCATCGTCTATCTCTACGAGACACCGCGCGACCCCCAGCCTGACGAGGCCGGGGCCGACTGGATCCTTGAGGCGACGCAGCACCGATCCGCCCTGATTGCAACGGAGACTGCGGCCGTTCTTGCCAATTACCTCCGCCTGCTCGGGTTTGACGCTCGCGGACACTCCGTCACCTCCTCCGAGGTCGACCTCAACAAACTCGCCGTCGCGGCCGGCCTTGCCTATGTGAAGGATGGCGAGGTGATCGCACCCTTCATCGGCAACGGCTTTGCACTGTCGGTTGTGACGACGTCGCTGGAACTCGCCGTCGACATGCCCCTTGCATCCGGCCAGCCGGCGCACCGCAGTCGCCTGAAATATGCCGACCGTCTTTTCAAAGAAGGTGCCCATCCGTTCGAGAGGATCAAGCGCGTCGACGAACCGACGACCTATATCGACGAAGAGCGGGTTCCGCGCGTTCCCAAGCGCTCGGACATGTTCGTTCGCGCCCAGTTCGGTGACCTGGGCAAGAAGGCGCAGGACGTGTCGATCGGCGGCTACCACACGCTGAAATCGCCGCTGGTGAGTGCGCAGAGGCGGGCGCTGGGTGCGTTGCTGATATTGCAGGACGGCCCGTCCGCCGCAACGC
This sequence comes from Rhizobiaceae bacterium, assembly GCA_028279875.1. GTDB lineage: Bacteria > Pseudomonadota > Alphaproteobacteria > Rhizobiales > Rhizobiaceae > Hoeflea_A. The sequence goes on from JANQMU010000140.1 coordinate 39,388, forward strand.
GGGAGGCGCTGGACCCGCAACGGGCGCATGATCTGGTGAAAGCGGCGACCTACTTCATGAGCGTCGATGCCGTCGGCATTTCCCGCTGCCCGGAATGGGCCTGGTACAGCCATGATGCCGTCGGCGAGGCGATCACGCCGACGCATGATCAGGCCATCTCGATGATCATCGACCAGGGCTTTGAGACCATGGACGGTTCGTCCGGCGACGACTGGGTGTCGGCGGCCCTGTCGATGCGCGCCTATCTGCGGTTTTCAACGCTTGGCGGCGTCATCGCCCGGCAGCTCAGAAACCTGGGCTACAGGGCCAAGGCCCATACGACCATGGATGGGGGCGTGCTCCACCCGCCGCTGCTGCTGCTCAGCGGGCTTGGCGAAGTCAGCCGCATCGGCGAGGTCATCCTCAATCCCTATCTGGGGCCGCGGCTGAAATCCGGCGTCGTGACGACCGACCTCGTCATGTCCCATGACAAGCCGATCGATTTCGGCCTGCAGGCCTTTTGCGAGAGCTGCAAGAAATGCGCGCGCGAATGCCCGTCCGGGGCCATCACGGCCGGACCCAAGCTGATGTTCAACGGCTATGAAATCTGGAAATCGGACAGCCAGAAATGCGCGACATATCGCATGACCAATCAAGGCGGTGCCATGTGCGGGCGCTGCATGAAAACCTGTCCCTGGAACCTTGAAGGCATCCTGGCGGATGCGGCCTTCCGCTGGACGGCGATCAACATTCCCGGCACGGCGCCGGCTCTGGCAAGGCTCGATGACCTTTTGAACCGGGGCGACCTGAATCCGGCAAAGCAATGGTGGTGGGATCTGTCACTGTCCGGCGACGGCGGTTACAAAATGACGACGGCGCCGGTCCATCGTCGAGGATTGCAGAAGACGCTGGATCTCAAATACGAAGACCAGACCTTGGCGACCTATCCGGCAAATCTTGCACCGCAGCCCTATGCCTACCCGTTCCCGATCGATCGGGAAGAGGGCATCAAGGCCTTCAAGGAGATGATCACCCCGGAAGAATACAAGAAACGGCTGAAGGACGGCAAAACGCAGGGCTTGGTCAAGCCGTTCGAAAAGGATGAAAACAGCCCGGTCCTCTCGCTTGTCGTCACCAGGGTCGAGGAAACGGCCCGCTTGGTGCGCAAATACACGCTCGAGGATCAACACGGCGCCGATCTCCCGGAATGGACGGCCGGGGCGCATCTGGACGTCGTCGTCACGCCTGAGTTCTTTCGCCAGTACTCGATCTGCAGCGACCCGGCCGATCGAAGCCGCTACGAAATAGGCGTGCTGCTGGAGCAGGACGGCCGCGGCGGCTCGCGCATGCTCCACCGCATTTTCAATGAAAACAGGCGGGTTTTTGCCTCGCGCCCGCAAAACCACTTCCCCTTGTGCGAGACCGCATCAAAAACATTTCTGATGGGGGGCGGGATAGGGGTGACGCCGATGATTGCCATGGCGCACCGCCTGCACGCCCTGGGAAGCGATTTCGAACTGCATTATTCCGGGCGTTCAAGGGAAGCGATGGGCTTTCTCGATGAGCTTCAAAAGACCGCATGGGCCGACCGGGTGCATCTCCATGTATCGGAGGAAGGCACGCGGGCCGATCTCGCCCGGATACTCGACTACCGGGAAGGCGCGCATGTCTACACCTGCGGCGCCGAACCCTATATGAAGGCGGTTCTGGGCACTGCCGAACACAACGGCTTTCCGGAAGACAGCCGTCATTTTGAATATTTCAGCGTTCCTGAAACGCCGGAATATGAGAACAATGAATTCAGCGTGGTTCTTTCCCGGTCCGAGCGCCAACTGAACGTGCCCGCGGACAGATCGCTTGCCGACATTCTCATCGAAAACGGGGTGGGCGTCGATCTGAAATGCTCCGACGGAATATGCGGTGTCTGCAAATGCCGGCTGAAATCCGGCCGGGTCGAGCACCGGGATTTCGTGCTGTCCAACAAGCAGCGGGAGACCGAGATCATCACCTGTCAGTCACGCGCCGCCGAGCCGGGTGGAACCCTGGTTCTGGACCTGTGAGCGACGCGTTTCGGCCTGCCCTTCGCCAAAGCTGCTTCGCAGCATGGCCGCAAAATCCATAATGAGATTCGGCATCGCATATTCGGTTCTGTAAACGAATCCCATCGGCCAGCGCGTCCCCTCCAGCGGGAAGTCCAGCGTGCGGATGCCCGACCCGGCAATCCCGAAGCGCAACAGTGTCTTCGGCAGCAAGGTCACATATTGGTCGGAGAGCAGGAAGCTCACAATGCTGCTGACCGACCAGAGCTCGATCTGCGTTCGCATCCCGGTAAAACCGTTGACCGCCAGGACCGAACGCGTATGCGTGCTCATCGCTGTTCCCGCATGGTGATCGATCCAGTTCGCGGCCTCCAGATCGGCGCGTTCTATCTTGGCCTTTTTTGTGAGCGGGTGGTTTTTCCCGGCCATGATACACAGATGATCATCATAGAGGTGATGCGTGTTCAGCCCCTCCGGCGTTTCCACCATGCCGATCGCCCCGACGGCAACGTCGACATCCCCTTTTTCAATGGCTGTGATCAGACCGGGTAGACTGCTCTCGTGCAGCCGGACGCTCAGCTTGGGGCGTTCCGTCAGAAACGCGCTCAGGACCAGTGGCACAATCGAGGCCGTCAGGGGCGTGACACCGATGGCCAGCCGTCCGGATCGTCCTGCCTTCCAATCCAGAACATCCTCACGCGCTCGATCGATCATCCGGTCGATAATGCGCCCGTAGCGAACGATCCGGCCGCCGATCTCCGTGACTTCCGCCCCATGGCGGTTTCGGTTCACCAGTTTTTCGTCGACCGTGGTTTCAAGTTGTTTCAACCCCTGCGACAGTGCCGACTGGGTCAGATTCAACGAATCCGCCGCCTTGGTCAGGGATCCCCTGTCGGCAATTTTGACGAGAAGGGACAGGAGGCGCGGGGTGATATGCATTAAGAGACCTAATGGTAGTTAAACTTTATATAACTTGACTAAACCTACCCAATTGTCGACGTCTGTCAAAAGGGAGGCTTTATGCAGCGAAACAAAATATCCTTTTCCGACGTCGCGTTGGCCGGAACGATGCTGTTGTTGGCAGCGCTTCTTTTCATCGGCGGATGGTCATTGCCTGCATCACGGTTCGAGCCGATGGGCCCGTCCGGAATGCCCCTGACCGTCGCGACGGCGCTGGCCGTCCTGTCGGTCATCTTGCTGATCTCGGCCATTTTCAGGCACGAGCCGGATGAAGCGGCCGAGCCTTCGGACGAGGTGGGGATCGATCCGATGCACCGCCTTCGCGTCGGTCTGCGCATCGCCGTTTTCTTTGCCTATCTGATCGCCCTGGCGACACATCTCCTGTCATTCATGGTCGCGACCGTTGCCTTCCTGGTCATCTACGGGCTGATCGAGGGCGATTTTTCGCGACGCGCGTTGCTGACCCTCGTGACGCTGGCGTTTGCCATCGGGGTCGGCGTGACCCTCATCCTGGAAAAACTGCTTGCCGTGACCTTGCCAGGCGCGTGACGGGCCATGGTCCATGTCGCAATCACACCAGATAGGGTAGCTTAGTGGATCAGCTCTTTGCCGCATTTTCCGCCCTGACGGGCCCGGTGCCGTTGTTTTTCATCGCGCTCGGGACGATTCTCGGGATTGTCATCGGTGCAATTCCGGGTTTGGGGCCGGCAATGCTCATCGCATTGCTGCTACCGCTGACATTCTACATGGAAAGCGTTCACGCGCTGATCCTGCTGGTGTCGATCTATGTCGGTGCCATCAGCGGCGGACTGATCTCGGCTGCCCTGCTGAAAATGCCGGGAACCCCTGCCGCGATCATGACAACGCTGGACGCCTATCCGCTTGCAATGAAAGGTCAGGCCAGCCGGGCGCTTTCCCTCGGGGTTGTGGCGTCCTTTGCGGGCGGCATGATCTCCTGGATCTTCCTCGCGGCTATGTCTCCACCCCTGGCTGAGCTTGCCCTTCATTTCGGACCCTACGAGTTCCTCGCCCTGGTCATCATGGCGCTGGTGCTGATTTCCGCCGTATCAGGCGGGGCAATGCTCAAGGGCCTTCTTGGCGGGCTCTTTGGCGTCTCGATCGCAATGGTCGGTCCGGATGCGGCATCCGGCATCATCCGTCTGAACTTCGGCATCGACGAACTGAACGCCGGTTTCCGGCTTCTTCCGACACTGCTCGGACTGTTTGTCGTCAGTCAGCTGATCGAGATGCTGATAAAAGATCAAATGCCCGTGCAGCAGGCGAGAGCAAGTGCGTGGGATATTCTTCGCAACACGGGTGACATGCTCAAGCACTGGCGGAACTGCCTGCGGTCTTCGCTGATAGGCACATGGATCGGCGTTCTGCCCGGGGTCGGCAGCGCCGTGGCGTCGATTGTCGCCTATTCGGTGACGCGCAATGTTTCCAAAAACAAGCAGGAGTTCGGGACCGGGGCCGAGGAGGGTATTGTCGCGTCGGAATCGGCGAACAATGCCGCCGTCAATGGCGCGCTCGTGCCTCTGATCGCGCTGGGAATACCCGGCAGCGTCGTCGACGCGATCCTCATCGGGGCCCTCATCGTCCATGACCTGCAACCGGGGCCGGGCCTGTTCCGTGAGCAGCCGCAAATCGCCTACGGCATCATCGCCGCCGCCCTGATCGCCAATGTGATCATGTTCGCATTCATGATCACCTGTTCCGGCTACATCGCGAAAGTGGCGCGCATTCCCAAACATCTCCTGTTGCCGGCAATCCTGGTTTTCTGCGTCATCGGCGTCTACACAACGACCAATCGCTTCTTCGACATCTGGATCATGCTGGGCTTCGGGCTCATCGGCTACATCCTGCGCCGAAGCGGCGTGCCCATCGGAACCGTTGTTCTCGGCTTCATCCTGGCGCCGATTGCCGAAAGCCAGTTGCGCAACGGCCTGATGCTCTACAACGGCGCCATCCTTCCCCTGTTTACCCGGCCGATTGCGCTGACCTTCGTCATTGCCTCCATCGCAATGCTGGCATGGCCGTTGCTTGGCAGGCTGATCCAGGGCCCCTCAAGGCGGTCCCGGACGGTGGAATGAATTGAGGCGAAACCACAACAAAAAGCGAGAAAGGGAGTTGAACATGAACACAACGAAATGGATGAAGCGGACTCTGCCGCCACTCGCCGCCTGCACATTGGCACTGGCGGTCACGTCTCACGCGGTGGCGCAGGAGAGCTATCCGAGCCAACCCATACAACTGGTCGTTCCGTGGAAACCGGGCGGCCCGGGCGACACCTATGGCCGCATGATCGCCAATGCGATCAACGACAACAAATTGCTGCCGCAGCCGGTGGCCGTCATCAACGTGCCCGGAGGCGGGACGACGATCGGTTCCCGTGACGTCCGCGATGCGGATGCGGATGGATATCGCGTGCTGTTTCAGCACCAGACGCTGATCACGTCGGAACTGATGGGCACCGCCGACTACGGCATCGAAGCCTTCGAGCCCATTGCGGAAACCAATAATTTCTGCCTGGTCTATGGAACCGCGGCCGATTCCGGCATCGAGAGCATGGCGGGGCTGAAGGAACAGGCCGACGCCAATCCCGGTTCGATCAAGGATGCGACCCTTCTCGGCAGCCTGTCCCATTTCAGCTCTGAAATGCTGAATTCGGCCGCCGGGATCGATATGGGCTATGTCAATATCGGCGGCGGCAGTGCCCGAACGACCTCCCTGCTGGGCGGACATACGCAAGTCGCCATCATGCCGCCAAGCGCCGTGACCCGCTCGGACGGGCGTCTGCGCGCCCTGGTCTTCATGGGAGCGGAACGCCATCCCGATCTTCCCGATGTGCCGACCGCGGTCGAGTTGGGCTATGACGTCGTGTCGTGTCTCAACTATATGTGGTTCGCGCCGAAGGGAACGCCGAAGGAACGGGTGGATGTCCTGACGGACGCCCTTCGCAAGGCCATGGAACTGCCGGAACTGCGGGAGGCGATGATCAAGCGCGGCGTCGTTCCCGAATTCCACACCGGTGAGGCCCTGCTCACCAGAATCTCGGACAGCCAGAAGGCTCTCAAGGCAATCGCCGCGAACCTTCAGTAAACGCGTTGATTGGTCTGCGCCGGGCTCCCGGCGCGGGTCATCCCGATACCAACAACAAAGAATGATGCGATGACCAGTCGACCGAATGTGATTTTGCTGATGACCGACCAGCATCGGGCCGATCATCTGGGATGTTACGGAAATCCCGTCGTCAAGACCCCCAATATTGACCGCATTGCCGCAAGAGGATGCTGCTTCGACAAGAGCTTTGTGGCGAACCCCATCTGCATGCCCAACCGGGCCTCGATCCTGACCGGACGCATGCCCTCTGTCCACGGCCTGCGATCCAATGGCGTTTCGCTCTCGCTCAAGGCTAGGACCTTTGTCGAGGAACTGGCAAACGCCGACTACGATACGGCCTTGATGGGCAAGTTGCATGTCCAGAACATGACCGGCATGGATCGCGAGTTCACGCCGCCGGGCGCGCAGGAACTAGTTGATGAACAGGGCAATATCCGCGAGGCCGTCCGGCACGATCTGGCCGGTCCGGACTATCAATCCGAAAACTCGATCCTGTGGCGAACCAATCCCGACCACAGGGCCCGAACGCCCTATTACGGATTTGACCACGTCAACCTCACGACATTTCACGGCGACAATGTCCAGGCGGAATATCTCAGATGGCTGGACGAAAGCTGTGACAACCCGGATGCCCTGCGCGGGCCGAAGAACGCCCTGCCCGACGATTCGATCAGTCTTCCGCAGGCCTGGCGAACGGCCATTCCCGAAGAGCTCTACCCGAGCTCTTTCGTGGCCAACAAGACGGTCGAATATCTGGAAAACAGGGTGGCCGAAGGAACGGACAAACCGTTCTTCATTCAATGCTCCTTCCCGGACCCGCATCACCCTTTTACGCCGCCCGGCAAATACTGGGACATGTACGATCCCGATGACATGGAATTGCCCGACGCTTTCGGGCTGGGCGATACGCCGATGCTTCGCCACATGCGAAAAGAACGGGAAAACGGGACGGCGATCCGGCACGGCCAAGTCCCCTTTTCGATCAGCGAACGCGAGGCCAGGGAAGCCATCGCATTGACCTATGGGATGATCACCATGGTCGATGATTGCATCGGACAGGTGCTGGACTGTCTGGCGCGGCTCGGCCTTGAGGACGACACGATCGTCATCTTCATGTCGGACCACGGCGATCTCATGGGCGATTATGGCGTCCTGCTCAAAGGCCCGATCCACAACCAGGGAACGGTGCGCGTGCCGTTCATCTGGGCCGACCCGTCAGGACCGTCCGGCGTGCGGTCCGACGCTCTGATGTCGTCCATCGATCTGTCGGCAACCCTTTTCGACCGTCTCGGGATCACCCCCTATTACGGTGCCCAGGGACGATCCATGCTGCCTGCCATGGTGGACAAAAGGCAAGGCCGCGAAGCGATCCTGATTGAGGATGATCGAGAGCGCGTCTACCTGAACTTCGATCGCCCGCAGCGATTGCGCACCGTGATCACCGACCGCCACCGGATGACCGTTTGTCTGCCGCTCGGCTTTCATGAACTGTATGACCTGCAGGAGGACCCCTGCGAGGCAAACAATCTGTGGAACGACGACGCGCCGACTCCGCTCATGTACGAGATGCAAAAGACACTGATGGAACAACTGATGATCCACCAGGACTGGACACCGGCGCTGACCAGTCGCGCCTGATCAGGCTCCGGAAAACCAGCTCGAGCCTGCAGGCCAGGGAAACCACGCCATGCGAAGGGTGGGCGTCAAAGCAAAAGGATGATATGCCGGGTGCCATCCGAAGCGACGGCGCAGACGGCAGGAGGAGCGGCAATGATCGGAAAGGCGTTGACATTCGCCGTGTCCGGATTTGTCGTTGCCACGGCGCTGCTCGTGCTCAGCCTTGGAACCGCGAATATCGGCGACCCGATGGACCAACCTGTGATGAATATGGGGCTCGGATGACGCTTCTCACGATCCGGGACCTCAGTGTCGAATATCCGTCGCGGCGCGCCACGCTGACCGCGGTCGATCACGCAAATCTGACTGTCGAACCCGGCGAGATCCATGGTCTCGTCGGCGAAAGCGGCGCCGGCAAATCGACCATCGGCGCGGCGGTCCTCGGCCTTCTCGACCCGCCGGGCCGGATCTCGGGCGGCGAGATCGGCCTGCACCAGACGCTTATCAGCGGTCTCGACGCCGAACGCATGCGTGCCCTGAGAGGCCGGAAGATCTCGATGATCTTCCAGGACCCGCTGACCTCGCTCAACCCGCTATTCACCATACGAAGGCAACTGGTCGAGACCATCACAACGCATCTCAAGGTGACCCGCGAGGAAGCCAACCGGCGGGCTTTCGACCTGATGGAACGGGTCGGCATCCCCGATCCGGCGACGCGTCTCGATCAATATCCGCACCAGTTTTCCGGCGGCATGCGCCAGCGCGTGGTCATCGCACTGGCACTGTGCTCGGAGCCCGAGGTGATCATCGCCGACGAACCGACCACCGCGCTGGACGTGGCGGTGCAGGCGCAGATCCTCGACCTGATCAAGGAACTCGCCAGGGAACGGCAGGTGGGCGTGATCCTGATCACCCATGATATGGGCGTCATTGCCGACACCACCGACCGGGTGACCGTCATGTATGGCGGTCGCGTCGTCGAAAGCGGCCCGACACAAGACATTATGGGCCGGCCGCAGCACCCCTACACCAAGGGGCTGATCGCGGTGGTTCCGCGCCCCAACATCAAACTGAAACGGTTCCCGCAGGTCAGCTATAGCGGCCGCGAAAACCGCTTCGACATCGAGGATCTCAGCCGCGACTGGCCGAAACAGAAGATCGACGCCTCACGCCCCCTGCTCGAGGTGCAGAACCTGACCAAGACCTTCGGCCGCAAGGGCGGCCTGCTCGCCGGCCGGCACACACTGCTGACGGCGGTCGACGATGTCAGCTTCGACATCTGGCCCGGCGAAGTGTTCGGGCTGGTGGGAGAATCGGGATCGGGAAAGTCGACTGTTGCCCGCATGATCGCCGGCCTCTACCCCGTCGACGCGGGCGCCGTCATCTTCGATGGCCGAACGGTCAGCGACCACAGCGACCGCGCGGTGCTGCAGGCCTATCGGCGAAAGATCCAGATGATCTTCCAGGATCCCTTCTCGTCGCTCAATCCGCGCATGCGTGTGGCGGATATCATCGCCGAGCCGATTCGCCATCTCGATCTGCTGAGCGGCAGGGCCGTCACCGCAAGGGTGGACGAACTGCTCGACCGGGTCGGCCTCAGCGCCGCGGCGGGCGTCAAATATCCGCATGAGTTTTCCGGTGGCCAGAGACAGCGCATCAGTATCGCCCGGGCGCTTGCGACCCAGCCGGCCTTCCTCATCTGCGACGAGCCGACATCAGCGCTCGACGTCTCGATACAGGCGCAGATCCTCAACATCCTGAAAGACCTGCAGCAGCATCTGGGCGTCACGATGCTCTTCATCAGCCATGACCTGCCGGTGGTTCGCCAGATGTGCGATCGGGTGGCGGTGATGAAAAACGGCAAGCTCGTCGAACTGCGGGAAACCGACGAGCTGTTCTCCAACCCGCAAAACACCTACACACAGGACCTGCTGCGGCTAATGCCGCGCCTCGACAGCCTGTCCGAGGAGGGACTGGCAACGCAGTGACGCGGGGCCCCAGCCGCCACCCGAACCGCCTGACAACCCGTTGATCCGGCGGTCGTCGTTCATATGTGAATCAGATCATGCGGCAAGGTCGTTATCGGCTCATAGCCGTCATCCGATACCAGAATCGTGTCTTCAAGCATCATCCCTCCCCAACCGATTTCGTAGAAAGGCGTCTCGACACACAGACACATTCCGGCTGTCAGAGTTGCGTCGCTTTCAGGACCAATAAGCGGGTACTCGTATCCGTTGATACCGATCCCATGGCCACAATGCTGCCGGCGGTATGTCGGGATGCCGCTTCTGCGGACCATGTCGATCGTATTCTCAAAAAGACCGGTGCTGTTCACGCCGGCCCGGACTTCCGCGAGTTCATATTCGAGGCCGACACGGATGGCCTCATATCGTTTTCGCTGGTTTGAATCCGGTTCGCCAACCACGAAGGTTCTGGCCATATCCGAGCTGTAACCCCGCCACACACAACCTGCGTCAATGCGGATCAGGTCGCCCGGTTCGATCCGACGCTCGGTCGGATAGGCATCGGCAAGCGCCGAACGACTTCCGGACGTCACGCTGATAAATCTCGGAACGCCGCCGCCCTTGACCATCGCCGCGGCGACAAGCCCGGCCAGATCATGTTCGCTCATGCCGGCCCTGGCATGGGTCCTGACAGACAGCAGACCGTCTTCGACGAGCTTCGTCGACCGCCGTATGCGCTCGATTTCTCCGGGCAGTTTGGTTCTTCGTGACCGGTCCAGCGAGCCGGTGATGTCGACGACGCGTTGAGCCGGCAAGGGGGTGCAGACCCGGTCCCAAAGGGCATCTCCGTTGCTTCTGTCGACGCCGACAATGTCGTCATTGTGAAGAAAACGCTCAAGAGCCGCCGTTACAGCGTCTCCAAAGGTGTCATGCCCCGGCTCATCATAATGCGCCGGTCCGTACCCGACTGCAGATTCGAAGCAGAAAAAGCCATATCTGAATATCAGCTCTTCATGACCCGTGGCCTCGAGGGCGGGCCCTGCATCTGCGGCGCTGACGACGAGGGCCGCCTCGTCAGGCCTGGCAAGAACAGCCGATTGATAGGCCGGCGCCACATCGTGGCTCATGCTCCAATAGCCACTGAGATAGGCTTTGTTTGCGGTGTTGCCGGAAATCACGACAGACACATCGCCGCCGATCTCGTTGAACAGCTTCCGCCGGGCCTGACCGGCCAGATCTCTGGAGCATTCAAACAGGTCCATGCGGCTTCAATCGCCCTTTTCCAGATGATCAAGTTCACCTGTGTTCCAGCGTCCTGACCTATCCACCAAGATAAGCACGCCTCATCCCTTCATCCTCAACGACCTTGTCTGCCGGCCCGTGCATGACGATTTCGCCCTGTACGAGGACCGCGGCCTCGTCTGAAACCGCCAGTGCTTCACGCACATTCTGTTCGACCGCGATGACTGTCATCTCCATGTCCCGCAATTCAGCGAGATTGGCGAAAATGTCGGCCTGCATCTTCGGAGAAAGGCCGAGCGATGGCTCATCGACCAACAGACAAACGGGGCGCGTTTGCAGCACCATGCCCATTTCCAGAAGCTGCTGCTCGCCGCCACTCAGATTTCCGGCAAGCGTCGTAAAACGCTCCTGCAGGACCGGAAACAGCTCGAAGACATGTTCCCGCGCAGCCTTGCGTTCGGCACGGGGAATCCTGTGTGCTGCAATCTCCAGATTCTCGGCGACGCTCATTTGCCCGAAATTGCAGCGACCTTGCGGGACAAACACGATACCTCTCGCATAGCGGTCGAGAGCGGAGGACTGATCGAGCCGCTCATCGTCATAGGTAATCGTACCGCTATACGATTTGGCTATGCCGTAGAGCGCTCTCAATAACGTCGATTTGCCGGCGCCGTTGGGGCCGACGAAGGTGATCATTTTTCCCCGGCGTATATCGAGATCGACGCCCCGGACAATAGCCGGCCCACCATACCCTGCATCAAGCGCTCTGATGTTGATCAGGATGTCTGGGTCAGCCATCGCCAACACCTCCCAGATAGGCATCCAGAACCCGGCTGTCGGCTTGAACTTCAGATGGTGATCCCGACGCAAGGCATCTGCCGCGATCCATGACGATGATCCTGTCTGACAGGTTCATCACGAACTGAATATTATGCTCGATAACAAGGAACGTGATCCCCTTCTCGTTCAGCATTCGCAAGGTGGCAGCGATTTCATGGGTCAATGTCGGGTTAACGCCGGCTACGGGCTCATCGAGAATGATCAGCTTGGGCGCGGACATCAGAATTCCGGCCAGCGCCAGCAGCTTTTTCTGCCCGTATGAAAGATTTCCGGCCGGTTCCCGAAGCTTGTCCTTGAGCCCGACTGTTTCCAGCAATTCGACGGCGCGCTGTCTGGTGTTTCGTTCCACCTGCCGGTAGCGCCTGTTCCGCAACACCGTATCCCAAACGCTCAATCCGTCGAAACTTTGCATCCCGATCATCGCGTTCTCCAGCACCGAGAAACGGTCGAAAACACGGATGGCCTGGAAAGTCCGCATGATTCCGGCGCGCGCAACGCCGTCCGGGCTCAGTTCATTGATCGGTTGGCCTTCAATTTCAACGGTGCCGCCGGACGGAGTATCGAAACCCGTGATGCAGTTGACGGAAGTCGTTTTGCCACATCCGTTCGGTCCGATCATGCCGGTAATCGTGCCCTCGGGCACTTCGAAGCTCAGCCCGTCGAGCGCTCTAACCGCCCCGTAATTCCGAGACAATCCGCTCACCTTGAGCAGCGGTTCGCTATTATCGGGTGCCGATACGGGGACCACGTCCTGAGGCAGCGCGTTGCTCATGCGGGCCTCCCCTGATCGGAGGTGCGTTTCGCATGTGCCTCGGTTCTTCCGGACAACAACCGGCCCGCAAATGCGGACAATCTTCCCTCTGCCAGGCCGGCCAGGCCGCGAGGAAACAGGATGATCGTCAGGATCAGAATGACACCATAGTTGATCATTCTGATCTCGTTGGGCGTCCGCAGAAGCTCCGGCAAAACAGTCAGCACGAAACCGGCAATCACGACCGGCCAGTAACTCCCCAGACCGCCGACAATGACGATCACCAGAATCAACTGTGTGAAATAGACATCAAAAATGATCGGATCGACCACGGAAACCGAAAACACGTATAATGAACCGGCCAGCGCGGCGAACGCCGCGGAAAATGCGGCGGAGAAAAGTTTCCAACGGGTGACCCTGACCCCACAGGACCGCGCCAGCGTTTCATCGTGTTTGATCATCTTCAAGGTGCGGCCAAGTCTCGATGACAGGACAACTCTCATCGTTGCAAGCGATAGGAACGCGAAGGCAGCCGCCAGAAAGTAGAACCTGAAAGGACTGTTGATCTCGAAACTGAACGATCCGAGGGCAATGGCCGGTGAAGGCAGTCCTGCAATGCCCATCGGACCATTGGTGACCTCGATCCACTCGGAGGCCAGCAACTGCATCAGAAGCGTGAATGCAATCGACACGATGACGAACGCATGATTGGAAAGCCTGAGCGAAATCGCTCCGATGACCGTCGCCAGCCCCATGCACAGCAGCGCGGCTAGAAGCATTCCTTCCCACACACTGCCGCCAAGTCGCATGACCGTCAGCGCACCGACATATCCGCCGATACCCCAGAACGCGACCTGCGCGAAGGACAGAAGGCCGGTGTAGCCGTAAATGACGTTCAACGACATTGCCAGCACGGTAAAGAAGAACGCATTGATGATGATGTTCAGATAGTAGTTGGAATCGGAGAGGAACGGCACGGCAAGCAACGCCATTGCCCCAACCATCAGGACCATGGTCTTTCGGATATTCATTTCCGCCAGCATCGTTCAACCCTTCCTGACCGCATTCGAGAAAAGGCCGTTCGGGCGGACGATGAGCGCCAGGATCATCGCGATAAAGGCAGTCGCGTTTTGCCACACGATATTGGTGAAGCCACCGATGACGCTTTCAAGGATGCCAAGCGCCAACGCAACGATGACCGCGCCGGCAATGTTTCCCATGCCGCCAATGATCACCACGGCAAAGGCTTTCAATAGAAACGTCTGACCAACGATGGGCTGGAAGACGATGATGGGTACCAATACCGCGCCTGCAATGGCGCTGAGCGCGACACTGATTGTGATCGCGCGTCCAGCGACCTTGTCGGCATCGAGGCCGATCATCACCGCAGCTTCCTTGTTTTGAGCCACGGCCCGCAACGCTCGCCCGGCATTCGTGCGCATGAGAAAATAGAAAAGGACAATGAAGGTGGCTATCGACACGGCGCCGGCCACCGCGTGCGCGTGAGTCAGCCTGACATTGCCGAAATCAAAGCCGCCATACCCTATGTCGGTCGTGCCCATCTGAGGGTTGGCGGTATAAAAATACTGAATGCCGTTTATCAGGATGATCGACAGGCCAAGCGTCAGAATGAGGCTCTTCTCGAAGACCCCGACATTCTTGTCTCCGGTTGCGAGCGAGGCCAGCAATCCACGTGATGCCAAAACGCCGATCACACTCGACAGCACAATCATGGCCAGAAAGGCGAGCGCAAAACTCCCCCCGAACAAGGGGAGCAATGCGATCATGCCGTACATCGCGACCATCATGAACTCGCCATGCGCGAAGTTGACGATATGGAGGATTCCGAATTGCAACGACAGTCCGGTCGCGATCAGCCCGTATATCAGGCCGATCACCACGCCGTTGAGCAGCAGTTGGAAAAACAGGTCGTAGTTCATGATGGTCTGACTTTCAGTCCGTCGGGAACACGTCGACGACCTTTTCCTCGGTCCCGTCAACCACGCTGATCACGGCGTTGTTGTGGGCCTGATTGTGGTCATCGAACTCGACCACCCCACCCATGATCGACTTGTATGAGGTATCTTTCAAAGCCTGCCGAATGGCATCGCCGTCGGTACTCCCCGCACGCTCAATGGCATCAGTCAGCACATAGGTTGCTTCGTAACCGGCAAAGCTCTGCAGCACGGCACCTTCGCCAAACTTCTGTGCGACCTTTTCGTCGAAGGCCTTGTTCTCTGGGAGGTCGACCTGGCTATTGTAAGGAAAGCCGGTGATGGCACCGTCAAACGCACCGGCGGCGAGCAGCGCCTGGAGCGCATCGCCGCCGAAACTCAGCTTGCCGGTCATAATGGTTTTCAGGCCCTGGGCCTGAGCCTGCTTGCCGAAATTGGCGATGTCGGTCACCGAGTTGTAGAGCGCCACAGCATCCGCACCGGTGCTTTTCAGGCGCGTGATAATTGTTGTGAAGTCGGCAGCGCCAATCGGGTGAAAATCAGTTGAAACAATCTCGAATCCCTTGGCTTTGGCCGCTGCGGAGAATGCGTCAGCGCCGCCGCGACCATAATCGGTGCTTTCCGCCACAATCGCGATTGTCTTCACCGTGCCCAGGCTTGCCAGATAGTTGACATTTGCCGCTGCAAGTTCCTTGTCGGATGGATTGAGCCGGAACACCCAGGGATTCCCGCCGACCCCGGACTTCTCCGAAATCTCCGGGCTCGAAGCGATGGCCGAAACCAGAGGGATCCTGGCTTTCATGAATACCGGCATTGCCGCCAGCACCGCCGAACTGCATTGCGCACCCATGACTGCAACGACGCCCTGCTCGATAAGCCTGTTGGCGACGGTGACGGAAACGCCGGGATTGCATTGATTGTCCTCGGTAATGACTCTTACCTCCTTGCCAAGTATCCCGCCGGCCGCATTGATTTCTTCCAGAGCAAGTTCGATGCCGCGTCGTTCATGCAGCGAGCCATAGGCAACAGGACCCGTCAGAGGTGTCGACAGGCCGATATCGATGGTTTCCTGCGCGCTGGCTCCGCTCGCCATCATTGTCATGGCGAGGCCAATGGCCATTTTCCCCAGTCTCATTTTCTTCTCCCATTCCGTTGGAATATTTCTGACTTCATTGCGCGGGGTTGGTATTCGATGCGTCGAAGGCGTAGTGCTCGGACAGATACTGAAGACACCGTTCAAAGCCGCCTTCGACAATGGGGGCTCGCTGCTTCGGGTCCACAGACTGGTCGAGGTCCTTCAGGCCGCTGGCGGTCAGCAGGCTTACGACCGTGTCATTGCCGGCAATCAGGCCGCGATCGACCAGTTTTTTGATGCCGGCCAGAGGTACGACCGCCGATAGCTCACCCAGCAGGCCCTCGCGGCCGGCGAGCACGTCCTGCCAGTGTTGAAGGTCAACATCGCCGATCGCGACCGCGGCACCGTTGGATTCACGAACCGCCTTGAGAGCCTGGTAGGAGCCTTGACTGGTGCCGATCGAGATCGCTGCCGTGCGGAAATTGGGAATGATGTTGACGGGACGATCTTCATCGGTTGCAAGTGTCTGTTCGAGAGAGCCGTAGACTTCGATTGCCGCCAGTTTCGGAAGCTTGCGGGTCAGGCGGGCATCCTTCAGGTCCTTGAAGCCGCGCCAGATACCGGCCATCGCATCGCCATAGGCAACGGGCAGTGCCAGCCAGTCGGGAACCGTGTTTCCCAACTGTTCGAATATCTCGTAGGCGATGGTCTTGTAGCCTTCGATGCCGACCGGATGGGAGCCGACGACGGGCGCAACAAATGGCGAGGTTGCATACCATCCCAGTTCACGGACACCACGTTCGAGCAGCGGCCACCGATCCTGCTGGTCGCGCAACGGCAGGACCATCGCGCCATATTTCCGAATCTGGTCCAGCAACGGACCTGCTGCACCCTCGAAAGTCAGCACAATGCAGGCCAGTCCTGCCTTCGCCGCATAGGCCGCCAACGACGCACCGGCATTACCGGAGGAACTGGTGGCAACGACCCGGGCATCGATTTGCCTGGCGTAGGAGATCGCCACCGTGGACAGGCGATCCTTGTAGGACCAGGTCGGATTGCGGCTTTCATCCTTGATATGGATTGATTGCAGGCCGAGCATGTCCGCCAGGCGGTCAGCCCGGCAAAGCGGCGTGCCACCTTCGCCGAGAGTGATGACATTTCCCTCTCCAATCGGCAGGAATGACTGATATCGCCACAATCCCGATGGCTGGCGATCGGAAGGCAATAGGCGGGAAGCGCGCGCATCGGCCATATAATCCAGCTCGAAATTGGCAGGCGCCGTCGTGCGGCAGGCGGGACAGCCCCGCGAGTCAATTGGTCGCGTTATGGGCTGTCCCTCTCCGCATCGAGCACAGACCAACCCCGCTATTCGTTGTGAAACAGCCGGCGCGGACATCAGTCCATCTCCCAGCTGTTTCGCGCTGTGCTCGGGCAGCCGAGGCTGTCGGAAATCGCAGATGCCGCATCGACGATCAGCCTGGTGATCTCGTCCTGTTTCAGCGACACCGTGTTGGGCATATAGGCAACGCTGACGCCGGCTATGACCTTGCCATTCGCGCCCCGAACGGGTGCGCCGACGGATGTTACGCCGGCGATATTCTCACCATCGACAACGACAAATCCCGCTTCCCGAACGCTTTTCAGTTGCCGGACGATCCTGGCGGGTTCGGTGATTGTCTTGTCGGTGAACTCCTCAAGAGGATTTGCTTCCAGCAACTCAAGTGAACGATCCTCACCCGCGGCTGCAAGGAGGATCCTGCCAAGCGCGGTCGAGTGAAGCGGAAGAATTTCACCGGCATCAAGCCTCACCACGAGGCGGTGCTTGCTGGGAACCGAAAGAACATAGACCCCTCGACCGGCTCGAAGAGCGCCCAGGAATCCATTCAGCCCGTGCTCTTCGGCGAGGCGTGCAAGATGGAGCTGCGCGATACGCGCTGTGGTGTTTCCATGACGAATTGACATGCCGAGAGACACGGAACGATAGCCAATCCGATATCTCCTGGTTTCATCGACCTGTTCGATAAAACCTCGTTCCAGCAAGGTGTTCAACGCGCGCTGGATGATCGTTGCCCCCAAACCCAGCCTTCTGGACAATTCGCGAACACCAAGGGGTTCGGCCGAAAGATCTATGGTTTCCAGCACTTCCAACCCGCGATCGAGAGATTGATTGATTTCGCTCATTCATTTGTTCCTATATACGGAACAACGTTCCGATTAGGATATTTATAGATGTTTCATATCGTGAGTCAAGCAAGCCAATCTCATAACGACTCGCTCGATGCTCGATTCCTCTCGAGGCTAACGGGGAAGCTGATACTCGCGGAGCCTGCCGGGCTGAAGACGTGGTTCGACCGGGTGATGGAAACCACATTTCACGGTTCATCGAAAACCAAACCGAATTTCGAGCTTGAATTTATCGAAATGAACAAAGGGAGCGTTTGGTGCTCAAACCCGGAGGGGTTCAGCAGATCCGGGGAAGCTGCTCACCCGGGAGCCAGTCGACCACCCTTGCGCCGCCGAAGCCGGTTTGCATGGTGACCATGCAGTCGGTGTCCTCGACCACGTGACCGATTTGCGCCGTCTGGCCCCCCAGCGGATGGGCGCGCATGACCCCCATCACCCGGTCCGCATCGCCGGCATGGCAGATGCAGATTAGCCTGCCCTCATTGGCGACATAGAGCGGATCGAGGCCAAGGAGTTCGCAGGCCGCCTGAACGTCCGGGCGGATCGGAATATCGTCCTCCCGCAGGACAACGCCGACCCGCGAGGCATGGGCGATTTCATTGAGCGCCGTCGCAAGGCCGCCCCTTGTCGGATCGCGCAGCACCGAAATGCCCTGCACCGCGGTGATCATGGCCTCGACAAGCCCGTGCAGGGCGGTGCTGTCGGAACGGATCTCGGTTTCGAATTCCAGGTTCTCGCGCTTCGACAAGATGGCGACGCCATGGTCGCCAATCGGTCCGGAAATCAACACGACCTGTCCGGGCTGTGCGGCCGTTGGCGATATCGCGACGCCCTCCGGCACGACACCCACACCGGCTGTCGTGATGAACACCCCGTCGCCCTTGCCTTTCTCGACCACCTTGGTGTCGCCAGCGACCACGGGCACGCCGGCCTCACGGGCGGCATCGGCCATCGACATGACGATGCGCTCCAGATCGGCAAGCGGAAAACCCTCCTCCAGAATGAAGCCAGCCGTCAGCGAAACCGGTTTCGCCCCGGCCATGGCGACATCGTTCAGCGTGCCGTGGACGGCAAGCGAACCGATGTCTCCGCCCGGGAAAAACAGCGGTGAGACCACATGGGCGTCGGTCGACATCACCAGGCGGCCCGGCGGCACGTCGAAAACGGCCGCATCATGACCCTGATCCAGGATCGGGTTCTTCAGGTGACGGTAAAACAGATCGCCGATCAGCTCCGTCATGGCGCGGCCGCCCCCGCCATGGGTCATGTCGACGGCGCCGGCACGCAAGCCCGCGCGGCCCTCCGTGCTGTTCATGCCGCCGCGTCCCCGGTCGCCAGCGCCGCCTCCCGCTTGCGTCCGTAGGTCCAGTAGGCGGCGCAGGCGCCTTCCGATGACACCATGCAGGCCCCAATCGGGTTGTCGGGCGTACAGACCGTACCGAACAGTTTGCATTCGGTCGGTTTCTTCGCGCCGCGCAGCACTGCCGGACATTCGCAGGATTTGACCTCCCGCGAGGCCTTCGGGCTGAGCGTGAAACGGCTTTCGGCGTCAAACTCCTCATAGGCGCTGCGGATCTTCAGGGCGCTCTCCGGCACGGTTCCAAGCCCGCGCCACTCGAAATCCCTGCGCCGCTCCAGAACGTCGGCAACCAGTCGCTGCGCCTTGCGATTGCCATGGCGGGTCACGACCCGCGTGTACTGGTTCTCCACCACATGACGGCCTTCATTGATCTGGCGGATCAGCATCAGTGTCGACTGCATGACATCCAGCGGTTCGAAACCGGCAATGACGATCGGCTTGCGGAACGCCCGCGCCGCCGGCTCGTAAGGGGCCGACCCGATGACGGAACTGACATGGGACGGCCCCAGGAAGCCGTCAATCCGCACCGGCGCTTCACCCGGCCCCGCGGGCGCCTCGACGATATGGGCGATCGCCGGCGGCGTCAGGACATGATTGCAGAAGACCGTGAAATTCGCGATTCCCTCGGCCTTTGCCTGCAGGATGGCGACAGCGGTCGGCGGTGTCGTGGTTTCAAATCCGATGGCGAAGAACACCACCTCACGGCCCGGATTATCCCGCGCGATCTTCAGCGCGTCCTGAGTCGAATACACCATGCGGATATCGGCGCCTTCCGCCTTCGCTTTCAACAGGCTCTTCTGCTTGGTCCCCGGCACCCGCATCATGTCGCCATAGGTGGTCAGGATCACATCCTGCCTGAGCGCCAGTTCGACGGCGTCGTCCAGCCGGCGCACCGGCAGGACACAGACCGGGCAGCCCGGACCATGGACATATTCGACATTGTCCGGCATCAGATCCTGCACGCCGTAGCGGAAGATCGCATGGGTATGGCCGCCGCAGAATTCCATCAGGTGATAGCGCCGGCCCGGATCGGCCTCGCGGGCAATCGCCGTGCCGAGCCTGCGCGCCAGCTTGCCGTCACGAAATTCGCGGATGTATTTCATGCGCCTGCCTCCCCGCCGGTTTCGGCCGCCGCGCCACCGGCCATTTCCTCCAGTTCCTCTGCCAGCACGCCGGTTTCCGCCATCAGTTTGAGCGTCCGGTCCGCTTCTTCTTCGGACAGCTTGTGCAGCGCGAAACCGACATGGACAAGCAGGTAGTCACCGACCTTCACCTCATCGAGCAGAGCCGTGGAAACCGGTTTCCGGATGCCTTCCAGAGCGACGGTCGCAATATCGCCTGATTCGAGGGAAACGACCCGGGCGGGGATTGCAAGGCACATGATCAAACGCTCCTATTCGGCCGCAAGGTCCGGCATGCGACCGGCCATCCGCATGGTGCGGGCGCCGTCCAGCCAGCGCAGCCAGCCGTCAAGCCCGTCGCCGGTGCGGGCGGACACCTGCAATGTCTGCAGCTTGCGGTTCACCCGTTTCGCGTTGTCCACCGCCGTCTCCACACGGAAGTCAACATGCGGCAGCAGGTCCGACTTGTTCAGGATCATGAGATCGGCATTGGCAAATATATCCGGATATTTCAACGGCTTGTCGTCACCTTCGGTCACCGACAGGATCACCACCCTCGCCGCCTCGCCGAGATCGAAACCGGCCGGGCAGACCAGATTGCCGACATTCTCGATAAAGACGATGCCGCCCCCATCAAGCGGCAGCTTGTCCAGCGCATGGCCGACCATATGGGCATCGAGATGACACCCCTTTCCTGTGTTGATCTGAACGGCCGGCGCACCGGTCGCCCGGATGCGGTCCGCATCGTTCGATGTCTGCTGATCGCCTTCCACAACCGACACCGGAACGGTTCCCGCCAGTCGTTTCAGGGTCTCGACCAGCAGCGTGGTTTTGCCCGACCCGGGACTGGAGACGAGATTGAGCGCCAGAATGCCCTTGCCGGACAAGCGCGCCCGGTTTTGGTCGGCATAGGCGTTGTTTTTGCCAAGGATGTCGGTTTCAAGCCGGATCAGCCGGGACTGGCTCACGCCCGGCACCGAGACACCGGCTTCGCCGGCGCCGAAATGAAGGTGATCGCTATCCTCGTCATGTTTGTGATGATGGCCCAGTTTTGTATCGCCGCAACCGCATATCGTGCACATCACACCACCTCCAATTCGCGGATCTTGAGCTCTTCGCCGCCGGTCACGTGCAGGGCCTCGGAACCGCAATGCGGACAGGTGCCGAACCGTTCCCCCACCAGGGCAGTTTCGAGGCAGGACAGACACAGGGCCTCGGCCGGCGGACGGGATATTTCAAGCGCCGCGCCCTCGGCGAGCGAACCTTTCATGACGACATCAAAGCCGAATTTCAGCGCCTCCGGTTCGACGCAGGACAGCGCGCCAACGTCGACGCGCACCCGTTTGACGCGGCTGAAATGGTCGCGGGCGGCCTGATCCTTCAGGAGATCCAGAATGCTCTCGCAAAGCGACATTTCATGCATCAACACGCTCCCTTGCCGGCCGCGCATCCTCCAGCCAGGTCAGAAAGAACTGCTCGGCCTCGGCGAGATTTGCCACCGCTTCCGTCGAGAGCCCCTCTTTCATGGCGCCGAAGTCACGGCCCGAAATGCCGAGCACATAGGCACGCGGTCTGGCGCCGTACAGCGTCTCGCAAAGCGCCAGCACCGTCTCGGGAACCAGGCTGTGGCTCCCAAGCAACTGCGACGCGCCGGGCCGGATTTCCCGAAAGGAATAGGCGGATTCACCGCCGATTTCAGCGTCGGCGAAGACGACCAGATCGTGGGTCGACATCGCCAGCGCATGCTCGGCGACCAGTTGATAATCGGTGTCCACATCCCAGCCGGGAAGCGCATGCGCGGCCATCAATTGCGAAAAGGCCGGCCCCAGCCCGTCATCGCCCCGCCCCGGATTGCCGTAGCCGATCAAAAGCACATTGCGCTCCTCAGATGCTCTGCGTCCTGCTGTCGACCAGGGACCCGTCCGCGCCGAACAGTTCCACCTTCAGCGGCATCTGCCCGAGCGCATGGGTGGCGCAGGACAGGCACGGATCATAGGCGCGGATCGCTACCTCGACATGGTTGAGCATGCCTTCGGTGATCTGATCCCGGCCGGACAGATGCTTGACGGCCACATCCTTGACCGCCCGGTTCATGCCTTCATTGTTATGGGTCGTGGACACGATCAGGTTGCAATAGGTGACCTGATCGTTTTCATCGACCCGGTAGTGGTGGATCAGGTTTCCGCGCGGCGCTTCGATCACGCCGATACCCTCTTCGCGGCGATCCCCGCTGGCCACAAGGTCCGTCCCCTGCAGATCCGGATCGTTGAGAAGGTCGCGGATTTTCTCCATGCAATGTAACACTTCGATCATGCGCGCCCAGTGATTGGCGAGCGTCGAATGGTTCGGGCCGCCATTGCTCACCGCCCTCAGATCCTGATGCGCGGCATTGGCCAGCGGCGTATCGATGAAGCTCGCGGTGTTCATGCGCGCCAGCGGCCCGACCCGGTACCAGCCGGCATCCGGCCCCAGCGCCGTGATGAACGGAAACTTCATATAGGACCAGGAACGAACATCCTCCACGATCATCTCGTGATAGCGCGAATAGGGCACCTGATCGAAAATCTCGTCGCCACTGGAGTTCAAGGCGCGCAGATTGCCGTGGTAAAGATCCAGCGCGCCGTCGCTTTCGCGCACCAGCGACAGATAGTTGGACGGGAAGGATCCGAACCCGGCAACGAGCTCCGCATGCTCCAGCGTGTAGTCCCTGGCAAGCTTCAGCGCATCCTGCACCCAGGCGATCATCTCATCGATGGTCGACAGGAAATGATCCCGTTTTTCGAGCGGTAGATTGGCGTTGATCCCGCCGGGAATGGCGCCCGTTCCGTGGATTTTCTTGCCGGCGGTCGCCTCGATGATTTCCTGGCCGTATTTGCGCATCAGCACGGCCCGTTTGCCGAGCTCCGGCTTTTCCCGGATCACCTCGAAAATATTGCGTTTTTCGGCCGGCGCCCCGAAGCCGAACAAAAGGTCCGGTGCCGCCAGATGGAAGAAGTGCAGCACATGGCTCTGCATCACCTGGCCGTAATGCATCAGCCGCCGCATCTTTTCCGCCGTCGGCGTCAACTGATCGACGCCGGCGATCATGTCCATCGCCTTTGCCGCCGCGATATGGTGGCTGACGGGGCATATGCCGCACAGGCGCTGCACGATCACCGGCACTTCCCACATCAGACGCCCGCGGATGAAGCGTTCGAAGCCACGGAATTCGACAATGTGAAGCCGGGCTTCCTCGACCCGGTTTTCCGCATCGAGATGGATGGTCACCTTGCCATGGCCCTCCACGCGGGTGACCGGCGAGATCTCTATCATTCTGGGTTCGGTCATTGCGCTGCACCCTCAATCGAATCTGATCTTGTCGCGCTCGAAGCCATGGAACCGGCCCGTCAGCAGCTTCATGAGCGTGTCGAAGATGATATCGCCTTCCGGCGCACAGCCGGGGATCTGATAGTCGATTTCGACCACTTGCGAGCACGGATAGACTTCGTCGAGAAGCAGCGGCAGCGCCGGGTCGTTGGGCACATTGTGCGTCGTGTTGCGGATATACTGGCCGGTGATATAGGCCTCGTCCAGGCACTCCCGCAGCGGCGCATCGGAATGCATGATGGCATTGCGCATCGCCGGCAGCCCGCCCATGATCGCACATTGGCCAAGGGCGATCAGCACATCGCAATTGCGCCGGAAATCACGCAGCACATGGACATTTTCCTCGTTGCAGCAGCCGCCCTCGATAATGCCGATATCGCAGCGCTGGGTGAAGCGTTTCTTGTCGGTGAGCGGCGACCGGTCGACATCCACGAGTTTCATCAGCTCGATCAGGCGCTCGTCGACATCGAGGATGGCCATGTGGCAGCCGAAGCAGCCGGCCAGCGACGCCGTGGCGATCCGGGCCTTCGGCAACGCGCTCATTTGCGTTTCGCCTCGATGTCGTGGCCGATCAGCCCCTTGTCGAACTTGCGCTCGCCGATCGGCGTTGTAAACCCGACCCGTTTGCGGATGATGCAGCCGACCGGACAGACTTCGTCAGAGATGGCGTGATCGGAGACATCCGCGTCGGTATCCGCCAGATTGGCGCCATTGACCGCGACACGCCGATGAATGCCGCGGCCGACATAGCCGAAGACGCCCTTGCCGTCGACATCCTGGGATGCGCGGATGCAGCGGCCGCAACTGATGCAGCGATTGGTGTCGAGCGCGATGTCCGGATGCGAGGCATCGACGGCCCGGCAGGGTTCCAGATAGGGAAATTTCGTCGCCTCGGTCATGTCGAGCCGGTAGGCCATCGCCTGCAATTCGCAATTGCCGCTGGCCTCGCAGATCGGGCAAAGGTGATTGCCCTCGTGAAACAGCATTTCCACAAGATCCCGCCGCATCTTGTTGAGATGCGCGGTTTCGTTCTCCACCGCCTGCCCGGGCGCCGCCGGCTGTGTGCAGGCCGCGACGCTGCGGCCACCCGCCTTGACCGTGCAGACCCGGCAACTGCCCTGGTGGCGCAGGCCCTGGTGATCGCACAGGCGCGGAATGTAGATGCCCGCCGCATCGGCCGCCTCCATGATCGTCTGGCCGGCCTGGGCCGTGACCTCGACCCCGTCGATGGTGAAAGCGAAACCGGTTTCCTTCGTTGTTCCGCTCATTGGGTGAAATCCCTGTCGAAGATGTAGGAGCGGCGCTTGGCGATCTTGCGCGCGCTGTCGATCGCCGACTGGATGTCGAACGTGTCGCGAATGCCGTCCTTGCTGGGCTTGGAGACCGCCGAGTAGACGAGCGGGAAATTCTGCAGGGTGGACAGGATCGGGTTGGGCGACGTCATGCCGAGGCCGCAGCGGCTGGTTTCGATGATCGTTGCCGACAGATCCTTCAGATAGTCGATGTCCTCGGGGTTGGCGAGACCCTTTCGGAATTTGCCGATCGCCTTCTGCAGGAAGACATTGCCGACACGGCACGGCGTGCAGTAACCGCAGCTTTCATGCACGAAGAAGGACATGTAGTATTCGACGATCTCCAGGATGTTGCGCTCGCCATTGAAGATGATGATGGCGCCGCCAGTCGCCAGATCGTCGAAGGTCAGCTTGCCACCGAAACCGTCGCGGGCAACCATGGTGCCGCTCGGCCCACCGATTTGAACGGCGGCGGCATCCTGCCCGCCGACCATGTCCAGAATCTCCCAGACGGAGTGGCCATAGGGCAGTTCGTAGATACCGGGGTTCAGGCAATCGCCGCAGATCGAAAAGAGCTTGGTGCCATGGGACCCGTCGGTGCCCATGGCGTGGAACCATTGCGCGCCGCGATCCAGAATGCGGGCTGCGTGGCAGAAGGTCTCCACATTGTTGACGACGGTGGGATATCCGAGATATCCGCGGTTCACCGGGAATGGCGGGCGGGTCTTGGGCTCGCCCGGCAGCCCTTCGCAGGAACTGATCAAGGCGCCCTCTTCGCCACAGACATAGGCGCCGGCACCGAGCTGCAGGCGGATGTCGAAATCAAACCCCTTGAGCCCGAGAATGCTCTCACCCAGAAGACCGCGCCGGCGGCGCTCCTCCAGAACCTGCTCGAGCAATTCGCGCAAGTAAACATATTCGCCGCGCAGATAAAGAATGCCCTCACGCGCGCCGACGGCGCGGGCGGCAATGGTCATGCCTTCGATCAGCAGATGCGGCCGTTCCGTCAGCAGCACGCGGTCCTTGAACGTGCCCGGCTCACCCTCATCGGCATTGCACAGCACATAGTGTTTCTCGGCGCGTTCGGCGGCGGCGAAACGCCATTTCCGGCCGGTCGTGAAACCGGCGCCACCACAGCCGCGCAATCCACTCTCTTCGATCGCCGTGATGATCTGGGCCGGCGTCATACCGGCCGCGTTGGCAAGACCGGCATCCTCCGGCACCGGTCCGAGCAGGACCTCGCCGGCATGGCGGATATTGTTGTCCACCATGTGGTTGGCCCGTTCGAGCGGCGTCAGTTCCTGGAAGCGGTCGCTGACCAGATGTTCGGGCATCTGTCCGGCTTTCAGGGCCTCTGCAATGCTGCGCGCGGTTTCCGGCGTGAGCCGTGTCAACACAACATCATTGACCATGGCGGCGGGCGCCTGGTCGCACATGCCGATACAGGGCGTGTATTCCAGCGAAAAGGACCCGTCGGCGGATGTCTCGCCGACGGCGATCCCGAGCACCTCTTCAAAGACAGCAACGACCTCGGCAAGACCACTGAAACGATCGACGATATCGTCGCACAGACGGATGGTGATCCGGCCCTTTGGCGTCAGGGACAGGAAGGAATAAAAGCTCGCAACGCCTTCCACTTCGATGCGGGTGAGCCCGGTCCGCGCAGCCACCTTGTCCATGGTCGACGGTGCGATGCACCGGTAGCGATCCTGAATATCGAGCAGGATATCCAGCATCCGGTGCCGGTCATTTCCGTAGTGGCCGCAGATGGCCGCGATCTCGGCATCCGGAACCTCGGCCGCCCCGCCGGACGCGGCGACCCCATCATTCGAACCGGAACGACCGTTATCCAAGACCTGCGTCCTCCTGAGATTTCGGGAACTGGTGTCGCGCCCGCAACTCGGTGTAGCCAAGATTATGGCGCTTGCGCACAAAGACAAGGATTTGCCGGCCAACTCCCACAAAAACGCGTTGCGGCAAGCTCCCACATTTTATCATAACATCCTTGACCCACATCAATTTGACTGAAATCAGCCTGTCGGGCCGTCAATCCGGCGCCGGCAAGCTTCCTGATGCTGCGACAACGGCCTGGCCGAGGGCCAGCCCGCCGTCGTTTTCAGGGACTTGGCGATGCGTCAAGACACGAAAACCCGCCTCGGTGCAGCGCGCATGGAGGCCGTCGCGCAGGATGGCATTCTGAAAAACACCGCCTGAAAGGACAACGGTTTGCGTGGGGCTGACACGCAAGCCCGTCAGGGCCCGCACAAACGCCTCGATCAATCCGAGATGCACACGGGCGGCGATCCGGCCCGGATCGACCTGCCGCTCCAGATCAGCCAGCAGCGCGCGCCAGAGGGGTTGAAACGAAAACTGGAGCCCGCCTGAGCGATCGATGTCGACGGGATACCCTTTTTCGTCTCCGACAAAGGGCCTTGCAAGGCTTTCCAGTGTCATCGCCGCCTGCCCTTCGAAGCTTTGCCGATGGAAACAGATCAGCAGCGCAGCTGCAACCGCGTCGAAGAACCGCCCGGCAGAAGAGGACAGGGGCGAATTGATGCCTTGCAGCACCATCCGATCGAGTATCTCCGCCTCCCGCCCCTGCAGCGCGCTTCGCAATTCGGCGCTTTCGATATGGTCGCGATAATCCGCACCGAACGCGACATGGAGATGCGCCAGAAGATTGCGCCAGGGTTCGCGCATGGCCGCCGCCCCGCCCGGCAAGGGGACCGGCGGCAGATGGCCGACCCTCTCGAACGCCTGCCCATTGGCCTTGAGAACCTCGCCGCCCCAAACCGTGGCATCCGGGCCCCAGCCCGCACCGTCCAGGATGACGCCAAGAACATGATCCCCGGCGGACGCCTGCTCCCCGTGCTCTGCAAGACAGGCCGCCAGATGGGCGTGATGGTGCTGGACCTGGATCAGTTCGGCACCGAATTCAGCAGCGAGCTCTCTGCCGTAAACCGCCGACAGATAGTGCGGATGCATGTCGATGGCGACGACATTCGGCCTGAACCGGTAGAGCGCCAGATAGTGACGCAGCGTCGATTTGTAGTCCGCAAGGGTCGCGGCGTTTTTCAGATCGCCGATATGCTGCGAAAGAACCGCGTCACGTCCGTTCAACAGGCAGAATGTGGATTTCAACTCGCCACCCATTGCCAGCACCTTCGGCGCCGCCGCAAAAGACGACGCGCATCGGATCGGCGCCGGAGCAAGACCGCGTGCCCGGCGCAGAACCGCCGGGCCGGAGCTGCCCAGCCGCATCACGCTGTCGTCGACACGGGTGACGATTTCCCGGTCATGCATCAGGAGCCCGTCCACCAGCGCCCCGAGCCGATCCCGCGCATCGTCATTGTCGGTTTCCTGCGGGTCGTCCGACAGATTGCCGGAGGTCAGGACGATGGGCGTGTCGAGCCTGGACAGGAGAAGGTGGTGCAGGGGCGTGTTCGGCAGCATGAAACCGAGACGGTCCTGCTGTGGCGCAATATTGTGAGCCAGCGGATCTCCGTCGGCCTGAAGCAGCACAATGGGTGCCGCAGCACTCGCCAGCAGGCTTGCTTCCGCATCGCTCACGGCGCAGTGGCGTTTCACCTGCATCAGGTCCCGCGCCATCAGCGCCAGCGGCTTGTGCGGGCGGTTCTTCCGCCGGCGAAGTTCGGCGACCGCCTTTTCGTTGCCGGCGTCGACGGCGATCTGAAATCCACCGAGGCCTTTGATCGCGATGATCCCGCCGGAGAGCAGCTTGGCTGCGGCGACAGCAATGGGGTCGCCGGCAACATTCGAACCGTCACTGGCTTCATACCACAGCCGCGGGCCGCAGGCGGGACAGGCAATCGGCTGTGCATGGAACCGGCGGTCGGCGGGATTGTCATACTCCGCGCGGCAGTCCTCGCACATCGCAAAGACCGACATGGACGTCGAAACGCGGTCATAGGGCATGTCGCGAAGAATGGAAATCCTCGGCCCGCAATGGGTGCAGTTGGTAAATGCATAGCCGAAGCGCCGGTCGGACAAATCCTGGATATCCGCGAGACAGTCCGCGCACGTCGCCGCGTCCGGAACGATGCCCGTTCCCTCGCCCGCCTTGTCGCTGTCCAGGATCCGAAATCCGTCCGGCCGCTCATCTCGAACGGCGTCACGGACATCCATCCGGTCAACCCGCGCCAGCGGCGGCAGATCCACCGTCAGCCGCTTGACGAATTCTTCCTGGGCATCGGGCTCTCCAAAGATGTCAATGGCGACCCCATCGCCGTTATTCCGGACGAACCCCGAAACCGCCGTCGCCCGCGCGATCCGCCACGCAAAGGGCCGGAACCCGACCCCCTGGACAATGCCTTTGATCCGGATGTGTTTGCCAGGAAAGGCCCCACGCTCAAGCCTCGGCGCCGCACGTGAAACCATGTGTCAGTCACAAGTCTTCGAAGGAAACCATAGCACACACCAAGGTATGCTTTTGCCTTGACGCGTCAAGTTCATGGCGATGATGACGATCGACAGGACCCGCTCGAAACCAGCCAGCTCATTTGAGTGACCAGAAACATGGGTAAAGCGTAAGCGTCCGGCGTATGGCACGCAGATTTTCCTGCACTGGACACTACCATGGTAGTATGGTAATTATCAAAATCTGTTAAGCAACAGGGTTTTTGGAATGTGCGTGGTGATAACCGGGGCAGGCAAAGGGATTGGGCGCGCGGTGGCCGAACGGATGGCCCAGGATGGTGTGGCACTGGTTCTGGTCGATATCGATGCGGCCGCGCTGAACGACGTCAAAGCCGATCTTGCTTCCAGGACAACCCACGTCACTTGCATCGCGGGCTCAGTGGCGGACGAGGAGATATCCCGGCAAACGTCAAGGGCCGCGATGGACCTGGACGGTGCAACGGGGTTTTCGCACAACGCCGGCATTCAGCGGTATGGATCCGCAGTCGAGACCACCCCCGAGCAGTGGGACGAGGTTCTGAATGTCAATTTACGCGGCGCCTACCTGATGTCGCGCGCCTTGCTGCCGCAGCTGGTTCGGTCCAAAGGCGCCTGCGTGTTCATGGCTTCGGTTCAGGGACTGGCGACGCAACGGAACGTGGCCGCTTACACCGTCTCGAAGCATGGGCTCATCGGACTGGCCAAGTCCATTGCGGTCGATTTTGCCGACGCCGGCGTCCGGTCAAACGCCCTGGCCCCGGGGTCAGTCAAGACGCCAATGCTCGACTGGGCAGTCGGACTGGCCGATGACCCCGATGCTGTTTGGGATGAAATCAACGCAATGCATCCGTTGGGCCGCGCAGCGGAGGCCGACGAAGTGGCCGAACTGGTGGCCTTCCTCTTGTCAGACCGCGCTTCGTTCATCACCGGTGAGGTGATCCGGATCGACGGCGGGCTCATGGCCCGTTTGGGCGGTTCTCCCAGATAGAAGAAGTTTTCTGTGACGATTACCGACATCAAGGCGACAACAGTTGCAGTTCCACTGGAGGCACCGTTACGGCACGCCGCTGGCGCGCATTGGGGGCGGTTCATCCGAACGATTGTCGAAGTTGTCGGCGATGACGGTCTGTCAGGCTGGGGTGAGCTTGGCGGTGGCGGCGAGAGCGCCGAAGCATCCGTGACGTCGCTGAGACCGTACCTGCTCGGGCACGATCCTCTGAATTTGGAGCAATTGCGCTGGAAGTTAATGAACCCCACCGCGACACTCTACAACAATCGCCTGCAGCTGCATGCTGCGATCGAAATGGCCTGCATCGATCTGGCCGGGAAGCGCCTCGGCCTGCCTGCGCACCAGATCCTCGGCGGCGCTCTTCGCGACAAGGTCGAATTCGCGAGCTATCTGTTCTTTCGCTACGAGGACAACGGAACCGGTGGTGAAACAAGCCCCGCCGAAATCGTGGACCACGCCCGTGACCTGAAGGAAAAGCATGGATTTCGCACCCACAAGCTCAAGGCTGGGCATTTCGATGCGGCGCATGAAGTTGCCGTGTTCCGCACTCTCGCCGAAGCTTTTCCTGAAGACTCGGTAAGACTGGACCCTAACGGCGTCTGGTCGGTCGAAGAGGCCATCCGTGTCGGTCGCTCGATTGCCGATCTCAACAACGACTACTTCGAGGACCCGACTTGGGGGCTGGAAGGGATGCGCAGGGTGCGTGAGGGACAGCCGATCCCGACTGCAACCAATATGGTCGTCGTGAATTTTGAACAGCTTGCGCAGTGCATCCGGCACGACCAGGTCGATGTGATCCTGCTCGACACCACCTTCTGGGGCGGGCTCCGCCAGTCGATCAAGGCGGCACAGGTGCTTGAGACGTTTCAGCGTTCGGCTGCCGTGCATTCCTCCGGTGAACTGGGCATTCAACTGGCGTCAATGTTGCATCTGGGGGCGGTGCTGCCCAACCTGAACTTTGCGGCAGATGCCCATTACCATCATTTGACCGATGATATCTTGAAAGGCGGCAAGCTGCCTTACCGGAACGGCTGTATCGACGTGCCAACCGGCCCCGGGCTCGGGGTTGAGCCCTGCCGGGACAAAATTGCCCGATTTTCCGAACTCTACCGCAAGACCGGCGGTTATGCCTATGACCGTGATCCGGGTCGACCGGGCTGGTATTCCATCTGGCCGGAAAAGAACTTCGCTAATCCAGACGTGAAAACGGTGCCGGAGGATCCGTCGTGGCGGAAGTAGTCGTGCGTGATCTGGTCAAGGTCTACGGCAAGAGCCTTGCGGTTCGCGGTATCGACCTGGATGTTCCCGATGGATCATTCGTCGTACTTGTCGGGCCATCGGGTTGCGGCAAGTCCACAACCCTGCGGATGATTGCCGGTCTCGAAAGCATAAGCCACGGCGAATTGCGCATTGGCGGAAAGCTGGCAAATCACCTGCCGTCTCGCGACCGCGGGGTGGCGATGGTCTTTCAGACTTATGCGCTCTACCCGCATCTTACGGTTCGCGACAACCTGTCCTTTTCGCTGAAACTTTCCAAAGTGCAGGCCAATGACATCGAGCACAGGATTGCCGGGGCAATCCAGGCGCTGGAGCTTGAACCCTATCGCGACAGGCGACCGTCCGAGCTTTCCGGTGGGCAACGCCAGCGCGTCGCCATGGGACGGGCCATCGTGCGTGAGCCGGACGTGTTCCTGTTCGACGAACCCCTGTCGAACCTCGACGCAAAACTGCGCAACCAGATGCGGGTCGAGATCAAGCGCCTTCAACATCGCCTTGGAGTGACGACCATCTATGTGACCCACGACCAGGTCGAAGCAATGACGCTGGCTGACATCATCGTGGTCATGAAAGACGGCGAGATCGCCCAGAAGGGCACGCCTCTCGAAGTGTTCGAAAATCCGGCGAGCAAGTTCGTCGCCGGATTCATCGGGACACCGCAGATGAATCTCTTCGATGGCGTTCTGGAATCTGACGGCGCGGGCCTGAGCGTGGTCAGCGATGCGATGCGCATCGCGGTGCCGCAGAGCCGTTTCGCAACCGGCCTCGTTGCTGGGCGGAAAGTGATTGCCGGTTTGCGTGCCGAGGACATCGTACCGCTTGGCCACGGTCTGCATCCGGCGGACGCCGCCAGCATCGAGGCGCAGGTCATGCTGTCCGAGTTTCTCGGCAACGAAACGCTTCTGTTTGCTCAACTGTCCGGCGCGCAATTCGTAGCACGCATGCAGCAACCGCGCTGGATCGAAGACGGAGAAACCATGCGGTTTCACATTAATTCCGATCGTCTGCACCTGTTCGATGCCGAAACGGAGCGCAGCCTTCGCGAATGAACGACAAACCGATTTCAAACTCAGGAGGAAGACATGAAGAAGATGTTATTGGGGGCTGCCGCTGCGGCAATCCTGGCCGCATCCTCGGCAATCGCCGGCGAGGTCCAGCTGTTTCACGACAAGGGATTCTGGTCTGAGCAGCTGCAGAAGGTGGGTGCCGGGTCGGAAGCCGCCACGGGAGTGAAGATCGTCGAGACGCCCTATGCGACCGCCGAACAATACAAGGCTTTCATTCAGGCCTCGGTGGCCTCCGGCGAGACCCCGAACCTGTTCACCTGGTGGACAGGCGAAACCTTCAACGAACTGGTCAGCACAGGACAAATCGCGCCACTTGACGACCTTTGGAAGGACATGATCGAGAGCGGGGACTATGGCGCTTCGGCCAAGGACCTGTTCATGGTTGACGGTCACCCCTATGCGGTTCCGCTGGTTCTGGCCCGTTGGGTCGTGCTCTATAACAAGCCGCTCTTTGCTGAACTGGGTATTGCGGAACCGACGAGCTGGGCTGAATTGACCGCTGCCGCCGAGACGATCAAGTCGGCAGGACACACGCCCTTCCTGGCAACGGTTCAGGATGGATGGCGCGGTTTCATCTGGTTCCAGGAACTTCTGTTGCGCCTGCATCCCGAGGCGTATAATGGGCTGAATGACGGCTCCGTCGCCTATGACAGCGACGAGGTGCGCGATGTCTTCCAAGCCTGGTCGGACATGTACGCCAAGGGCTGGTTCTCGGACGCGCGTTCGACCGAGGAGGTCAATGACTATGCACGCGGTGCAGGAGCCATGTATTTGATCGGCGAGTGGGCCTACGGGCTTGTCACGGCGGCTGGTGTTCCGGAAGATGATGTCGGCGTGTTCATCATGCCCAACGCGGTTGGCGGTAACGCCAGCGCGGTCATCGTCGAAGGTGCACCGATTGTCGTGTCAAAAGCCGGCCTTGAAGATGCCGATACCATGGCGGCGCTCAAATATTTCGTTTCGGTCGATGGCGCGAATGTCTGGGGCGAAGCTTCGGGTAATTATATCGGCAACGATGCCGCGAACGCCCCAAATGCGGTCGTCTCGAAGGTGAATTCGGATATGGCTGAAGCCGGTACCGGCGCCTATCTGCGCTGGTGGGAAGCGGTTCCGCCCGATCTTCAGGGTGAACTGGTGGCCGAGATGAACCGCTTCATGCTGGATCCGACCATGGAAACCGCCGAGGACGTGATGGCGACCATGCAGGCGCTCAACGCCGAATACTGGGCCGATCAGTGAGGTAGACACCCATGGACCGCGCCGCAAGGGACTCCGCGATACTCGATCGTATCGGCCTTGACGAAATCGCTCGCAGGGAACGGATCAGGCGGCGCGGTCAACTTGGGCTGGGGCTGTTATTCATGGCCCCGGCTCTGCTTCTGGTGGTCGGTCTGCTTTTGGCGCCGGTCGGGTATAATATCTGGCTCAGCTTCACCAAGTGGAAGAAATTCAAGGGTTTCGGCGAGTATGCCGGTTTCGCCAACTATGAGAAAATGACCACCAACCCGTTCTTTGCCGAGGCGTTGGTGAACACGGCGATCTGGGTGGTGGCGTCGATCGTCTTTCCCATTGCCTTGGGGCTGGGTATGGCGATGTTCCTGCGCAACATGCGTGGCGCGGAGCTGTTCAAGAATATCGTGTTCATTCCGAGGATTCTCGCCCCGACCGCCGTCGGAGTCCTGTGGTTTTATGTCTATGCACCGGCCGGACTTCTGAACCGAGGACTGTCGCTGGTTTCGGGAAGCCAGGTGGAAATCGGGTGGCTGTATCAGGACAACACCGTGACCCCGGCCATCATCGCGACCTTTGTCTGGCAGACCGCCGGTCTTGTCATGGTGCTGTTGCTGCTGGGGTTGGCGGCAATTCCGCGTGACCCGATCGAAGCCGCGCACATCGACGGGGCGAGCGGCTGGCAGATCTTCCGGCACATTACGCTGCCGCTGTTGATGCCGACCTTGCTGATGGTAACGATCCTGTCGGTATTGGCCGGGTTCACCGTCTTTGATCTGCTTTGGGTCATGGGCGTGAATTATCCCGGGCAGCGCAGTCTGGCTTTGGCGGTGTTCATGTATTTCGAAGCGTTCCAGAAAGGCAACTGGGCGTTTGGATCGGCGGTTGCCGTGATCATCGGGCTGGTGGTCCTCTGCGTGACCTGGGTTCAGACCCTCCTGCAGTCCCGCGTGGACAGAATGGTGCGCTGATGGCCGTCGACCTGCATACCCTCGACCTCGATGCCATCGCCCGGCGCGAAAACGCCCGCCATCGTAGCGGCCGCTGGAAGCTCCTCGTCGCGATCGTCTTCTCGCTTGTCTGGGTGGTTCCCTTCTATTTCCTGGCGATTTCGATCTTCAAGTCAAACACCGAATACGCGATGAACCCGCCCCTGTCCCTGCCCGCCGGGCTTGGCCCGATCGCTGAGAACGTGCGACAAGCCTGGGATCTCGGGAATATGGGCCAGTCGATGTTCAATTCGGCCGTCTACGGCACCTTCGGAGCCGCGCTGGCGGTGTTCTTCGCAGCCATGGCCGCGTTCGCAATCACCCGCATCGATATTCCCTGGCGCAACGGCTGGTTCATGCTGATCTTTGCCGGTACGGTATTTCCCTTCCAGATGTACCTGATCCCGCTTTTCTTCGGCTACCAGAAGCTCGGTCTCCTGAACTCACACGCAGGTATGCTGCTGTTTTACACCGCAATCTGTGTGCCTTTCCCGACATTGGTGCTTCGCAACTTCATGTCGGGGCTGTCTCGTGAAATGGACGAGGCGGCCCGGATGGATGGTGCCGGCGAATTTACCGTGTTCTTCCGGGTGGTTCTGCCCAACACAACCGGTCCCATGATGGCGGTGTTCCTTTTGCAGTTCACCTGGATCTGGAACGACATGTTGTTTTCGACCGTGTTGGGCAACCGGCTGGAAACCCGTTCCATCATGAACGCGCTCCTCGTCTTTCAGGGCAGTTACTCATCAATTGGGCCCAATGTGGTTCTGACCGCTGCCCTGCTGGCTTCGGTTCCCTCACTGGTCTTGTTCTTTCTGCTGAGAAAGCACTTCATGCAAGGTCTGAAGGTGCAGCAAGCATGAACAAGGTTCAGAAAATGAAACATTCCACCAAAGGTTCCGGTCTACCGCTTGCCAAGCACGCCTATCAGGATTTGCTGAATCGTATCATCTCCTTCGAACTCGAACCGTATCAATCGCTGTCCGAGACATCGGTTTCGGAGATGCTCGGCATCAGCCGGACTCCTGCACGGGAAGCCCTGGCACTGCTGGCCGAGCGCGGCTTCGTCGAGGTCATGCCCCAGCGCGGCAGCCGGGTTTCGCCCTTGAGGAATTCCGACCTGGAACGTTCGCAATTTATGCGCGAAGCGCTCGAATTGGCACTGTTGCGCCGGGTCATGGCCCTGCCCAAGCGCGACAAGCTGATCGAAAGCCTGCGCAAGGAAATCACGTTGCAAAGCACGTATTTGCAGTTCGACGACAAGGATGGGCTTTATGGGTCCGACGAGAATTTTCACGGCCTCATTGCCGCCTATGCCGGGCGGTCCGACGTTCTGCCCGACGTCCGCCGGCTGAAGGTGCATATGGACCGCTTCCGCCATTTGATGGTGCAGGGGGTCGAGGACCTTGACGTCGTGATCTATCAGCATACCCGGATTGCGGACGCCATAGAAACGGGCGACGCCGAAACAGCCGAAGAAGCGATGCTGACGCATCTGCGGAGGATTTTAGCCTATGTCGATGAGGCACGCCGGAAGTATCCGGACTATTTCGATTCCTCGACAGAGCCGGGTGTGGGGATTCGCCCATGACCTTGGAAATTCTGGGCTCCGAGCGAGACGAAGTCGGCGAGAGCCCGTTCTGGGATGGCGCTGGCCATGTCTGGTCGGTCGATATCGTCGGCAAGCGCATCCGGCGCCGTCGCCTGTCGGATGGAAACACCGTGACCTGGCAAACAGATGATCTTCCGACGGCACTGGCCCTTGCACCGGAAGGCGGCGCTGCCGTTTCGTTTGCCGGCGGGGTTGCCCTGTGGTCACCTGACGGGGACCCGGCCCCGGGAAAAATCGTGCCCGATGGCGATCCGGCCATGCGTCTCAACGAAGGCAAATGCGACCCCGCCGGGCGCATGTGGGTCGCCAGCATGGAAAACAACCTGACGCGCGACCTGGAACCGCGCGAACAGACCGCTGCCCGTGGACGCCTTTACCGGCTGGACGGAACAGAGGTGACCGGGTTCGGCGACAGCGATCTTGGTATACCCAACACAATGGCCTGGTCTCCGGACCGGACCCGCTTCTATTTCGGCGACAGCCTGCAAAACACGATCTGGGTCTGGGATTACGACAATGACAGCGGCGACATTGACAATCGTCGTGTGTTTGTCTCCGGCGGTCCCGGCCTGCCCGATGGCAGCACGATGGACGCTGATGGCTGTCTGTGGACAGCACGCTTTTCAGCCGGGCAAGTGATCCGCTACACGCCCGACGGCCGTGTCGACCGCGTTGTAGACCTGCCGGTTGAAAACCCCACCGCGACGACCTTCGCGGGCGACGACCTGTCGACACTCATCGTCACATCGGCCCGGTTTGCACTTGATCGACCATCCGCGACCGACGGAGCCATGATGGCGATTGCCACGGATGTCACCGGTCAACGGGAAAACTGGTTTGGCGGCCAGCCGCAACCCGGGTAAGGGACCATGACAGCCGCAACGGGGCAAGCAACCTGCTGTTGCGGTTGGTCGACCGGGGCATGGTGACACCGCCATGATCAACCAACTCCCAATTCCGCGCCCTCCTGATCGAACACGGCATCACGACGCGCCATGCTTGCGGGCGTTGAAGAACTCCTTCGAAGCCATTCTCAAGCATCGGCGCCTGATCGCGGCACACGGCCCGGCCACACGTTCGCTTTCTCACGAAAAGGATGCGACAGCGGCAGGGCGCATCCAGGTTGTGTTGCTTTGTTCGCTGTTCATAGTTCTGCCTTACCCATGCTTGTAAAAGCGAGATCGACATGTCGATGTCAGGTCATAATAATATCAAATAGAGCAAGTTCGAATAACGCATTGTGCTCACACGCCTAACCGGGTCGATCATGGAGTAGACGTTATGAAAAAACGAATACAGTTCAGCAGCTTATTCATCACTGTCTTGCTGCTTTTTTGCGCTTCTGCCTCTGCCACGGAGCCCGATAAAAATCTGGGTGATAAGCACAACCCTGATCAGCACAAAAATGTAACGGATAGCAACTGGTATACAATGTATTTCGACCCTGGAACGACCAACATCTACATCACATGCAACGGCGTGCCGCCTATGCATAGCAATGAATTCCAGATCGATTGCAAGACTCCTGCCGTTTGGCCATCCTGCTCGCCAAACGGCCCCGGCGGCGCGGCGCCACAGAACATATGCCTATGTGCCAGCCATGCAAGTGAGCAACATTCAGGCCAGTACCAAATGCTAGGCTGTCCCGATTGAGGTTGGCACCCTCTAACCATTCGGGCGCGGGCTTCGCAATTCAACCGGCGACCTCGGGCGATGTGGCTTGTAGCGCCTGTACGTGCGGATGGTTCCGACCAAGACCCTGAGCTCCATCGCTTACCCTGCGGCACTCTGGCCGCAACACGCCGACATCACCATCGCAACCGACGAGAACGGCTTCTTTGACCGAACGCACGCGTGTCCGTAAGTAGCCATAGGCAGTTATTGAACACAGTCTCAAAGGCGTCGATCATGTTACTGGCCACCGCTAGTCTTTTGGTTGAAGCAAGGACGACGGGAAACCAAGCATCGCAGTCATTCTGGCTGCTGATGTCATCGATTAGGGAGTCCGGTCCCATGACCGGTCACACAAGGCGCCGTGTCTTGGGCCTTGTTTCCGCCGCCGGCGGATCACTGTTGGCCCGACCGCGCGTGGTCTTCGGGCAAACACCGCCGGCACATGTCCCTGTCGCCGTCGTCGGCGGCGGTATGGCCGGACTCTTCGCGGCGATGCGTCTGCGCAAGGAGGGTCGGCGGGAGGTGGCGTTGTTTGAAAGCAGCGACCGCTTCGGCGGGCGCTTGCTCTCGGTCAAGATCCCTGGCATTGACGGGTTGGTCGCCGAGATCGGCGGCATGCGCTTCACCGATATGATGATCTCATGCGGATTTGGCCCCAGATCGATACTGCTCACCAGACCGAAAAATGTATGGGGCTCCAGAAGCGTAATGATTTGCTCGCGGCCTAATTCACTGGTTCTCTGAACACGAAATGCGCCTGAAAGAATGAAGTGAATGCTGTCGATTGGCGCATCCTGATTTGCAATTACATCGCCGTCATTCAGTTCAACCAAACGCCCGGCATCCAAAAGCAACTGCAGAGTGGGCTCCGAAAGCTTGCCACGCGCCTGGAACGCGTCAAGGATCGCATTGGTGATGTTCTCAGTGGTCCATTCTTTGTGACGCAACGGTCTACTCCAACGCCAATGTGCGATCTTGTAACAAGGCGTAGCATATGGCGGAGAATAGAGGTTTCACACAAAACGGTGAACTCCTAAACTTTCTGGATAAATGGCAGGGAGTGCTCCCTTCTGTGACCGGCATTCGCCAGCCGCTTTGAGATTCGATCACCTCAAAGGATGCACTCCCTGCCATTTATCCGGCAAGTTTAGGAGTTCACCCGGCGCATCGTCGAGCAAGATCATCCGCAATCTATCGATACATGCACAACGTACGTATACTTCTGCTCGTCTGAATTGCAATGGCACTGCATTTCCGAGTTGCTTGCTTGTGAATGTTCGCAGGTGATCCAGATATTACCTGTCTCGCACGAAAAGCCGGAAACGGATCCTGTTTTACAGAAATAATTACCCCACCACTTGGTATGTTGTGTGTTTACGGCATCTTTATCGGTACATTGTTTTTCATTGCAGGTCATGGTTATCGGGTAGTTTTCGGCACGAGAACAAACGGAACCCACCGTCAAAACAAACAAAGACGCACCGATGAAAAGAGCCGCCTGGATAGACTTTACGTTGGCCACAAAAAACTCTCCCGCTGGAATTGCATTTATCGGAATGACGCTCAGGTGCGCATTGCCGCACTATGTCGAAGCCAGTCGATCAAGTATAGCTTAAGGCCTCCCATGCGCCAGCCTCAGATCAAGCCGTATCTCAGCCAGTCTTAGAGCCCATTCGGGAATTAGCGACTGGTTTGGCGCAGCCAGTTTTGAGGGATTTTTGCCGAAAGGACGACGCCGCAGGCTGGGTGCCTGTCAGGCGGCCTTTCGTCAAAAAGCACCAAAACTGGCCGCGTCCTTGCGGATTGCGCCTATTTCGCTCGGTTAGACGAGCGGCGCCGCGCGATGTGGTGCATCGGGCAAGCCGTTTAACGACGCCGACGGGCTGATTTGGTTCGCCGAAGGCCGGTTTATCAGGCCTTCTGGACGTCGTTGCAACCGCCTTGTGGCCGCCCAGACCACGGCGGCAACCGCACCTAGCCAGCAGGACTGATAAGCCGGTCAAAGGGTTCAATAGTGTCGCCCGATGTTCTAATCAGTCTTACCGCCTTCAAGGCTGCTGGGCCAACATTGAACACGAATGGTGATTTGCACCTCCTTGGATTCCCAATTTGTGCAGTGGCACTCGAGGTACTTGTTGTTATGATCTGTGGTCGCCGAACAATATACGTTCTTGTCTCCGGTTTGGCATTCCGTCGCTTGCGCCACGCCGCCGTTGCATCGCCCTTCGTAGTACTTAGTCTGCCAGCTCTTGAGCGGATCGGTGTAGTTGCACCAATCCGGCTGAGTACAATTGTACTGAATAGCACCTAGATTCTCTGGTTGACCGCGCTTTTCTACTTCTTGGCGGAGTTCATCGGTGGGCGGCTCAGCAGTCTGCGCGAAGACGACCGATCCAACGGTGAGGTATACAAAAAGGCCAAACAAAACAGCTGATACCGATTTCACGACACACGCTCCTTTTTTGCCCTATCCAATGCGGTTAACGAATTTGCATTCCAGAACAAAATGATGCCTGAAAGCAACTTCCTATCATCACCCCCCTCTTGGTGTAACTTGCAAACACCCCCTTTGCAACGAGTTGGGGGCTACGACAGCGCCTTGAAGATCGAAGGTCAAGGCGGTTCGCGCACATTCCGACTCTTGCCTTTTTTGACCAAACGTACCTGCGCTGAAACAGCGGCATGACCAAAGTGGCGGTCTGACTCGTAAGTTGATGAAATGTATTTTCGTCGCTATTGCCAGTGGTTTTCTCAATCGTTCCACAGGCTCTCTAAGTGACATTGTTCTCCTCGCGATAGTGCATTGGACCTGTCGTTGCCAGTTGTGGCTTAAGTCGCCGCTATCGTCGAAACAGAGAATGATCTGCAATTCTGTGCTTGCGTTGTCCTCCAAGCTGAACGTCCGCTTTGCCTTACATTCACCAGCAGGCTCGCACTTACGGCGAACGACGGCTTTTCCCCTACAGCGACATCCAATAGCTTGAAGGCATCTGGGCCAGGGCGCTTGAAACCCACATGCAACCCCGGACACTCGACGCACAAATACGCTTGCGGCGTATTGTCTCTAACCATCTGAAATTTAAAGGAAAATATTGGTAGCGGGAGAGGGACTCGAACCCCCGACACGCGGATTATGATTCCGTTCCTAATGCGCGGAAATCAATGACTTAGCTCCAAACTGACCCCAAATTCGCCGACCAAGAATCAATGGGTTACGGGGATTTTCCAAACTGTTGATCCATCATCTGGAGGTCAACTCCGAAGTAAATTTTTTGTCGGACAATTTAGTGCTAGCATCAACGTATTTATACAATATTTCTCCACTATTTGATAGAACGATAATATCTCCGACTATATTCCCTTCGCCATCAACACAAATTCTCTGAACATTCTCTACATATGACCTTCTCGATGGATTTGGTGCAAACATTTCACCCCAAAGATCCTCTAATCTGATCCCACTTACTTCATCGTCTCCTAACACGTCTGCTTGAGCGGTACTCAAACTATTCATGATATCTGCCATGGACGCACCCTGACTCAATGAATCTTTCAATCCATATGGCGAAACATTTGTATAAAGGATATTTTGGCCAATTGTAGCGTTAAAAATGCTAGAGATTTTTGGTGTTGTGCTATCCGCGCAAGGTGCTTTATCGTCAATTGCTTGGTAGTCAATAAGGAAATGATGAATAGTGTGGCTGGTGCTTGTCTTTGACGCTAATTCTTCTTTTAAGGATTCGATTTCGGCGTTTGCAGCGTTAAGCTCTTCACCTGTTTTTCCCTTGGCATTCAGTTCAGCTTGTCTTAATTCCTCCTTCTTTGCGTCACGCTCGTCACTTGCATCTTCAAATAATTTTGTCCAACCAGCTTTGTAATCGGGATCTTTGGTGAGTACAGAAAAATACCTTGTAAATCGATATCTATTCTCCGTGTTCAGATCGGTGCCACGCTGGATGTAACTGTTGACATAAAGGCGCTCCTGATCCCCAATTTTCGCTCTGATTTCTGCGTCACTTTTATCTTTTGCTATTGCAAGCTTGATGTCTTGTTCTTTTTCTTTAACTCTTAGTTCACGGTTTTGAATTTGCGAATTGATGTATGCAGGCGCCACGACGATTGCCAAAGCTACTGCGCCACCAACGATCAGGTGTTTCCAGAAATTCAACCACAGCTTTAGGCGTTGAATACTGCTGTCAGAAAACTCGATTTGATCTTGATTATCGGCCATTTCGTAACCTCTTCCGAATGGCCCAATACTACCATCAGGTGCAAAAACTAGTCAATTTCGCTTAAATTTGCATAATAGTCCCCGGT
This sequence comes from Rhizobiaceae bacterium, assembly GCA_028279875.1. Lineage (GTDB taxonomy): Bacteria > Pseudomonadota > Alphaproteobacteria > Rhizobiales > Rhizobiaceae > Hoeflea_A. Next base: position 81,848 of record JANQMU010000140.1, read on the forward strand.
GTTTTAATGCGCCCCTTGGAATCGATAGATTTTGTTTCAAGCGTTTCACACTATGACGTACTTGCATTACGGCCTAGGGATTCTGATTTTCTTCACGACGATTGCCCGTGCTGATCCAGACACAGGTCTCACAGAGCCAGCCTATCTCTACAAAGCAACAGTGGTGCGCGTTGTGGAACGGAGACACGGTGGACGTTGATATCGATCTCGGCTTCTACACCTGGATCAAAAAGCAGCGGATCAGAATGGTGGGGATTGATGCGCCGGAGCCGCGGGGACAAGAACGGAAAGCCGGGCTTGCCGCAACCAAGTATATGAGGGACTTGGTTGAAGGCAAAGAGATCATCATTCAGACGGTCAAAGGGCGCGATGGGGGAGACAGCCGGGGAAAGTATGGTCACTGGCTGGGACGGCTCTACATCGATGGCCTGGATGTTAATCAAGACATGATTGACGCGGGGCATGCGATTGAGGATCAGTGATGGACCTTGATGCGATTTGGAGTCTGCTGCAATTAGCACGTGATTGGCAGACACTCCTTGCGGGCCTATTAGCTCTAGGCGGAGCTCTGATCACCGTTCGAGCAATTCGGAAGCAAATCAGATTGCAGGAAACTGAAATTAAACATCAGGAAAAAAAACCAAAAGAGCACAGGAAGCCAAACTTTGGGCAGCCCGCGCTAGGATGCCCGATGCTCTGGCCGCTCTCTCAAACTTCTGCAAAGAAGTTGTGCCGGTAATCGCGGAACGCAGTGACGAAATGCCCGCGCTACCAACAAATGAAATCTCTGAGATTAAGGACGCTACTGAGTTTGTTGACCCAAAGACCGCAAAGAGAATGTACGAATTGGTGAAGCAATATCAGATCCACAACTCCCGGCTCCGCTCCATTTTGGAAGACCGAACAATTCAAAGAGAAGCAGATCTGACACCAGAACAGCGCTGGTACGATCTGGTTTATCTAAATGCGCTGACCAGCAGCCTTTACAATTTTGCACGCGACAGAAATGGCCCAGACTGGATTCGTCCCATAAACGCGCCCGCTTTGATTGAGTCACTGGACAACTTATGTGGCAATACCAGAATTACACCTGAGGCTGAAATTGATAGGAACCTTCGGGAAAAAATCAACAGCGATCCGGATTCCCAAACACTGACATAGCGTTGACAGCGCTACCCATGAGGCTTCTCCCAAAATAGCTCACGGTCGCCAGTCAGACCTTCAACTAGATCATCAATTGCCTCGGTAACTGCACGGGCTCTGTTGTATCGATCGTGAAAGGGTTGTGAGCCTACCATGACTGAAATGGCGCCATCCCTGCCCTTTTCCAACTTTTCCAGTACCTCGGGAATCCTGAACGAAGATCGTCTGCCACGGGACATACTTGTCCTCTTTTCTCCCCTGTTCTGCTGATTGATTTGAGCCGTCAAAATCCCAATAGTAAAAATATACGGGATTTGGAAGGAACCTGTAGATGCGCGGCAGGTTTATCACAACCGGGACTGGGCCAGAGCCCAATTACAACACGGCTCTCACATCAACTTTGAAGATCGTGACGAACCATGACGGTAAGATTGGAATTGATGCCTGCAGATTGGGACTTGTGCCGCATTGGGCCAAAACCGTGATAGGCCGGATTCGAAGCATCGAAACTTGGTGATGTCGCGAGGCGGTCGGCCTCAATTTCCATCCGTTGATACAGATCCGCCAAGCGGCCCCACGCTTCCGGCGGGGCTGGCGCGGACTGACCCTGTCTTTCGATCAGATAGTTGAGGTAGAGGCAAAGCGCGAATAGGCTTCAAAGTGCATTGTTGCCATTTTCTAAATATTGGATTGTTCTCGCATGTTCGAAAGCATTAGGTATCATCATAAGCATAGGCAGCTACTTCGCAAAAAACGTAAAAATGAGCAAGAATCTAGAATTGCGATAGACAAAGAAGCTGATCGAGCCGACAGAGATTTGATGATCCAACTGTTCTTTTACGAGCAAGACACTTACGACGATTCACTCGCGCAGTTGCAGTCCATATACATCCAAAAAACAGCGGAAAAATACCTAATCCCCGTACCTGCGCTTAACCTGAAATCTGGTTGGGAAACGTCAGACATTACGGGAAATGTGCGAATGACCAGCGATACAAGGGCGAAATTACTCAAAGCGATTCGAGAGGAAAAAAAACAACGTAGGGAAGAAATGTTGGGCTGGCTTCCTATAGTAACAGCGACCACAGGCCTGCTTGGTGTGGTTGTTGCGATTTTGGCATTGCTCTTTGGGTAAGCGGCGCATATTTGTTCCAATTCAGGGACGCCGATCACCCTCGACCGCCCGCAAGATCCGCTTCAAGGTCTCGTTTTGCTGTTGCTGTGTCACTTCAATGCCCCTCAGTCTTTCGCGGATGTCCCCCGCGCGATCCTCAATCCTGTCAACTCGCGTCTCAAGTTTGCCGACATCCTCGGCATTTGCT
>JANQMU010000016.1 GCA_028279875.1 Rhizobiaceae bacterium
TGCGGCGGATGAACGCGACGTCGGGATTGAGCACGGAAATGCCGGCCCGGTGCCGCACGGTGACCAGACCGTCGGCCTGCAGCAGCGTCAGCGTCTCCCGGAGCGGCGACAGGGTCATGCCGATGACGGCGCACAGCTCGTCCTGGGTCAGGGTCGCTCCGGGTGCGAGCCGGCCGTCGAGCAACGCTGCCCTGAAAGCGGCGTAGCCGTCATTGCCTCTGCTGCCATGGGTGTTCATGCGTTCATGCGGGCTCCGCGTTTAAATATATCTAAAAAATAAATTGACATATGTAAATGGTATTTGTGTATCTTATCCTCGATCGGGAGGAATGGATGCACATAACCGGATTCACCTGCTGGGTGGTGGAGCACAATCCGATGCCGCCCTTCGCCTGGCGCACCGGGCTGCCCTCGACGGCAAGCGATTCTCCGGACGGCATCGCGCCGCGGAAGGGCGTCATCCGTATGCACACGGATACGGACGTCTTCGGCGCCATCGAACTCGGCCGGGGCGACGGTGTCGCCGACGCCGTCCGCCGGCGTTTCGGTCGCTTTGTCGGAGAAGATCCGCTGATGACCGAGCGCCTGTGGCATCTGATGTGGGAAACGGATCGCATCGAGGAATTCGCCGTCCACACGACCGGCGCCGTCGATCTGCTGTGCTGGGACGTCAAGTCCCGCGCTAGCGGCCTGCCGGTTCACCAGCTGGTCGGCGGCAATACGACCCGGATTCCGGCCTATGCGTCGACCGTCACTTGGCCGACACTCGACGATTACGAGCGCCACATCAAACTGTGCATGGACATCGGGTTCACGGCGTTCAAGCTGCATGCCTGGGGCGATGTCCGGGCGGATATCGAACTGAGCCGGCAATTGCGCCGCTGGACCGGACCGGATGCCGCGCTGATGTATGACGGTTCCGCCGGGTTCGACTATGTCGATGCGCTGACGCTCGGCAAGGCGTTGGAGGGCGAAGGCTTCCTCTGGTACGAGGAGCCGATGCGCGAGCACCATATCGGGCATTATGCCCGGCTGCGCGAGAAACTCGACATTCCAATCCTCGCTGCCGAGACCACCGATGGCGCCCATTGGAACATGGCGTCATGGATCGAGGCCGGGGCGCTCGACATGGTGCGCATATCCGCCGCCTTTAAGGGCGGCATCACCGGATCGATCAAGATCGCCCATCTGGCTGAATCCTTCGGCATGCGCGCCCAGGTCCACGGCATGGGCCATGAGAACGCCCAGCTTTGCGCCGCGGTCGTCAACAACGACTATTACGAGCAACTGGTCATCAATGAAAACCAGATTCGCGGATTGCGCGACCTCGGCGCGCTGGCGATCCGTGACGGCCACCTCGATGTCCGCACCGAGCCGGGGCTCGGCTATCAATTCGACTGGGACGAGATCGAGCGGACCGCGCTGACGCGCATCGACATCGACGCCGCCGGCCTCCGTGAGGAACGGCGCAAATGAGCATGGTGTGCCTGGAGAAGATCGGCAAATCGTTCGGCCCGGTGGATGTACTGGTCGACATCGATCTCGACATCGAGGAGGGGGAGTTTGTCGTCTTCGTCGGACCGTCCGGTTCGGGAAAGTCGACATTGCTGCGTATCATTGCCGGCCTTGAGGATGCCACCGTCGGGCATGTCCGTATCGACGGCGCGGATGTCACATTTGCCGAACCGTCGGAACGCGGCATCGCCATGGTGTTTCAATCCTATGCGCTCTATCCGCATATGAACGTGTTTGCCAATATGGCGTTCAACCTTCAGCTCTCCGGTTTTGACAAGGGCGCCATTCGCACCCGCGTCGAGGAAGCAGCCCGCATCCTGCGCCTCGATGACCTGCTCGAACGTTCGCCGGCACAGCTTTCCGGCGGTCAGCGCCAGCGGGTGGCGATCGGCCGCGCCATCGTCCGGCACCCCAAGGTCTTCCTGTTCGACGAACCGCTGTCCAATCTCGATGCCGCGCTGCGTGTGCAGATGCGGCTGGAGATCGAGAGGCTGCATCGCGAACTCGGCACCACCATGGTCTATGTCACCCATGATCAGGTCGAGGCGATGACGCTCGCCGACCGGATCGTGGTGCTCGATGAGGGCGTCATCCAGCAGGTGGGCCGTCCGCTCGACCTCTATCACCGCCCCGCCAACCGCTTTGTCGCAGGGTTCATCGGATCGCCGCGCATGAATGTGCTCGACATGGCGGCGCTGGGCGCATCGGCTCCCCGTGACCCGGAGGCAAAATCCGCCGGCATTCGCCCGGAGCACCTGCGGGTGGTTTCGGACGCCGCAGCGGCGCCCCCGGATACGCTGGCCGTGACCGCCTGCACGCGCGCCGTCGAACGGCTCGGCAATGTCAATTACGGCTATTTCGAAACCGGCGACGGCAATCAGCTCGTGGCGCAGATCATCGGCGAGACCGGCATTGAGAGCGGCCGAACGGTCGCATTGGCGGTAAGGCCCGCCGACCTGCATCTTTTTTCCGCCGACGGACGCACGCTCCAATCGCCCGCGCCGCCATCGGCCGAACCGATTTCATCAATGGGAGGAAACCATGTCTGACACAAGAATTCCGCCGTCATGTATTGCCGTGACATTGGCGCTTGCCCTGGCGGCCGGCGCATCCGCACCGGCCGGCGCGCAATCCAGCCTGACGGTCTGGGGCGACACGCTGCGGGTCAAATCCTACCAGGCCTATGACGAGCTGATGGACGACGTCGAACTCGATATCGTGACGGTTGCGCCCGAGGAAACGGTCACCAAGCTGCAACTGGCCCTGCGCGCCGGCAGCGGCGTTCCCGATCTGGTGTTCATCTCCGATGCTCCGAATTCCGCCATGTTGTCCACCCGGCGCACCGATTACCTGATGAAACTCCAGGACCGGGTCAACGCCGGGCTGATGGCGGATTTCTATCCGAATGCCAATGCGCCCTGCATCGTCAATGGCGAACTCGTCTGCCTGCGCAGCGACCTGGCCCATAATCTGATCTGGTACGACAAGCCGAAAATGCAGGAGTTCGGCTACACGGTTCCGCAGACCTGGGAAGAGTTCGAGGCGCTGGGCGCCGATCTCGCCGAAAACCATCCCGGCTATTTTCTCGGATCGTCGACCGATCCCTACGGCCTTTACGGCATGATCATGGCCGCCGGCTGCGACATGGCGACGCCGGTGGACGGTGAGGATGACACGCTGCTGGTCGATCTCGGATCCGATCGCTGCCTGCGCGCTGCCGCGATGATCGACCGCATGACGGCCAACGGCACCCTGATCAAATCAGGACCGTTCGACCCGGAATTCGTGACGCAGGCCAAGGATGGCAAGCTGCTGCTCTATGTCGGCCCGACCTGGTTCGGCGAGTTCATTCTGAAGCCAACTTACGAAATCCCCGCCGGCTCCATTGCCGGCGCGCTGCCGCCGCGCTGGGCCGATGACGCGGCCCCGGTGACCTGGAGTTTCGGCGGCGGCGGTTTCGGCATCCACAAGGATACGCAAAACCCCGACGCGGCGATCGCCATGCTGGAATGGCTGACCACCAGCGAAGCCAACCAGAAGGATGCGGTGACCTTCCCGCCCTATGCGCCGGTCACCAGGCTGTGGGGTCAGAAACTGATCGACGACGAATACTATGCCGATGACGGGGTCTTCGCCGCCATGGAAGCCGCCGCCGAACACGCCGACCCGAAATATGGCGCGCGGCGCTTTGACATGCCGTCGGTGATCGGCAAGATCGTCTCTCCGGCCGTCGCCTCCGGCCGCACGTTGACCGAGACGCTGCCGGCCCTCGAGCAGGAGATCGTCAACACGGCACGGGTTGCCGGATACCGGATCGCCGGACAATAACGACACAGGGAAACCGGGCGGGGTCTCCGGATAGGGGCTCTGCAAACGCTGGAAAGGCGGCATGAACGAAACCTCCGGCACATCGGCAGGCGCGCCGGCCGTGCACCGCGCCCGGGCGCTGCGGGCCAAGAACCGGCGCGCCACGCTCACCGCCTACCTGTTCCTGCTGCCCTATCTGGCATTGCTGCTGCTGTTCGGCCTTTTCCCGGTCGGCTATGCGGTCGGCCTGAGTTTCGTCGACACCATATCGGGCGCCTTCGCCGGCCTGATGAACTACAGGCTGGCCCTGGACGATTTCCGGCTCGGCCAGAGCCTGGTTAATGTCCTCACCTATGTCGCCATGTGGGTGAGCCTGATGGTCGTCGGCACCGTCACCCTGGCCTCGATCGTCGATGTCATGCCGCGTCGCCTGGGCACCTCGGTACGCACGGTCTTTTTCCTGCCGGGCGCGGTGACATCGGCCGCCATCGTCGTGCTCTGGCTGTTCATTCTCGATCCGCAGGTCAGCCCGTTCAAGGCCGTCTTCGCGTTTGCAGGATGGGACAACCGGTTTCAGGTCATTGATACGCTGGGTTTCGCCGGCGTCTTCACGCTGATGGCCTTTTTTGCCTATGCGGGCGGCTGGATCGTCGTGCTGCACGGCGCCCTGACGGCACTGCCGGGCGAGGTCATGGAGGCGGCGCGTATCGATGGATGCCGGCCGGTGACCCTGGCGCTGCGCATCAAGATCCCGATGATCTGGCGTTCCATCGCGCTGATGGCGATCCTGTCGATCGCCAACGGCCTGCAGCTTTTCGTCGAGCCGCAATTGCTCGGCCTTGCCGGGCCGCAGCTTGCCCGCAATGACTGGTCGCTCAACCAGCTCGCCTATCAATATGCGTTTTCGCTGGGGGATTTCGGCGTATCGGCCGCCCTGTCGACCATGATCCTGGTCCTGTCCGTCTCGATTGCACTGTGGATCGTCTTCGCCACCAATTTCTACAGGATCGACAAATGAGCCGCCGGCGACGTGTTTTCAAGCCGCGGCTGTGGCAATTCGTGGTCGGCGCGATCGTGCTGTTCGCCCTGTGTTTTTTCGGCCTGCCGCTGCTCTGGCTGTTCCTGGCCGTGAGCCGGACCGATGCGTCCCTGTTCACCGCCGCGCCGTTTTCCTGGGGAAGCTGGGCCAATGTCGCAGCCGCCTGGTCGAACCTGACCGGCTACGAGGCCGCGCATCTCGGCCTCTGGGCTCTCAATTCGCTGATCTATTCAGTCGGCGGCGTCGGCCTGTCGCTTGTCGCCGCACTGCCGGCCGGCTATGCGCTCGCCACCCAGTCCTTCCCCGGCCGGCGCGTCGTCCTGCTCGCCACGCTGATCGCCATGATCACACCCAATGCGGCGATTGTCCTGCCGATCTTCCTTGAAATGCATCTTATCGGTCTGAACAACACCCGCATCTCGCTGGTACTGGCGACGGCGTTCTTTCCGTTCGGCGTGTATCTGGCCTTCATCTATTTCGCCACGTCCCTTCCCGCCGAGATCCTCAATGCGGCGCGCGTCGACGGCGCCAATGCCTGGCAGGTCTTTACCCGGGTGGCGCTGCCGCTCGCCAAGCCGGCGATCTCGCTGATCGCCTTTTTCAGCTTCGTCGCCAACTGGTCGAACTATTTCCTCGCCTTCGTGCTTTTGTCGGATGACGAACTGTACAATCTGCCTGTCGGCCTGACGGCGCTTGTAAGCGGCGCCCGGGCGCTGAGTTTTTCAGCCGCCACCGGCATTCCGATCCGCCGTCCCGAGGCGATCCTCGCCGCCATTCTCATCGTGCTTCCGGTCCTGGCCGTATTTCTCTTTTCGCAAAGATTCATTCGCGAAGGACAGCTCGCCGGCGGCGAGAAGGGCTGACCGTGCGGCAATATCCGCCGGGCGATCGTCTCCATCCACAAGGCAACTGGATTCTGCATCGATAATATGACCATCTATGGTCTTCCAGGGCCGCACATCATTCGTGTGACCGTCTTCGTGGAGACAAAACTCCGTGCTGACCTTTCTGATGCAGATCGAACCGTTCGTTCGCCATTTTGGGCTGCCCGGCCTGTTTGCCGATGTGTTCCTGGAAGCCCTCGGAATGCCGCTTCCCGGCGAGACGCTGCTCATCATCGCATCGGGCCTTGCGGGCATGGGACAAATCAATATTTACGCAATCGCCTTGACGGCTTTCGCAGCCGCGGTTGCCGGCGATAATGTCGGCTATCTGATCGGCCGCAAGCTGGGGCGCCCGCTGATCGTCAAATACGGCAGCCGTTTTGGTGTGACCCAGGAACGGTTGGCGCAGGTCGAGGACCTCATTCAAAGGCGCGGCCCGCTGCTCGTTGCTTCAGCAAGGTTCTTTGTCGTGCTCCGCCAGCTCAACGGCGTCGCCGCCGGAACCGCCGGCATGCACTGGCTCAAATTCCTCGCCGCCAATGCCGTCGGCGCGGCGCTGTGGGTCGGCTTCTGGACGACCCTTGCCTATCGTTTCGGCAGGGACGCGTCGATCCTGCCGCATATCTTCAACCATCTCTCCGTGGTGGCGATGTTCGCCGTCATCGCTGTCGCCATCCTGCTGGCGGTCGGCTGGCTGGTGATGCGCAAATCGCGCGGCGTAATCCGCTGACCACGACCGCCGCTAATTGCACTCGATCCGCATGCTGCCATGCCGGAAGATAGCCGGATTGCCCTGCCACTGCACGGTGGCGCCATTAATCTTTACGGGATAGAATGGAATGCCCCGGACATCCTCGCTCGACTCCAGGATCTCGATGAGATTGTTGGGCTCGAACGGTTCGTTCTGCTGATAGCCGTCCGGATGTTCGCCCGTGAAGATGCCTCCTTGCGCACAGGACCGCCGGTCGAACTCGACCATGTTGAACCGGAAACCCGATGTTCCAAGGGCGGCGATCTCGCGCGCCACCGCCGCCTCCAGCCGGGCCGATGCCGCGACGATATACTGTTTTTCAAGGTCGGAGACGTTTTCGCTCTGTGCGGCTTTCAGCCCGGCGGCAAGGCCGGCCAGGCTCGCATCATGGGACTGCAACTGTTCGCTCAGGGCCGCGATCCGGTTCTCGGCTGCAACGAGCGAGGCGCGCAGATCATCCGCCGTGTCCTGCAGCGTCGAAATCCGGGCATAGCCGAGGGCCGCCAGCAATCCCGCGACCACAGCAAGGGCGACGATCCCGCCGGACAGCGTGACCGGCCGCCGCAGCTCCTTTTCCGGTTCCGCCACTTTGTCTTGCGGTTTCGCGGGGCTGTCTTCCATCTCGTTTCCCTTTCACGTCCGACCCGCCCGGAGGCGCCGGCAATCGGCAAATCGCATCACATCATCTGCGGGACAATAGCCAATCCCATAAATTGTCTTCAAGTGACGGGCTTCATCGAAAACAGGCCAAATCGCCCAGGTAACGTACGCACGTCGGGCCATGTTTCCATGTAGTTGGTCGATGACCATATTTCACCGTGACGGCATGTGAACGGCGTTTTCCATCAGGCAGCCGACGAAATGGGCAAAATCCGCAACTGTGTCCAGCGGCGGCAGATCCGGCGGTAATCCGTTCCCGTTCGGCATGAGGATGGCGAAACCGAAATCCGTGTGGTCTCCGCCGCGGACGCCGGGCCTGTTTACGGTCAGCGATCCCAGCGACGGGATGTGCACGCGGCGGGCCGCAGGTTCGGTTCTCCACGTAATGGCATAATCGGGCAGCCGGTCCGACCGCGGACCCGGAAACTGCGCCTGGATATCGACCATATCGTCCACCAGCCGGGCGCCGGTATCCGCATCGGTGAGGTTGAGAATCGATTTGCGCAGGAAGTCGATGTAACACCGGTGCAGTCGTGAGCCGGCTTCCAGGAAGCCCTTCGCCTCGCGGCCGATGAGATTGAGGCGAAGCTCCGTGCGAATATCGGTGCGCAGCGCAAAACCCGGAGTCGATTGCCAGTCGAGACCACCGATGATCTCCCGCTCGACCACCCATTGCCGGACGCCGTCGGGCGCCGCCGCACCGACTGCGTGTTGAAGCCGCGCCGGAACCGATTTCCGAAGGGCTCCGACGACACCGCCCCGAGACCGCGGTTTGACGGAGTTCCGGCCGCAATGGTCTTGCAGAAATGCGGCATTCAGCCGGTTCATCAGCGGCGCAACGACGTGCTCCTGTGCCGGATTGCGCATCATGCCGTGGACCGAAAAGATCATCGCCGTCGTGTCTGGACCGGCGTCCTTCAGAATATCGGCCAGCGCCGTATCGATGGATCGATAGACCTCCAGCATTGGGCTGGTGCCGCCATCGGGCAGCGCATCGATTTCGCTGTAGAAAAGATGGCCGCCGCGATGGGTTTCCGCGAACACCGTGATGAAGAGGTCCCATTCCAGATCTTTCATCAACAGCCGGACGAGATCGGCTTTTTTCGCCGCCGCCCTCTTGAGGTTCCCGCAAAGCGCCGAAAGCTGGCCCGGCGTCTTTTTCACCGGCGTTTCGCGTCCGATCGGGCTGCGGCCGAACCGTCTGATGCGCGCCGCGACGTCCGGCTGATTGCAGCGCATGGGAAATGTCTGGCCATGGGTGCCCCAATCGGTGATTTCGACACCCTGCGTCAGCCCGGTTCCGAAACTGTAGGGGACGTCCATCACGACGACACGGTGACCGCGCTGCTCCAACTCCTTCCAGAACGGTTCGTAAAAACACCAGTCATGGCCGATGCGCCGCAGACCCATGCGTGCCGCGTCCCACACGAGATGCTGGTACATGCCGTGTATTCCCGGATGGCAGCCGGAATAAAAGGTCGGCCAGACCGAACCGCTGAGTGCCTCGGGAGCCTTGGGTTCAAAGAGCGGGCCGCTCGAAAGCGCCCTATTCAAAGTCGGCAAATGTTCCGCGCGGGTGCGGATGAAATCCAGATCAGCCCCATCCAGACCCAGCATCAGCAGACGCTGCGGCACTCGATTCATCATCTCCAAAGGTGCCCCACCACCATTGTATGATTGTGCCAACAGGCACGATTATGTCGCACAAAACGAGATAGAGGATTGTGGAGGCGCGCGCAAATCCCGTTGCGTCGCCGTCAACATGGAATGTTGTCCGGGCGGTCGGCCCCGCCTTGTTTGTCGTGCCTGGGTCGGTTCCGGTCTACTCGCCGGCGATTCCCGCCGCTTCCAGAGACTTTGCCGATCGTCGGCGCTCGCGATAGCGCGAATACTGCTGATCGGCCAGCACGCCGACCAGGATGACGGTCCCCATGACCGCGAAATTCAGCGATGACGGGATGCCGAGGAGATTGACCAGGTTCTGGAGCATCTGCAGCAGAATGACCCCGAGCACGACGCCGATCACCGATCCTTCGCCTCCGCGCAGCGAAAAGCCGCCAAGAACGGCGGCGGCGATGCCGTAGAGCTCATAGAAATTGCCGTGCGATGCCGGTGAGATCGAGCGCGTGTAGAGCGCGAAAAACACGGCCGAAACGGCGGTCAGTCCGGCGCAGATCACATAGGCGATGACAATCGCGCGGCCGGTATTGATCCCGGAATAGCGGGCGGCCTGTTCGTTCTTGCCGATCGCGAACAAATGCCGGCCATAGACGGATCTGTGCAGCACCACCCAGGCGATCACCGCGGCGATCAGGAAGGCGATGACCGAATGCGGAATGCCCAGCGTGCGTCCCGATATCAGCCATTCGAGCATCGGAAAGCTGACTCCGAAGGTGAATCCGGCCGTCGCGTCCTCTGTGAAGAACCGGGCGGCGCCGCGATAGATGAGCAGCCCGCACAAGGTGACGACAAAAGGCTGCAGCCCCATGCGGGTAACCAGAAATCCATGGGCGGCGCCGAGCACCGCGCCGAGCACGATGACGATCACCAGGGCGATCGGCCAGGGCACCCCGAGATTGACGATCATGTCGACGAACAGCACGCCGAGCAGGGCGATCAGCGATCCGATGGACAGATCGATCCCGGCGGTGACGATGACGAAGGCCTCGGCAATCGAAAACAGCCCGAACAGGCCGATCAGATTGGCCGTGTTGGCGATGTTGATCGGCGACAGGAACCGCGGATTGATAATGGCGACGACGGCACCCACCGCGAGGATCAGAACCAGCAGGCCAAGGTCTTTCTTCTGCATGACGGGACGCTCCTACAATTCGCTCTCATTCATCGCGGATCAGCCGACGGCCAGTGTCAGGACGTTGTGTTCGGAAAAATCACCGCGATCGAGAATGCCGCGGATCGAACCGCGGCACATGACGGCAATGCGGTCGGACACGCCGATGACTTCCTCCATGTCGCTGGATATCATCAGGATCGCCACGCCCCTGTCGGCCAGTTCGCGCATCAGCCGGTAGATTTCGGCCTTGGCGCCGACATCGATGCCGCGGGTCGGTTCGTCGAAAATGATGATTTGCGGGTCCTTCGACAGCCATTTGCCCAGCACGACCTTCTGCTGATTGCCGCCGGACAGTTCCGCCGCCGCGCTTTCCACATCCGGAACCTTGATGTCGAGCCGGCTGCGCTGTTCCTCGGCGCGCCGTCGCTCCAGGCCGGACGAGACCAGCCCCCTGACGCTGACCTCCTCGAGACTGGGCAGCGCGATATTGCGGCTGACCGCGAAATCGAGCACCAGGCCCGTATCCTTGCGGTCCTCCGGCACCATGGCGATACCGGCGTCGATCGCCGCGCCGGGACCGTGCCGCACTAGCGGGACGCCGTCGACCATGATATCGCCACCGAGCGGCGCATCGATCCCGAAAATGGTCCGGGCAAGTTCGGTGCGTCCCGCGCCGACGAGACCGGCAAGCCCGACGATTTCGCCGGCATGGACCGTCAGGCTGGCCTCGACGGACGGATTGGCGGCGGTCCTGACATTGTTCAGTACGAGTTTCGGCGATCCGGGCCTGGTCGCATGCTGCCCGTGCATGATCTCCAGATTGCGACCGATCATCAGGCGGATCATGGCGTCATGGCGGATGTCGTCGCCGGTCAGTTCGCCGACATTGCGGCCATCGCGCAGCACGACGACACGGTCGGCGCATTGCTCGATTTCCGCCAGCCGGTGCGAGATGAACAGGATCGCGATCCCGTTCGCCTTGAGTTCGGCGATGACGTCCAGCAGACGCGCCGTTTCGGCGATCGTCAGGCTCGATGTCGGCTCGTCCATGATGACCAGCCGGGCACTGACGGAAAGCGCCTTGGCGATTTCCAGCAATTGCTGTTCGGCGATCGACAGGTCTGCGACATTGTCGCCCGGTCCGAAGCGCGCGCCGACCCGGTCGAGGATGGGCTGCACGGTCCGCATCATCTCGCGCCGGTCCATGAGGCCGAACGGTCCGTGGCTGATCTCGCGTCCCAGCAGGATATTGGCACAGACGTCGAGATTGTCGAAGACATTCAATTCCTGATGGACGAAAGCGATTCCGGCCTGCATCGACTGATGGACGGTGAGGCCTGCATGGTCCTCATTATCGATGGTGATCGTTCCCCGGGTCGGGCGCACCACGCCGCCCAGGATCTTCATCAGGGTGGATTTGCCGGCGCCGTTCTCGCCGATCAGGCCGACGGTCTCGCCCGATCGGATGTGAAGCGAAACGTCGTTCAGCGCCACCACGCCCGGATAGACCTTGGTGATGCCGCCGAGGCGCAACTCGAATGGTTCGGTGGTGGACATGGATCCTTCCAGCCAGCCGCGCATGCCCTTGGCAGCACGCGCGGCCTGCCGCATCCCCCGGTCTGGCTATCCGCTGATGCGCGCCTTCAATTCGGCTTCGAAGGCATCCACATTGCCCTTGTCGATGATCTTCGTCGGAACGATGATCAGCCCGTCGGCCGGGATCTCGGATTTGTCGCCTTCCAGATAGGCCGCCATCAGCTTCATGCCCTGATATCCCCACTGATAGGGATCCTGCACGACGGTTCCGGCAAAGGTGCCCTCCCGCACGGCGCCGAGGGTGATGGGGTCTTCGTCGAAGGCGATCACCGTGATTTCGCCGAGCTTGCCGGCCGCCCGCAGCGCCTCAAAGATCTTCGGCGGGTTGTAGGAGTAGAAGCCGACCATGCAGTCGATTTCCGGGTTGGCGGCCAGCACGTCGTCGACATTGCTGCGGGCGCGGGCGAAATCGACATCGTCACCGCGCACATCCACCAGTTCGATACCGGACCCCTCGACGGCCTGCCGGAAGCCGTCAATGCGTTCGATGGCATTATCGGCGCCGAGAAACCCGACAAAACCCATGCATTTTGCCCCGTTGGGCAGGGCCTTGACGGCGATTTCGCCGGCCTGCACGCCGGCTGCGGTGTTCGAGGACCCCAGATAGGCGATGCGGTCGCTGTTCGGTGCGTCGCTGTCCGTGGTGAACAGCGGCACCTGGGCTGCGACACGGTTGAAGGCCTCGATGGATGTCTTCGGATCGACCGACGAAATCATGATGGCGTCGGTGCCGGCGGCGACCAGATCGTCCATCAGCGCATTTTGCAGCGCCGCCGTTCCCTGTGCCGGATAGCGGAACTGCAGATCATAGCCGGGCAACTCCGCCTGCGCCGACTTGACGCCGGCCTCGGCGAGTTTCCAGAAATCGGATGCGGCATTTACGACAAAGGCCATGGCCGGCTTGTCCTGCGCCAGAGCTGTGCCGCTCATGGCCATGGTCAGAGCCGCTGCGCCGGCTAGTAGTTTGATTTTCATATCTGTCTCCTCCCTGGATCGGCACGCAAGGTGCCCTGGACTGATCGGCAGCAGCCTTGGATCAAGACGCTGCTAGCATTAGTATCGATATCGACTAATTATTAGTAATGCAACCGTCAATATGAGGAATCGGTCCGATTCCGGTCGCCATGACCGGTCGTCACAGCCCGACATACGGTACTGCGAGACGGCAAAGCACGCCGGCGGACCGGTGTCGGCCGGCCAACGCAGATTTGTTCGACAATGATCAGAAGGGGCGTTCGCCCGATGCTCTAAATCGACGCGATGGAATCGCGCTCGACCAGCATGCATTCCAGCTTGACCAGCGGAAAACGGTCCTGCCCGCCAAGGGCGTTGGTTTCGAGGGCGGTTTCGACCGCCCAGCGCCCCATTTCGCGATGCGGCAGGTTGAGCGAGGTCAGCGGCGGGTTGAGTTGCGCCGCGACTTCCGCATCGTCATAGCCGATAACGGAAATATCGTCCGGAATGCGCAGGCCCAGTTCCTTGAGTGCCTCATAGCAGCCGACCGCCATCCGGTCGTTCGAACAGAAGATCGCCGTCGGCGGTTTGTCGAGCTCCATCAGCGCCCGGGTGTTGCTGTATCCCGAATTGGTCTGCCAGTTGCCTTCCCGCACCAGCACCGGATCGAACGGGATCTCGGCCGAGGCAAGGGCCTGGCGATAACCCTTCAGGCGGCTTTTGGCGGCATCCATCCACATTTCGCCGGTGATATGGGCGATCCGCTTGTGATTGGCCAATGCCAGCGTCCGGGTGGCCATATGCCCGCCCGCGACTTCGCCTGGAAGCACGCTTGGAAAGGCGCGGTCCTTCGAATAGCAGTTGAGCAGCACCACCGGCAGTTTCGTGTCGTAAAGAACCTTCGGCACGTTCACTTCGCGGGTCATGATCGTTGCGTAGATCAGCGCATCGATCGACGGGCCCATTGCCGCGGCGAGCGTCCGCGGCTCCATCTTGGCGTCGTTGAGGGTCTGGTAGGCCGACACCACATGCCCGGTCAGCCAGCCGCTTTCGCGGGCGCCGTCGATGGAGACCACCGCCTCCGGGCTGGTCGCCAGGAAGTCGAACACGATCGAGATCTGCCGTGGCCGGCTCGACATCCCTGCCTCCGCTCGCTGATGCACATAGCCGAGTTTCTTGGCGGCATCGGAAACCCGTTTTTTCGTTTCGCTGGCGATTGTGATGCCGGGCGTGTTGTTCAGGACGACCGAAACGGTCGACTGGGAGCATCCCGCCAGCCGCGCCACATCGGTCATCGTCACCCGCTTGCGCGGCGTGATGCGGACTTGTTTCTCGGTTTCCGGCGTTTCGGTTTTGCGCAACGGTTCCAATGCCTTCTGTTTCATTTTGTTCTATTCCGCCGACCGGAAACTGCGAATGCGATCGAGGGCGACCGCCACCACGATGAAGCAGCCGACGAATGTGCCCTGCCAGAACGTGCTGATGCCGAGCAGTATCAGACTGTTGCGGATGACTTCAATGAGCAATGCGCCGACCACGGCGCCGAAGGCGGACCCGACCCCGCCGGCCAGGTTCGCGCCGCCGATGACGGCCGCGGCGATAACGGTGAGTTCCATGCCCTGGCCGAGATTGGTGGTCACCCCGCCGAGCCAGCCGACCTCCAATATGCCTGTCACCCCGGCGGTGAAGGCCGAGAACATGAACACGCTCACCTTCAGCGGTTTGACGGGAATCCCGGTGGCCGTCGCCGCGCGCTCATTGCCGCCGATGGCGAACATGTGCTGGCCCCAGCGTGTCCACTGAAAGGCGAAGCCGGTGATCAGCGTCAGGACAATCATCACGACGAGCGGATGCGGAAGACCGAAGCTCGACCCGCCGCCGAGCCACAGAAGGAATTCATGGTCGGGCCCGAATTCCCAGATCATCTTGTTGTCCGACAGCACCATCGCCAGGCTGCGGGCGATCGACAGCATGCCGAGCGTGACCACGAAGGACGGCATGCCGGCATAGGCGATCAGCACGCCATTGATCGCGCCGACCAGCAGCGCGGCGCCCAGCGCCGCGGCGGCCGCGATCCAGAACGGATAGCCGGCGGTCATGACCGTGCCCGTCACGATGGCCGTCAGAACGATGGTCGATCCGACGGACAGGTCGATTTCGCCCGAAGCGATGACCGCCGTCATTCCGAGCGCCACGATGCCGACAAAGGCGAAATTGCGGGTGACGTTGAACAGGTTGCGCTCCGTGGCGAATGTATCGGTGGCAACCGACAGGATGATACAGGCAATCACCGCCGCCAGGACGACCCAGAAGACCTGGCGGCTGGCAAGCCGCGACAGCCAGTGTCGGTGTTGCCGGTGGCTGATCGCCTGTTCGAGTGCCTGTGTCATGATCTCTTCCGCATCGCCTTCAAGCTGTTTCGATCGCCCCGGTGATGAGGCCCGTCACCTCCTCGGGCGAGCTGTCCGCGGTTTTCTTGTCCGCCACTTTGCGGCCGCGCCGCAATACCGCGATCCGGTCCGAGACGGTGAAGACATCCGGCATGCGATGGCTGATCAGGATGATGGATATGCCCTGGTCGCGCAGCCGGCGGATAAGGTTGAGGACCTCCGAGACCTGACGCACCGAAATCGCTGCAGTCGGCTCATCCATGAGCACGATCTTGGCCTTTGTCAGCAAGGTTCTGGCGATGGCCACCGCCTGGCGCTGGCCGCCGGACATTTTTTTCACCATATCGCGCGGCCGTGTTTCGGATTTCAACTCGGTGAACAGTTCCGCCGAACGCTTGAACATGGTGCGGTAGTCGAGCACGGCGAGCGGCCCGAATCTGGTTTTCGGTTCCCGGCCGAGGAAGACGTTGGACGCCGCCGACAGGTTGTCGCACAGCGCCAGGTCCTGATGGACCACCTCGATCCCCTGGCGTTGCGCGTCGATGGGCCGGTGAAACTCAACCGAGCTGCCGTCCATCAGCAGTTCCCCGGCCGTCGGCCGGTAATTCCCGGCGACGATCTTGACCAGAGTGGATTTGCCGGCGCCATTGTCGCCCATCAGGCCGATGACTTCACCGGGCTCTATGGTCATCGAGACATCATCCAGCGCCTGGATCGCTCCGAAACTCTTTGAGATTCCCCGCAGTTTCAGCGCCGTCATTGGTCCTCCCCACCGGGTTTTGATCGTGCTTAATTAGCATTTTTTTCCCGATTATTAGTTTAATGGCACGCAAATTGGGTGACGGCAAGGGGTGAAGTTTCATTAATTTGCCCTTCTTTCGTGGGGATATTGCGTGTTCCCGCTTCGAAAAGTCGGGAAACCCGCTGATAAACGCATCCATTATGCTTCAGACTTGACCTGGAATTATTAGTAAATATTATCTCGGCCATGGGAGAGCGTTCATGAGGCTGTTGATAACCGGTGCCACGGGAAAGGTCGGGCAGAATTTTCTGCCGCGGTTTCTTGCCGATGAGCGCTTTGCCGATTGGCAAGTGGTGGCGCTGTGCAACAACCGCCTGCTCGACGACCATGACAGGATAGACTGCATCCGCGGTTCCCTGTCCGATCGTCAGACTATCTCCCGGGCCATGCAGGACGTCACCCACATCCTCCATATGGCAGCCGTCAAGGAGTCGCCGGATCTGGTGATCGATGTCGCCATCAAAGGGCTTTTCGGGCTATTGGAGGAAATGCGGCAGTCGCCCGATGCGCGGCAGTTCATTTTGATCGGCGGCGACTGTTCCGTCGGCCACATATTCCATCATTATGACGGGCCGGTGACCGAGACATCGCCGCGGCGCGCCTATCAGGGATGCTATGCGCTGACCAAGGTGCTGGAAGAAGAGATGCTGGAACAGTACCAGATCCAGTATGACCTGAACGGTTGCTGCCTGCGCGCGCCCTGGATCATGGAAAAGGACGATTTCCGCTTCGTGCTGAAATTCGGCGATGAGCAGTTTGGCGGGCCGCCCTGGTCGCAGCTGATTTCCGGCGACGATGAACGGCGCTTCATGGAAGAAAACCGGGTCCCGTTGCTCACCGATCGTGACGGCGCGCCGCTGTTGCGCAATTTCGTCCATGTCAGTGACCTGGTCGAAGCGATCCTGTGCGCCCTGGACGCGCCGGCCGCCCGGCAGCAACTCTTCAACATCGCGATGAACCGGCCGGTGAATTACGCCGAAGCCGCGGCCCTGCTGCAAGAAAAGCAGGGGATGCGCGCTGCCGACATAAAGACACCCTATTTCAGCAACTGGCTCGACAACAGCAAAGCGCGCCAATTGCTGCGATGGGAGCCCGAGATCGATCTGGATCGCATGATCGATGACGCGTGGGCGTATCAGCGCCCGCAAAACGAACCACGGAAGATCTGGTATCCGGGATAGCGGTCCGCATTCGCACGGCCGGCGGATACCCTATGGGAGGAAGATTATGAACCCGTTGAAACTACTGGCATCTGCGGCGCTCGCTGTCGCCCTGTCGGCGACGATGGTCGCCGCCAAGGACAAGAAGACCCTGGCAATCGTCGTCAAGGGACTGGACAATCCGTTTTTCGAGCAGATCAATCTCGGCTGCAAGAAGTGGATGTCCGAAAACAAGGACTCCGAATATGAATGCTTCTACACCGGTCCGGCATCCAGCGCCGACGAGGCCGGCGCGGTGCAGATCGTCGATGACCTCCTGACCAGGGGCGTCGCGGCGATTGCCATCTCGCCCTCCAACGCGCCGGCCATGGCCAACCGCATTCGCCAGATCAACCCGGATGTTCCGGTCATGACCATCGATGCGGACCTCCTCGAAGCCGACCGCGAACTGCGGACGACCTATCTTGGCACCGACAATTATCTGATGGGCGTCTATATGGCCGAGGAGGCGGCGAAACTGAAGCCGAATGGCGGTACGGTGTGCCTGCAGCTCGGCAATGTCGCGGCCGACAACATCAATGCCCGCGCGCAAGGGTTCCGCGACACGGCGGGTGGCAAGAAGGGCATTGACCGCCTGACCGGCCAGAATGGCTGGACCGAGATCGACGGCTGTCCGGTCTTCACCAATGACCAGGCCGATCTCGCCAACCAGCAGATGGCCGACACCTTCACCGCCAATCCCGATCTCGATGCCTTCATGCTGATCGGCGGATGGGCACAGTTCGCGCCGCAGGCCTTTGCCCAGGTCACCGATCAGGTCATGGATCGGCTGAAGTCGAAGGACCTGATCATCATCGCCGGCGACACGCTGCCGCCGCAGACCAAGGCCTTTCGCGAGGGTCGCACCCATGCCCAGGTCGGCCAGCGTCCCTTCGAGATGGGATATCGGGCACCGGACGTGATGATTCAGCTCATCAATGGCGAAACCGTCGATGATCCGCTGTTTACCGGCCTCGACATCTGCAATGCCGAGGATTCGGGCTTCTGCGAGAAGAACTGATCCGGTCGCAACCTACACACGGCAAAGGGGCGCCTGCGGCGCCCCTTTTCACGTCAGGCAGGGCGCTTTTTTTTTGCCCGTGCCGAGAGCGGCCGATCGTACAGCCGCCATGCGATCGTTCATGGTTCCTTAATCCGCAACGGGTGTTATGCAACCTGCGATACTTATCCGATGCGGACCGGTTATCATGAGAGCACTGGGTTTCCTTTCGAGCGCCGTCCTCGTGCTGGTCGCATGGACGGGCGCACATGCGCAGACCGGCGGCGGCGATATTCCGAGCGTCGTCGTCACGAAAGTTGAAAGCCGCGTGGTCCAGGCGGGCGACGGCTACGTTGCCCGCGTCGAGGCCATCACCACGGTCGATCTTCAGGCGCGCGTCACCGGTTTCCTGGAGCAGCGCAATTTCACGGAAGGCGATTTTGTGCGCAAGGGGGATCTTCTCTACCAGATCGAGAAGGCGTCCTACGTCGCCAGCGTTGCGCAATACCAGGCCGCGGTTGAAGGCGCGGAAGCGACGCAAAAGAATGCCGAGCTCTATCTCGAGCGGCAGAGAATCCTGCTACGGCAAGGGGATGTGCCACAGGCCACCGTCGATGAGGCGGTCGCCACGCTGGGCGCCGACCGGGCCGCCACCGACGTGGCGAGAGCCGAATTGCAGGCGGCGCAGATCGATCTCGGCTATACGGATATCTACAGCCCCATTGACGGGCGCATCGGGATCAGCGCCGTGGATGTCGGCAATGTGGTCAGCTCCACCACCGGCGTCCTGGCGACCATCACCAGTGTCGATCCGATCTATGTCGTCTTCTATATCAGCGAAAAGAAGCTGCTCGAGGAACGCCGACAGGGCCTGATCACCGGCAGCGGCTCGACCCTGACCGCCCGCGTCACACTGGCCGACGGCGAGGCCTATCCGCAGGCCGGGACCGTGGTCTATGTGGATACGGAAATCCAGAAATCCACGGATACGATCCTGCTGCGCGCCAGTTTCCCAAATCCGGACTCCGTTCTGATCCCGGGCCAGTTCGTCACCATTGATCTGGAAAATCCCGACACCAGGCCGGTCATCACTGTGCCGCAGACGGCCCTGCAGCTCGACCGGGAAGGCCATTTTGTCTTCATCGTGGATGCCGACGACACGATCGAACGCCGCAATGTCACGCTGGGCCGTCAGATCTCCGGCGCCTGGGAGGTCGACAGGGGCCTGTCCGACGGCGAGCTGGTTGTCATCCAGGGGCTCCAGAAGGTGCATCAGGGCGGAAAGGTCAACCCGGTTGTGGATGAAGGCTCCGACAAGGGATGATTTCCGGTTTCTTCATCGACCGGCCGAATTTTGCCATCGTCATCGCGCTGTTCTCGGCCCTGGTCGGCCTGATTGCCGTTCGATTGATCCCGATCGCCCAGTATCCCGACATCGCGCCGCCGGAGATCTTTGTCAGCGCCAGCTATCCCGGCGCCAACGCCGCGCTGGTGCAAGACACCGTTGCAACGCCGATCGAGCAGGTGGTCAACGGCGTCGAAGACATGCTCTACATGTCGTCTTCGAGCTCTAATGACGGCAGTTACCAGCTTCAGGTCACCTTCAGGATCGGCACCGATCCCGATATCGCCGCGGTCAATGTGCAGAACAGGATTTCGATGGCCGATTCGATTCTGCCGTCGGCCGTGACGCAGCAGGGAGTGCAGACATCGAAGCAGTTCGGCGACATGCTGATGGTCATCAACCTGCTGTCCACAAACGACGCTCAGGATGAGCTCTATCTGAGCAATTACGCGACCGATGTCGTCCAGGATTCCCTTGCCCGGATCAGCGGCGTCGGAAACGTCAACCAGTTCGGCGACCATGAATACAGCATGCGCGTGTGGATGCAGCCCGACAAGATGGCGGCGCTGAACATCACCGCCAGCGATCTCGCGACGGCCATCGAGAACCAGAATGTCGAGGCCGCCGCCGGGCAGGTGGGCGCACCGCCCTTCGGATCCGGCAAAACCGACTTTCAGTTTACGCTGGAGGCCAAGGGCCTGCTCGATACGGTCGAGGAATTCGAAAACATCATCGTCTCGGCCGGTTCAGACAGTTCCATCGTCCGCCTGAAGGATGTCGCGCGGATCGAGCTGGGCTCGCAAGACTATTCAGCCACGTCCAGGATGAACAACCGCGCAACGGCCGCCATCGCCATTTTCCAGGAGAGCGGTGCGAATGCGCTGGACGTCGCCGATGCGGTCGTGGCGGAAATGGAACGGCTGAAGAAACAGTTTCCGGCCGGCATGCGCTACGAGATCACGTTCGACGTGACCGATGCGGTCCGCGTGTCCATTGACGACATCATCTTCACACTGGGAGTAACGACGCTCCTGGTGATCGGTGTGACATTCCTGTTCCTTTTGAGTGTCCGGGCGACGATCGTCCCGGCCATCGCCATCCCGGTCTCCCTGCTCGGCGCCGTGGCGCTTGCCTATCTGGTCGGTTTCAGCGCCAATATGATCACCCTCTTCGCCATTGTGCTGGCCATTACCCTGGTTGTCGACGACGCCATCGTCATCATCGAGAACGCCCAGCGGATCATGGAGGAGGAGGACTTGGATCCGCGCGCGGCGACGCGCAAGGCCATGGGCCAGGTGACCCGGCCCATCATCGCCACCACATTCGTTCTGGCGGCCGTTTTCGTCCCGGTATGCTTTTTCCCCGGCGTCACCGGCAGGATCTACTTCCAGTTCGCCCTGACCATCGTCTTCGCCTTCGCCCTGTCCGGCATCAACGCGCTGACCCTCGGACCGGCCCTGTGTTCCATACTGCTGACCCGCTCCACCGGCAAACCCAAAGGCATGCTGCGGGTCGTCCCGCGCTTCGTCGAAAGGGTGCGCGATCTCTATGTCCGCCTTGTCGGTTTCATGCTCCGGCACATGGCGATTTCGCTGCTGATCGTCGCCGCTTTTGCTGCGGCCACCGTCTATATGTTTCGCACCGTGCCGACCGGCTTCGTGCCCACCGAGGACAGCGGCGCGCTGCTCGCCAGCATCCAGCTGCCGGACGGCGCGTCCTTGCAGCGCACCGAGGCCGTAATGGAGAAGGTGACGGAACTGACCCGCGATGTGCCCGGTGTCGCCCAGGTGATGACAGTGTCCGGCAACAGCATCGTGGCCGGCTCCCGGTCGAATGCCGGGATGGCCATTTTCCGGCTGACGCCGTGGGACGAGCGCAAGACGCCGCAGCTGCAATGGCAGGCCATCCTTGCCAGTCTCAAGACGAAGATCGACACATTGCCGGAGGCGACCGGCTTTGTCTTTGCCCCGCCGGCCATCCACGGCGTCGGATCGACGGGCGGTATTTCGGCGCAGTTGCTGGACTATTCCAACGGCGATGTCGCCGATCTGGAAGCGGCGAAAACGGCTCTGGTCACGGCCATGAACCGGGCGCCGGAATTTGCCCAGGCCTTCAGCAGCTTTACCGCCAACACGCCGCAATATTCCCTTGCCGTCGACCGCGACCGGGCCGAAGCGCTTGGTGTCGATATCAGCGACATCTTTACCGCGCTTCAGGCCAGTCTGAGTTCGCTCTACGTCAACAATTTCATCAAGGACGGGCGTGTCCACTGGGTGGTGATTTCGGCCGATGCGGATTATCGCCAGTCGGTGCAGGACATCGAGAGCATCTATGTCAACAACGCCGATGGCGAGTCGCTGCCGTTGCGGACGTTGATCAGCAAGGAGCCGGCGCTCGGAGCGGAAACGATCTATCGCTACGACCTTTACCAGACCGCAGCGATCAACGGCGAGCTGGCCGACGGCGTCAGCACCGGCGAGGCGATTGCCGCCCTGCGGAGGATCGCCGATGAAACCCTGCCCGACCAGTACGGCATCGCCTGGACCGGCGTGACCCTGCAGGAGGTGAAGGCCGGCGAGCTTGTCGTCTGGATTCTGCTTCTCGCCTTCATCTTCGCCTATCTGTGCCTTGTGGCGCAGTATGAGAGCTGGACCCTGCCGGCCGCGGTGATGGTCTCGACCATCTTCGCCGTCTTCGGAGCGCTGCTGCCGCTCACCTTCGTGACGGGGCTCGACAACAATATCTACACCCAGATCGGCATGGTGCTGCTCATCGGGCTGGCGGCGAAGAAGGCCATCATGGTCGTCGAATTCGCCAAGGTTCGGCGCGAGCAGGGCGCCGGCATCCACGAGGCGGCGCTCGCTGCCGCGAGGCTCCGCTTCCGGCCGGTCACCATGACCGGCCTGTGCTTCATTGTCGGTGTGCTGCCACTGGTCCTGTCGAGCGGCGCGGGAGCCGCCGGACGCATGTCCATCGGCTATCCGGTCTTCTTCGGCATGATCATCGACAGCACCATCGGCCTCGTGATGATCCCGGTTCTCTACGCGGCTTTCCAGACGATGCGCGAAAAGGTCGCCGCCCGCTTTGCCGGCAAGCCGGCCGGTCAGTCTGCCCATGGTGACACGATCTAAAAGGGGGCGTGGACCCTTTCAAGTTCTTCGGGAACGGCTACACTGGACCTGACCGGGTGGCAGCCATGGCCCGGAACAAAACAATCGGACGAAGGTGCTGACCCGTGGCGCGGCGCAGGAAAAGCTGGACCGAAAAACTGAACGAGCCCGGCGAGCACCAGGTGACGCGGATCGACAAGGACCTGGCCGGTATGAAATCCGGCCAGATGATTCTGATCGCGACGCCGAAGATCGTCGAGGACTATATCCGCAACATCCCGCCGGGTGGCCGCGTCAGCCTGGCGCAGATGCGGACGGATCTTGCCAGGCGCTTCGGCGCCGACGCGACCTGTCCGCTGACCGCCGGAATATTCCTGCGCATCGTTGCCGAAGCCGCCCATGAAGCCCATGAAGCCGGCGCGCAATTGTCGGACATCCCGCCGGTTTGGCGGATGATCGACGAGAAATCCCCAACCCTGCGCAAACTGTCATTCGATCCGGGCTACATGCTGGAAATGCGGGATCTGGAGGCCCGCGAAAACGGTACGGGCGGGAGCTGAGCCGTCACCGGAAACCATGATCCTGGCGGAACCCCGCCCAGTCAAATGCATCAGGGTAATCACGGAACGCTGTGAACCGGTTCGCAGGCTCCGCCGGGTTCCGACACAAGGTTATCATGATCTATGAATTTGCGCGGCCGCGCGCCAATTTCATTGTAACCGCCGGGCTCCGTGCTGCATCAAAGACGGACCAAGACGAAGCCGGCACAGCTGATGAGGGAAAACGCCATGGCACTCAACGACATTCAAAACAGGCATTGCACCACCAGCAGATGGGATTTCAGCGACCTCAACGCATTGTTCATCAACTGTACGCTGAAACGGTCTCCGCAGATGTCCCACACCGACGGGCTGGCGCGGATTTCGCAGGAGATCATGGAAAAGAACGGCGTTTCCGTCGAAACCGTCCGGGCGGTCGATCATCCGATCGCCACCGGCGTGATGCCGGACATGCGCGAGCATGGATGGGCTGAAGATGCCTGGCCCGAGATCTTTGAAAAGGTGAAGGCCGCGGAGATACTCGTCTTGCTGTCGCCGATCTGGCTGGGCGAAAAATCATCCGTCTGCACCACCGTGATCGAACGCCTCTACGGCAACTCGTCGCAACTGAACGATGCCGGTCAATACGCCTATTACGGGCGCGTCGGCGGCTGTCTGATCACCGGAAACGAGGATGGTGCAAAACACTGCGCGATGAACATCCTCTATTCGCTGCAGCATCTGGGCTATGTCATCCCGCCGCAGGCCGACGCGGCATGGCTCGGCGAAGCCGGCCCCGGACCATCCTATATGGACGACGGCTCGGGCGGCCCTGAAAATGACTTCACCAACCGCAATACCACCTTCATGACCTGGAACCTCCTGCACATGGCGCGCATGATCAAGGACGCCGGCGGAATCCCGGCCCACGGAAACCAGCGTTCGGAATGGGATGCCGGCTGCCGGTTCGATTTCGAAAACCCGGAATATCGGTGAACCGGAATGGTGGTCGGGTACCGCGCCCAGTGCGGCTAAAGTGCCTTAACGGATGACGTGCACCGCGCACTGGGCATGACGAACCACCCGAGCAGCGGTTGAGCCAAGGAAATAGTCCTCAATTCCCGGCCGGTGCGATGCAATGATGATGCAGTCGATACCGTTCTCTTCGGCAAAGTCGACGATGAAGCGTCCCGGATGCCCGGATTCAAGGCGCACCGAGGCGCCCGGAAGGGCAGCAGCAGACTGCTTCAGGGCCATCTCGACCTCGTTGTGCGATTTGGTCATGACATCTTCGGGCAGTTGTGATGCGATGAAGGTCGGTATGGTCTCCATCACATGCAACACCGTAAATTGAGCATCCTCATCCGCAAGCTTCTGCGCCACACGATAGGATGCCTTTGTATCGTGTTCCTCATCAATGACCACCGGTATAAGGATGTTCTTGTACATGGCCTGTCTCCCGCTGACTGGTTTCAAGAGCATATATATCCACTATCGCGCATGCCGTCGTCACGCTCTTTGACCTGGCTCAATGTGCCATTGAAAGCCGGCCCAAGCGACCCGTGTTGTCGCAACAGCTTGCTCAGGTGCTGCTGTGACGGCTCCTGTCACCACCACTGGAGTGATCTCGCCGGTGCGGCTGATGTGCCGGCGGCTGCTTGTTTATCTCACATACTTGATCACACAAGCTCCACGCTCAATGACCTCCCAACGGCCGATGCGGCTTTCACTAGCGTATCAAGCTGCACACGATCATTCTCGGGATCGAGCAATCTTGAAAGCTGTGACGCACTGGTTTTCATGCGCCGTGCCATCTCTGACTTCGTGATGTGTTGCGTTTTCATTTCATGTTCAATTTGCAAGGCAACCGTGCGCTTGATAGCAACCGCTCTCACGTCTTCGGCAATAGTTTCTCCTTGCAGCATGTCGGCAAATGAACTGCCAATATGCGGGTTCTCATTTTTCAAGGTTCTGAACCTCCGTCATCCTGGTCACGGCCAATTTCAATTCTTTAGGCGGTGTCTTTTGGACCTTCTTAATGAAGCCGTGCAAAAGCACCCGTGCTATGCGCCCTGATAAGAGGTTGGAACGAACTTCATGAAGTCTCGTATTACCTTATATGGTATACCGCAAGAGATAATTTGTCAAGATTCCTAGTCTGTCGAACAAGGCACGGAATCTGTGTGAATGGGGAGAGATCGCATGAAGAAATTTGCAATCTGCGTGAATTTGAATGTCTTGTAATTCTAAACAACTACACGATTTATTATCATTGTCCTGCTGTCTGATGCGTGATGCTTGTGCTATGCAGGCATATATTTCATCACATCAATTTCCTGCTCTCTCTGCCGCATCTGAAACGCATCGTAGCGGGCCTGCATCCTAAGCAGCGTGTCCATCTTGACGCCGAAAGCCTTTTCCACACGCAATGCCATTTCAGGAGATAGCTTGGCGTTCTCATTAAGCAGGTTGGACAAGGCGGGACGGCCCACGCCCAACACACCGGCAGCATCGGTTACGGACAGATCATCGGGCAAGACAGAGCGCTTGATAAACCCGCCCGGATGAACCGCTTTCATTCCTATCTTGATCGCCATTACTCGTACTCCTTCTGCATGTCAGTGGTAATCTTCATAATCAACGTCATAAAGCTCGTTGATTTCCTCATCGTGCCTGAACGTGATCCGCCAGTTGGCCGTGACATGAAAGCTGTATGTCCCGGCGCGGTTCCCGCTCAGACGATGCGGTTTGTATTTTTGGAGATCGAAAACCTCATCAATGCTCTCTATGTCGATCAGAAATGCAATGATGTCCGCTATCTTCGCCACGTTGCCTTGCGGCAATCCCTTGGAATTGTTTTTCTCGATAAAGTTCCGCAGACCCTTATGGCGAATGTTTCGAATCTCCATACATTCACCATAGCAGATTGTATCCCGTAACGCAACAGGCAACGATTATGGTAATGCATCCAAGGGCCTCCCTTGGTCGTGGTCCAGCGCCGAAAGCGCTGGCGGCATCCAATCGGCAGACGGTTGGCCGATGATTTTCATGGGCACGGGCAGGCTCTTGAATTTGGTTAAGGGGAAAGCCTCTCATTTCGGTCAAACGGAAAGCCGTTTGTGCATGAATCGGTGCTGGTGGAGAGGCAAGTCTCCAAGTCCTGCGAGTGATGAACCGACGATACGGTTCGCTGGCGTGTGCAGGCTCAATGCCGATAAGCGCCGCGCGGGAAAGGATGCAATGGGAAACCGAAGGGGTTACCCTCGCCAAGATTGCGTGTACTACACGCACATCTTGCGCGTAGCGGAAAGTCAGGTCTCAAGGGCAGGCCGTCTACTGCAAGATGCCATTCCAGTGAGTTCTCAATGAGACATACACGCCTCGTTCGGTCCGGGTTATGGTCGCGCGAACCAGGCCACAACTTTCACTGGAAGCGCTGGACAGACTTTGGTAGACCAGCGCTGCACTCCGCAAATTCGGGTGTGGGGATCGCCGGCCCCGAAAGGTACAGGGACGGCAAACGCCCTTGCCAACCTCCTTGGTATTATTGCCTGTGCGCATTCGGCTTACTGCCGGCTGACGCGGCTATGTCCAGGGGTGCACCTAAAATCCGCGTATGAGTGCCTTTGCTCTCATTCTGGCGACATCCGGCTTTTCGAAGCTGAATCATGCCAGAAGGGGACTTGGGGCAGATGCTAAAGGCAATCATTTCAGCGCTTATTCTATTCGCTGCGATTCAGGCTGAAAGCGCACAGGCAGAGACATTCAATTACAAGGAAAGACAGTGAGCCTAAATCACTGGTTCACTGTTTTGGAATGACTGAAAAAGCCGCGAATGCCGGGAAGCCGCTTGCTTCCTTTGACTCGATGTGTCGAACCGCTTGCGCTTTCCTCGCAAACTCTTGGAAATTATGGGATTCCGGGCAATTTGAGTATAGGAGAACGGTGTTGCGACTGGTCTTTCCGGGGCGCGTTGCCTACTGCCCAAATAGCGGTTATCGAACCGCCGAAATAGCGGAGCCTTTCAGGCTTTTGAGGGGTTTTAGTGGCCGAAAGGATGTTTTGGTGGAGCCAAGGGGAGTCGAACCCCTGACCTCTTGCATGCCATGCAAGCGCTCTCCCAACTGAGCTATGGCCCCATGTTCCGGTGTTCCGGATGCGGCGGGCCTGGGTGGCCGGCCGATTGTGCGGTTTTCTAGAACCGCTTGCCTTGGATATCAAGGCCTAAATGCGACGGCAGCCTTGAAAATCGGCGCGCCCGTGCCTGTTCAGGTTTCCTCGCCGTCATCGGCGACATTGATGATGCCGGTGACGTCGTCGTCGTCATCGTCGTCGGTTTCGAGGAAGGTGTTGTCGTCATCCTCGCCGAGATCGACATCGTTGTCGTCGTCCTCGATATCCGGGATGGTCTCGCCGGTGTCGGAGGTTTCCTCGTCGGCATCTTCCAGGGAGACGATTTCGACATCGGCGGATTCGGCCTCGGCCTCCGGTGCCTCGGCCTCTTCCTTGGCCTCAGGCGCTTCCTTTTCCGGCACGGGAGTTTCTCCGACCTCGAAGAAGGACAGCGGATAGGATTTGCCGGTATAGGGCGAGACGATCGGATCGCGGTTGAGGTCGTAGAATTTGCGTTCCGTCTCCGGACAGACGCGCTTCGTACCGAGTTCGGGTTTTGACACTGCGTGGGCCTCTTGTCTGGTCAGGTCATCGATATGCGCTGGCGGCGAATTGCAAGGTCGGACCGGCTGAAAACCGGTCCCGATTGCCCCCGGGCGACACCTTCAGCCCGGGTCTGGCGTGCCGGACCCCATACTAATGTTGGCGCGGTCTGTCAAAGCTTATCTGCGCAAAAGCCGGTTGCCGGACGGCAAAACGGGTGACCGGCAAAATTCCTTGTGATAGAGCGTGCGCGAGGAACCCGAGGTCGCCGTCCGGCGCCCGTCAAACCGCAAGATGCAGGGACCTGACCACATGGCAAACAGTGCCGCGCCGAACCCGGCCGTTGCGCACCGATCGAACCGGCTTTCGGGCACCATCCGGATCCCGGGCGACAAATCCATTTCGCATCGCGCCCTGATGTTCGGCGGGCTGGCCGGCGGTGAGACCCGCATCACCGGCCTGCTGGAAGGCGAGGATGTGCTGGCGACCGGCCGGGCGATGCAGGCAATGGGTGCACGTGTGATCCGGGAAGAGGGTGTGTGGACCGTCACTGGCGTCGGCAATGGCTGCCTGCTGCAGCCCGAAGCGCCGCTCGATTTCGGCAATGCCGGCACCGGCGTGCGGCTGACGATGGGCCTTGTCGGCCCTTACAATTTCGAAGCGATCTTCACCGGCGACGCCTCGCTGTCGGCCCGTCCGATGGGCCGCGTGCTGGATCCGCTGCGGCAGATGGGTGTCCAGGTCAGCGCTGCCGAGGGCGACCGGCTGCCGGTTACCCTGTTCGGCCCGCCCATCGCCGCGCCGATCCGCTACCGCGTGCCGATGCCCTCGGCGCAGGTCAAGTCGGCGGTGCTGCTCGCCGGCCTCAACGCGCCCGGAATTACCACGGTCATCGAACCGGTGATGACCCGCGATCACACGGAAAAAATGCTGGCCGGCTTCGGCGCGCAGCTGCAGGTCGAGACAGACGCCGCGGGCGTGCGCACCATTGAACTGCAGGGCCAGGGACCGCTCGAGGGACAGGCGATCGATGTGCCCGGCGACCCGTCCTCCACCGCATTCCCGCTGGTCGCCGCGCTGCTGGTGCCCGATTCCTCGGTCGTCATCGAGAACGTCCTGATGAATCCGACCCGCACCGGTCTGATCGCCACGCTCATCGAGATGGGCGGCGCCATCGACATCGTCAATCCGCGCATCTCCGGCGGCGAGGACGTGGCCGATCTGCATGTCCGGTCGTCGGAACTGAAGGCTGTGACCGTGCCGCCGGACCGCGCGCCGTCGATGATCGACGAATACCCGGCGCTCGCGGTTGCCGCCGCCTTTGCCGAGGGCGAAACCGTGATGGACGGCCTGGAGGAACTGCGCATCAAGGAATCCGACCGGCTGGCTGCCGTGACGGCGGGGCTCAAGGCCAATGGCGTCGACTGCACCGAGGGCAAGGCCTCGCTCAGCGTGCGCGGCGTGCCGGGCGGCAGGGGGCTCGGATCGAGCCATCCGGCGGGTGTCGTCAAGACCCATCTCGATCACCGCATCGCCATGGCCTTCATCATCATGGGGCTGGCCACGGAACATCCGGTGACGGTCGACGACTCAGCAATGATCGCCACCAGCTTTCCCGAATTCATCGACATGATGACGGGGCTTGGCGCCCGCATAGAGCTGACCCGGAAAGCCGCATAGACATGGGCTTTGTCATTGCCATAGACGGCCCGGCCGCGTCCGGAAAGGGCACGCTGGCGCGCCGCATCGCCGGGCTGTACGGCTTTCATCACCTCGACACCGGGCTGACCTACCGGGCCGTCGCCCGGGCGCTTCTGGAAAACGGCGTCGCCCTCGATGACGAGGCGGCGGCGGCCGACATGGCCCGCGGCCTCGATCTGTCCGGGCTGGACCGTGCGGTCCTTTCCGCCCACGGTATCGGCGAGGCGGCCTCGAAAATTGCCGTCATGCCGCCGGTGCGCCGGGCGCTGGTCGAGGCGCAGAGGCGGTTCGCCGCGCGCGAGCCGGGCGCTGTTTTGGATGGCCGCGATATCGGCACGGTTGTGTGCCCCGACGCCGACGTCAAACTCTATGTGACTGCCTCGCCCGAAGTGCGCGCCCGCCGCCGCCACGCTGAAATGCAGGCAGCCGGCAGCACGGCCGGCTATGACGATGTGCTCGCCGATCTGCGGCGCCGTGACGCCCGTGACATGAATCGTGATGACTCGCCGTTGCGCCCGGCCGACGATGCCCACTTGCTAGATACGAGTGAAATGGATATAGAAGCGGCGTTCCGGACCGCCAGGGCGCTGATCGAAGCGGCACGGTGACCCGGAACGGCAATTGAGCTCCATGTTTTCGAGGCCGTCCAAGCGCCGAAATCGGCAACCGCATTTGATGTTGCCGGACAGTGTCGAAAACCAGTGAAACACCAGCCATCGGCGCCCCGTCCGGCCGACGTAGAAATCCCGGTCCGGACTTTTCAGGAGTATATATGTCCGCACAATCGTCCAAGGAGGACTTTGCGTCCCTCCTCGAGGAATCCTTTGCCACCCAGGATCTTGCCGAAGGCTATGTCGCCAAGGGCATCATCACCGCCATCGAAAAAGACGTCGCCATCGTCGATGTCGGCCTCAAGGTTGAGGGCCGTGTACCGCTGAAGGAATTCGGTGCCAAGTCGAAAGACGGCTCCATGAAGCCCGGCGACGAAGTCGAAGTCTATGTCGAGCGCATCGAAAACGCGCTGGGCGAAGCTGTCCTGTCGCGCGAGAAGGCCCGCCGCGAGGAAAGCTGGGTCCGCCTGGAAGCCAAGTTCGAGGCCAATGAGCGCGTCGAAGGCGTCATCTTCAACCAGGTCAAGGGCGGCTTTACCGTCGATCTCGACGGCGCCGTGGCGTTCCTGCCGCGCTCCCAGGTCGATATCCGCCCGATCCGCGATGTCACACCGCTGATGCACAATCCGCAGCCCTTCGAGATCCTCAAGATGGACAAGCGCCGCGGCAACATCGTCGTCTCGCGCCGCACCGTGCTTGAGGAAAGCCGCGCCGAACAGCGTTCCGAGATCGTGCAGAACCTCGAGGAAGGCCAGGTTGTCGAGGGTGTCGTCAAGAACATCACCGATTACGGTGCCTTCGTCGATCTCGGCGGCATTGACGGCCTGCTACATGTCACCGACATGGCCTGGCGCCGCGTCAACCACCCGTCGGAAATCCTGACCATCGGCCAGACGGTCAAGATCCAGATCATCCGCATCAACCAGGAAACCCACCGCATCTCGCTTGGCATGAAGCAGCTCGAAGCCGATCCGTGGGACGGCATCGGCGTCAAATATCCGGAAGGCAAGAAGATCAAGGGCACGGTGACCAACATCACCGATTACGGTGCCTTTGTCGAACTGGAAGCCGGCATCGAGGGCCTGATCCACATTTCGGAAATGTCCTGGACCAAGAAGAACGTCCACCCCGGCAAGATCCTGTCGACGACGCAGGAAGTCGAAGTGGTGGTTCTCGAGGTCGATCCGGCCAAGCGCCGCATCTCGCTCGGTCTCAAACAGACCCTCGACAATCCCTGGGAGGTCTTCGCCCAGACCCATTCGGTGGGTACCGAAGTCGAAGGCGAGGTCAAGAACAAGACCGAATTCGGCCTGTTCATCGGCCTCGAGGGCGATGTCGATGGCATGGTCCACCTGTCGGATCTCGACTGGAACCGTCCGGGCGAGCAGGTGATCGAGGAGTACAACAAGGGCGATGTCGTCAAGGCCGTCGTGCTCGACGTCGACACCGAGAAGGAGCGCATCTCGCTCGGCATCAAGCAGCTTGGCAAGGATGCCGTCGGCGAGGCCGCGGCCTCCGGCGAGTTGCGCAAGAATGCGGTCGTGTCGGCCGAGGTCACCGCCATCAATGATGGCGGCATCGAGGTCAAGCTTGTCGATCATGAGAATGTCACGGCCTTCATCCGCCGCTCCGATCTGTCCCGCGACCGCGACGAGCAGCGCCCCGAGCGTTTCTCGGTCGGTCAGACGATCGATGCGCGGGTGACCAACTTCTCCAAGAAGGACCGCAAGATCAGCCTGTCGATCAAGGCGCTGGAAATCGCCGAGGAAAAACAGGCGGTCGCCCAGTTCGGCTCCAGCGACAGCGGTGCGTCACTCGGCGACATTCTCGGCGCCGCCCTGAAAAAGCAGAATGGCGACGATTGAGCCACGCCGATCCTTGTTGCATTTACGGACCCGCGGCGGCAACGCCGCGGGTTTTTCAATTGCCGTTCGAAGCGGGACCCTTTGAGACACGATGAGCGTCAAGCCGCCGAATCTGCAAAAGACCACGTCGCTGCTTGATTCCGGCGCAAGTGTTCTCGATGGCGAGATCATGGCCGAAATGGCAGCGTCGCTCGGCCGCGCCGGCCGGGCGCTGGAGGCGGTGCTGTCGGAGCTCGATTCGGCGGACCCGAAGCGCGACCGCGAAGCCCTTCTGAACGACGCGGCGCAGAAAGCCTGGGCGCTGATCGTGCAATACGAGCTGTGCGGCCTGTCGAACCAGACCAATCTGGTCCAGCGCTATCGTATCCCCGCCGAAGTCATGGCGCGCATTGGCATTGCCGGCTAGAAGCCGCTTCAAGGGCAAAAAATCAACGACCCTGAGACCAGGGTTCCTCACTTGAGGGCGCCGCAGCCGGGTCGTTGATGTAAGAAGCGATCAGGCGGTCGATTGCGTCCCGTGCTATCCGGTTGTGATGAGGGGAAAAGCCGAGGGTCGCGACATAACTCCAATGCGCATGCATCATGGAGACAACAAGAAATGAAAGCTCCTTGCAGGCGGCGTCACCGAGTTCCGGATGCGTAATTGCCAGCTCATGAAGAATGACGTGACCGAGGGTTTTGTATTTGTCGCACAAGCGCTCTTTCAAGGACGCTGATCCCACGGCATAGGCAAACAATGCGTCATAAGCCTCAAGATTGTCGGGCATGGGATGGTCCTTGGACAGACCAAAGAGAAAATCCAGAAAGAACTTGAGACGCTCGACCTTGCGGACTTCCACAATGCCTGCAACCAGAGCGTCCTGATAGACCTGTTGCAGATGGCCGCATAATTCCACCATCAAGGCATCAAGGTCAGGATAGTAGTACCGGACCAATTGGCGGGACAGACCCGCTTCATTCGCGACGGCTTCAAATGAAAACGCCTGCAGGCCCCGACCTGTGAGCAACCTCGTTGCGGCGTTCAGGATCTGGGTTTTCTTGTCTTCGGTTTGATCGTCGTCATCTGGATCAGTATTCATTCAGTCCCCCTAAACTCACGTCGCCGGAGTCGATAATAGGAGAAATCCGCACCCGGGAAATAAAAATGAGAGCCGCTCTCGAAAAAATGAGAGCCGTTTTCGAATTGAAAGTGCACAATTTTGAAAATTGCGGCCGGCCCTTCCTGCAGCCTGTTGTTATTTATGCGTTTGTCTTGGTTTGCGCATTGATTTCTCCGGCTTTATTTTTCGAAATGCAAAGACCAGGACGGATTGACTCTATCCCGCTGATTTCAATAACATTTAAGCAATTCGATCATTCGTATTTCGACTGATCGCAACTGTTAAAATTCGATTTTGAACGACAAATTTGTCCTGAACGAAACCTGGGGCGAACGACGACGCAACCGGGAGGAGGTTTATGCGGTCGATGTTGCCAAGTCCCACCCCGCACAAGGAGCGCTGGAGGCAACCTGACGGAATCCGTCAATCTGTTGGCCCTGGCAACAGGCGCCACCATAGGTCTGTGTGACAATCGACACACCGACCGGCAGCGGGGGGCCCGGATGCATGGCACAAACGATCAATCAGACAGTCGGCAGAGTTCGCTCGAACGGCCCTTGCGCATATTACTTTGCCCGGACCAGCCGGACTGGGCGTTTGACAATATAGCAAACAACATCACGCGCTTTGCCCCGGATGATTTCGAAATCTCGAAACTCTTCACCGGAAAGCCGCCAGATCGGGATTTGTGCGCGATCTTCGAATATATTGCGAGCAGGAATATAGACCTTGTTCACTTCTTCTGGAGGGAGGACCTTTTCGAATTCCTGAGACCGCCTGCTTTGTTGTCCGTGGCCGATCGCACGGGACTCGCGGTGAGCGACGTTGTTGAGATAGCGGGAACGCGTGCATATACCACTTCAGTCTATGATCATCTTCACATTTCGCCGGAGCGTGTTGCCGAACGTATCGATGCTTTTCATCTGATCGATTCCTATAGTGTTTCGTCCGCAAAGCTTCAGCAGATCTATTCGGGATTCACCGAACTGCCGGATCCGGATACCGTGATCGCAGATGGTGTGGATCTGGAACTTTTCACGCCGGGTCAAGCGAACGGATCAGCGCGTCATCCGCCGGTCATCGGGTGGGTCGGCAACAGCGGCTGGGGCAAGAGCCTGAATGGGGATCCGAAAGGCTATTTCCGTTTGTTTCAGCCCGCGTTGGAGATACTGAAGAAACGCGGTGTGCCTGTCCGTTCCCATGTGGCAGACCCGCAAGTCAGGCGGATTCCATTCGATGAAATGCCGGCATTCTATCGGGATATAGACGTTCTGGCCTGCACGTCGGCAGCGGAGGGAACACCCAATCCAGTATTGGAAGCGATGGCCTCGGGGGTGCCGGTGGTCTCCACGGATGTCGGGATTGTTCCGGAGCTGTTCGGACCCGAGCAGGCACCGTTCGTTGTGAAGGAGCCCGACCCGGACCGTTTTGCCGATGCTCTGCAAACCATCTTTGAGGACCGGCGCCTCTATCACGCCTTGTCTCGGGAGAATCTGGAAAGCATCAGATCATGGTCGTGGAAGCAACGCGTCCAACCCTGGTGGTCGTTCTGGCTCTCAGCCTACAGGAAAGCGCGTGACCGGCGGCTGGCCCGCAGGCGGATGGCTGTGCTGGAACATTCCTGCATCAATCATGTCAATGCGGTTGCCCAACTGGAAGGGCAGCGCAGCGCCAATCGGATGGCCAATATCCCATGGAAGTCGCTTTTCCGACGGATTCGAGCGGCGCCACCTTAATGCCCGAATGGGCTCTAAGCAGTCTGATCGAGATCAAACAAGCAACAGGACAATATCCGTGTGGAGAGTTGAGATGTATTCAAGCAGTCAAGTGGAGTTTGAACGGTTATTTCGGGATCCGAAGATCGGGCGATCCTTTCTCGTGGGTGTGGACAAATCGGAATCCGGCGTCGAGCGCGTTTCGGTCCACGCATCACACATTTCAATGACGCGAAAGCAATCGCGATACCTGTCCCGGCAGTTGCGGAAGAAATACCACGTCAATTCGCACCGTATCAGGCGATACAGTGTCAGGACGCTCGAACGGGCCCGAAGCCTGGAAGCATTCTTGGCACCCTATCGGCATGACCACATCCTGTACGACCCGACGGGCGTGTTCGATCGTGCGTCCAGACTGTTGCGCTTCGCAGGGGAGATACGGGCTCTGCTGGGCGGGGCCGTAGACAAGCTGCTTTGGCAGAGTGAGAAGGGAATGTTGGTCATTGTCCTCAATCGCGGCAATGCCGGTGAAGTCGGGCACATCGGTAATGCCTCTCCGGCGGCGATCGAATCTGCTGTTCGCGCGCTTTTGAAGGGAATTTGTGATCATGATTCAACGGATTTCATCAGGGCAGTGCGGGTCGGATATGCGGATCCCAACATCGTCGCAACGCCGATTGATCAGTTGTCTTTGCGTCCTCGGGCCGGCGTTTTGGAGTCGTTGAAAAGCAGAACCGGCACATCTGCCTTGGCCGCATTTATCGGTGTTGGAGTAGCGACGACGGCACAGGCGCAGGAAACGACACCCGGCAGAGCGGTTTCAGGCGTGAATGGAGAATGGGGATTGATGGGCGGAAGTCTGAACAGCGAAACGACCTTTATGACCGAAGGCGCGCTCACTTTTCCGGTGACCGATCAATTCGGTGCGCGTATCGATGCGACCGCGGGCGCACGGGATGGCAGCTTCCTTGGCGGCGCCGCCGCGCATTTTTTCTGGCGGGATCCGGAAAAGGGGTTGTTCGGCGTTGCGGGTGGTTTTGCGAACACGGAATCCAGTGGCTCGACGACCGGTTCGTCGGATGTCGGGGCGTTGGTCGGAGAAGGGGAGCTGTATCTGGAAAACCTCACCGTTTCCGGTCTCGCCGGATATCAATTCTCGGACGGCGCCGGCGATGATGGCTTTTTGGGCCGGCTGGATTTCGAGTGGTATGCAAACGATGATCTGCTCTTCTCGGTCGGGGCCGAGACAAATCCGGTGCATGATTTTCTGGGCCGCGCCGGCGTGGAGTATCGACCCGGCTTCGAGGCCTTGCCCGGGCTGTCCTTTTTTGCTGACGGCGTTTTCGGCGAAAATGATTTTTACCGCGCCTATGGTGGGATCCGGCTCTATTTCGGCGGCTCGACGACGCTCAAGCAGAGGCATCGTCGCGATACCTTCCGGTCTCATCTCCTGTCGACCCGCCTGACCGATTCGATACCCAGTGTCGCTGGCTATGGCGACTAGCGTGTTGATCGAAGGCGACGGGGACGTGTTTCCGGACGATCTGGGCCACGAAGCAAATCCGAAAGCCACATGATCGACCAGGGTCGCGGGCAACGTGTTCTGTCGATCGGCGATTCGGCAGATCGCTATGCTGCGTTAATCCGGGAGAATGTCGCCTGGGCCCTTTTCTATGCCCGCATGGACCATCACCACATTGATGTTTCAGAGGATGCAACATTGCCTGATCTGAGCCGTTTCAGCGCGATTGTGCTTTGCATGGAGGCCCTGCACAGACTGGATCAGACCTGGCTTGACGGTATCAGACGGTTTGTCACCCTCGGTGGTGGATTGGCGGTGGTTTACCGCGGCTGGAATGCCGCATTGTCCGATCTGTTCGGTATTTCTTCGCAATCCGGGCCGCCGGATTTCGTGGCGGATGAGGTCGAGGGCCTGTTCTTTCCGTCCGATCTGTTGCCGGGGTTCCACAACCTTCGTCTGACACCGGCTGAGATATCGGGGCACACATCTTACGACTTGAAGCCGCACCAAGACGCCACGGTCCTCGCAACATCCAGCGGTGGCAGGCCATTGGCATGGCTCACCCGCTTCGGCGAGGGACGCGTCATCTTCTGGAACACCGTCATTCTCGGTGAAAAAAGGGCACGGGGGCTGATCGTGCAGTCCATTGCGGCGGTGCAGCGGATGAGCGTTCTGACCGTTGCCAATGTCGCCACACTTCAAATTGATGATTTTCCGCCCGAGATGTTTGAACAGACCCTCGAGCCGATCGCATCGGAATATGGGGGTATGGACAACCTCACCTTCTACGATCGAATCTGGTACGCCGACATGGTGTCGCTGGCGCAGGAACATGGCCTGCGCTACACGTGGCTGACGGTGTTCGACTATGACGATACCGTTCCGCCGCATGCGCTTGAATTCGAACCGGATGGCAAACGCAAACCGGCGGCCAGCAAGATGCCGTTCAATTCCGCGGCTGCCCAATCGGCCGCGCATGCGGGCGAAATGGGCTTGCATGGTTACAATCACTTTCCCCTGCTGCTCGACCTGTGGCGGACCAGTGACCAGATGATCCGGGCGCTGAACTCCGCTGCCGTAGAGTGGCGGGCAAGCGGCCTTGGTCCGCTACCGACAACCTATGTTCCTCCAAACAATGAATATGACGAAGTGGGCGCGATTGCACTCAGTCGGACCTTTCCCGAAATGCGCGCGATCTGTGGGCTTTTCGGCAGCGGTGATGTCCAACGCGGCGGCAATCGTGAGTTCGGACCTGAACCGTGGAATCCTGATCTGTTTTGTCTGCCGCGTGCAACCAGTGGATATGAGCTGAGCGACATAACGCGGTTTGTTCTGGCCTCGCAAATTGGAACCATGGGTGTCTGGACCCACTTTCTGCATACGGACGACGTCTACGAAACACCGGACAATTTTCCGAACCGACAGGGTTTGCGCAACGCCCGGTCGCTTCCGTGGCGCGTCGACGAAAATGGCGAGAAGACGGGTCTGTTTCATCGGTTCGAGGCGGGAATGGAATTTGTGTGTTCGACATTTCCCTGGTTGAACTTTGTCGAGACCAGGGATGCGCTGCCTATTTTGAAAGCGCACCTGAAAAACGAGGTTCACGTGGGCTTCGGCTCCAAGACAATCGTCATAAGGAGCACGTATCCATCCTGGTTTCAGCTTCGCA
This sequence comes from Rhizobiaceae bacterium, assembly GCA_028279875.1. Taxonomy (GTDB): domain Bacteria; phylum Pseudomonadota; class Alphaproteobacteria; order Rhizobiales; family Rhizobiaceae; genus Hoeflea_A. Next base: position 37,725 of record JANQMU010000016.1, read on the forward strand.
TCAATGACGGTCGGCAGCTCAATCCGGTCGGCCTGTCAAATGCGGAAATCATGGATGTCCAGCGCGGTCGCACCTTCACGCAATACACATTGCGGTCGACAAAACCGGACGTCCGGCTGGAGATGATCTGAAACTCCAACGGAACGGCGCCATAAGCCGTGGCGACCGTCCCCCTTGCGGCATTGCGTCATCAGAAATGCACGGTTGCTCCGACTGAAGCACGGATTTCCGTATAGGCGTCCGAGCCGACGCGGCCCTCCAGCGCGCCGTTGACCTGCCAGTTGCCGTTGTCCGGCTTGTGATTGATGCCGATGCCGGCGAAGCCGATGGCCGTCGAATCTGCGAATGAGGCGGGAAAGTTCAGTGTCGTGCCGGCCAGCGCCGCCGTCACATCGTCACCGCCCAGGTTGAAGAAGCCATCGACGCCCGCCCAGGTCTCCACCGAAACCGTACCGTTGCCCGTTTGCTGCCGTTTGGCAAGATAACGCAGTTCAGCACGCACCGCCGCCACATGCACGTCGCGGCTGGCTACAGAGAGGTTGGCCACCGACCCGGTCTCGGTATAGCCGTCGAGGAACAGCCCCGCATAGGCGGCGCCGAAGCTGACCTCGGTGCGCTCGCCCATGGCGCGCCCGACGGTCACCGACGGTGACACGAAATATCCGCCGTAATCGGCGGTCGCTGTCTCCAGCCCACCGGCGACGGTATTGTTGGCGACCGTGCGGTCAGAGCTGAAGTCGGTATGGCCGCCCATCAGCGATGCGCTGATCCAGAAGGCGCCATTGCGCGTGCCGCCATAGAGCCCGGCATAGAAGGAGGCGGCATCGATCCGCTGCGTGTCGTGGTCGGTCGCAAGCCGCGAGCGAGCACCGCCGAGGAAGCCGCCGTAGAGCAGCCTGTCGGAGGCGAAACCGCCGCCGGTGACGAGGCCGCCATAGGCCTGATCGCCGCCGGTGGTATTGCCCGAACCGTTCTGGCTCTGGTAGCCGCCAAAGCCGCTTGCCCAGCCGCGCGGGCCGGTCTCCGCAAAGCCTGGCGCTTCGGTGCCGTAAGCGAATGTTTCGTTGCCGGAAAAACCGCCGCCGAAGGAATTGCCGCGTTCCGCGCCCGAGCGCACCGCCCCATGCACCGCAACGGCCATCGTCTGCAGAAAGGACTGCGACAGCGCAAAGCCCGACGGATCGACTGTGTAGACGATATTGTTTGCCGCATCGAAGACATAAGGAACGTCGGAATTCACCGTCGGGTCATTGCTTTCATAGATGAGATGCAGGTTCAGTCCATTTCCGATGTTGAGCGTCGGATTTGACCCTGAGAACCTTACCCTGCCGTCGATCACCGATCCGGCAAGCAGGTTCAAGGTGGCGTTGTCGCTGTCCGAATTTATGAAAACAGCAAATCTGTCGCCGATGATCCGTGCGCCGTTGGTGATATGGGCATTGTCACTGTCAACCAGGACAATGCCGTCGATATCTCCCGTGATTACGGCACCGTTGGTATTGGAAATCTCGGCATTGTGGCTGGAAAAGAAAGAGACGCCGTAGGCAGCATCGATCACCGCGCCGCCGGTGTTGGCGATCCTGACATTGTCGCTGGATCCAAGATAAACGCCACGCGTCTGGCCTTTGATCGCAGCGCCATTGGCGTTGGTGATGCTCACATGGTCGCTGTTAGATTCGACAACAACGCCATGGGTTCCGCCTTCGATCACGGCGCCGTTGGTATTGGTTATGCCGGTGCCTTCGCTGGAGAGCAGAAAGATACCCCGGAAGCCTCCCTGAAGCAGCCCGTGGTTGATGATGGTGCCATTATCACCATCCAACTGGACTGCATCACCGGTGTTTGAGCTCGAACCGATGCTCGTTATGGTGCCGGTGGCACTGTTGAAAAGGGTGAAGCTTTGGGCTCCGGACCATCGGATGCCGTCGAATTGACCGTTGATCGCGCCACTGTTGTTCACCGTCTGGTTATTGTTCGTGGCGCTGACGCCGTTGCCGCTGGACCCGCCCGTTGAAACCCTGGTATCGATCGTGCCGCCCTCTTCGACCGTCAGCGTGTCGCCGGCGCCCCCGAGCGCCACGGTCGTCTGCACGTCCGGTGGAACAAATATTTCCACCGCCGTCGCAGCAGGTGCCTGGACAAGGATCAGGGCAGAACTGCACAAAAGTGCCCGACGCACGGGCAGAGCAGGAAGAAACGACACGGGATATCCCCACGACATCAGGTCAAAAGACATGAAATGTCCAGTCGTCCCCGCACCCTTCATCGCCCGGTGGTGCGAGCAAGTCAACTGGATGCAAGGGAATGATGACCATTCGGGGCCACAATTGCCGGTTTTGTTGTGGGAATGTTACCTTGTTGCGATGCAGGTGCCGGCGCCGGCAAGCAAACGGGCGGCATGCTGCGTTTGGACCAAAAACAGTGGCCCCTCGGCCCTATTTCTTTTCCTTTTCATAATCCGCATGCAGCTCATCGAGCACCTGCCGCGTGAATTTCCCGATATCGGCATATTCGGCTTCTGTCAGATTGGCCAGCGACACGCGCACCGACGCGTCGACCACCTCGAAACCCTTGCCGGGCAACAGCACCACGCCGGTCTCTTCGGCCAGGCGGAAGAGGAAATCGGTGCCGCGATTGCCGGCCGCGAACCAGTCGGAGAACGCCCGCCCGTACAGTTCCTCCCCGAGTTTCTGCAGATCGATCAGGTAATAGTAATTGACATCAAGCGGCCCCGACCGGTTGTCGATGCCGATATTCTGGCACAGCGTCTGGAAGCGATGCCGGATCAGGTGTTTCGCGGCGGATTTGTAGGTGCCGTCGATATCCATCAGGCCATGCAGGGCAAACAGGGTCATCTGCAATTGCTGCGGCACGGACAGGCCGGCGGTGTGGTTGAGGGCGACGGCGCGGCTGTCGGCCACCAGCCGGTCGATGAAGCGCAGGCCGGCGACATCCGTCGTCAGCGACGCATAGCGCCGGTCGAGCCGCTCCCGAGTTCCCTTTGGCAGGTCGGCGAGCATCGCATCGATCACATTGTCCTCATGCAGGCCGATGACGCCGAGCCGCCAGCCCGTCGCGCCGAAATATTTCGAAAAGGAATAGACGCACAGCGTGTTGCGCGGGCACATGGCGAACAGCGAAACGAAATCGTCGGCGAATGTGCCATAGACATCGTCGGTGATGACGATCAGGTCCGGCCGTTTGCTGTTGATCAACTCCGCCAGTTGCTCAAGGCAGGCATCCGACAGTTTGAAGGAGGGCGGGTTGCTCGGATTGACGACACAGAAGACCTTGATCGACGGATCTTCCAGCTTGGCAAGCTCGGACGCCGGAAACTGCCAGTCCGCACCTTCATCCATGCGGATGTCGACCACCTCCATGTCGTATTGCGGCAGCGGCGGAATTTCCAGATAGGGAGAAAAGATCGGCGTGCCGAGCGCGATCCTGTCGCCCTTCTTGACCAGCCCGTTGAGCTGCAGGCTCTGGAAGATGTAGGTCATGGCGGCTGTGCCGCCTTCCGTTGCGAACAGCGAGAAGGGTCCGCTTTGCGGATGATCGCCGAACATCTCCTGCGCCAGATAGGCCTTCACGATATCCTCGGCCTGATGCAGCATGCGCGGCGGAACCGGGTAATTGCAGCCCAGAAAGGCGCCGACCATTTCAAACAGGAAGTCTTCGCGGCTCAGCTCGAGCTGGTCGCGCACGAACGAGATGGCGGCGCGCAAAAACCCGATGCCCGCATCGTCGCGGTGGTTGGCGGCGAAGATGTCGAAGCGCGCCACGATGCCGTTTTTTTCCGGAAGGCCGCCGAAGCCGCTGTTGAGATAGGCATAGGCGCGTTCGGCCTCCAGCAGGGCGAATTCGCCGAGCCGCAGAAACGCCCGGCGCGGCAACGTCGCCAGGAAGTTCGGGTTGCCGCGGCCGGCATTCAGCATCACTCGGTCGGCGTCGGAACCGGCCACCTCGATCAGTTTGTCCTTCAGTTCGAAGGGGCTCAGTTCGGCAAACGCATTCAGATCGATATCCTGCATAACGCTACGTCCCTTCCGGTTTGGTGTTCATGTCGCGTCCGCGATTCCATTTAAGGATTTTTGGTGATGATGCCGACAATGAGAGGCCCCCAGATGGTCAGGAAGACATTGGCGACGGCATAGGTGACGGTAAAAGACACAACGGGCGTGGCGTTTCCGGCCTTGGCGAGCAGGGCTGCAAAGCCCGGATTGGCGCTGCGGCCGCCGACGACGCAGGCCAGCGCCTCGATCGGATTGCGGATGCGCAGCACGTAATAGGAGAAATAGAAGGTGACGATCTGCGGGATGATCGTCACGCCGATGCCGAGGAAGAACAGCGTCAGCCCGTATTGCTGGATGGTCGCCACCGCCTGCGGACCGGCCGAGATGCCGACCACCGCCACGAACACTGCGAGGCCGAAATCGCGCAGGAAATTCGAAGCGCCGGTCGGCAACGCGGCGAAGCGCGGATGGGTGCTGCGCAGCCAGCCGAAAAGCAGGCCGGACAGCAGGCATCCGCCGCCCGTCCCGATGGTGACCGGAATGCCGGCGATCCTGAATTCGATGAGGCCGACCAGAATGCCGAGCACCATGCCGACCCCGAAAAAGATGAAATCCGTGATGGCCGCGGCGCTGATCTTGTAGCCGATCAGCGCCTGGACCCGGTCGAGATCCTTCGGGGCGCCGATGAACAGCAATTCATCGCCCTTGTGCAGTTCGAGGTCGGACAGCATCGGCAGGTCGCGGCCCATGCGCTTGACCGCGACGAGATAGACACCGTGCTGGGTTTCGATGTCCATCTGATCGCTGATCTGGCCGATGGTCCTGTTGACGAAATCGGCCCTGGTCAGGATCACTTCCCGCTCTTCCTCGACCAGCTGCATCGAATTGGGCGCCGCTGTTTCCGGTCCGAAATAGGCGGACGCATCGACCATCAGCCCGACCTTGCCGGTCACCGCCACACTGTCGCCGGCCTGCACCAGTGTGTCGTCGCCGGTTTCCAGCGCCGCGCCGTCACGTATCACCGTTTCAACCGCAGCGTCGGTCAGGTTGCGGTCGATATCGATGACCTTTTTCGAGACGGCCTTGCTGGTATCGGTGACCTGATAAACCCGGGTGACGACCGACCGGATGGCGTTGAACTGGCCGGGTTCGAGCTCGGCCTTGCCGCCGGACATGCTCTTGGCGAGCTTGATCGCCTCCTGCCGGATGTCCCATTTCATCACCGTCGGCAGGAACCAGGTGACGACGATGATCGGCCCCAGATTGCCGAAGATGTAGCAGACCGCATAGCCGACGGCGACATTAGTCTGCATGGTCTTGATCTGTTCGGCGGTCACTCCGGCGAGCTTGGCGATGGCATCGCCCGCCGTACCGATGATGGCCGACTGGGTGAGACCGCCCGCCGCCAGGCCGGCCGCCGTGCCACGGTCGAGGCCGAAGGTCCAGGCGCTGACGAGCACGCAGATCAGGCCGACAACGCACATGACGAAGGCCGAAACGAGCTGGTTGACCGAGCGTTTGCTGATCGAGCGGAAGAATTGCGGTCCGCCCTGATAGCCGACGGCGTAGATGAACAGGGCAAAGAAGATGGTCTTGATCGACGTGTCGAGATGGATGTCCAACTGGCCGATCAGCACGCCCATCAGCAATGATCCGGCAACGCCGCCGAGAACGAACTGGCCGATGGTCAGCCGGCCGAGCAGGTGGCCGAGCGAAACCGTGACGAACAGCGCCAGCAGCGGTGCGGCGTCGAACAGTCGGTCAAGTGTTTCCAGCATGTCCGATCGCTCCCCGGTGGCTAGACTCACGCGGCAATCTTGCAGGAACCGGTTATAAAGAACAAGAAACGATCCTGGCCGCATGCACAATTGACACCGGCCATCGGTTCCTTCAACACGAGTCCGGCCCGAGGTCAACGACCGAAGCGAAAAAGGAAACGGGACCGATGAAGATTACCGGTATTCGCGCCTATCAGGTGGACGTTGCGCTGAAGGAGGGCCGGTACAGTTGGTCGAACGACAATTTCGTCGAGGTTTTCGATTCGACCATTGTTGCCGTCGAGACCAGCGATGGCATCCGACAAGCCCGGGCTGGGGATCGATCCGGTCGACGATGTGCTCGGCGATCCGGTGTTCGAAATCCGGGCGAATTGACGGGCCGCGTCAGCTGTGGGCGAAGATGTCCGTGTCGTCCCAGCCCATCAGATCGAGCTTTGCCCGGGTCGGCAGGAATCTGAAACAGGCTTCGGCCTGTCTGGTCCGGCCGTCCCGCTCGAGCCGGGCCTGCAACTGGTCGCGCAGCGCGTGCAGATGAAGCACATCGGATGCGGCATATTCAAGCTGCGCCTGCGACAGTTCCTCGGCGGCCCAGTCCGAGGATTGCTGCTGCTTGGAGATGTCGATGTCCAGCAATTCGCGCAGATTGTCCTTCAGCCCGTGCCGGTCCGTATAGGTGCGGGTCAGCCGTGACGCGATCTTGGTGCAGAAGACCGGTTCGCAGGAAACCCCGAAATTGTGCAGCAGGACGGCGATATCAAAGCGGCCGTAGTGGAAGATCTTGGTGCGCTTGCGGTTGCGCAGCAGGGTGGTCAGATTCGGTGCTTTCCTCTGGCCCCGGGCGATCTGGATGATGTCGGCGCTGCCGTCGCCCGGCGAAAGCTGCACGACGCACAGCCGGTCGCGGTGCGGTTTCAGTCCGAGCGTTTCAGTGTCGATGGCAATGTCGCCTGGATAGCGCCCTGCATCGGCTTCGCTAAGATCGCCCTTGTGAAACCGGATGGTCATGATTGGTTCCTGCCTGCTCTGGTGTTGCGGGCTTCGACATAATCCCTCGCCAGTCATCCGTCCAGCATCTTGCCGGGCGTTCCTCTTTTGTTCTTGTGACCTGATCGGCAATCGTGTATGAAGGGAAAAGACGCCCATAGGCTGCATCAATGGGTCGGAACGGGAGTTGCAGTATGGTTTCGCGTGTCCGCACGGTTTCGTTTCAGGGGATCAGCGCCGTGCCTGTCGATGTTCAGGTCATGGTCGCGCCGGGCCGGATCGGCATGAACATTGTCGGCCTGCCCGACAAGGCGGTCGCCGAGAGCCGCGAGCGGGTGCAGGCGGCGCTGCATGCCTCGGGCCTGTCGCTGCCGCCCAAGAAGGTAACGGTCAATCTGGCGCCGGCCGATCTGCCGAAGGAAGGCAGCCATTTCGACCTGCCCATCGCCCTTGGCCTGATGGCGGCGCTGGGCGCCATTCCTGCCGACGCGCTGGCCGGCTATATGGTCCTCGGCGAATTGTCGCTGGACGGCACCATCGCACCGGTCGCCGGGGCCTTGCCGGCGGCGATTGCCGCCAATGCCGCAAAAAGCGGCCTGATCTGTCCCGCCGCCTGCGGCCCGGAGGCGGCATGGGCAAGCGCCGATCTCGACATTCTGGCGCCGCGCAGCCTGATTGCCATGGCCAATCATTTTCGCGGCAGCCAGGTTCTGTCGCGGCCTGAACCGGCCATCCGCAAGGCGCCGGAGAGCTTTCCCGATCTGGCCGACATCAAAGGACAGGAGACGGCCAAGCGCGCGCTGGAGGTTGCGGCCGCCGGCGCCCATAATCTGTTGATGTCCGGCCCGCCCGGCTCCGGCAAATCGATGCTGGCGGCCCGGCTACCCTCGATCCTGCCACCGCTTTCGCCGGCCGAACTGCTTGAGGTCTCGATGATCCATTCGGTCGCCGGGCTGCTGTCCGGCGGCGAATTGTCCGACCGGCGTCCCTATCGCGCGCCGCACCATTCGGCCTCCATGGCGGCAATGGTCGGCGGCGGGTTTCGCGCCCGGCCCGGCGAGGTGTCGCTGGCCCATAACGGCGTGCTGTTTCTCGACGAATTCGCCGAATTCACGCCCCAGGTGCTCGATTCCCTGCGCCAGCCGCTGGAGAGCGCCGAATGCGTCATTGCCCGCGCCAATCACCATGTCAGCTATCCGGCCAATATCCAGCTCATTGCCGCGATGAATCCCTGCCGCTGCGGCCGGGCCGGCGAGCCCGGCCATGTCTGCGCCCGCGGCCGGCGCTGCCAGGCCGATTACCAGGCGCGGATTTCCGGGCCGCTGCTGGACCGCATCGACCTGCGCATCACGGTTCCGGCGGTCACCGCCGCCGATCTGATCCGCCCCGGCACAGCCGAATCCAGCGCCGATGTCGCCGTCCGGGTGGCGATGGCGCGCGCGCGGCAAAAGGAGCGTTTCATGGGCCTCGGTCTTCCGGAGATCACCGCCAACGCCCATTGCCCGGCGGCGGTCATCGAGGAGGTCGCCAAGCCCGACGCCGCCGGGGCGGCGCTGCTGCAAAATGCCGCCGATCAGATGAAGTTCTCGGCCCGCGGTTATCACCGGGTGCTGAAAGTCGCCCGCACGCTCGCCGACCTCGACGGCGCCGAGCGCATCGGCCGCCTGCATCTGGCCGAAGCCATCTCCTACCGCATGGCCAGCGAAGGGATGGCGGTCGCGGCATGACCGCCGGTGATCTGCTTGCGGTCCGGGCGCGTAAACATTCGGATGTGTGACAACAAAGGAGTGTGCCATGACCCGACCCCGCCTATCGATGGCCGGTTTTGCGACCCTCTTGCTGCTGGTCTTTTCAAGCATTCCCGCCACGGCCGAAACGCTCGGTCCCGACCCGGCGCTGGCGCCCGAGCAGGTCGTCGCCATTCAGCTTGAGGCCCTGCAGAACAATGACGAGCCGACACCCAATGCCGGGATCAGGCAGACCTTCGCGCTCGCCCATCCGGCCAACAAGCGGGTCACCGGTCCGTTGCCGCGTTTTGAGCGGATGATCCGCACGCCGGCCTATGCGCCTCTGCTCGGCCATGCGGCCCATGAGATCGAGCGCCTTGGCGGCGATGAATCCGTTGTCCGGTTCAAGGTCGTCGTTGACCTGCAGAGCGGCAAGACCCTGGAATATCTCTGGGAGGTCAGGCGTGTCCTCGACGGTCCTGACAAGGGCGCGTGGCTGACCACCAGGGTCTCGGCGCCGGTGGAGGGCGGTCAGGCCATCTGAACGACGATGATTCAGTCGTCAAATCCCTCGAACAGCGCGGTCGACAGATAGCGTTCGGCGAAGGAGGGGATGATCACCACCATCATCTTGCCGGCATTTTCCTCACGCCGCCCGACCTCGATGGCGGCGCTGAGCGCTGCGCCGGAGGAGATGCCGACCGGCACGCCTTCCAGCCGCGCGACCAGCCGCGCCAGTTCGAATGAATCCTCATTGGATGCCGTCACCACCTCGTCATAGATGGTCGTATCGAGGATCGCCGGCGCGAAGCCGGCGCCGATCCCCTGGATCTTGTGCGGCTTGTGTTCGCCGCCGGAAAGAACCGGTGAATCCTTCGGCTCCACCGCGACAATGTGGATGTCCGGCTTGCGCGATTTGAGCACCTGCCCCGCACCGGTCACCGTGCCGCCGGTGCCGATGCCCGAAACGAGGATATCGATCTTGCCGTCCGTGTCGTTCCAGATTTCCTCGGCGGTGGTGTCCCGGTGGATCTGCGGATTGGCCGGGTTTTCGAATTGCTGCGGTATGACGGTGGCGGGGATCTCGGCAGCGAGTTCCAAGGCCTTGGCGATGGCGCCGCGTATGCCCTTGGCGCCCTCGGTCAGCACCAGTTCCGCGCCGAGCAGAGCAAGCATTCTGCGCCGCTCGACCGACATGGTCTCCGGCATGGTCAGGATCAGCCGGTAGCCCTTGGCGGCAGCCGCAAAAGCAAGGGCGATGCCGGTATTGCCGGAGGTCGGTTCCACCAGCACCGACCGGCCCGGCTCGATCCGCCCCTCCGCCTCCAGCGCCTCGATCATGGCGACGCCGATCCGGTCCTTGACACTGGCGATCGGGTTGAAGAATTCGAGTTTCGCCAGCAATTGCGCCTTGACGCCCTTTTCCGCCGCCAGCTTGTCGAGCCTGACAATAGGCGTGTCGCCGATGGTTTCGGTGATCGATCCGTAAATCCGCCCGCGTCCCGCGGTCCGATGTTGGGTTTGTGACATCCGTCTGCTCCTCGGTTCAGTGGGCTGCCAGCCCGTTGCCTTGAAAGATAGGATGGCTGTCATGATCCTGCCAGAGCCGCAAGGCGGATTCGGGCAGGAATATGAGAAAATAATTTCACCTGCAGAAGGAAATCGAAATCCTGATCTCCATCAGGGCATACCGCAGGCCGAAAAGGAAATGTTTTTGCGGGCGGGCCGTTGGCCCATATCGGCGGGGTCAGGACCGGCCCGTCGACCCAAACCCGCCGGAGCCGCGTGCGGTCTCATCGGCCAGCGACCGCTCTTCAAGGATTGCCTGCACCACGGGCGCGATGATCATTTGCGCAATCCGCATGCCGCGCTCGATGACGAAATCCGCCGCGCCGAGATTGACGAGCAGCACCTGCACCTCGCCGCGATAGTCGCTGTCGATGGTGCCTGGCGTGTTGAGGCAGGTAATACCATGTTTCAGCGCCAGACCGGAACGGGGCCGGATCTGCGCCTCATATCCCTCCGGGATCTCGAAAATGAACCCGGTCGGAACGAGCGCCCGCGCCCCTGGTGCCAGATCGATCGGCCTGTCGCGCCCATTGGCCGCCCGCAAGTCCATGCCCGCTGCGCCAGCCGTTGCATAGGCGGGAAGCGCGATGTCGCTGCCATGCGGCAGACGCACGACGCCGATCTGGGGTGATGCCAGCGTGTGATGATCGAAACCGATATAGCCAGGTTGATTGCCCATGCCGCACTGTCGAAGGCTTTGCCGCGCCGGTCAATTGCAAGAGCGCGAAACAGCGGCTAGAAGACCAGCAATTCAACAGGATTCTCACTCCGATGTCCGAAAATCTGGCTGAGGCGGTCTCCCGCCGGCGAACCTTTGCAATCATCTCGCATCCGGATGCGGGCAAGACGACGCTGACCGAAAAGCTGCTGCTGTTCGGCGGTGCCATCCAGCTCGCCGGCGAAGTGAAGGCCAAGAAGGACCGCATCCAGACGCGTTCCGACTGGATGAAGATCGAACGCGACCGCGGCATTTCCGTGGTCACCTCCGTCATGACCTTCGAATATGACGGTCATGTCTTCAACCTGCTCGACACGCCGGGCCATGAGGACTTCGCCGACGACACCTATCGCACGCTGACGGCCGTCGATGCGGCGATCATGGTCATCGACGCTGCCAAGGGCATCGAGCCGCGCACGCTCAAACTGTTCGAAGTGTGCCGTCTGCGCGACATTCCGATCGTCACCTTCATCAACAAGCTGGACCGCGAGAGCCGCGACCCCTTCGAGATCCTCGACGAGATCGAAGACAAGCTGGCGCTTGATACGGCGCCGATGACCTGGCCGATTGGCCGCGGCCGGACCTTTGCCGGCACCTACCACCTGGCCGACAATGCGGTGCGTCGCCAGGACAGCGAGGAGACCGCGACCCCGGTCAACGGGCCGCAATCGGAGCATGCCAGCGGCCTGCTGCCGGACAATGACCGGGATGCCTTCATCGAGGAGGTCTCGCTGGCCATCGAGGCCTGCCGGCCTTTCGAGTTGCAAGCGTTTCGGGAAGGTCATCTGACGCCGGTCTATTTCGGCTCGGCGCTGCGCAATTACGGCGTGCGCGACCTGATCAACGCCCTTGGCCGCTATGCGCCGCCGCCGCGCGCCCAGCAGGCCGACACGCGGCTGGTCAGTGCGACGGACGACAAGATGACGGCCTTCGTCTTCAAGATCCAGGCCAATATGGATCCCAACCACCGGGACCGCATCGCCTTTGTTCGCGTCTGTTCGGGCCGCCTGCAGCGCGGTATGAAGGCGCGCCTGTCGCGCACCGGCAAGACCCTAGGCCTGTCGGCGCCGCAATTCTTTTTCGCCCATCAGCGCCAGCTTGCGGACGACGCCTATGCCGGTGATGTGGTCGGCATCCCCAATCACGGCACGCTGCGCATCGGCGATACGCTGACGGAGGGCGAGGATATCGTCTTTCAGGGCGTGCCGAATTTCGCCCCGGAGATCCTGCGCCGGGTGCGGCTGGAAGACGCCATGAAGGCCAAGAAGCTCAAAGAGGCGCTGCAGCAGATGGCCGAGGAGGGCGTCGTGCAACTGTTTTCGCCGGAGGACGGGTCGCCGGCCATTGTCGGCGTTATCGGCGCCCTGCAGCTCGACGTGCTCCGGGAAAGGCTGCGCAGCGAATACGGCCTGCCGGTCAGCTTCGAGGCGGCCCGGTTCAACCTGTGCCGCTGGATATCGGCCGACAGCGCCGCCGATCTCGACACATTCATCGATGCCAAACGCGGCGACATCGCCCGCGACCTGGATGGCGACGCGGTCTTCATGGCGGCCGACGGGTTTTCGCTCAACTACGAGGCCGAGCGCTGGCCGGCGATCCGTTTTGCCCATGTGAAGGAATATCACGCGGCCAAGGCGGCCTGATCCGGTGAATATGCGTCCGGAAGCCGCTGTTGAAAACCGACCGAATTGTAACGGTCGAATGCACCGATTCATTGTATAAGCGGTCAGCTTCGCCGGTCGGGGTGGACGGCGGCGGGAAGCGGGGACATCGGCACGATGAAGATTCCACACAAGATATTCGGCGTCGCCATCCTGGTCTTCGTCCTGATGGGATCGTCCATCCTCTATTCGACCTACAAGCTCTACCAGGTCAGCAAGGAAGTCACCGACCTGGCGGAGATCTTCATCCCGCTGTCCGATCGGATCGCTGAAATCGATCTGCAGATCGTCGAGCAGGAGATGCATGTCGAACGGCTGGAAAAGCACCTGATCGCGGTCAAGCTGATCGATGAGGAACTGCATGAGCTGGACGCCGGCATTCTTCCCGAACACCTGCAGACCGGATCCGAATCCCTTGCGGTCAAACGCGAACGGCTGGAGACCGAAAGGACGGAACTCAGAAAGAGGATTGCCGCGGAGGAGGAGGATTTCGAGGTTCGCGAGGCCAATGTCGATGCGGCGATCAAGCAGGCGGAGGACATCGTCGCGCGCGCCATCGACACCGCCTCCACGGTCGAGGGGCAGAACACGCTGAAAACCCTGCTGCCACTGCTGCAGTCGGTCGACCAGCAGCACTCCAATCTCCACGCCCAGATGACCCTGCTGATCGCCGCCCTCAAGCAGGACAGCCCGATGCTGTTCGAACTCGAAAAACTGATCGAGGAGGAGGAGGACCAACTGGCGCAGAACATAAAGGCGACCTGGGAGAGAGTCGCACATTTCACCGAAGCAGCGGCGCTCACCGCCGAGGAACACGAGCGCCAGGCGCTTCTCGTCAATATTGTCCTCGCCGCGGTTTCCGGCGTGCTGGCGCTGCTTTTGTCCGGCCTAGTCATTCGCGGCATGCTGAGGCCGCTGCGCCGGCTGATGCACGGCACCAGCGAGGTCGAGGCGGGTGATCTGTCGGGCGAAATCGTCGCCGGCACGCGCGACGAGATCGGCGATCTGACCCGCAGTTTCAACAATATGGTCCAGGAATTGCGCAAGACCGAGGAGATCAAGGACAAGTTCGGACAATATGTCGATCCGCGCGTCGTTTCGGGCCTGATCGGCGATCCGAATATGGAACTCGTCAATGGCGAAAAGAAAGTCGTCTCGGTCTTCTTTGCCGATTTCGCCAATTTCACCGGCATCTCCGAGCGGTTCACGCCGGGCGGGCTGGTCAAGCTGATCAACCGTTATCTGGCGCTGATGTCGGAGCCGGTGACGCGCCATCACGGCCTGATCGACAAATATATCGGCGATGCCATCATGGCGTTCTGGGCGCCGCCCTTCTGCACCGATGGCAAACAGGCGTCGCTCGCCGTCGAGGCGGCGCTCGAGGACGCCGCGCTGATCGACCAGTTCCGCGCCGAACTGCCCGATCTGATGGGCCTGCGCCGTGATCTGCCGCATATCGGCATGCGCATCGGCATCGCCACCGGCGAGGCGGTCGTCGGCTCGATCGGATCGGAAAAGACCAAGAACTACACTGTCATCGGCGATACGGTGAATCTCGGCTCGCGGCTGGAGGGCGCCAACAAGGTCTATGGCACCGGCATTCTGGTGTGCCGGCGCACCTGCGAAATGGCATCGGCCGCCTTCGAGTTCCGCAAGATCGACGATCTGATCGTCTCCGGAAAAACCGAACCGGTGTCGATTTACGAGCCGCTGGGCGCCGTCGGTTCGGTTGCCGAGGAGGCCCTTGCCCACCGCGACCGGTTCGAGCACGCCCTGAAGGCCTTCCATGCCGGCGACTGGAGCGCGGCTGCCGCGGGTTTCCTGGAATGCCGGAAATCAAACGAAAAGGACCCGGTCACCGAGACCTATGTCAGGCGGCTGGCCTTGATCAAGAGAAACGGCCCGCCCGCCGATTGGGACGGCGTCTGGCGACTGGACGGCAAGTGACGTGCGCCGACGGTCCTGTCACGGCGCAATGGCGGCCAGCCCCTTTTCGACACAGTCGACAAGTTGCGCGCCCGGCTCGCAGCCGATGGAAAGCCGCAGGAAGCCGTCGGGCACGTCGTCGCCCCAGCGCGCCCGCCGGTCGGCGGAACTGTGCACGCCGCCGAAACTGGTGGCTGGAATGAACACCCCGGACGCATCGATGAACCGGGCGGCGGTTGCCTGGTCGGCAAAGGTGGCGCCGATCAGAAAGCCCGGGCGAGCCATTTGCCGGTTGGCCTGCGCAAAAGCCGGATCGTCGGCCAGCCCCGGATAGCGCACGGACCGGACGGAAGGATGCGCCCGCAGCAGGCCGGCCACACGGCCGGCATTGGCGCACATGCGTTCCAGCCGCATATCGAGCGTCTCGAGCCCGCGCACCAGCAGCCAGGCGTCGAACGCTCCGGGAATGGCGCCCGCCAGTGTCCTGGCGCGATGGATGCGGTCCATCAGCCCGTTATCACGGGAGGAAACATGTCCCAGCAGCAGATCCGAATGGCCGGCGGCGGCCTTGGTGTCGGACGAGATGACGAGTTCGGCGCCAAGGTCGAGCGGCTGCTGGCCCAGCGCGGTGCAGACGGTGTTGTCGACAGCGAAAGGGCAGCCGGCCGATTTCGCCCGGCCGGCGAAGGCGGCAAGGTCGATGACGTCCAGATTGGGATTGGTCGGGCTTTCCAGGATTGCAAGGCCGATCCCGTCGAGCGGCCTGTCACCGATTTCAGCCGTCGGGCAGGTCACCATGTCGACGCCGAATGCCGAGAAGATTTCGGCCAGCATCTGCCGCACCGCGTAATAGCCGTCGCTCAGAACCAGCACCCGGTCGCCGGCCTTGACCGTGGAGAGCACCACGGCGCTGTAAGCGGCCATGCCGGACGAAAAGAGCACCGTCCGGGCATCCTCCAGCAGCGCCAGCCGGTCTTCTGCCGCCTGCACCGTCGGATTGGCCACCCGGCCATAGACCCGGTCCGGCGCCGGGTCGTCAGGCAGGTGATAGATGCTAGTCGGGATCAGCGGTTCGGCAACACTGTCTCCCGGCCGCAACCGGCCAGCGCGATGATGCAGCATCGCCAGCAGCCGTCGGCCGATATCGGGTGAAGGGGGCGCCATGCATTCCACTTGCTTTTGAAGAACAGCACCGAACTATCGCGTTGGCCGGCCCGACGCAATGCCTACCCCTTGATGAACGTCCCGGCCTGCAATTCGCGCACGGCCTGAACCAGTTCCTCGCGCGTATTCATGACGATCGGGCCGTGCCAGGCGACCGGCTCCTGGATCGGCTTGCCGCAGACCAGCAGGAAGCGCATGCCATCTTCGCCGGCCTGAACGCGGATCTCGTCTCCGGTGTCGAAGACGACAAGCGTCCGGTCGCCAGACTGATCGCGCAGCACAAGCTCCTCGCCGTGCAGTTCCTTTTCGGTCAGAACGCCGAAGGGTTCCGATGCGCCGGAAAACGAGCCCGAACCGGCGAAGATATAGGCGAAGGCAGACCGGTAGGTGTCGACCGGCAGGGTCCTGGCGACGCCGGGCGGCACCGAGACATCGAGATAGAGCGGATCGGCGGAAACGCCGTCCACCGGCCCCGATTTGCCCCAGAAATCGCCGCAGACCACGCGCACGACAGTGCCGTCATCGTCGATCACCTCCGGTATGTCGGCACCCTTGATGTCCTGGTAGCGCGGATCCGTCATTTTCAGCGACGAGGGCAGATTGGCCCAGAGCTGAAACCCATGCATGCGTCCGTCGGCATCGCCCTGCGGCATTTCCTGGTGCATGATGCCGCTGCCGGCGGTCATCCACTGAACGTCACCGGCGCCCAGCGTGCCGCGATTGCCGAGGCTGTCGCCATGATCGACCGTGCCGGCCAGCACATAGGTGATGGTCTCGATGCCGCGATGCGGATGCCAGGGAAAGCCGGGCAGGTAATCCTCCGGCCGCTCGTTGCGGAAATCGTCGAACAGCAGAAACGGATCGGCCAGTTCCGGTGCGTCGAAGCCGAAGGCACGGTGCAGTTTGACGCCGGCGCCTTCCATGGTCGGCATGGCGGAGGATATCTGTTTGACCGGGCGAATGGACATGGCGGAACTCCTTCATTGCCACCAGATATAGCGACGGCGCCGGATGGTTGAAGAAATCCGGCGAAGACGGACCGTTCACGCCACGGCGACAATGATCGCCCGCCTCGCCGTCAGCCCGTACGTCTCACTGGCAGGGCGGTCGTGTCCTTGATGTCCTCCATGACGAAGGACGCGCTGACATCGGACAGCGGAACCCGGGCGATCAGTTGCTGGTAAAGCCGGTCATAGGCCTTGACGTCGCTCACCCGGGCGCGCAGCACATAGTCCAGTTCGCCGCTCGTCCGGTGCACGCCGATGATTTCCGGCAGGCTGGTCACGGCGCCGCGAAACCGCTCCAGCCAGTCGGGATCGTGATTGGCGGTTCGGATGAAGATGAACACCAGCAGCCCGCAGCCGACGCTTTCGGGATCGACAAGGGCGACGCGGCCGCGGATGATTCCGCTTTCCTCGAGCATTTTCACCCGCCGCCAGCAGGCATTGCGCGACAGATGCACCCGTTCGGCCAGTGATTCGACCGACAGGTTGCCGTCCTGTTGCAATTCGCGAAGAATATTGTGATCGATTTCGTCAATCTTGCGCATTGGTGAGATATTTATCCCAAAATCCGTCAAGTAGCCAGGAATATTGGGAACACTTCCTTTTCATGACGCGCTATCATATCCGCCAATGCAAGATCCGGCGGAAGGAACCGACCCATGACACGATCCCTGACCCGTCTGTTCACCGAGCACCCGCAATCGGTTGACGAGACCTATTTCCAGCATATGCGGTTTGCCGCCGGCTTCGCCGTCAGGCTGCTTGCAGCGGGCCTTGCCGCCGCCGTCCATGCCATCCTGCCGTTCCTGTTCGAAAAGACGGCAAGCCGGATGATCAACGACATGCACTATCGCATGCACAACCGGAACGGTTGACCGCCGATGTGCCGATGGGTGGCCTATCGCGGCGCGCCGCGTTTCCTCGAAGATCTGATCCTGGCGCCGGACCACTCGCTCATCGAGCAGTCCCACTGCGCCGCGGAAGCCAAGACCGCGACCAATGGTGACGGTTTCGGCTTCGCCTGGTATGGCGAGCGCGACGAGCCCGGCCATTACCGCGATATCCTGCCGGCCTGGTCGGACGAGAACCTGCAGTCGCTGGCGCGGCAGATCCGCTCGAAACTCTTTCTGGCCCATGTCCGGGCCTCGACCGCCGGCCGCACCGCCCGCGACAATTGCCACCCCTTCGTGCTCGGCAACTGGTCCTTCATGCACAATGGTCAGATCAATCCGTTCGAACCGCTCGAACGGCGCATGGAGATGCGTTTGAGCGACCGCCTCTACCATCAGCGCGCCGGCAGCACCGACGCCGAATTGCTGTTTCTGCTGGCCCATGCCTTCGGCCTGGAGGCCGATCCCCAGGCGGCGATGGAAAAGACCATCGGCTTCGTGCGGGCGCAGGCCCGCGAGATCGGCATCGATCCGCAGATCCGCTTCACCGCCGCCTTCTCCGATGGTCGGACCCTTTATGCCGTGCGCTACGCCACGGACCGGTTCGCGCCGACGCTGTATTCCGGTCCGCTCAGCGACGCCGGCGGCAGCCTGTGCCTGGTCTCGGAGCCCTTCGAGGACAGCCTGTGGGCGTTTTCGGAGATTCCAGCCGGAAGCTTCGTGAAGGTCTCGGACGATGGCCTGGAAGTCGGCCCGTTTGTGCCGGCTGAGGAAAACCGGCCCTGCCGGCCGCGGGCCATCGCCGTCTGATCAGGACCCGCTGGCGTTTATATCCTCGAAGGATTTGGCGATTGCGAGCGCGAGCCGGTCGGCGACCGATTGCTTGTCCATCCGCGGCCAGTCCTCGATCCCCGATTGCGAGACGATCCGGACCCGGTTGTGATCGCCGCCCATGATGCCGGTGTCGGGTGACACGTCATTGGCGACGATCCAGTCGGCGCCCTTGCGCTGCAGCTTGGCGCGGGCATTATCCTCCAGGTTCTGGGTTTCGGCAGCAAAGCCGACCACCAGCGCCGGACGTTTTTCATGATGCCCGACGGTCTTCAGAATGTCGGGATTTTCTGTCAGCAGCAGCGGCGGCGGCGCTTCGCCCGGCTGTTTCTTGATTTTCTCGTCCGCCTGTCCAGCGGCACGCCAGTCGGCAACGGCGGCGACCATGACCGCGATATCGGCCGGCAGTTGCCCCTCCACCGCCGCCAGCATCTCACGGGCGCTTTCCACTTGGATCGTTGTGACGTTGCCCGGGTCGGATATCGCCACCGGGCCGGAGATCAGCGTGACGTCGGCGCCGAGCCGGGCCAGCGCCGCGGCAATGGCATGGCCCTGCTTGCCGGAGGAGCGGTTGGCGATATAGCGCACCGGATCGATCGGTTCGTGGGTCGGGCCGGAGGTGACGATGGCGCGCCGTCCGGTCAGCGGCTTCGGTCCGTCGTCGAGCAGCGCTTCGGCCGCGGCGGCGATTTCCAGCGGCTCGGCCATCCGCCCAAGTCCCGCCTCGCCGCTTTCCGCCATCTCGCCGCGCATCGGCCCGATCAGCCGAACCCCGTCGCGCCGCACCGTCTCGACATTGCGGCGGACCGCCGGATGCCGCCACATGGAAGGATTCATCGCCGGCGCGATCAGCACCGGACAGCTGGCAGCCAGCAGGATGGTCGAGGCCAGGTCATTGGCGATCCCCAGCGCCATCTTGCCGATGAAATCGGCACTGGCCGGTGCGATCAGCACCAGATCGGCCTCCCGCGCCAGCCGGATATGGCCGACATCCTGCTCGTCCTCGCGCGAAAA
This sequence comes from Rhizobiaceae bacterium, assembly GCA_028279875.1. Lineage (GTDB taxonomy): Bacteria > Pseudomonadota > Alphaproteobacteria > Rhizobiales > Rhizobiaceae > Hoeflea_A. Next base: position 57,004 of record JANQMU010000016.1, read on the forward strand.
CAGGTCGTCAAAGACGCGATCGGCGGCCAGGGCGCCGACGGCCAAAGTGCTGATGAAATGTTTTGAGGCTTCGGTCATCACCGGCCGGACGCCGGCGCCGCGCTCGCGCAGCCGGCGGATCAGGTCGAGGCTCTTATAGGCGGCGATGCCGCCGGTGATCACCAGCAGGATGCGTTTGCCGGAAAGCGCACCCGCCGGCGGCGCAGCGATCGCCGGTTGCTCGGCCGTCGCCGAGGAGGCCGGCGCACCGGTCGCGTGGCGCAGCATGTGCCGGACTTCCTCCTCCATGGAGCGGCCATGGCGGGCCGCGCGCTCGCGCAACAGCTGTTTGGTTTCGTCGTCGAGATTGCGGATCGTGATGCTGGCCATGCCGCCTCCATTCAGCGGCAGATTAGGGGATGATTGCAATGAAATCAATTCAAAGCTGAAACGCGATATAGATCGCCATCAATGCAATCACCCACAGCGCGATCCGGCCGGAACGCATATGGCGGGCCTCGGCCTTGCCGATCGCCTCGGCCGTTTCGGGATCGAAACGAAGCCCGCTGCGGCTCATTTCATCGATCTCCTGCGACAGACGTTCGGCGCGCTCGGCCAGATCAGGCGCCTGTTCCGCCAGTTTCGCCGCCGCGTGGATCCCGTCCCGGATATCGGCGACGACGCGCGCCGGGCCGAGATTGCGGGCGATCCAGTCTCCGACGACCGGCTCGGAGGCCTTCCACATATTGAAATGCGGATCGAGCAGTCGCGACACCCCTTCGACCACCACCATGGTCTTTTGCAGCATGATCAGTTCGGGCCGAGTTTCCATGTCGAAAAGCTCCGTCACCTCGAACAGCAGGGTCAGGAGCTTGGCCATCGAAATGGTTTCGGCCGACTGGCCGTGGATCGGTTCGCCGATCGCCCGGATCGCCTGGGCGAAACTCGCCACATTGTGATGCGCCGGCACATAACCGGCCTCGAAATGCACCTCCGCGACCCGCTGATAGTCCCGCTTGATGAAGCCGTAGAGGATTTCGGCCAGGAAGCGGCGTTCCTTTTTGCCGAGCCGTCCGACGATCCCCATATCGACGGCGACGATCAAGCCCTGCCGGTCGACGAAGAGATTGCCCTGATGCATGTCGGCATGGAAGAACCCATCCCGCAGCGTATGGCGCAAAAAGGACTGGATCAGAACCTCCGACAGGTGCACCGGGTCATGCCCGGCCGCCCGCAGCGCCTCGATCTCGGAAATCTTGATGCCGTCGACCCATTCCATGGTGACCACGTCGCGGCCGGTACGCTCCCAGTCCACCGCCGGCACCCGGAACCCCGGATCGTCCCTGGTGTTTTCCGCCAGCTCCGAAAGCGCTGCCGCCTCCAGCCGCATATCCATTTCGATTTTTGTGGTCTGCTCGAGTGTCCGGGCGATTTCCACCGGCCTGAGGCGGCGCGATGCGGGAACCAGCGTCTCGGCCATCTCCGCAACCAGAAAGAACGAGGCGAGATCGTGATAGAAACGCTGCCGGATGCCGGGCCGCACGACCTTGACGGCGACCTTTCGTGTGCCGCCGGCATCGTCGATCTCGGCCGGATGAACCTGGGCGATCGACGCTGCCGCGATGGCATCGCCGAAGCGGCTGTAGAGCGTCTCCACCGGCAAGCCGATCGAATCGGCGATCCGCTCCTTCGCCTTGCCCACCGGAAACGTGTCCATCCGGTCCTGCAGCAGCGACAGGTCACGCGCCAACGACTGGCCGACGACGTCGGGCCGGGTCGCCAGGAACTGGCACAATTTGACATAGGACGGCCCGAGACGCTCGACCGCCCGTGCCAGCCGCTCGGCCCGTTCGGTCTTCTGGCTGCTCCTGCGGGCGAGCCGTTTCGCGATGCGGTAGGCAAAAAGCGCCGCGCCGCGCAGCCCGTCCGCCGGCAGTGACGCGATGACGCCCTCGCGGGCCATCACCCAGCCGGCGCGCATCAGCCTGAGATAGGCGATCAGCATCGTCATCGTGCAGGCGGCCGCCCGCCGCCCACGCGCCGGTATGCAAGACGTGATGCAGTTCCCATCACAGCTTCCAGCCGGAATGCAGCGCGGCGATACCGCCGGAATAATTCGTCCATTTCACGCGGTCAAAGCCGGCGGCCGAGATCAACGCCGCGAAATCCCGCTGATTGGGAAACTTGCGGATCGATTCGACCAGATACTGATAGGGCTCTCGCTTTCCCGTCACCACCTGTCCGAACTGCGGGATCGCATTGAACGACCAGGCCTCATAGGCTTTCTCCAGCAAAGGCTGGTCGACCTCGGAAAATTCCAGGCACAGGAAACGCCCGCCCCGGCGCAGCACCCGATGGGCTTCCTCGAGCGCCTTGTCGATATGCGGCACGTTGCGGATGCCGAAAGCGATCGTATAGGCGTCAAACGTGCCGGTTTCGAACGGCAGGTCTTCCGCATTGGCCTCGACAAATGTCAGATTGTCCGCAAGCCGCTGCCGTTCGGCCCGCTTGCGGCCGACCTCGAGCATCGCGCCGTTGATATCGAGAATTGTCACCTGCGCCTGCCCGCCAGATGCCTCGACGATGCGAAACGCGATGTCCCCGGTCCCGCCGGCGACATCCAGCACGGAAAATCCCGCCGGCCTGTTCGGATTGAGCGCGCCGACCAGGGCATCCTTCCACAGCCGGTGCATGCCAAGCGACATGATATCGTTCATGATGTCGTAACGCCCGGAGACGTCATCGAAGACCGCGTTGACAAGCCCCTGCTTTTCGCCTTCCCCGACATCCCGATATCCATAGGACGTTTCCATGCCGCCGGCGGCGGAGAGGCGCGTTTCAGACATATCGGTCTCCGAACAACATTTGGTGCGGACAATAGCCTATGGAGGAAAGATGCGCTATCAGGCGGAAACACATCCCGCTGCGGCAAAGTCGCGCCGCTTATACGTCACCGTGAACCGGACCTGCAATGCCCGAACTTCCGGAAGTCGAAACCGTCCGCCGCGGCCTGGCGCCGGCCATGGAGGGCGCGCGGGTCGAAAAGCTCGAACAGCGCCGTCCCGATCTGCGCTTCCCGTTCCCCGAACGTTTCAGCGCGCGCCTCGAAGGCCGAACCATCAGATCGCTGCGGCGCAGGGCCAAATATCTGCTCTTCGAGCTGGATGATGATGCGGTGCTGATCGCCCATCTCGGCATGTCGGGGTCCTTCCAGGTGGAAACCGGCAACGGCGCAGACACACCCGGCGATTTTCACCACGCGCGCAGCACACTGGCGAGCCACGATCACGTGATATTCCATGTCGACGGACCGATGGGCCGGGCGCGAATCATCTATAATGATCCGCGCCGTTTCGGCTTCATGCTGATGACCCGGCGCGACGAACTCGACGATCATCCCACGCTGCGCGGCCTCGGACCTGAGCCGACCGGCAACACCCTGAGCGCGGAGGTGCTGGCCGAACGTTTTGCAGCAAAATCCGCGCCGCTGAAGGCAGCCCTGCTCGACCAGCGGATTATCGCCGGCCTCGGCAACATCTATGTGTGCGAGGCGCTGTGGCGCGCCGGGCTCTCGCCGCGCCGCCGGGCGGCGACGCTGGTGACGGCCGGCGGCCGGCCCCTGCTGCGGCTTGAAAAGCTGGTGCAGTCCATCCGCGGTGTCATCGCCGACGCAATCGATGCCGGCGGCTCGTCGCTGCGCGATCACCGCCAGACCGACGGGACACTGGGCTATTTCCAGCATCGGTTCGATGTTTACGACCGGGAGGGCGACCGGTGCCGCCGGGAGGACTGCGGCGGCACGATACGCCGCATCGTACAAAGCGGGCGGTCGACATTCTTCTGCCCGGCCTGTCAGCGTTGAGGTCGGATGTTCGTAATGGCGAAATGCCGCGGATGACACCGAACGGCGATACATCTATTTCCTTTGAGACCGAAGCCGATTAAACCGGACCCAGTTGTCCGTCAGCAAGGGAAGTCTGGATATGGCCTATGAGATGATCAAGGTGGAAACCCGTGGCCGGGTCGGTCTCGTGACATTCGATCGGCCGGAAGCGCTGAATGCGCTCAACACCGCGGTCATGACGGAGCTGCTCGATGCGACACAGGCCTTTGACCGGGACAACAAGGTCGGCGCCATCGTGATCACCGGATCGGACAAGGCCTTTGCCGCCGGAGCCGATATCAAGGAGATGCAGAAGCTCGGCTTCGTCGAAGCCTATATGGACGATTTCATCGGCGGCTGGGACAAGGTCGGCCTGACCCGCAAGCCGATGATCGCTGCCGTCGCCGGCTACGCGCTGGGCGGCGGCTGTGAAATCGCCATGTTGTGCGACTTCATCATTGCCGCCGACAATGCCAAATTCGGCCAGCCGGAGATCACCCTCGGTGTCATGCCCGGCATGGGCGGAACGCAGCGCCTCACGCGGGCGGTCGGCAAGGCCAAGGCCATGGATCTGTGCCTGACCGGCCGCATGATGGACGCAGAGGAAGCGGAGCGGTCCGGCCTCGTCGCCCGCGTCGTGCCGCTGGCCGAACTGCTGGAAACGGCGCTTGAGGCCGCCGGCAAGATTGCTGCCTTTTCCATGCCCTCGGTCCTGATGACCAAGGAAACGGTCAACCGCGCCTTCGAGATGAGCCTGTCGGAAGGCATCCGGTTCGAGCGCCGCGTGTTTCATTCGCTGTTTGCGACGGAGGATCAAAAGGAAGGCATGGCGGCCTTCGCCGACAAGCGCAAGACGCAGTTCAAGAACCGTTGACGGCATCGCGCTTTCCGGCTATATGCCCGGCACCGATTGGGTGGTCTTGACGGCCGCCCTGTTTTTTCCGCTCCCGCAACAAGGCGAACGGGCTGACGAGCCTGATCAACGCCCGTGGAGCGACGCCGGATTGTGAAGAGAGAAATTGATGGCCAATACAACTTCAGCGAAAAAGGCGACGCGCAAGATCGCCCGACGGACCGAAGTCAACAAAACACGCCGCTCGCGCGTTCGCGGCTTTGTGCGCAAGGTCGAGGAGGCCATCGCCGCGGGCGACCATGCGGCCGCGGTGGACGCGCTGAAAGCGGCCCAGCCCGAGCTGATGCGCGCCGCCACGAAGGGCGTCCTTCATCGCAATACCGCGTCACGCAAAGTGTCGCGCCTGGCCAAGCGCGTGAAAGCAATCAGCGCCTAATTGCAACAATTTAGCAGTGTTTTGATCAGCCTGGCTCGCCGCCGGGCTTTTGTGATTGGCCGCAAAATCCTGTAACACCGCTGTCATATTCTGTTAATAGCCTTTTTCAGAAAAACAAGTATTATACATTGAAAACAAAGAGTTGTTGGAGGTCCGAAATTGTTCAATCGGGCCTTCAGGGACTCGCTCTCCGGATTGCGAGTCAAGCGGTTTTTTTGGCTTTTTTTTGGAGAGGCTTTGCTCGGCGACCGGGTCGATAAAAAAGCTGTTGATTCCAAGTGCGTTACGTCAAATGCCCCGGTAACCGCGCCGTGATCAGGATGTGATCGACGGCTGCCAACGGGCGATTCTTCGATCCGTCCGCCTTGACCTGTGCCCGCACAAACTGCCTTAATGCGGCTGCTTGGAGGTCGCAGGCAGCAGGTTCGTATTGCATTCAGCGGCTTCCGTTTTTTTGACGGAAGCAGCGTTGTTTCATCTTTCAGGCGGTGTTCGTTTTCTGCGGCACACTTCATTTGAAACCCTCGGTTGCATCCCGGGCTATCTCCCGGGTGTGGGGATTTTTGCGCGCCGATCCGGGTGACCGGAGCGCTTGGCCGGGGAACAGAACCATGACGGGCGCCGCAGCGCCGGCCTGGTGTCATTTTGGCTGCGGGCGAAATTGATGAGGAGGGCGTCGCCGGCGGATTGCGGAGAGATCTCAAAGACAAGTGAATAATTCGGCCGTTGGGCCGGCAAGGAATTGTGAATCAGGGGAAAGCCGAAAATGCAGGGATTGTTACCAGCGCAGGGACATGTCGAACGACGCGCAAGGCAACAGGACACTCTCGCTTCCAACAAAGCGGCCGCCGCCTCAAAAACGCTGGGGAAATCAGAAATGACGCAGAATGCACTCTTTAGCCGGGTACAGGCCCGACTGAAGGCACAGGTCGGTCCGGATATCTTTGCGAGCTGGTTCGGCCGCCTGAAACTGGAAACGGTTTCCAAGAGCGTTGTGCGGCTTTCAGTGCCAACCACATTTCTGCGGTCCTGGATCAACAACCGATATCTTGATCTGCTGACCCAGCTCTTCAAGGAGGAGGATCCGGACATCCTGCGTGTCGAGATCGTGGTCCGCTCGGCCACCCGCGGCAACCGGTTGATCCAGTCCTCCGAGTTTTCAGACGTCGAGCCGTCCACCAAGTCGGCGCAGACGCAACCACAGCTTCCCGGATTGCCGCATGCCGTCTCCAAGGCGCGAAAGCCGGCGGTGCGATCGGTCGATGCCGGCTCGGTCAGCGGCTCGCCGCTCGACCCGCGCTACTCCTTCGACGCCTTTGTCGAGGGGTCCTCCAACCGCGTGGCGCTTGCGGCGGCGAAGACCATTGCGGAGGCCGGCAGCAGTGCGGTCCGGTTCAATCCGCTTTTCATTCATTCCAATGTCGGCCTTGGCAAGACGCATCTGCTCCAGGCCATCGCCCTGGCGGCGACCCAGAGCGAGCGCAAGCCGCGCGTGGTCTATCTGACCGCCGAATATTTCATGTGGCGTTTCGCGACGGCGATCCGTGACAATGATGCGCTGTCCTTCAAGGAATCGCTGCGCAATATCGACCTGCTGGTCATTGACGACATGCAGTTCCTGCAGGGCAAGTCGATCCAGCACGAATTCTGCCATCTGCTCAACATGCTGCTCGATTCTGCCCGCCAGGTGGTCGTTGCGGCGGACCGCGCCCCCTGGGAACTGGAATCGCTGGATGCCCGCGTCCGGTCCAGGCTCCAGGGTGGTGTCGCCATTGAGGTCGAGGCGCCGGATTACGAGATGCGTCTCGAAATCCTCAAGCGGCGGCTCGTCGTCGCCCAGCAGGAGGATACCTCGATCGACATTCCGGACGAAATCCTCGTCCATGTCGCCAAGCACATCACCTCCAGCGGACGTGAGCTGGAAGGCGCCTTCAACCAGTTGCTGTTCCGCCGGTCCTTCGAGCCGTGCCTGTCGATCGACCGGGTCGACGAACTGCTCGGCCATCTGGTCAATGCCGGCGAGCCGAAGCGGGTCCGCATCGAAGACATTCAGCGCGTCGTGTCGCGCCACTACAATGTATCGCGACAGGAAATGGTGTCCAACCGGCGCACCCGCACGATCGTCAAGCCGCGGCAGATCGCGATGTTTCTGGCCAAGACCATGACGCCGCGTTCCTTCCCGGAAATCGGCCGGCGCTTCGGCGGGCGCGACCACACGACAGTCCTGCATGCGGTGCGAAAGATCGAGAATCTCCTCGACCAGGACACCAAACTGTCCCACGAGGTGGAGCTGCTTCGCCGCCTGATCAGCGAGTAGCGCCGGGCCTTCCACGACCCGGTCCGGATGCTTTTCCCCAGAAACAGCCGCCTGCCGCTCGCGACCGGGCTCCGGGCTCTTGCTTAACGGCGGGTAAATCTGTCATTTTGCTTGTCCCGACGGCGATGTCCCGGTAAATCCGGGACGGTCGAGTTGCGCAATGCACAAGACCGGCCGCCGGTCTGTCTCCTCGATCTTGCCGACCTTGGCAATCGAGATTTGCGAAAAGGAATTCGGTGTAAAATCCATGCGTGTGACAATCGAGCGTTCCAATCTGCTGTCCTCCCTCAATCACGTTCATCGTGTCGTCGAGCGGCGCAACACGATACCGATCCTGTCGAACGTGCTGTTGAAGGCCGACGGCGCCGCGCTTGAACTCAAGGCGACGGACCTCGATCTCGAAGTCACCGAGGCAACGGCCGCCAATGTCGAACAGGCCGGCTCGACGACCGTGCCTGCCCATCTGCTTTACGACATCGTTCGCAAATTGCCCGACGGCGCCGAAATACTGCTTTCGATCGAGTCCGACAGCGGCACGATGACGGTTGCGTCGGGGCGTTCGAAATTCTCGCTTCAATGTCTGCCCGAATCCGATTTTCCGGACCTGACCGCCGGTGAGTTCAGCCACACCTTCCGCCTTCAGTCGACCGATCTGAAGATGCTGATCCACCGGACCCAATTCGCCATTTCGACGGAGGAAACGCGCTATTACCTCAACGGCATCTTCATGCACACGATCGAAGATGGCGGATCGCTGAAACTGCGCGCCGTGGCCACTGACGGGCATCGTCTGGCCCGCGCCGATATCGATGCGCCTTCGGGCTCCGAGGACATGCCCGGCCTGATCATTCCGCGCAAGACCGTCGGCGAGCTGCAGAAACTGGTCGACGACCCCGATGTCGCCGTCACGGTGGAGCTGTCGGAGGCCAAGATCCGCTTCACCATTGGCGCCGTGCTGCTGACGTCAAAGCTGATCGACGGAACGTTCCCGGACTACCAGCGCGTCATCCCGACCGGCAATGACAAGGAATTGAGGATCGAGTGCATGCCCTTCGCCGCGGCCGTCGACCGTGTCTCGACGATCTCGTCGGAGCGTGGCCGCGCCGTCAAGCTTGCCCTGTCGGAGGGCCTGCTGACCCTGACGGTCAACAATCCGGATTCGGGCAGCGCCACCGAGGAACTGGCAGTCGGCTATGAGAACGATCCGCTGGAGATCGGTTTCAATGCGAAATATCTTCTCGACATTACCGGCCAGCTCAGCGGCAGCGAGGCGGTCTTCATGCTGGCCGATCCCGGATCGCCCACGGTGGTCCGTGACGATGCCGAGAAGGACGCGCTCTACGTGCTGATGCCGATGCGCGTCTGACGCCATGAGCGCCTTGAACACGGGCGCCAGCGTCCATCTGACACGTCTCAAACTGACCGATTTCCGCAATTACCGGCAGCTCGCCCTGGATTTCGACCGGCGGCACGTGGTGCTGACCGGCGAAAACGGCGCCGGCAAGACCAATCTGCTGGAGGCTGTTTCGTTCCTGTCGCCGGGGCGCGGATTGCGGCGCGCACCCTATGGCGATGTCGGCCGGATCGGCAGTGATTCCGGCTTCACTGTTTTCGCCGCGCTCGAGGGGATGAACGGACCGGTCGAAATCGGAACGGCCGCCGCCGATGGCGGCACCGGGCGGAAACTGAAGATCAACGGCGCCAATGCGCGATCGGCAGATGACTTGCTGGACCATCTGCGTCTGGTCTGGCTAACGCCGGCCATGGACGGCCTGTTTTCCGGGCCTGCCTCGGATCGGCGCCGGTTTTTCGACCGCCAGGTGCTGGCCATCGATCCCGGCCACGGCCGCCGGGTTCTCGACTACGAACGCGCCATGCGCAGCCGCAACCGGCTGCTCGGCGAAGGTCGCATGGACCCGGCCTGGCTCGAGGGCATCGAAATGCAGATGGCCGAACTCGGGACCGCCATCGCCCTGGCGCGCCGTGAACTTGTGGCGCTGCTGGCCGATCTCATTGAAAACGGCCAGGAACAGGGGCCCTTTCCAAGGGCCGGCATTGCCCTGCAGGATTTCCTGTCCGATCTGCCGGGCGAAACGACGGCGGCCCGGGAGGAGGCCTTTGCCGAACGGCTGCGCGAAGCCAGGCAGGGCGATGCCGCGGCCGGAAGGACCCTGACGGGTCCCCACCGCTCGGACCTGCTGATCAGGCACATTGCCAAGGATATCGAGGCGGCGCGCTGTTCGACCGGCGAGCAGAAAGCCCTGCTTGTCGGCCTTGTGCTTGCCCATGCCAGGCTGACCGGCACGATCTGCGGATCGGCGCCGGTCATGCTGCTCGATGAAATCGCCGCCCATCTCGACGAGGGACGCCGGGCCGCCCTGTTCGACCTGGTCGACGGCCTCGGCGGCCAGGCCTTCATGACCGGCACGGACGCCCATATGTTTGCTGCGCTCGACGAGCGGGCGATGCATTTTCATGTCGATGCCGGAACGGTGGAATTGGGCTGATTCCCGGCCTGATTGCTGATAGAAAAGCCCATGGACACACCGGCCCTTTCTTCCTTGGAACTGCAACGCTATGCACGGCACATCGTGCTGCCGGAAATCGGCGGCCCGGGGCAGCAGAAGCTCAAAAAGGCCCGCGTGCTGGTGATCGGCGCCGGCGGTCTGGGGACGCCGGTGCTGCAATATCTTGCGGCGGCCGGTGTCGGCACGCTGGGCATTGTCGATGACGATTCGGTGTCCCTGTCCAATCTGCAGCGCCAGGTCATCCATACCACCGGCAGCGTAGGCGACGCCAAGACAGAAAGCGCTGCTGCGGCGATCGCCGGCATCAATCCCCATGTCGTGGTGGAAACGCATGCCTTCAGGCTGGATTCCGACAATGCCGCCGCGCTGATCGGGCGCTATGACGTCGTGGTTGACGGCTCGGACAATTTCGCCACGCGCTACCTCGCCGCCGACCAGTGCGCGGCCGCCCGAAAACCGCTGGTCTCGGCGGCGGTCGGCCGCTTCGACGGTTCGCTCACCGTGCTCAAGCCCTATGAGAAAAACGCCAATGGCAAGGCCAACCCGTCCTACCGGAACCTGTTTCCGGCGCCGCCACCCGACGGACTGATACCGAGCTGCGCCGAAGCCGGAATCGTCGGCGCGCTCACCGGCATTCTCGGCAGCCTTCAGGCCATGGAGGTCATCAAGTTGATCTGCGGCATCGGCGAGCCGCTGGTCGGCCGGCTGCTGCTTTACGACGCACTCACGGCGCGCTTCGAGACGATCCGGTATTAGATACGGCCAGGAGGCCTTCCCGAATCGCCCTTAACATCTCATCCGCGTTCCTCGAAATATATGATTTTCAGTCATTCATGGTGTTGCATTTGGATCGCATTATACCGATATTAAATGTGTCAATCAGTGCTAGCGTGCTAGTGCTCCAAGGGTCGCAATGGAGAAATCCAGCGCGGCCCTTGCGTTTATGATGTAGTAAAGCCCATGCGCGCGATTTTCTATGTCGATGGCTTCAACTTCTATTTTCTGAGAACCATACGGCAACCTCAATACAAGTGGTTAAACTACAAGGCTTTGGCTGACGTCATTGTGCCCGATGAAACAAGCGTTGAGGCAGTCAAATACTACACTGCGCCAGTGTCAGGAAAAATCGACAATGATGCGCCTCGACGTCAGCAGCTGCTGTTGTCCGCCATGAGGACGATCCCTGAAATCGAGATCTATCATGGCCGGTTCCTCTACAAGGAAAAATGGGCGGGCTTGGTCACACCACCCAGGGCAAAGCCGGAAACTTATGTTTGGAATATGCCCGCACCTGCCGTGGTTTACGTTAAAAAAACGGAGGAAAAGGGCAGTGATGTTAATCTGGGAGTGCATCTCGTCAGGGACGCATTCGTGGATGCTTTTGATATTGCCTATGTTGTGACAAACGATACCGATCTTGTCGAGCCGATACGAATCGTGACGGAGGAAGTGGGCAAAGAGGTTTGCATCGTTGCTCCCTGCCGTTCACGAAGCAAGAAGAGCCCGCCAGTTCCAGCACCGTCACTTGAACAGGTAGCGACATCCAAACATTACATCGATGACTCTGAATTGGCGGTTTCGCAGTTTCCGGACAATATCCAGCGCAAAGGAAAAAAGGACATTTCGAAACCTGCCACTTGGGTATAGCTGCAAACCCCCGGTAACTGTGAATTCGCAAATACAGACAGAATGCTCAGGTCTGGCCCGGCAATACGCGGTCCGGCGGGCGGTGGCCGTCGAACAGCGCACGGATATTGATGATCACCTTTTCACCCATATCGATCCGGCCTTCGATGGTCGCCGAGCCCATATGCGGCAGGATCACCACCTTGCCGGCATTGGCGAGCTTGACCAGCTTCGGATTGACGGCTGGTTCATGCTCGAAGACGTCCAGCCCGGCGCCGGCGAGCTTTTCCTCCTGCAGGTTCTTGATCAGCGCCACCTCATCGATAATGCCGCCGCGGGCGGTGTTGACGATATAGGCTTCGCTGCGCAAGAGGGACAGCCGCCGCGCTGAGAGAAGGTGAAAGGTCGCCGGCGTCGACGGGCAGTTGACGGAGACGATGTCGACCCGCGCCAGCATCTGGTCGAGGCTGTCCCAATAGGTCGCCTCCAGCGCCTCCTCGGTATCGGTATCGACCCGGTTGCGGTTGTGATAGTGGATCGACAGGCCGAAGGCGCGGGCGCGCCGGGCGACGGCGGTGCCGATGCGACCCATGCCGACAATGCCGAGGCGCTTGCCCCAGATCCGGTGGCCGAGCATCCATGTCGGCGACCAGCCATTCCATTGACCGTCATCGGTCAGCACCTTGGCGCCCTCGGTCAGCCGCCGCGGGACCGCCAGGATCAGCGCCATCGTCATGTCGGCCGTGTCTTCGCTCAGCACATTCGGCGTATTGGTCACGGTGATGCCCTTTCGGGCGGCCGCATCGACATCGATATTGTCGGTGCCGTTGCCGAAATTGGCGATCAGCTTGAGATCGTCGCCGGCCTGCTCGATCATCGCCGCATCGATGGTGTCGGTCACCGTCGGCACCAGCACGTCGACCGTTTGCATCGCCGCGACAAGCTCCGGCTGCGTGCGCGCCGTGTCCTCGATATTGAGTTCCGCGTCAAACAGTTCGCGCATCCGCGTTTCGACGGATTCCGGCAGTTTTCGGGTGATGAAGACCCTCGGTTTTTTCCTGTTGGGCATTTCCTCAAACGGCTCCTTGTTGAGAGCTCTTTAACCAAGTTGTGCGATTCTGGTCCCGTCCGATGGCCCGATGCACACCCGATCGTTCTACCAGACGAATGCACGATGACAAAGAGAACTCGTGCCGGGCGGGGCCGAAAGCGCGTGATGGCCCGGCCGCCCGACCACGGTTCCGGCGTGTCCCGGTTGAAGACCTGAAGGAGGCACGATTGAACGCCAGACCCGTCACCAAATCACTGCTGGCCGGTCTTGCCGCGATCATCCTTGCGGTAAGCGTTTCGGGCATGGCGCCGCCGGCATTGTCTCAGCCCGCCGCCAAGGGCGCCAGCGGCCTGCCGCTGCCGCGTTTCGTCAGCCTGAAGGCGCGCCGCGTCAATCTGCGCATCGGCCCGAGCCGCGACTATGCGGTCCAGTGGCTGTACACAAGGCCGGGCATCCCCATGGAGATCATCCAGGAATACGACCACTGGCGCCGGGTTCGCGATCTTGACGGCACTGAGGGATGGATCCACAAATCGCTTCTGACCGGCGAGCGGACGGCCGCCGTCGCGCCCTGGAAGCGCGGCATCGAACGCGTCTATGTTCATCTCCGCGCCCGTCCGCATAAGGCCGGCAAACTCATCGCCAGGCTCGAACCGGGCGTCATCGTCAAAATCAAGGAATGCAACGGCCAATGGTGCGAAGCCGAAATCGACGGCGCCAGGGGCTGGCTGGCACAGGATGAGATCTGGGGCGCCTATCCGGGCGAGGCGTTTCGGTAATTCCGGAACATTTGCATTTTCCTGTGAACCATCCGTTGACAAACAAAATCAACAGCTTGCATCGCTGATCTCTTCTTCTTATTTTTCTGTCATGACAGAAATCTCCGAAGCAGCCGGCGAATCAGACGATTCTGTCGGCTCCGATAACCTGCCCGAAGCCCTTGAATCCTTCATTTTGCAATGGGGAGAAATGGGCGGCCGATGGGGCGTCAATCGTTCCATCGGCCAGATACACGCGTTCCTCTTTCTCGCCGATGAGCCTGTCACGGCGGACCATATCGCCGAGCGTCTGGGCATGGCCCGGTCCAACGTCTCCAACTCGATCAGGGAACTGCTCGGCTGGAACCTCGTTTATCGTGTCCCGGTCCGCCACGATCGACGCGAGCATTTCGAGGCTGAAACCGATGTCTGGGAAATCGCCGCCCGGATCGCCGACGGCCGAAAGGCGCGCGAAATCGACCCGGCACTCGCCACCCTGCGCCGCTGTGTCGGTCAGGCCGATGCCGACGGGCGGGTCTCGCCGGTCGCGCGCAAGCGGCTGCGCGACATGATGGAATTCACCGCGGCGGTCGATCACTGGTATGCGCAGATGCAGTCCGTGCCCAAGCCCAAGCGCGAATTGATGCTGCGGCTCGGCGCCAAGATCGCGTCGCTGATCCCGGGAAACAGAACCGGCTAAGGTTCGGCCGCAAATGGAATTGTTCCCATTTGAACCCAACCCGCGTTAGTATAGTTCTCGGAGCGCATCGATCCGGCAGCAACCGGCCCGGATCGGCAGAATTGGGGAACCGGATTTGCGTCTTGCGATGATCGCGCTGTGCGCGGTTGGTACACTGATCCTTCTGCCCGCCCCGGCGGCGGCGGCGGAAACCTGCGATGCCTGCCGGTATCTCGACCGGCTGGAAATGGCGGGCGATCCGGACCTGTCTGCCGAGGCCAGGGCCCGGCTTGACGGCCGTCCGCTGGCGTCGGTGGGGCTCGGTCAGGGCGCGTTTTGCGAGGCCGGTCCCGGCGCGCAGGTCGCCGCCGATCTGACCCGTGCCGCCGACCGGCAGTTCGCCCGAGCCGAGGCGATTGCGGAAAAGGTCGATGCATGCCCGCAGACCTGCGCCCCGAAACTCGGCGAGGCCGAATATTGCACCTATCGCGGCCGTCTTGTCGCCGACCGCTACCGGCTCGGTGCGGTTGCCCTGCGTCTTGCTGATCTGGCGACAATCTACGCCCGCGCCGGCGAGCGGGAAAGGCTGCCGATCGCGGTCCTGGCCGCCGACATGACGCTGTATGGCGGCGAGGCCCTGAATGTTCTGAACGATGCCCTGAAGGCGATTGGTGCTGGTGATCCCGGTCTTGTCCACGAGGTGCGCTGGCAGGCAAGTTCCACCGAGATTTCCGGTCTTGCCGGCGCGATCGCGCTTCTCGCTGACCTTTCGCTGATCGAAGGCGATGCCGTTCCGCTTGAAGCGGCACTTGAACGTGCCGCGGCGGAATTGGCGACGCTGCGCGATGAGCTGATGGTCGCACTGACCCGCGCCCGGCTCATGCAGCCGGCCGAACGGCGCGCTCTGGAGACGCGAATATGGGCGGTGGCATCGGACCTTGCCTGGGCGGCCGCCAGCCTCCAGAACTCGGCCGAAGTCCGCGCCGCGATGGCGGAAACGGCCATGTCGACCGACGCGAACGCGGTTCCGCCCGGTCGCGCGCTCCGCGCCATACAGGCCGCCGTGGGTTGCCTGAACCAGCTTTCTCTCAGCGCTTTCACCGGCTCTGAGGCGCCGGCAATGGCGGCCGACCTGTTGAATGACTGCCGGTCCTTCGAACCGTGCGCGGTCGGCGATCCCGGCCAGACGCGGGCCGATGCCTCGCCTCTCAGGGCGCTTCTGGATGCACAGGACGAGACCGAAAGGCTGACCGCCGCCCTGGTCGGCTCCATGTGCGCGGCGAATTGACGATACCGGCCACATCTGACCGACCACGTGTCGCCGGCGCTTGCCTGGTTTGCCCTCCGCATGGCCACGGTGATCAGGTGGCCTACCCCGGATCTTCAGGCAGTTTGGCGCGCAGGGCGTAAAGCGCTTCCAGCGCCTCGCGCGGTGTCATGTCGTCGGGATTGAGTTCCGTCAGATCGGCCTCGACCTCCGACGGTTTGCCGCCGCGCGGCGGCTCGCGCCTGATCTCCGCATTGAACAGCGGCAGGTCGTCGATGAGGTGGTGGGCCGGGCTTTTGCGCTCGCCTTCCTCCAACTGGCTCAGCACGTCGCGCGCCCGCGCGACCACCGCCTCGGGCAGGCCGGCCAGCCGCGCCACCTGGATGCCGTAGGACCGGTCGGCGGCGCCCGGGCCCACCTCGTGCAGGAAGATGACATCGCCCTCCCATTCCTTGACCCGCATGGTCGCATTGGCCAGCCGTTCGAGCTTTTCCGACAGCACCGTCAGTTCATGGAAATGGGTTGCGAACAGGCCACGGCACCGGTTGACCTCGTGCAGGTGTTCGACGGCGGCCCAGGCGATCGACAGGCCGTCAAATGTCGCGGTGCCCCGGCCGATTTCGTCGAGGATCACCAGAGAGCGGGCGGTGGCCTGGTTGAGGATGGCAGCCGTTTCGACCATTTCCACCATGAAGGTCGAGCGTCCGCGCGCCAGGTCGTCGGATGCGCCGACCCGCGAAAACAGCCGGTCGACCACACCGATTTCGGCGCTGCCGGCCGGCACGAAGGATCCCATCTGCGCCATGATGGCGATCAGCGCGTTCTGGCGCAGGAAGGTCGATTTGCCGCCCATATTCGGCCCGGTCAGCAGCCAGATCGCGCCTTCCTCGCCGCCGGATGCGGGCGACAGGTCGCAATCATTGGCGATGAACGGGCCTTCGGCCTGGCGGCGCAGCGCCTGTTCAACCACCGGATGCCGGCCGCCGACGATCCTGAAATCCGTCGACGTGTCGACGGTCGGGCGGCAATAGCCCTGTTCCTCGGCGAGGCAGGCGAGCGCCGCCGTCACGTCGAGCACGGCAATCGCCTGCGATGCAAGGGTGATCGCCTCAGCGGCCTCCGTCACGGCGGCGGTCAAGGTGTCGTAGATGTCGGACTCGATGGTCAGCGCCCGGTCGGCGGCATTGGCGATGCGGCTTTCAAGATCGGCGAGTTCGGTGGTGGTGAAGCGCATGGCGTTGGCCATGGTTTGCCGGTGAATGAACCGCGCCTTCGCCTCGTCGCCATCCGTCAGCGCCGCCGCATTGCCGGCGGTGACCTCGATGAAATAACCAAGGACATTGTTGTGTTTGATCTTCAGGGATTTGACGCCGGTCTCTTCCGAATATCGCAGTTGCAGGCCGGCAATCACCCGCCGCGATTCGTCGCGCAGCGCCCGCATTTCGTCGAGCTCGGCGTGATAGCCGGCCCGCACGAAGCCGCCGTCGCGGCGCAGCAGCGGCAATTCGTCATCCAGCGCCGTATTGAGCAGATCGCCCAGCGCGCCCGGCAGGTTTTTTAGTTCGATGATGGCGGCCGCCACTTCATCCGCCGGTTCCGTGCCGGCCAGGAGTTCGGCGAGCGCGCCGGCGGTGCCGATCCCCTGTCGGATGGCGCCGAGATCGCGCGGACCGCCGCGATTGAGCGCCAGCCGCGAGAGCGCCCGCGGCATGTCGGGCGCGGCGCGCAGTGTTGTGCGCAACTTCTCCGTCAGTGTCGCGTCGGCCAGAAACCAGGCAACGCCGTCATGCCGCCGGCCGATCGCCGCCGGGTCGGTCAGCGGTGACATCATCCGCTCCGACAGCAGCCGTCCTCCGCCGCCGGTCACGGTCCGGTCGATGGCATGGAGAAGACCGCCCTTGCGGTCTCCGGAGAGGGTTCTCAGCAGTTCCAGGTTGGTCCGGGTTGCCGGGTCGATGAACAGGGTCGACTGCGCCGTCTCCCGTTCCGGCCGCCGCAGCGGCGGCCGCTCGGCGAGCTGGGTCTTTTCCACATAGGCGATGGCCGCCGCAGCGGCGGCCAGTTCAGCCCGGGAAAAATGACCGAAACCATCGAGGGTCGCAACATCGAAGAACCGCGCCATTCTTCCCTCGGCGCTGCCGCTGTCGAAAAGCACGGCCGGTTGCGGCACGACGATGGGTCCCAGCGTATCGAATGACTCGCGCAGCGTTTCGTCATGGAAGACGCTGTCGGCGACGATCAGCTCGCGCGGATCGATCCGCATGACATCGGCGGCCAGCCGGCCGGCGGTGGTCTCCGCCAGACGGAACGTGCCGGTCGAGATGTCCGCCCAGGCCAGTGCGAAGCCGCCCCCGGCGGCGCCCTTGACCCGGGCAAGCGCCATCAGATAGTTCGACTGGGCCGGCGAAAGCAGCTTGTCCTCAGTCAGCGTACCGGGCGTCACCAGGCGCACCACTTCGCGTTTGACGACAGCCTTGGAGCCGCGCCTGCGCGCCTCGGCCGGGTCTTCCGTCTGCTCGCACACCGCCACCCGGTAGCCACCGGCGATCAGCTTTTGAAGATAATCATCCGCCGCGTGCACCGGCACGCCGCACATCGGGATGTCCTCGCCGAGATGCTGGCCGCGTTTGGTCAGCGTGATGCCCAGCGCCGCCGAGGCTTCGACCGCGTCATCGAAGAACAATTCGTAGAAATCGCCCATGCGATAGAACAGCAGGGCATCGGGATGGGCCGCCTTGATCGTGAGGAACTGCTCCATCATCGGCGTCGCCGATGCGCGGCTTTCATCGGAAGCGAGCTTGGCGGGGCGGGGCATCGTTTCGGGCGGTTCCTGACGTTGTCTGCCGGCGGAAAGGGCCAATTCCCGGTTCACGTGGCATAATCGGTTGGCACTTTCAATCAAATCGCTAAGCTGCATCAGCGCTGCTGAACTTTACACCAAGCCTCGGGCACCCTAACGGTGATCCGGCTGCAAAAACAACCGGCGGTGGGCCGCTTTGCCCGCTCACCCACAACAGGTTAGGAAAGATGCCCGCAACCGACAAATCGACCCAATCGATGTCCACCTTGACAGAACAGGAAGCCCTTGATTTCCACGCCCGCGGCCGGCCCGGCAAGCTCGAGATCAACCCGACCAAGCCGATGGCCACGCAGCGCGATCTGTCGCTGGCTTATTCGCCCGGCGTGGCGGTGCCGGTCAATGCCATCGCTGAGGACCCGTCGCGGGCATTCGACTACACGGCCCGTGGCAATCTGGTGGCGGTGATTTCCAATGGAACCGCGATCCTCGGTCTCGGCAATCTCGGCGCCCTGGCATCGAAGCCGGTGATGGAAGGCAAGGCTGTCCTGTTCAAACGCTTCGCCGATGTTGATTCCATCGATCTCGAGGTCGGCACCGACAATATCGACGAATTCGTCAATTGCGTCCGCCATCTGGGGCCCTCCTTCGGCGGGATCAATCTGGAGGACATCAAAGCGCCGGACTGTTTCATCATCGAGCAGCGTCTGCGCGAGGCGATGGACATTCCGGTGTTCCATGACGACCAGCACGGCACCGCGATCATCGCCGTGGCCGGGCTGATCAACGCGCTGCACCTGACCGGCCGCGATCTGAAGACCACCCGGCTGGTCTGCAACGGCGCCGGCGCCGCGGCCATCGCCTGTATCGAGCTGATCAAGTCGATGGGTTTTGCCGGCGAGAACATCACCCTGTGCGACACCAAGGGTGTCATCCATACCGACCGCGAAGAAGGCATGAACCAGTGGAAATCGGCCCATGCCGCCAACACAGAGGCCCGCTCGCTGGCCGAAGCCGTCGATGGCGCGGACGTCTTTTTCGGCCTGTCGGTGAAGGGCGCGCTGACCGATCAGATGGTGCGGTCGATGGCGCCCGATCCGATCATTTTCGCCATGGCCAATCCGGATCCGGAGATCACGCCGGAAGAGGTCGCCGCGATACGCGACGATGCCATCGTCGCCACCGGCCGGTCCGACTACCCCAATCAGGTCAACAATGTCCTGGGATTTCCCTATATTTTCCGTGGCGCGCTCGATGTCCGGGCCTCGACCATCAATGACGAGATGAAGATCGCCGCGGCCGAGGCGCTGGCGGCGCTGGCGCGCGAGGACGTGCCCGACGAGGTGACGGCCGCCTATGGCGGCAACCGGCCGCGCTTCGGCCCCAAATACATCATCCCCGTTCCCTTCGACGCCCGGCTGCTGACCGATGTGCCGACGGCGGTCGCCAAGGCGGCGATGGATTCGGGTGTCGCGCGCCGACCGATCGTCGATCTCGAAGCCTATGGCCGCGAATTGTCGGCCCGCCGCGACCCGATCGCCTCCACCCTGCAGCGCATTCACCAGCGGGTTCGCCGCCAGCCGCGCCGGGTGGTCTTTGCCGAGGGTGAGGAGCCGCATGTGATGCGGGCCGCCGTCTCCTTCGTCAACCAGCGCCTTGGAACGGCGATCCTGCTCGGCCGTTCGGACGAGATGGAGGAGACCGCCCGACAGGCCGGGATCGACCTGCAAAAGCCGGGCATCGAACTGACCAATGCCCGCTTGTCGGAACGCCGCGACGCCTATGTCGAACATCTCTATGCCCGCTTGCAGCGCAACGGCTATCTGCACCGCGACTGTCTGCGCCTCATCAACAACGACCGCAACCACTTCGCCTCCTGCATGGTGGCGCTGGGCGATGCCGATGCCATGGTCACCGGCACGACACGCAACTATTCGACATCGCTGGAGGACATCCGCCGCTGCGTCGACGTCAAGCCGGGACACCGGGTCATCGGTGTGTCGCTGGTGTTGTGCCGCGGGCGCACGGTGCTTGTCGCCGACACGGCGGTGATCGACATGCCGACGTCGCAGGAACTGGCCGATATTGCCGAGGAAGCCGCCGGCGTCGCCCGCCGCATGGGCTATGAGCCGCGCGTCGCCATGCTTGCCTATTCGACCTTCGGTCACCCGCCGGGCGAGCGCGCCGAAAAGGTCCGCGAAGCCGTCGCCATTCTCGACAAGCGGCGGGTCGACTTTGAATATGACGGAGAAATGGCCGCCGATGTCGCGCTCAATCCCGATATCATGGCGCAATATCCGTTCTGCCGGCTGTCGGGGCCGGCCAATGTGCTGGTCATGCCGGCATTCCACTCGGCCTCGATCTCCACCAAGATGCTGCAGGAACTCGGCGGTTCGACCGTGATCGGCCCGCTGCTGGTGGGCCTCGACAAATCGATCCAGATCACAACGATGGGCGCCAAGGATTCCGACATCGTCAACCTGGCCGCCCTGGCGGCCTTCAATGTCGGAAGTTGATTGGCCTCAACTGTCGGGCTGTTTCCAGCCCGGGCTGTAATAATTGATATAGCGGTCGCTGATCAGTTCGGTCGGCAGCACGATCATCACATCGGTGGTGCCGAAGGCCCGGTCGATGACGGCGCCGTCGCCGACCAGTGCGCCGAGCCTCAGATAGCCCTTGATCAGCGGCGGAAGGCCGGCAACCGCGCCTTTCACGTCGATGGCCTCGCGCGGCATCAGGTCCATGACCTGGTAGAGCTCCGGCCGGGCGCTCACCGCCCATTCGCCGGTGGCCAGGCAATTGTGATACAGAAACGACAGCGACAGCGCATGGGCCTCGGGTGTGACCCCCGGAATCGAGGCGCAGCCGAACATCGCGTCGATCCCGTGTTCCCGCGCATAGGCCCAGTTGCCCTGCCACAGCAGTTCGACCGTGCGGCGGGTCCGGTATTTCGGCAGCACGCAGGAGCGGCCGAGTTCCATGAAGCGTTTTTGCGGGTGGCGCGCCAGCATGTCGTCAATGGCGAATTCCGAGGTCGAGTAGAACCCGTCATTGGCCCGCGCGACCTCCTGCCGCAGCAGCCGGTATGTGCCGACGATCTGCTCTTCCGGGCCGCCGGCGATGGACCGGTCGAGAACCAGCAGATGGTCGCATACCGTGTCGAACGCGTCGATGTCGCGCCCCAGCCGCATGGCTTCGGGCGGCATGGCGGCGCCCATCTCCCGCGCGAACACATCGAAGCGCACAGCCTGCGCCGCCCTGATTTCGGAGTCCGATCGCGCCAGCCTGGTTTCCAGGTCGCCGATCCGGCCGAATGTGTCGCTGTCGCTCAACGTCATATCAGGTGCCGGTCCGGTCGACGACGCGGTGCCTGCCGGTCTCTCGCGCATATTCAGCGTCATCGCAAATCAATCCCGTATTTCCGCATTGACGCCCATTAAGCAGAACTTTACGACGATGCCGTGACACGGATCCGACGGTGCCGTTACGAGGGATCGCGTGCGCGGGTGATGGCAGCAAGGGAATGCACCTAACCGGTCATATCGACAACTACACGTCCGCGCACCTGTCCATCCATCATCGCGTGGGCCGTTTTGATGATATCATCAAATCCGATTGTTTTCGACAGCGCATGCAACTTGCTCATATCAAGATCGGTAACGATCCGTCGCCAGGCCTCTTCGCGCAGCGGTTTCGGCGCCATCACCGAATCGATCCCGATGAGGCTGACGCCGCGCAGGATGAACGGCATGACGGTGGACGGCAGATCAAAACCCTGGGCCAGCCCGCAGGCCGCAACCGCGCCGCCATAGCTGGTCTGGGCCAGCACATTGGCCAGCGTATGGCTGCCGACGGCATCGATTCCGCCGGCCCAGAGCTCCTTGCCGAGCGGCTTTCCCGGCTCTGACAGGGTCTCGCGGTCGATGATCTCATCGGCGCCGAGCGCCGTCAGGAATTCGGCTTCCTGCGGACGTCCGGTCGACGCAATGACGCGGTAGCCGAGCTTCGAAAGCAAGGCGATCGCCACCGTGCCGACCCCGCCATTGGCGCCGGTGACGACGACCGCGCCGCGATCCGGCGTGATCCCGTGCCTTTCCAGCGCCATGACGCTGAGCATCGCGGTATAGCCGGCGGTGCCGACGGCCATGGCGTCCCGTGCGCTGATCCCGTCCGGACGGTGGATCAGCCAGTCGCCGTTCAGCCGGGCATAGCGTGCATAGGTGCCCATATGGGTCTCGCCGACGCCCCAGCCGTTCAGGATAACCTGATCGCCCGGCTTGAACGTGCTGTTCTGGCTGCTGACGACGGTGCCGGCGCAATCGATGCCCGGCACCATGGGCCAGCGCCGGATCACCGGCGCCTTTCCGGTAATCGCCAGGCCGTCCTTGTAGTTGACGGTGGTCGCCGCCACTTCGACGACGACGTCGCCCTCCATGAGATCGTCGAGCGTCAGGTCACGTATGTCGACCGATTGCCGTTTTTCCTCATCCCGCGATACGACGATGGCCCTGAACGGTTCCTGCATGAATTCCTACTTTCCAACGATAAGAGTTAGCCGGCCTGTTCCGGCGTCTGCCGATAGAGCCATTTGCCGAACAACTCGTCAATGACGATCGCCGCCGCACCAACGCTGATCAGCGCGTCGGCAAGGTTGAAGACGGCAAAATACCAGTTGCCCACGTGAAACAGGATATAGTCGACCACATAGCCCAGCATGGCCCTGTCGACGAGATTGGCGACGGCCCCGGCCACTACCAGGGCGAATCCGGTCTGGCTGATCCAGCGGGCCGGCGTGCTGCGGGCCCACAAAAAAGCGACAAAGGCGATGACGACCAGCGTCAGCGCCAGCAGCCATTGGTCTCCGACCCCGGTCAGCATCGAAAACGCGATGCCCTCATTGTGGGTCCGGTACAGATCCAGCACCGGCAGCACCGGCACCGGCTCCTGGAACGGCAGGCGGGTTTCGACCAGCCATTTGATGAACTGATCCAGGCCGACGAGAATGGCGACAAACGTCATGGCGAAACGCGGACGGGAAAACAGCGATCGCTTGGTGTCCATCGGTATCACTCCAATAGGTGGCGCCGCGCTTCAAACAGCATGATGCCGGTGGCCACCGCCAGGTTGAGCGAATCGGCCCGCCCGGCCTGCGGGATCAGCGCCAGCGTGTCACAGGCACCGGCCAGCGACGGGTCGAGCCCGGCCTGTTCGTTCCCCATCAGCAGAATCGACGGGGCTGCAGTATAATCAATTGCGCGATAATCAACAGCACCCGCCAGATGGGTTCCGACAAGACGTGCCCCGGACCCTGACTGCCAGGCCAGGAAACCGTCAATATCGGTGCGTGCCACCGGCACCGCGAAGATCGATCCCATGGTGGCGCGTATGGTCTCGAGCGAAAACGGATCGGTACAGTCTCCGACAAGGATGATCCCGCTTGCACCGGCCGCATCGGCGGTGCGGATGATGGTTCCCAGGTTGCCGGGGTCGCGCACCCGGTCGAGGGCGACATAGGTCTCATTTCCGGTCGGTGCGAGATCGGCAAGATCGGCATATTTCTGCTCGAAGACGCCGCAGACCGTTTGCGGATTGTCGCGTCGGGTGATCGCGCCGAGGATCTTGCCGGTCACCATGAGCACCAGTCCGCCGCCGGCCACGGTGCGCGCGGCGACGGTCTCGACCGCCGGGTTGCCCTTGTCCGATCTGGCATGGATCAGCGTTTTGATCTGCCAGCCGAGATCCAGCGCGTCGATGACCAGCTTGAGGCCCTCGGCCATGAAGCTGCCGCTGCGGTCGCGGTTTTTCTTCAGCCCGAGCCCCCGGATCTCCTTGATCACCGGGTTGCCGAGACTGGAGATTTCCTTGACCCGGCCGACCCGGCGTCCGGCCCGTTCATCGGTCGCGCTCATTGCTGCACCCACCGGCTGAAAAGCGATGTGGAGAGCGCTCGCCCGGCCGACTGCTCGCGCAGGACAAGTTCCCCCGATTCGACCAGCCCGCCGGCGCCGCGCATGGTTTCGCGCATCAATTCGTGGATCGAATAGAAGGATGCCCGGATAGAATAGGCCGTCAGCACAAGCGTGATGGCCTCTTCCGACAGGATCGAACGGCAGATATCGAGCATATCAGGCAGGTGATCGAAAAGCTGCCAGACCTCGCCATTCGGCCCGCGGCCGAATTTCGGCGGGTCGGTCAGGATGATGTCATAGCGGTTGCCGCGCCGCTCCTCGCGGGCGATGAATTTCATGGCGTCGTCGCAGATCCAGCGGATCGGCCGGTCCTTAAGGCCGGACAGAGCCTGGTTCTCCCGTGCCCAGCCAATGGCCTTTTTCGAGGCGTCCACATGGGTCACCGCGGCCCCGGCCTTAGCCGCGACCAGCGATGCGATGCCGGTATAGCCGAACAGGTTGAGCACCCGGACCGGCCGCCTGGCAGCGTCGATGCTTTCGCGCATGAAGCGCCAGTGGGCGGTCTGCTCGGGAAACACGCCGACATGGCGAAACGCCGTGAACCGGCCGTGGAAATCGATATCGGCGAGGCGCATGGGCCAGGTCTCACCGAGTGGTGTTTTCGGAAATCTCCAGCGGCCTGTCGCTTCCTCGTCCGGATCGCCGGTGAAGATCGCGTCGGCGTCGGCCCATTCCGTGTCGCCGAGCTGGCGTGGCCAAAGCGCCTGTGCTTCCGGACGCACGATACGATAGGGGCCATATTGCTCGAGCTTTTCACCGTCGCCGCTGTCGATCAGCGCGAAGCCCTCGGTATCGCTGGTCTCCAATATGACGGGAACCCGTTCGTCGGGGCGCGGACCCGCGCGCCGCCGGCGTGGCGCTGCCGGCGCGCATGGATTGAGCCGGCCTTTCGCCGGTCTGGCACGCGCCGACCGGGCGGCGCCCTGCCTGGCTGTGCGTCGAGATCTGCTGCGGCCGTGTCGCTCCGTCAAGAAATCGATCCATTCAATTCGGGCCGAATCCCGGTCCGGTTCGGCCAAGCAGATACCATTGCGCCGGCGCCCGGCAAAGCTGTTTCCCCGGTTGAGTCGTTGTGGCGGATCCCGCGCCGGCTCGGCCGTTATTGTTCTTCGGCGTTGAACCGGGTCCACACCAGGCAGCCCGCGGCGAAATCCTCAAGCGCGGCGCCGGTCGATTTGAACAGCGTGATCTCGTCTTCGCGGCTGCGTCCCGGGTGATCCCCGCGACACAGCATGGCAAGATCGGCGGCGATATCGGTCCGCGCAATAAGGCCGTTTTGAAGCGGCTGCACGAGGTCGCCGCCCTCTTTCAGAGCGCCGTCGAACGTGTCGACGAAAAGCGTCGCTCGGCGCACGGCCTCATCATCGCTTTCGCGCATATCCGGCGTATAGGCGCCGACCAGATCGACGTGGGTTCCGGGTTTCAGCCAGGCGCCCTCGATCAGCGGATCGGACGAGATCGTCGCCGCCGATACGATATCCGACCGGGCAATGGCCGTCGCGCGATCCCGGGCGACGACGGCCTCCAGGGTATCCCCCTCGAGTTCCGCGGCCAGCCGTTCTGCGCCTTCCGGCGTCCTGTTCCACAGATAGACGGTTTTGATCGGGTGCATCGCAGCATGCGCCCGAATGAGGTGCGGCGCCAGCTTTCCGGCACCGATCATCGTCATGGTCGAAGCGCCGCCGGGCGCCAGATAGCGGCCGGCCAGCGCCGATGCGGTTGCTGTGCGCCAAAGGGTCAGCGCCTGTCCGTCGATCAGCGCCAGCGGTTCGCCGGTCTTGCCGTCGGCCAGCAGATAGGTCGCCATCACGGCCGGTTTGCCCGACCGGTTGTTGTCCGGGCTGACCGTGGCGATCTTGACCCCGATGAAGCCGCCGTCGGAATGGCCGCGCCCACCGAAATCCGTCCAGGCCGGCATCAGCAGCATGCCGCTGTCGGCTCCGTCCGGCCGCGCGATCGTGTGGTGATGGCGCAGCGGCGCCGTGACGCCGTCGCAAAACGCCTTAGATAGGGCGGTCGCCAGACCCGGATAATCGAGCAACCGGTCGACCTGTTGTGCGGAAATGACCTGCAATTCGCTCTATGCCGACGGAAGCGTGTTCTGGCCGGTCATCGTTTCAGCCCGTTCGCGTTGCTTGTCGGCTTCCGTGTGCCATTTCACCGCTTCCCGGGCTTCGACCCGCGCCTTTTTCCTGTATTTTCCTTGTTTGAACCATGTCGCCAGCGAGCCGATGATCATGCCCAGCATCACGGCGGCGAACAGGAAGACGAAGAAGGGCGCGCTGAGCGAAAGCAGCGTGTCGGACGGATCAAACGGATTGAGCGCTAGCGTCACCGTGTCGCGATTGGCGACCGAAAGCACGATCAGCACGATCGCGACGGGGGCGAGGATGAGAATATTGATGAGCTTTCTTGTCATGACATCCGAACCAGTTCATTCACGCCACGAATAACATTGGCGGACGCCTGATTCCAGTGATTCGAGCCAGTGATGTGTGCATGCAACGGGTGCCGGCGTTTGTGCCGATGCTCAGTGCCGTCAGACGTTGTTTCCGGGATTGAGCCGTTCGCGCAATTCCTTGCCGGTCTTGAAGAAAGGCACCCATTTTTCCTCGACGAAAACCGATTCTCCGGTTCGTGGATTGCGGCCGGAGCGCGAGGGTCGGTTCTTGACCGAAAAAGCGCCGAAGCCGCGCAGTTCGACCCGGTTGCCATTGGCCAGGGCCTCGGTGATCTCGTCAAGGATCGCATTGACGATATTTTCGACGTCGCGATGGTACAGATGCGGATTGCGGGCAGCAATCAAATGAATCAACTCTGACTTGATCACGGCTGTTCCCCTCATCCGCTCTATTGATCGGCTGGGCCAAATTGCCAAACGGAAACAAGGCCGTCAAGGAACAACTTGCGATCCGCCAGGCCGCGCAGTTCCCGTGCGAACGGAAATGCGCTGTCTTCGAAGGCGCCGATCAGGCGGACCATGGCCTCGCCGAACAGCAATTCGCTGTTGGACCGGCGTCGTTCCCAGTCGACGATGTTGAGCGATTCGTCGATGCCTTTTGTGGTCAGATACGCCCGAATCTCTGTCTCGCCGCCGATTTCGTCCACCAGGCCGTTGCCGGCGGCCTGCCGGCCGGTGAAGACGCTGCCGTCGGCCAGCGCCAGGGCGTCGCTGCGCGACAATCCACGGCGATCCGCGACAAGATCGACGAACCACCCATAGGTGTCGCTGACCATGGAGCGGATCATCGCCTTGGCCTCGTCGCTGGCGGCGTGGAACGGCGATGGTTCCGCCTTCAGCGGAGCAGATTTGATCTCTTCGATCGAGACACCGATTTTTTCCAGCAGGGCAGAGACCTGCGCATATTGAAAAAGGACACCGATCGAGCCGACGAGCGAAGTGTCGCCGGCGACAATGTGGTCGGCGCCGCAGGCGACCATATAGGCGGCCGATGCCGCCATTGTCCGCACTTCGGCCACCGTCGGTTTTTCCGCCGCCACCCGGCGAACCGCCCGGTAAAGGGTCTCGCCGCCATAGGAGGTGCCGCCGGGCGATTCGAGCCGAACGATCAGCGCCTTGACCCGATCGCTTTTGCGGATCTCCTCGAGCCGCTGCAGCAGTTCCCCATTGTCTACGATCACGCCCGAGATCGTGACGCGCGCGACATGGGCAGAGGACTTGCCGCTCAGCGGATCCTGGCCGCTGGTGTTGGCGACAATGCCGGCGACCGCAAGCAGGATGATCAGGAACGCCGCGGCGCGCCAGAAGGTCAGTTTTCGACGCAGGCGGCGCCGGTCTGCTATGCCGTTTTGATCCATGGGATGGTTCCGGAAAATGAAAATCGCTGGACGGAAATTACCAGATCGCCGCCCGCCTGCCTAACGACAATTTGCCGCCGCGAGAAAATACTCGCCGTCTGCCGCAATCTGCACATAAAACGCCATATTGCGCCTGTAAGGCCTGCATGCGCTATGGTAAGTTTCGAAGACGCTCTGAAACAAATCGTTAGCACTTGCAGCCGATGGGGTGATGTGAGATTGGCTTGGACCACGTGATGGCGGGAGACGACAATGAACAGCCGGATGAGGCAATTCGGTCTCGTTTCGCGACGGGACAGGGCGACAACGGGGTCTGATGGCGCGAAAACGTAAATATCCGGCGGGCCGTGCCGTGGCCAGGAGCGACTACGCCCGGGCGGTGCGGCATTCACGATGGGTCTGGATGCTGAAACTGGCCTTTCCAGTTGCCGCCGTCATTGCGGTCGTCGCCTTTGTCGGCTCGACCATGATTTCAAGGGCGCTGCCCGAAGGGGCCTCGATTGGCGACACGGTGATTTCCGGCGGCAAGCTGATCATGAACAACCCGGTGATGACCGGCCCGGTCGGGGAATCGAGCAGCTATTCGGTGACGGCCGCCCGCGCCGTTCAGGACCTGTCCGTGCCCTCGGTCATCAGGCTCGAAGACATTGTTGCCGATTTCCCGATGACCGGCACCGAGACCGCGCTGCTTGATGCGCTGAGTGGGATCTACAACCGCGACGAGGACTTCCTGGTCCTCGACCAGCCCTTCACCGTCACCACCGAAAGCGGCATGACGGCGCGTCTGATGGATGCCAATATCGATATCGATGCGGGATGGCTGAAGACCGAAAAACCGGTCAACATCGAAACCAGGCAGGGCAGGATCGTTGCCGAATCGCTGCACATGATCGACAACGGCGCCGAAATCATATTCGAGCACGATGTGAACATGACGCTCAATCCGGGCGCCATACGCCAGCCCGCGGACGCCTCGCGTGATGATGAATAGGAAGGAAACCGTCCGATGATCTCGCAATTCTGGCGAAAGCTCGGCCTGTCCGCGATTGCCGGACCCGTCCTCCTGGCGACCGCACTGGCTGCGCCATCCTGGGCCCAGCAGACGACCTCCAGCCGCATGACCGGGCTTGCCCTTTCCGGTGACGAGCCCATTCAGATCGAAAGCGACAAGCTCAGCGTCAAGGACGAGGAGGGCAAGGCTGTCTTCACCGGCAATGTCAAAGTGGTTCAGGGCAAGACCA
Source organism: Rhizobiaceae bacterium (assembly GCA_028279875.1). Lineage (GTDB taxonomy): Bacteria > Pseudomonadota > Alphaproteobacteria > Rhizobiales > Rhizobiaceae > Hoeflea_A. The sequence goes on from JANQMU010000016.1 coordinate 86,207, forward strand.
CGATGCAATCGGGCAATATGACGGTGTATTACGCCAAGGATGGCGGCTCGGTATCCGCAGGAACCTCTGAGATCGACCGCATTCTCGTAGGCGGCAAGGTCTATATCAAGACCGAGGAGCAGGAAGCCACGGCCGATGACGGCGTCTTCAACATGAAGACCGATACGGTTGTCCTGACAGGCGACCAGGTGGTGCTGACCGACGGCAGCAATGTCTTTGTCGGCTGCAAACTGACCGTCTACATGCAATCCGGGGAGGCCAGACTGGACAGTTGCGGCGGCCGCGTGCGTATTCAACTTGACCCGAAGTCCAAAAAGTAGGACTTGCGGTTCACCACAGCCCAGCCTGTGGTGAACCGGTTTCAGGGCGTTTCGGAGACAGAACAAATATGGCGGACAGCCCGGTCATTTCGCAAAACGAGCCGGAAAACCAGGCTGATCCCGACCGTTTCGACGGCACTCTGATCGCCCGCAACCTCACCAAGACCTATAAATCGCGCCGTGTGGTTAACGGTGTCTCGCTCGGTGTGCGGCGCGGCGAGGCTGTCGGCCTGCTCGGCCCCAACGGCGCCGGCAAGACGACCTGCTTCTACATGATCACCGGGCTGGTGCCGGTGGATGAAGGCCGGATTCTGATTGACGGCAATGACGTCACCAAGATGCCGATGTATCGCCGCGCCCGCCTTGGCGTCGGCTACCTGCCGCAGGAAGCGTCGATCTTTCGGGGCTTGAGCGTTGAAAACAACATTCGCGCCGTGCTGGAGATTGTCGAGCGCAACCGCGCCGAACGGGAGCGAAAGCTCGAGGAACTGCTCGACGAATTCACCATCGGACATTTGCGCAAGGCACCATCCATATCGCTTTCGGGCGGTGAGAGGCGCCGCCTTGAGATCGCCCGGTCGCTGGCTTCCGATCCGACCTTCATGCTGCTCGACGAGCCCTTTGCCGGCGTCGATCCGATTGCCGTTTCCGACATTCAGGCGCTGGTGCGGCATCTGACCAAACGCGGCATCGGTGTGCTGATCACCGATCATAATGTGCGCGAGACGCTCGGCCTGATCGATCGCGCCTATATTATCCACGCCGGCAAGGTGCTGACCCACGGCCAGCCCTCCGACATCGTCGCCAATGCCGATGTCCGGCGCCTGTATCTGGGTGAAGGTTTCACCTTGTGAGCACCTGACGACGCTGCCATCGGGCCGTCAGACGGGATTTTGCCGGCCTTCGGGATCGGTACCGGCACAGCCGAATTCGGCGCTTTAACTTGACATTAGGACTGAAAAAGCAATTTTTGGGCCAGTCCGCGCCCGTGGGGGCGTTGTTTTTGTGTTTTCCAACCTGTGTCTGGCAGGAGCGGTTTCGAGATCATGGCGTTGTCGGCACAGTTGCATATGCGGCAGAACCAGTCCGTGGTGATGACACCGCAATTGATGCAGTCGATCCGGCTGCTGCAGCTGACCCACGCCGAATTGCTGCAATATATCGAGCAGGAAGTGGAAAAAAACCCGCTCCTGCGCCACGATACGGCGTCCGGGGACGAGGTGCTGGCCGACGGGCCAGCAGAAGACACCCCGAATGGCGTGTCCGCCGATGCCGGTGATGAAGCCAATTCCGGTGACGGCGACTGGTTCCGAGACGAGCTCGATCACAGCGGCGGGGAGATCTCGGCGCGGCTCGACACGCCGCAGGAGGATGTGTTTCCGGAGGACAGCGGCGTCGTGCCGCCGGATTCGCCGGAACTTGCCGCCCAGTGGAAATCGATGCCCGGCGCCGCGTCGCTGTCGGGCGACACCTATCGCGATCTTGACGGTTTTGCCGCCAGATCCGATACGATGCGCGACCATGTCGCCGAACAGATTGTTTTTGCTTTCGCCGACAATCCGGCGCGCCTGATCGCCGCCGATCTCGCCGACCATCTGGACGAAGCCGGCTATCTGCAGGCCGATCTCGCCGAAACTGCCGCCCGTTTGAATGTCGATACCGGCACGGTGGAAGCTATCCTGAACACCCTGCACGACTTCGAGCCGCCCGGGCTGTTTGCGCGAGACCTATCGGAGTGCCTGGCAATCCAGCTGCGGCGAAAGGACCGCTTCGATCCAGCGATGCAGGCGCTGATCGGCAATCTCGAACTGCTGGCGCGCCGGGATTTCAAATCCCTGCGCCGGATCTGCGGCGTCGAGGAAGCCGATCTTCTTGATATGATGGCGGAAATCAGAATGCTGGACCCCAAGCCCGGCAACCGTTTCGACAGCGCCGACATCCAGGCCATCGTCGCCGATGTCAATGTCCGGGCCGCGCCCGAAGGCGGCTGGTCCGTGGAGCTCAATGGCGACACCCTGCCGCGGGTGCTGGTCGATCAGTCCTATTATCTGGAAGTCTCGACGCAGCGCGGCATCAGCGCCAAGGACCGGGATTATCTCAATGAATGCATGCGGGATGCCAACTGGCTGACGCGCAGCCTCGATCAGCGGGCGAGGACGATCATGAAGGTCGCCGGCGAAATCGTCCTGCGGCAGGCCGATTTTCTCGACCGCGGCGTTGAACATCTGCGTCCCATGACCCTGAAATCGGTCGCCGATGCCATTGACATGCACGAATCGACCGTCAGCCGCGTCACGTCGAACAAATATATGCTGACGCCACGCGGAATCTTCGAGCTGAAGTTCTTTTTCACTGCCGAGATCGCGGCCGCCGATGGCGGTGCCGGGCACTCCTCGGAGGCGGTGCGCCACCGCATCCGCCAGTTGATCGCCGATGAGGAGCCCGGCAATGTCCTGTCCGACGACGTGATCGTCGGCATCCTCAAAAAGGACGGGATCGACATTGCGCGCCGCACGGTGGCGAAATACCGCGAGTCGATGAATATCGCCTCATCGGTCCAGAGGCGCCGGGAGAAAACCGCCCTGAACCGGGCCGGCCTTTAGAGGGTACTGACCCTGTGCCGGTTTTCCCCAATCGGATGACCGGATCCGGCCGCAACCTGCTCCGCGCCGCGCCGGCGTTTATCGGCATCGCGCGTTGACATTGCCGTCGCGACGCCGTAAAGCCCGGCGGTTCGCTCGGCGGCGGGTTGGAACGTTTTGCACAGCCGCGGCACGGAAGCGTAAATTTGAACGCCATTCTGCTTGGATGGTGTGGCAGACTCGCATAAACTGACATAATTGGAGCAATAGAGGTTGAATTTGATGATTTGGCCTTCAGTCGCTCCAGATCAGGCTGGAAGGGTTGTACAATGAGTGTGCGCGTATCGGGAAAACACATGGAAATAGGGACGACATTCCGAACGCGCATAGAAGATCGAATTGGCGATGCAGTGACAAAATATTTTGACGGCGGATATTCCGGCCAGGTGACGGTCGAGAAATCCGGGTCCCGCTTTGCCACGGATTGCCTTGTTCATCTCGACACCGGTGCGTCGCTGCAGGCGACGGGAGAGGCTCAGGATCCGCAGGCCAGCTTCGACGCGGCGGCCGAAAGGGTCGAAAAGCGGCTGCGCCGCTACAAGCGCCGGCTCAAGGACCATCATGCCGGCAGCCATGCGAACGGTGCGGAAGTGGCGTATCGGGTGATGGATTCGGTCCCTGATGTGGAAGAAGAGGTGCCGGAGGATTATGCGCCGGCCATTGTCGCCGAATCCTCCAAGATTGTCAGAACCATGACCGTTGCCGGCGCCGTCATGGCACTCGACATGACCGACAATCCGGTTCTCGTGTTTCGCAATGCCGGCAATAACGAGGTCAATGTTGTCTATCGCCGCGCCGACGGCAATATCGGGTGGATCGACACCGCCGATATCAAGAACTGAAGACCGGTATTTTCAATCGGGCCGTCACGCGGCGCGAGGAACAGACGAACGACATTTGGGGATTTTGTGATGTCACTTGCGGATTTGATCGTGCAGGACGCAGTGCTCCCGGCGCTCAAGGTGAATTCGAAAAAGCAGCTTCTTCAGGAACTTTCCGGAAAGGCTGCCCATGTGACCGGCCTGTCCGAACGCGAGATTTTCGACGTCATTTTGCAGCGCGAGCGTCTCGGCTCGACCGGCGTCGGCAACGGCATCGCCATTCCCCATGGCAAGCTGAATTCAATCAACCATATTGTCGGTGTGTTTGCGCGGCTCGACGCGCCGGTGGATTTCGAGGCGCTGGACGACCAGCCCGTGGACCTTGTGTTCCTGCTGCTGGCGCCGGAAGGCTCGGGCGCCGACCATCTCAAGGCGCTGTCGCGTATCGCCCGCGTGCTGCGCGACGGCGACATGGTGATGAAGCTGCGGCAGACCGATTCGGCCTCCGCCATCTATGCGTTTTTGACCGACACGCCCGCTTCGAACGCGGCCTGAGGCTGGCTATCCCGCAATCTCAGTGAATGCTGACGGTGCGCAATTCGTCTTCGACAGCCTTGCCGTAGGCGGCTGACGGATCGTCGCTCAACAGGATCGGCGTGCCGTCGGCGTCGAACAACGCCCACAGATCGATGCCGGACTGGATCTTCGGTGCGCCCGGGAAACGTTCCGTCACCTCGTCGGAGGTGATTTTGCGAACATAGGCGATCTTGCCCGCACCCAGATCGGCCAGGGCGTCCTTGCTGACATGTATCCGGTTGTCTTCCATGTTTTCATCCTCCTTCGAGGTGGTGTGGTGCCCCGCCATCAAATCACCAAATCTCTAATCGTTCCGTTACTCATGCACCGAAATATCGATTTTCTTTGCCTCCAGCTGCGGTTGGGGCTTTACCAGATCGATGGCGAGCATGCCGTTTTTCAGATCAGCGCCCAAAACGCGCATGCCGTCGGCCAGCATGAAACTGCGCTGAAACTGCCGTGCGGCAATGCCGCGATGCAGATAATCGCGTTCTTCGGCGTCGGTCTGCCGCCCGCGGATGGTCAACTGGCCTTCCTGAACGGTGATATCGAGATCGGCCTGCGAAAACCCCGCCACGGCAAGCGTGATGCGCAGTTTCTCGGTGCCGTCCGATGTGATGCGCTCGATATTGTAGGGCGGGTAGCCGTCGCTGCCCTTGGCGATGCGCTCAAGGGTCTTTTCCATGGCATCGAAGCCAAGCAGAAGCGGGCTCGAAAAAGGCGTCATACGAGACATGGTTCATCCTGTCCTTGTTTTCAAGCGACAATTTGGTGGGCCTGACAACAGCGCCCGCATGGCCCTTAATATGGTGTGTGGAAATCGATTCGCAAGTTTCGAACGTCAACGGCCTTACGGCGGATTTGAAACCGGCGCCCGTTGCGAATACGCTGCAAGGGGCGATCTGATTTGAATGGGCGGCCCAAGACAAAGCGCCCGCCAGCCGCCCGGAGAACTGCATGACCGGCCCTGCCGAAGAACCGACCAAGATCATCATCGACACCGATCCCGGGCAGGATGACGCGGTGGCCATCCTGCTGGCCCTGGCGAGCGATGCGCTCGATATTCTCGGCATTACCGCCGTTGCCGGCAACGTGCCCCTGCCGCTGACGCAGAAGAATGTCCGCATCGTCTGCGAACTGGCGCAAAGGCCAGATGTCAAAGTCTATGCCGGTGCCAAGGCGCCGATGAGCAAACCGCTGATTACAGCCGAATATGTGCATGGAAAATCCGGACTGGACGGACCTGTCCTGCCGGACCCCGAAATGCCGCTGCGGCCCCAGCACGGTGTCGATTTCATCGTCGATACTATCCTGCGCGAGCCGCCCGGAGACGTCACCCTTTGCACGCTCGGGCCGCTAACCAATATCGGTCTGGCGCTGCAGCAGGCACCGGAAATCGCCGAACGAACCAAGCAGATCGTCATGATGGGCGGCGGCTGTTTCGAGGGTGGCAATACGACGCCAGCGGCCGAGTTCAACATCTATGTCGACCCGGACGCCGCCGCTGCGGTGTTCGCCTCCGGCATCCCGATCGTCATGATGCCGCTGGACGTCACCCACAAGGTGCTGACGACAAAGGAACGGGTCGCCGCGATTGCGGGAATCGGCACGCCGGTGGCCACGGCCGTGGCGGACATGCTGGAGTTCTTCGAACGCTTTGACGAGGAGAAATACGGCACGGATGGCGGCCCGCTGCACGATCCGACAGTGATTGCCTGGCTGCTGAAACCCGACCTTTTTTCAGGCCGTTACTGCAATGTCGAGATCGAAACCGCCTCGCCGCTCACCGAGGGCATGACGGTGATCGACTGGTGGCAGGTGACGGATAGGCCGCACAACGCCCTGGTCATCGGCGATGTCGATGCCGACGGGTTCTTCCGGCTTCTGATCGATCACCTGGCGCGTCTGTGACGTCCCATTCAAGATGCCAGCCCGGCCATTGTGCAGCGCAAGCATCACTTCGTGTCCATTGAATGTTGAAAGCTGTCTCGTCGCAAGGTCAGTCGATTTGTGCGAAAGAGCCGTCTTGCGCGCATGCCAGCAGCCAGTCGCGCATGCGGCGGACCGGCCGCGGCACGCGTGCCGTATCAGGTGTCAGCAGGCAATAGTGCTCGCGGCCCGGCAGCGCCGGACCGGGCAGGCGCGCCAGCCGGCCGGTCTCGAGATGATCGCCGCAGCAGACCTGGTCGCCGATGGCGATGCCGAGGCCTCGCACCGCTGCGTCGATGCACAGATGGGTACGGTTGAAGAACAAATGGCCGGCCGCGTCCTCAAGCGTTGTGCCGAGCGCGTCGCAATAGGTGCGCCACCAAAAGAGCCCGCGCTCATGGATCAGCCGGTGTGCCGTGAAGAAACCGGGCGTTGTCGGGGCGGGCCCGCTTTCGACGAGTGACGGCGCGGCGACCGGGAACGCCTCGAGCTTGAGGAACGGTTCGGTCCGAAAGCCGGCCAGGGAAACCGGCCCCCATGTCAGCACCAGGTCGACGTCTCCGAGCATGGTGCGCGGCGGGTCCGGCCGGCAACGTATGTCAAGATCGAGCCGGAGCGTGTTCAGCAGGTCAGGCGAAAGGCGTGGCATCAGCCAGCGCACCGCGAGATCGGATTCAACGTCGAGCACCACGGTGCCACGGGCACTGCCGCGCCGCAGGCGCCCGAGGCCGAGTTCCAGTCCGGCCAGGGACTCGGCGGAGGTGCGGGCGAACAGGGTGCCTTCGCCGGTCAGGACGACATGGCGAGCATGGCGCTCGAACAGCGCGGCTCCAAGCTCGATTTCCAGATTGCGCACATGGCGGCTGATTGCAGCGTGGCTGACGCCCAATTCGTCGGCAGCGCGGGCAAAGCTGCCGTGGCGGGCGGCTGCTTCGAAGGCGCGGACGGCATTGAGATTGGGCAGTTTGCGCATGGCTGAGCATAACAAAAACGTTCGCTAAAGCAAGAAAGGATCGTTTGAGACCCAGTTTGATTTTCTCTTAGAACAGACCATGAAGCGGAGGCACGGCGATGGGCCATTCGGAGATACAGGCCGGCACGGTGATCGCGGCGTTGATCACGGGCGTCCTCATCTATGGGTTGGCGATGGGCACCACCTATCCGCTGCTCGGCGTCGTGCTGTCGGACCAGGTATCCGGCGCAAGCAATGGGCTCAATGCGGCCGCTACAGGCCTGGGTTTGATTGCCGGTGTGATTTTGATGCCGCCGGTCGCCCGGCGTTTCGGGGCCGGCACCGCGGCTTTGATCGGGGTCGGCGTGATGGTCGCTTCGCTGGTCGCACTGGCGCTGACCCGCGAGTTCTGGCTGGTCTTCGCTGCGCGGATGGCGCTGGGTTTCGGGGCGAATCTGTTGTTCGTCGTTGCCGAGACGGCGCTGAACATCTTCGCCGATCCGGTGCGGCGCGGACGTGTGATGGGAATATACAGTGCGGCCGTCGCGGTCGGCTTTGTTCTCGGTCCGGCGGTCGTTGCGGCGACGCCCGACACGCCGATGCTGATCCTGCTGGGCTGCGCCGTGATCACTGTCTTTGCACTGCTGCCGCTGTCGAAAGCGCGTGTTTCGGTGGACGGGGCTGTGCAGCCGACGGCGGCGCGGCAAATGCTTCCCTCGATCCTCGGCTTCCCGTTTGCCTTTGGCTTTGTCTTCATCGGTGCGTCGGTGGACGCAGTGGTGATCAGTCTGCTGCCGGTCATCGCGCTTGGCCATGGCTACACGGTCGAACAGGGCGCGCTGTTCGTGACGATCTTCCATATCGGCCTGCTGGTCGGACAGCCGCTGGTGGGCACTGCGCTGGACCATTATGGCCGCCGGCGGAGCGTGCTTGGCTGCGGAGCGGCGTCGCTCGGCTGCACCGTGATGATTGCCATGGTCGGAACGCACGGTTTCTGGCCGGTCGCCGCACTGATGCTGGTCTGGGGCGGTGCCAATTACGGGCTCTACACCGCTGGCCTTGCATTGATCGGCGACCGGTTTAGCGATGGGGCGCTGACCGCCGCCACAGCGGCCTTTGCACTGGTCTATGCGGTGGCTTCCGTTTTCGCGCCGGTGATAGCTGGCGGCACAACCGAGTTATTGGGCGCAACGAGCTTTTACATGAGCACCGCCCTTGTCTATCTTGCGGTCACGCTCATCGGCGCCGCCCTGTTCCGGCCGGACGAGCCGACGCTGGCTCCGCGATCCATGCCCTGACGCCGACGCCGTTCCGCCTGCTCACATCGCCCGGTCGACAGCCTCCGCGGTGGGTATGGACGGCTGCGCGCCGGGCGTCAGACAGGCGAGGCTTCCGGCCACGGCAGCCCTTTGCAGCGCTGTCTCGAAGGCGAGCCCGGCGTCCAGCCCGGCCGCCAGATAGCCGCAAAACGTGTCGCCCGCGCCGACCGTGTCGACTGGCTCGATGACCAGCCCCTGGGCGGTGATGAGATTGCCGTCGCGCGCCGCGATCACGCCATCAGCGCCCAGCGTCACGATCAGCGTCTGCTTGGTCTCGCCATGCAGCCGCATGAGTTCGTGTTGGCGCTCCAGATGGTCGCTGTGGGATTGCCCGGCCAGCAATTCGAACTCGGTCTCGTTGGCCACAACGATATCGGCCATCGTCGCCAGGGCCGTCGCGTCGTCGGTCAGCGGTGCGATATTGATCACCGAAACGACACCGGCCGCGCGCGCCGCTTTCAGGGCGGCTTCGATGGCGATGGAGGGTATTTCCAGTTGCAGCAGCAAATGATCGCCGGCGGCCATGCCGGAGACGGCGTTGGCGCCGTCATCCGCGTGCACCGCGCCGTTGGCTCCCGGCACCACGGCAATAATGTTCTCGCCATGGGCGTCGACCATGATCAGCGCCGTTCCGGTCGCGCCGTCAACCGTCCGCACGGCCGACAGGTCGGCACCGGCCTGCTTGAGAAGCGCCAGCGCCGGTTCGGCAAAATGGTCGGTGCCCACCGCGCCGTGAAACCGCACCGCCGCGCCGCCGCGCCGCGCGGCCAGTGCCTGATTGGCGCCCTTGCCGCCTGCGGCGGTGGCGAAACTCCGTCCGCCCACCGTTTCGCCGGATGTCGGCAGGCGTTCGACGGTTGCGATCAGGTCCATATTGACCGATCCGAGTACAGTGATCATCAGGCGGCTTCTCCGTTGCGTTACAGGCGTTTTATGCGGGTCCCGGCCCGGCGGGCAAGTCGATTGCCCGGGAAAAGCGCGGCGACGCGTTTTTCGTGCGGCAAAACCGCCGATGCAGCGTCCCGCCGGTGTGGTTCTTTCGCCGAAAACAGGCTACAGCAAGGCCGTTCTGCAACCGGACGGACCGAAGACCTGAGACCGCATGGCGTCAAAACACCTGCATTTCAACCGGATACTCGACAGCGAGGCCCTGCGGCAGAGCCTTGATGCCATCGTGGGCGAACAGGGCGATTGCGCGTCGCCTGCCGCCCGCAATGCGGTCTTTTCCCTGATGAAACAGACGATGAAGGACGGCCGCGAGCAAATCCGCAAAATGCTGCTGGACGACGGCAGCGGGCTGCTCTGTGTCCAGCGCCTGTCGGCGCTTCAGGATGCGATCGTCCGGGCGATCCATGGATTTGCGGTCAGTCACGTCTATCCGGTCGAAAACCCGTCGACCTCCGAACATATCGCCGTGGTCGCCGTCGGAGGCTATGGGCGCGGCGCGCTGGCGCCCGGCTCAGACGTCGACCTGCTGTTCATCCTGCCCTACAAGCAGACGCCGTGGACCGAGCAGGTGGTGGAATACATGCTTTACATGCTGTGGGACATGGGGCTCAAGGTCGGCCACGCGACCCGCAACATCGATGAGTGCATTCGCCTGTCGCGCAGCGATACGACGATCTGCACCGCCATATTGGATGCCCGGCTGATCTGCGGCGCCGAGCCGCTGTTCAACGAAATGGAAAAGCGGTTCGAGGCGGAGGTGGTCCGCAATTCGGCCAGGGAATTCATCGCCGCCAAGCTTGCCGAGCGCGACGTGCGCCATCGCAAGGCCGGCGACACACGCTATCTCGTCGAACCCAATGTCAAGGAAGGCAAGGGCGGCCTGCGCGACCTGCAGACCCTGTTCTGGATCGCCAAATATTATTACCGGGTCAATTCATCGGGCGAACTGGTGAAACGCGGAGTTCTGTCGCGGCGCGAGGCGCAGATGTTCCGCAAGTCTGAGGACTTCCTGTGGGCGGTGCGCTGTCACATGCACTTCCTGACCGGCAAGGCCGAGGAACGCCTGTCCTTCGACATCCAGGGCGAGATTGCCGCCGATCTCGGATATCACGACCATCCGGGCCTCTCGGCGGTCGAGCGCTTCATGAAACACTATTTCCTCGTCGCTAAGGATGTCGGCGATCTGACCCGCATCCTGTGCGCCGCGCTGGAGGATGAACAGGCCAAGGTCGCGCCGGGCTTTTCCCGGGTGTTTCGCCGGTTTGCCAATCGCCGCCGCAAAATCCCCGGTACGCTGGATTTTCTGCAGGACCAGGGCCGCATCACGATCGCCGATGACGAGGTGTTCAAGCGCGATCCCGTCAACCTCGTTCGCCTGTTTCATCTGGCCGATATCCACGGACTGGCGTTCCATCCGGACGCGCTGCGGCTCGCCAGCCGCTCGCTTGGCCTGATCAATGCGGCGATCCGCGAGGATGAGGAGGCGAACCGGTTGTTCCTCTCGGTCCTGACCTCCAAGAAGCGCCCCGGTTTCATCCTGCGCCGGATGAACGAAGCCGGCGTTCTCGGCCGGTTCATTCCCGAGTTCGGCAAGATCGTGTCGATGATGCAGTTCAACATGTATCACCACTATACGGTCGACGAACATCTGCTGCGCGCCGTCGAGATCATGTCGCGGATCGAGCAGGGCATGGAGGATGAAGCGCATCCGCTGACGGCCAGCATTTTGCCGGAGATCGATCAGCGCGAAGTGCTGTATGTGGCGATACTGCTGCATGACATCGCCAAGGGACGGCCGCAGGATCACTCCGTCGCCGGGGCCGCGGTCGCCCTCAAATTGTCCCGGCGCTTCGGCTTCAGCGAAGACCGGGCGCAACTCGTGTCCTGGCTGGTGCGCGAGCACCTGACCATGTCGATGATCGCCCAGTCGCGCGACCTGCATGACCGCAAGACCATCGAGGATTTTGCCGAAACCGTCCAGTCGCTCGACCGGCTGCGCCTGCTGCTGGTGCTGACCATCTGCGACATCCGGGCGGTCGGTCCCGGCGTGTGGAACGGCTGGAAGGGCCAGTTGCTGCGCACGCTCTACGGCGAAACCGAATTGATGCTGTCGGGCGGGTTCTCTGCGGCCACCAACAAGGTGCGGGCGCGCGAAGCAAAGCAGCAATTGGCACAGGCGCTGGCGGACTGGCCGGAAAAGGATCGCAAATCCTATCTCAAACTGCATTACCAGCCTTATCTTCTGACGGTCCGGCTGGAGGACCAGATCCGCCATGCCGAATTTATCCGCGAGGCGAAGGAGACCGGAAAACCGCTGGCCACGGCCGTGCGGACCCACTCCTTTCATGCCATTACCGAAATCACAGTCCTGGCGCCCGATCACCCGCGACTGCTGACCGTGGTCGCCGGCGCCTGCGCTGCCGCCGGCGCCAACATCGCCGATGCGCAGGTGTTCACCACGACCGACGGACGCGCCCTCGACACCATCATGATCAACCGGGAATTCGATGATGATGATGATGAATTGCGCCGCGCCGGACGGATCGGCGCGATGATCGAGGATGTGCTGGCCGGCCGTAAACATCTGCCGGAGGTGATCGCCCACCGGACGAAACACCGCCGCAAGGTGAGGCCGTTCAGCGTCAAGCCACGGGTCAGCATCAACAACAGCCTGTCCAACCGGTTTACGGTGATCGAATTGGAGGGCCTCGACCGCACCGGCCTGCTGTCCGATATCACGGCCGTCCTGTCCGACCTCTCGCTCGACATCGCTTCGGCCCACATCACGACGTTCGGTGAGAAGGTCATCGACACCTTCTATGTGACCGACCTGTTCGGCCACAAGATCACCAATGAAAACCGCCACGGCAACATCATCGAGCGGTTGAAGGCGGTGATGGCAGACGTCCGTGACGACGTCCGCCACAACATGCCGTCGGGCATCATCGCACCGTCCCGGCCGGCGGCGCGCAAGCGGATCGGGCAGAAATGAGCCTGTTCAAAAAATTCGCCAGTGTCGGGGTTGCGACCATGGCGAGCCGGGTTCTGGGTTTTGTCCGCGAAGCGATGATCGCATCGCTGCTCGGCGCCGGACCGGTGGCTGACGCCTTCTATGCGGCATTCCGCTTTCCCAATCTGTTCCGGCGCCTGTTTGCCGAGGGCGCGTTCAATTCGGCATTCATTCCGCTCTTTGCCAAGGAACTGGAGGGCGGCGGGCCGCAGGCCGCGCAGATCTTCGCCCGCCAGGTCCTGTCGGTGCTGCTGGTGATCCTGATCGCCCTTTCCGCAGTAGCGATGATTTTCATGGGGCCGCTGGTTGCCACCATCATCGCGCCGAAATTCATCGAGATACCCGACAAGTTCGACCTGACCGTGCAACTAGCGCGGATCATGTTCCCCTATCTTGCGGCCATGTCGCTGGTCGCGATGCTCTCCGGGATTCTCAATTCCTACCGGCATTATTTTCTTGCCGCGCTCAGCCCGGTGCTGCTCAATGTCGTGCTCGTCATCGTCCTGGCTGTTGTTGCGGTCCAGGGCGCCGATGCGGAGCAGATCGGCGTCGCCATGGCCATCGGTGTCACCATCTCCGGCGCACTGCAGCTCGGGCTGCTGATCTACGGCGTGCACCGGACCGGATTCCGGATCCGCATCGGCATGCCGAGGATTTCGCCGCCCGTGCGCCGCCTGCTCTGGCTCGCCCTGCCGGCCGCCATCACCGGTGGCATCACCCAGCTCAACCTGCTGGTCGGCCAGATCATCGTGTCGGGCGACAATGGCGCCATCGCCATCATCAATTACGCCGACCGCATCAACCAGTTGCCGCTCGGCGTGATCGGCATTGCCATCGGTGTGGTCCTGCTGCCCGAACTGGCACGGGCGCTCAAGGCGGATGACCGGTCCTCCGTTGTCGATCTGCAGAACCGCAGCCTTGAATTCGGGCTCGGCCTGACCGTCCCGGCGGCCATCGCGCTGCTGGTCATTCCCGCCCCGATCGTCGCCCTGCTGTTCGAGCGCGGTGCGTTCGTCCGGGAAACGACCGACATCACGGCTGCGGTGCTCGGCGGGTTCGCGGTCGGTCTGCCGGCCTTCGTGCTCATCAAGATCCTGACGCCGTCATTCTATGCCCGCGAGGACATGCGTTCGCCCATGTGGTTCGCCGCCGCCAATGCGGCCGTCAACATTGCCGGCAGCCTCATCCTGTTCCCGCTGATCGGCGTCATCGGCGTTGCCATCGCCACGTCGCTGGCCGGCTGGATCAATGCGCTGATGCTGGCCGTCGCCCTCTACCGTCTCGATCAGTTTCGTCCGTCGGCCGAAACCGCCCGGCGGGTCGGCCTCGTCATTGCCGGCAGCCTGTTGATGGGAGCGCTTCTCTATGTTGCGATGGTTGTTTTCGGCGCACAACTTCTCGACGGGTCGTTCGTGATGCGCCTTGTCCTGATGATGGCGATCATCATTGTTGCCGCCGGCTTCTATTTTGCTTTCGCGATCGTCACCGGCGCGATAGACCGGCGGCAATTGATGGCGGCCTTGCGCCGGAAGGAAAAGTGAAATGGATCAGGTCCGACGCCATATTCCACACGTGACCCTGCTCGTTCCCGACTACGATGACGGCCTAGCCTTCTATGTCGGCACGCTCGGCTTCGAGGTGATCGAGGACACTGACCTCGGAGAGGGCAAACGATGGCTGGTCGTCAGGCCGACGGCCGCAAAAGAGGGCGCCGCGCTGCTGCTCGCCGAGCCGGCCAATGAACGCCAGCGGGCGCGGATCGGCGATCAGACGGGCGGTCGGGTCGGGTTTTTCCTGTTCACCGATGACTTCGCCGGTGATTATGCGCGGTTCCGCGATGCCGGCGTGGTGTTTCTGGAAGAGCCGCGTCACGAGACCTACGGGTCGGTCGCCGTGTTCACCGATCCGTTCGGCAACAGATGGGATCTGCTGCAGCCGGCGGGCTGATCGGGCGCCGGCCATTCGAATTTCCTTGATCACCGCCGCCGCCACGTGCATAGAGCGTGTCGTTTCCAAGCCTTTCAGGAATATCCATGTCCGAATTCAGTCCGCTCGTGTTTTCCGGTGTGCAGCCCACCGGCAATCTGCATTTGGGAAACTATCTCGGGGCGATCCGCAAATTCGTCGCGCTGCAGGCAAGCCGCAATTGCATCTATTGCGTGGTCGACCTGCACGCCATGACCGCGCAGCTTGTGCATGAGGATCTGGAGGACCAGACCCGCGCCATCACTGCCGCCTTTCTGGCCGCCGGGATCGATCCCAAGGCGCATATCGTGTTCAACCAGAGCCGCGTGCCGCAGCATGCCGAGCTTGCCTGGATCTTCAATTGCGTTGCCCGGATCGGCTGGATGAACCGCATGACGCAGTTCAAGGACAAGGCCGGCAAGGACCGGGAGAACGCTTCGCTTGGCCTGCTGGCCTATCCGTCCCTGATGGCCGCCGACATTCTCGTCTACCGCGCCACCCATGTTCCGGTCGGCGACGACCAGAAGCAGCATCTGGAACTGACCCGCGACATCGCCCAGAAATTCAACAGCGATTTTTCGGCGCGCATCGCCAAACTCAGCCTCGGCGTCGAGATGATGGTCGGCGAGGAACGGGTCAACGGCTATTTCCCGCTGACCGAGCCGCTGATCGAGGGCCCGGCGCCGCGGGTGATGAGCCTGCGCGACGGCACCAAGAAAATGTCGAAATCCGACGTCTCCGATCTGTCGCGCATCAATCTGACCGATGATGCCGACACAATCTCCAAAAAGATCCGCAAGGCGAAAACCGATCCCGAACCGCTTCCGGGCGATGTGGAAGGCCTCGCCGGACGTCCCGAGGCGGACAACCTCGTCGGCATCTATGCGGCGCTGTCGGATCGCAGCAAAGAAGAGGTGATCGCCGAATTCGGCGGGCGCCAGTTCTCCGCCTTTAAGCCGGCGCTGAGCGAACTTGCCGTCTCGGTGCTTTCGCCGATCAGCGTGCAGATGCGCCGCCTGCTCGATGATCCGGCCTATATCGACGGCGTGCTTGCCGATGGCGGCGAGCGTGCCGGCGCGATCGCCGAGAAAACCATGAAGGATGTCCGGGCGATCATCGGGCTTCTGGCGTGATCTGAAACCGGTTGCCGGCGGCTGGGGGCAGCGAAAACAAACGCTTGCCCGGCACCGGAACGAATGGCACACTCCGCCCATGGTATCGAAACGACTGTCCAGAGAAGAAGGCCATCGGCGCAAATTTCTCGTGATTATCGACGAGACGCCGGAATGCGAACGGGCGGTTCACTACGCTGCGAACCGCGCCCGCACGACCAATGGCGTCCTGCTGATGATGTTCGTCATCGAGCCGGGGGATTTCCAGCATTGGCTCGGAGTCGAGGAGATCATGAAGGCCGAGGCCCGGGAACAGGCCGACGCCACGATCGCCAAATTCGCCGCCGATGTGCGTGAACGGGTCGGTATCGAGCCGGAAACGACCATTCGCATGGGCAACACCGTCGAGGAGATCTTCTCGCTGATCGAGGAAGATCAGGACATCGCCATCCTGGTGCTGGCCGCCGGCTCGGCAAAGGAGGGCCCGGGCCCGCTCGTCTCCTCGATTGCCGGGCGGGGCGCCGCCTTCCCGATTCCGGTAACGGTCATTCCGGTTTCGCTGAGCGACGAAGATATCGACGCGCTCTGCTGAGGTCTGGACGATGCTTGAAGTTGCGGCACCGGAGCCTTATTTTCAAAGCCACGACGTGATCCCGAAGGCAGAACGCATTTTGGCCGGAAGGTGGCTGTAACCGGGTGGTGAATCGGCTCTGTGGCCATGGCGGTCGCGGTCAGGAGAAAGATCGATGTTCATACAAACCGAAGCGACGCCCAATCCGGCGACACTGAAATTTCTGCCGGGCAGGGTTGTCCTGGAGGAAGGCACCGCCGATTTCCGGGATCCGGACGCAGCCGCGGACATCTCGCCGCTGGCGGCAAAACTGTTCGCCGTTCCCGGTGTGACGGGTGTTTTCTACGGTTATGATTTTATTACCGTCACCAAGGACGGCGCCGAGTGGCAGCATCTGAAACCGGCTATTTTGGGCGCCATCATGGAGCATTTCATGTCCGGTGTCCCGGTGATGAGCCAGGCGGCGGGCGGGGCGGCCGTCGGCGATGAAGCCGAGTTTTTCGACGAGGCGGACGAATCCATCGTCGCGACCATCAAGGAATTGCTGGAAACCCGGGTTCGCCCGGCGGTGGCGCAGGATGGCGGCGATATCACGTTCCGGGGCTATCGCGACGGCCGCGTGTTCCTGCACATGAAGGGCGCCTGCGCCGGCTGCCCGTCCTCGACCGCGACGCTCAAACACGGCATTCAGAACCTGCTGCGGCATTTCATCCCCGAAGTGCAGGAAGTCGAAGCGGTCTGATCGCGCGACAATCGCAATCTTTGCGGCGGAGCGACAGCCATGGCCATGAAACACGCTATGCTGGATATCGGCCGCGAACGGATTTTCGTTGCCGACACCGGCGGAGACATGCCGGCCCTGCTGTTCCTCCACGGCGCGATGATGGACCACACGGTCTGGTTCCAGCAGGTTGCGGCGTTCCGGCAAACCCGCCGTTGTGTCTGTCCCGACCTGCGCGGTCATGGAAAATCCAGCGCGGCCTCCGCGGACATCAGTTTTGAGGACCATAGCGACGATCTGTCGGAGCTGATCGACCGCCTCCAACTCGAAGACGTGACGCTGATCGGATGGTCGATGGCCGGCTGTCTCTGCCAGGTCTTCGTCACCCGTTATCCGGGCAAGGCCGCGCGGCTGGTCCTCGTGGACACGATTCCGCAACGTCTCAGTGACGAACGCTTTCCCTATGGTCAGGATCCGGCGAGCGCGCCACAGGCCATAAAGGCCCTTGAGGAGGACTTCGAGGTGACCTGCGACCGGTTCGGGCAGCGCATTTCCCCGGAGAATGACGAGATTGCACGGTTTCTCGCCGACATCGCCCGGCGCACGCGTCAGGACGTCGCCATCAATGATTATGTCAGCACCGATGCCCGGTCCCAGATCGACCTGCTGCCGGCCATCACCCTGCCGACCACCATTATCAGCGGGCAGAGGGACCAGGTATGCAAACCGCAGGCCAGCACATTCATGGCCGAACGCATTCCCGGTTGCACCTCCGGCGTGATGACAATCGAGGATGCCGGCCACGCGCCGTTTCTTACCCGCCCTGAACGGTTCAACGATATTCTGCGCAACGCTGTGGAGACCTGACCGCCAGGTCGTCCGGATTGGCGCGCGCCTCAGCATGTTATAATCAAAGCCGATGATCGTTCTTGCCGTCGATACCGCCGCCCATCTCTGCGCCGCCTGTCTTTATGACAGCGCCGATGGCACGGTGCTTGCAAAGCGGACGGAGGACATCGGACGCGGTCACGCGGAACGCCTCTTCCCCGTCATCGACGAGGTGATGGGGTCGCGCGCCTATCAAGAGCTGGACCGCCTTGCAGTGTGCGTCGGGCCGGGGTCCTTTACCGGGGTTCGCGTCGGCGTTGCGGCAATGCGTGGGTTGTCGCTCGCCCTCGAACTCCCGCTGATCGGCATCAGCGTCTTCGACTCAATGGCCCGAAGCGCGGGCGAATACCGGCCGCTTCTCGTGGTCATCGATGCGCGCCGCGACGAGGTCTATGCCCGGATGTTTCGTGCCGACGGCGCCGCCGATCCGCCGCGGGTTCTGTCACCGCAGGAAGCCTGTGATCTGGCATTACGTTCGGGAGCGGTGCTGACCGGCTCCGGTGTGCCGGTCTTGCGGCCTTTCCTGCCCGCCGCGCCGGACGGACCTTCGGTGCTCGGCGAGACCGCTACCGCCGACATTGCCAGCCTGGCGGCTATCGCGGCGGCGCGCGAGCCCGGTCCCGACCGGCCGGTTCCGCTTTACCTGCGCCCGCCCGATGCCAGGCCGCAGACCGGCTTTGCCCTGCCGCGGCGTGAGGCCGCATCATGAGCGCGCCGTCTTTATTTCGCCGCACATCCGACTTCGAGATCGTGCCGCTGACCGTCGAAGACTGCGCCGACGCGTCCGCGCTCCATGCGCAGGGTTTCCGTCGCCCCTGGAGCGACGGGGAAATCAGCGCTCTGCTGCATCAGGAGCCGGTCTTCGGCTTCATCGCCCGCCGGCCGGGCAACGGCTGGAACAGCTCCGCGGGCGGGTTTGTCCTGGCACGGCTGGTCGAGGATGAAGCGGAGATTTTGACAATCGTCGTGCGTCCGCGCAACCGCCGCGCCGGTCTCGGCTGGCGGCTGATGGGTGCGGTCCTGCGGCAATTGCGCGCCGAGGGTGCCGCATCGCTGTTTCTGGAGGTCGACGAGGCCAATCGGGAGGCGGTGGCCCTCTATCGCAAATTGGGGTTTGATACGGTCGCCGAACGGGCCGCCTATTACGATCACGACGGTGGAGCAAGGAGCACGGCGCTTGTCATGCGGCTCAATCTTGGCTAGGGCGTCTCGTAACAATGGGATTCATCTGTTCTAGAGGTGGCCTGTGACGGACGATCTGAAATCACTGGAACAGCAATGTGTCGACCGCGGCATGCGCATGACGGAACAGCGGCGGGTGATTGCCAGGGTTCTGGAACAATCGGCCGATCATCCCGATGTCGAGGAACTCTACCGGCGGTCGGTGATGGTCGACCCGAATATCTCCATTTCCACCGTCTACCGCACCGTCAAGCTGTTCGAGGATACCGGCATTATCGAGCGCCATGACTTTCGCGACGGCCGGTCGCGCTACGAAACGGTTCCCGATGAGCATCATGATCACCTGATCGACGTCAAATCCGGCCGCGTCATCGAATTCCAGTCCGAGGAGATCGAGGCGCTGCAGGAACGCATCGCCCGCGAACACGGATTTCGTCTCGTTGATCATCGCCTGGAGCTCTATGGAATCCCGATCAAAACCAACGATGACTGACCCGCACGGTCATTCTCGCCAAGAGCTCGGGATCGGTTACCCATGATCGCCTGGATACGCATCAGTCTGGCCCTGGTCGTCGTCGTCCTGCTGACCGCCGTGCTGCTTCCGGTCCAGCTCATTTCCAATCGTTTCGGCTGGCGGCTGTCCTGGTATCTGCCGCGCTGGTGGCACCGGGTCACGCACCGGCTGCTGGGCGTGCGCATCATTGTCCACGGGACGATCGAGACACACCGACCGCTTCTCATTGTCGCCAATCACAGCAGCTGGAAGGATATCATCGTGCTCGCGGCGGTCGCCGATGTGGTGTTCATTGCCAAATCGGAGGTGAAAAGCTGGCCGGTCTTTGGCTGGCTCGCCCGCTGGCAGCGCTCGGTGTTCATCGAACGCGAGCGCCGCCGGGAAACCGGCGCGCAGGTCAACGAGGTCGCAAAGCGGCTTGCCGATGGTGAAATCGTCGTGCTTTTCGCAGAGGGCACCACGTCCGACGGCAACCGGGTCCTCGGTTTCAAGAGTTCGCTGTTCGGCGCGGCGGCGTCGGCGGTCGCGGCATCTCCGACGGGCGACGTCGCCATCCAGCCGGTGGCCATCGCCTATACCCACGCCCACGGGCTGCCGCTCGGACGCTATTTCCGCCCGCTGGCGGCCTGGCCGGGAGACACCACTTTGACCCCGCATCTCTTCGGCGTTCTCAAGGAAGGCGCCATCGATGTTCAGGTCTGCTTCGGCGAAACCATCATCTATGACGGCAACAGCAACCGCAAAAAGGTCACCCGGCAGGTCGAGGATCAGGTGCGCCGGATGCTGAGCGAACAGCTCCATGGCGCGCGCGATTGAGCGCTCGGGCAAGGCGCACTGCACCGAAATCGCTTGACTCGCGGCAAAACAGCCGCGATGGGAGGCTTTCGCCCGGATAGGGCATGCATTGCTTTGCGCGTCGAATCCGGCAATGGTACCGAAGTGGAAGACAACGTTATGCACGAAATGCCGTCGGTTGAGGCAGCAGATGTCACCGTGGCCCCGCCGCGGCCGGCCGCCAACGCCCGCAAGGTCTTTGTCAAGACCTATGGCTGCCAGATGAATGTCTATGATTCCGAACGCATGGCCGATGCCCTGTCGGCTGAGGGATATCTGCCGACCGACAATCCGGACGATGCCGACCTGTTGTTGCTGAACACCTGCCATATTCGCGAGAAGGCGGCGGAAAAGGTCTATTCCGAACTCGGCCGCATTCGTCTGCTCAAGGAGGCCCGCGCGGCCGAGGGCCGCACGCTGATGGTTGGCGTTGCCGGCTGCGTCGCCCAGGCGGAAGGCCGGGAAATCATCCGCCGCGCGCCGGTCGTCGACCTTGTCATCGGGCCGCAGACCTATCATCGGCTGCCGCAGGCGATTGCCCGGGCTCGCGATGGCGAGAAAGTCGTCGAAACCGAATATGCGGTCGAAGACAAGTTCGATCATCTTCCGGCGCCCGACCGCCGGACGGTCGCTTCCCGCGGAGTCACCGCCTTTTTGACCGTCCAGGAGGGCTGCGACAAATTCTGTACCTTCTGCGTCGTGCCCTATACGCGCGGGTCGGAGGTGTCGCGGCCGGTGGCCCACATCGTTGACGAGGCGCGCCGGCTGGTCGCCGGCGGTGTCCGTGAAATCACGCTGCTTGGCCAGAATGTCAATGCCTGGCACGGTGTCGGCGCGGATGGCCGCGAATGGGGCCTCGGCGCCCTGTTGCGCCACCTGGCGGAGCTGGACGGCCTGAAGCGCCTGCGTTACACGACCAGCCATCCGCGCGACATGGACGACGCGCTGATTGCCGCCCATCGCGACCTTGAAAAACTGATGCCCTATCTGCATCTGCCCGTACAGTCCGGCTCGGACAGCGTGCTCAAGGCGATGAACCGGCGTCACACGGCCGCCGACTATTTGCGGCTGATCGAGCGGATTAGGCAGGCGCGTCCCGACATCGCGCTGTCGGGCGATTTCATCGTCGGTTTCCCTGGCGAGACGGAGGACGATTTCGAGGCGACACTGCGGCTTGTCGAGGAGGTGCGCTACGCGCAGGCCTATTCCTTCAAATATTCGCCGCGACCCGGCACACCCGGCGCCGACCGCCCGGACCACATTGCCGAGGACGTGAAATCGCAGCGGCTGGAACGGCTTCAGGCATTGCTGCGCCGCCAGCAACAGCAATTCGCCGAACACTGTGTCGGCAGGACGATTGATGTCCTGTTGGAAAAGCCCGGACGCCGGGCGGGGCAGCTGGTTGGCCGCTCGCCGTGGTTGCAACCGGTGATCATTGATGCAAAATCGTCGCAAATAGGTGACATTGTGCGTGTACGAATCAGCGGAACGGGAACGAATTCGCTTTTTGGGGAACAGTTTTAGCGCATGGGCACAGTCAGGAGTTCGACCACTTGAGCACAACCGAGACGGTCAGCCGGAAACCCGGGAAAAAGGCCTCGGGCGCGTCCGATACCACCCATATCGTTCTCACATTCGAAAACAATCGTCTCGCCAGTGAGCTGTTTGGACAGTTCGACCAGAACCTTGCCCTGATCGAGCAGAAGCTGGGCGTCGATGCGCGGGCGCGCGGCAATCAGGTTTCCATTCAGGGCGACGAGATCGCCACCAACCAGGCCCGCAGGGCGCTCGACTATCTCTATGAACGGCTGCAGGGGGGCGAGGACGTCGAAGCCTCCGACGTCGAGGGTGCCATCCGCATGTCGGTTGCTGCCGATGACCAGTTGATCCTGCCGACCATGGAGCGCCGCGGAAAGATGGCGCTGGCGCAGATCGCCACCCGCAAGCGGACCATCGCCGCGCGCACGCCCGCCCAGGATGCCTATATCCGTGCCATGGAACGTGCCGAACTGGTATTCGGCGCCGGACCGGCCGGCACCGGCAAGACCTATCTGGCAGTTGCCATCGCCGCGCAGATGCTGGAGCGCGGCCAGATCGAACGAATCGTCTTGTCGCGCCCGGCGGTCGAGGCCGGAGAACGGCTCGGCTATCTGCCCGGCGACATGAAGGAGAAGGTCGATCCCTATCTGCGGCCGCTTTATGACGCGCTCTATGACATGATTCCCGGCGAAAAGGTCGAGCGTGCCATCGCCGCCGGCGTGATCGAGATTGCGCCGCTGGCCTTCATGCGCGGCCGCACTCTGTCCAATGCGGCCGTCATTCTGGACGAGGCGCAGAACACCACATCGATGCAGATGAAGATGTTCCTGACCCGGCTGGGTGAAAATGCGAGGATGATCGTCACCGGCGACCCCAGCCAGGTCGATCTTCCGCGTGGCGTCAAGTCGGGGCTTGTCGAGGCACTGCATATTCTGCGCGACGTTGAGGGCGTGGTGACCGTGCGGTTCCGCGATACCGATGTCGTGCGCCATCCGCTCGTCGGCCGGATCGTCAAGGCCTATGATGCCGAAAACGCCATGATGTCCGACAGCGAGACACCGGATTAGGAATGGGCAACGAAGCCCCGCCGGCAATTCACATACAAGTGGCGATCGAAAGCGATGGATGGCCGGCCGCCAATTTGCTGGAAGGATTTTGCGGTGACGTTATCGCCGTCGTCGTCAATGTCCTGGTTCGGACGGAAGGTCAGCCCTTTCCGGACGGCGGCTGTGAATTGTCGCTGCTGTTCACCGACGATGCGGCGGTCTGTGCGATCAACCGGCGGTGGCGCGGCCAGGACCGGCCGACCAACGTCCTTTCCTTTCCCGCCGGTCCGGTCCGTCCCGGAACCATGCCGGGGCCGATGCTGGGTGACATTGCCTTTGCGCTTGAGACGGTCAGCCGCGAGGCCGTGGCGCTGCAGATCGCCTTTGACGACCATTTGACCCACCTGCTGGTGCATGGATTTTTGCATCTGATAGGTTATGATCACGGCGATGAGCGCGATGCGGAGACAATGGAAGGTCTGGAGACTCGCATTTTGGCGGCCCTCGACCTATCTGACCCCTATGAAAATACCGATCCGGTCTGAACTGAGATGAACGAGCATACCAGCGCCGCGGCGCCGGCGACGGTCGCCTCGCGGGATGCGGAGGCCGGCGACGACCCCGGAAGTCGACAACTTCCCGTACCGGTTTCAACGGAAGAAAGAAACGGCCAGTCCCTGTGGTCGCGGATCATCCGGTTCTTCCGCTCGTCCGATGAGCACAGCCTTCGCGAGGATCTGACGGACGCCCTGGCCGCCGAAAGCGCCTCGGGCACCGCCTTCACGCCCGAGGAACGGGCGATGTTGCACAACATCCTGAGATTGCGCGAGGTGCGGGTCGAGGATGTGATGGTGCCGCGGGCCGACATCCAGGCGGTGGATCAGAGCATCACGCTCGGCGAACTGATGGTTCTTTTCGAGGAATCGGGCCATTCCCGCATGCCTGTCTATGACGACACGCTGGACGATCCGCGCGGCATGGTCCACATCCGCGATCTGGTCGCCCATTTCACCCGGCAGGCCCGCAATCGCCGCCGCGGCACGGCAAAGGGTCCGGCAGCCGCCAAGACGGCCAATGGAAACGGGGCCGTCAAGAAGGAGCGGGCGCCGAAGGCGGCCAGCCCGAATCTCGGACGCATCGATCTGAGCAAGACGGTCGAGGAGGCCGGGCTCATCCGCGACGTGCTGTTTGTGCCGCCCTCGATGCTGGCCTCCGATCTGATGCAGCGCATGCAGGCCATGCGCACCCAGATGGCGCTGGTGATCGACGAATATGGCGGCACCGACGGGCTGGTCTCGCTCGAAGACATTGTCGAGACCGTTTTCGGCGACATTGAAGACGAGCATGACGACGAGGCGGATATGATCAGCCGCGTGTCGGAGGACGTGTTCATTGCCGATGCGCGCGCCGAACTCGAGGACATCGCCAAGGCGATCGGCGGCGATTTCGTGGTTGGCGACAAGGGCGAGGATGTCGACACGCTCGGCGGGCTGATCTTCTCCACCCTCGGCCGCATCCCGGCTCGTGGCGAGGTGGTGCAGGCGCTGCCGAGTTTCGAGTTTCATGTTCTCGATGCCGATCCGCGCCGTATCCGGCGGGTCCGTCTCGTCCGCCGCCGCACCGTCGCGCGCCGCAGGGCGGTCAAGGCCGAAGTCAAGGACGCCGGTGCCGACTCCACCGCAAGCCATGACCGGGATGGCGCCAAAGCCAAGGCGCCGACCGGCGTCAAGCAGACGCAGACAGCCGAAGAGAATTGAGGTCGCAGGACTGCTCCGTCGGCGGCGGTTCGGGGCTGTGTTTGAACTCGCCCCGCTCTGGAGTAATGTCGCCGCCCAACGGGACGTGGGCGATGATTCGATGCATTTGCTGCCATCAGATGATCCGATCTCATAACAGCCTGGGGGAGGGACCATGGAGCGCCTGGCCGGCGGGATAATGCTCCTCTGGGGCATCAAAAGATGGCTGCTGGCCTTTGCGGCGGGTGCGCTGGCGGTGCTTTCGCTTCCGCCCTTCGATTTCTTTGCGATTCTCTTCGTTTCGTTCACGGTGCTTGTCTGGTTGCTCGATGGCGCCAGCGGACGGGCCGAAGCCGGATTTGTGCGGCGGCTTTCCCCGGCCTTCTGGACCGGCTGGTGGTTCGGCTTCGGCTATTTTGTCGGCGGGATGTGGTGGCTTGGCAACGCCCTGCTCATCGAGGCACGGGAATTCGCCTGGGCACTGCCCTTTGCCGTGTTCGGACTGCCGGCGGTGCTGGCGGTCTTTTACGGGTTCGCGACGGCGCTCGCCCGCAGCCTGTGGTCCGATGGACTCGGCCGGATCTGCGCGCTGGCGCTGGGATTTGGACTGGCGGAGTGGCTTCGCAGCTTCGTTTTGACCGGTTTTCCATGGAACGCCATCGGCTATGGTGGGATGCCCGTCCCGGCATTGATGCAAAGTGCGGCGGTCATCGGCCTGTTCGGTGTTTCGGCCCTGGCGGTGTTCGTCTTTTCCGCGCCGGCGCTGATCGCCACACGGCGCGGCGCGGTCCCCGGCCTCATCATCGCACTGGTCCTGTTGATCGCCCATATCGGCTTCGGATACTGGGTTCTGTCGCGCAGCGGTCCGGCCGCAGAGGGGGAGCTGGTCGTGCGGATTGTCCAGCCATCGATCGATCAGTCGAAAAAATGGGATGATGCGGAACGGACCCGGATTTTCGAATTGCTGATCGATCTCAGCCGCGATCCGAGGACCGGCCGGCTGCCGACCCATATTCTGTGGCCGGAAACCGCGGTGCCGTTCCTTCTGACCGGCAATCCCGGCGCGCTCGCCCGCATCGGTGAGGCGCTCCGCGAGGGGCAGACCCTGATCACCGGTGCGGTCCGGCAGGAAACGGCCGGCGCCGATCAGCCCGCCCGCTATTACAATTCGATTCTGGTCATCGACCACACCGGACAGATCATCGCGGCGGCCGACAAGCAGCATCTTGTGCCGTTTGGCGAATATCTTCCGATGCGCTCGTTCCTCGAGGGGATTGGCCTCGGAATTGTCGCCAATGCGCCGGGCGCCTTTACCGCCGGCTCGCGACGGCGAACCGTGCCGGTGCCGGGCGGCCGGAATTTTCTCCCGCTGATCTGCTATGAGGCGATCTTTCCGGATGAGCTTGCCGCGGACGGCCCGGCCGCTGATTTCATCGTCAATGTGACCAACGACGCCTGGTACGGGGCGACACCCGGACCTTATCAACACTTTCGTCAGGCCCAGGTGAGAGCCGCGGAAACCGGCCTTCCGCTGCTTCGCGCCGCCAATAACGGTATTTCTGCCGTTACTGACGGACGGGGTCGGATAATGGATGGTTTAGCACTGGATGTGGTTGGATATATTGATGTTGCGATTCCGGAAAAAATACAGAAAAGAGGAAATATTTGGTCTCCAATTGTATTTTTCTGGGCGATAATCGCTTTACTTTTGGTCGGGGCGGTCTATTCGCGCTACGGTTTTGTTCAAAGACGCAATTGACGTAAAACCCCTAAAATTGCATAGATAGGGTGTACAAGAGTAAAAGCTGGTGTTGTACCATTGCAAAACCTTCTACAGGGCGGGGAAGGTGAATGGAATTACAGCATCGATATCGTCAATCCGTTACGGACAATTACGGCATCCGTAGAAAGAAAACCATGACCACAATCGTAAACAAGAAGAAACCGAACCCTATCGATATCCATGTCGGTTCGCGCATACGACTGCGCCGTACCATGCTTGGTATGAGTCAGGAAAAGCTTGGCGACAGCCTCGGCATCACCTTTCAGCAAATCCAGAAATACGAAAAGGGCACCAACCGGGTCGGCGCCAGCCGGCTGCAGAACATTTCATCGATCCTGAATGTTCCGGTGTCATTCTTTTTCGAAGATGCGCCGGGCGATCCGACAACCGGCCAGCCGGGAATGGCGGAATCATCGAGTTCGAATTATGTCGTGGACTTCCTGTCTTCGTCGGAAGGGCTGCAGCTCAATCGAGCGTTCGTCAAGATCGAGGATCCGAAGGTCCGACGCAAACTGGTCGATCTCGTCAAGGCGCTTGCCGCAGATAGCGAAAATTCTTCGTCCTGACTGGCCGGCCCATCGGGCCGCTGCACCGATATGAGCGACAGCCCGGCCCGCCTGCAGCCGGATCGATGGCCGCGATGGCGGCCGTCGGGGCGTGATCGGATGCCGGCTTTCGACGATCGAAGCGCAATATCGGCTCATATCAAGATATATTTATATCGTTCTACGCTTGTCTTCCCGTCCCGATTTAAATAACAAGTCCGCGTCAGTTTGATTCCGGAGAGGCGGGACATGTCGCGTAGCAATTACTATTTCACCAGCGAATCGGTGTCCGAGGGACATCCCGACAAGGTGTGCGATCGCATATCGGATGAGATTGTCGACCTGGTCTACAAGGAAGCCCGCAAGACCGGTGTTGATCCGTGGAGTGTGCGCATCGCCGCCGAGACCCTGGCCACCACCAACCGGGTGGTGATTGCCGGTGAAGTGCGGGTGCCGCCGACCCTGATGAAAAAGGACAAGACCGGCCGGGACGTCATCAACCCGACACGGTTTCGTTCGGCCGCCCGCCGCGCCATTCGCGATATCGGCTATGAGCAGGAAGGCTTCCACTGGAAAAACGCCAAGGTTGACGTGTTGCTGCACACCCAGTCTGCGGACATCGCGCAAGGCGTCGACAATGCCGCCGATCAGCAGGGCGACGAGGGTGCCGGCGACCAGGGCATCATGTTCGGCTATGCCTGCAACGAAACCCGGGATCTCATGCCCGCACCAATCTACTATTCCCATCAGATCCTGCGCCTTCTGGCCGATGCCCGCAAGAGCGGCGAGGGCGAGGCATCCAGGCTCGGTCCGGACAGCAAGAGCCAGGTCACGGTGCGTTATGTCGACGGCAAGCCGGCGGAGGTGACACAGATCGTGCTGTCGACGCAGCATCTCGACGAAGACTGGGAGTCGACCAAGGTGCGCCAGGTGGTCGAGCCCTATATTCGCGAGGCGCTCAACGATCTGCCGATCGCGGATGACTGCAACTGGTACATCAACCCGACCGGTAAATTCGTCATTGGCGGTCCCGATGGCGATGCCGGCCTGACCGGCCGCAAGATCATCGTCGACACCTATGGCGGCGCCGCGCCCCATGGCGGTGGCGCCTTTTCCGGCAAGGACACGACCAAGGTCGACCGCTCGGCCGCCTATATGGCCCGCTATCTGGCCAAGAACGTCGTCGCGGCGAAGCTGGCGGACAGATGCACGATCCAGCTCTCCTATGCCATCGGGGTTGCCCAGCCGCTGTCGATCTATGTCAATCTGCACAAGACTGGCAAGGTGAGCGAGGAACGCCTCGAACAGGCCATTCGCCGGATCGTCGACCTGTCCCCCACGGGTATTCGCCGGCATCTCGACCTCAACAGACCGATTTACGCCAAGACGGCGGCCTACGGCCATTTCGGCCGCAAGGGCGGCCGTGACGGGTCGTTTTCCTGGGAAAAGACAGATCTGGTCAAACAGTTGAAGGAAGCCGCCAAGGCTTGATCGCACCGCGTCTTTTCGGCTGAAATGGGCTCTGAGAGCGAGCCGGAAGACGACCCATGCCGTCAGATCATCCGCAACGGGCCACGGAAGCTTTCTTTGGCCGCCGGAAGGGCAAGGCGCTGAGCGCCCGCCAGGCCGATGGCATGCGGACGGTTTATCCGCAATACCGGCTGGACCTTGAGCGACCGCCGCCGGCCGATCCGCGGCAATTGTTCCCGGTCGATATTGCCGCCATCCGCCTGGAGATCGGCTTCGGCGGCGGCGAGCATTTTCTGCACCGGGCCGCCGCCGAGCCGGGAACCGGCTTCATCGGCGTCGAACCATTCGTCAATGGCATGGCCAAATGCGTTGCCGCACTGGCCGCCGCGCCGCGGCCCAATGTGAAACTCCACGATGATGATGCGACCCGCCTGCTCGACTGGCTGCCGGCGGGATCGATCGACCGGATCGATCTGCTTTATCCCGATCCCTGGCCCAAGAAGAAACACTGGAAACGGCGTTTCGTCTCGCCGCGCAATCTCGACCGCATGGCCCACGTGCTGCGATCCGGCGGGCAATTCTGCTTTGCGTCCGATATCGACAGCTATGTCAACTGGACCCTGCTGCATTGCCGGGCCCATCCGGCCCTCGACTGGCAGGCGAATACGGCGGCGGACTGGCGCCTACCCTTCGCGGGCTGGCCCGGCACCCGCTACGAGGCGAAGGCCTTGCGGGAGGGGCGAACGCCCGCCTATCTGACATTTCGGCGCGCTTGATCGCTGTCCGGCATCGGCCTGTGACAGACAGCTTGCATTTGCCCGCCCGGAAGCGTATATCAGCGACAAATCTTGGTCATCGTGAACAAGAGTGGGCCCCCGGGACCCGCTCTTTTTTGTTGATTGGGATCAAGGAAAACGCAACGCCGATCGGATTGACTGGAACAACACTGTTGAGCGACGCCGACACTGCCATGGAAAGGGATGAAGCCCGCCTGATTGTCGAGACCGGACTGGATGCCCGGATTGCCGCGATCGTGGAACCGGTCGTCAACGCCATGGATGCCCGGCTTGTGCGGGTGCGCCTGTCCGGCCAGAACGGGCTGACCCTGCAGGTGATGGCCGAGCGCAATGACGGGACGATGACGGTCGAGGATTGCGAGGCGCTGTCGCGGGCGCTGTCGCCCGTGCTCGATGTCGAGGATCCGATCGACAAGGCGTATCATCTGGAAATATCGTCGCCGGGCATCGACCGGCCGATGGTGCGCCGCTCCGATTTTGAGCGATGGGCGGGTCATCTGCTCAAATGCGAAACCACGATCCTGGTCGACGGCCGCAAGCGGTTTCGCGGGGTGATCATCGGTGTTGACGATAATGCGTTCACCCTGCGGCGCGATCAGCCGGGGGAGGGTGAAAAGGCCGATATCCGCATTCCCTTTGACGCGCTGGCCGAGGCCAAACTGATCCTGACCGATGATCTCGTCCGCGACGCGCTGACGGCCGACAAGGCGGCGAAAGCGGCAAGACGGGAAGCAGACGAAACGTAAAGACCCCAAAGGCGGCGGCCATGTCCGCGCCATGCCATAATGGAGAGCAAAATGGCGGTGAGTGCAAACAGGCTCGAACTTCTTCAGATCGCCGATGCGGTGGCCCGCGAAAAGGCGATCGACCGCGAGATCGTGATCGATGCGATGGCCGACGCCATTCAGAAGGCGGCACGCTCGCGCTACGGTTCGGAATCCAATATCCGCGCCGACATCAATGCCAAGACCGGAGAGATCAAGCTGCAGCGTCTGCTTGAGGTCGTCGAGGCGGTGGAGGACTATTCGACACAGATCGCGATCGAACTTGCCCGCGACCGCAACCCGGAAGCGCAGATCGGGGATTTCATCGCCGAGCCGCTGCCGCCGATGGATTTTGGCCGGATCGCCGCCCAGTCCGCCAAGCAGGTGATCGTCCAGAAGGTGCGCGAAGCCGAGCGGGACCGCCAGTTCGAGGAATTCAAGGACCGAGTCGGCGAAATCGTCAACGGCACCGTCAAGCGGGTCGAATATGGCAATGTGATCGTCGATCTCGGCCGCGGCGAGGCCATCATCCGGCGCGACGAACTGATCCCGCGCGAGAATTTCCGCTATGGCGACCGGGTGCGCGCCTTCGTCTATGACGTGCGCCGCGAGCAGCGCGGTCCGCAGATCTTCCTGTCGCGCACCCATCCGCAATTCATGGTCAAGCTGTTCACCATGGAAGTGCCCGAAATCTATGACGGCATCATCGAAATCCGCTCCGTCGCCCGCGATCCCGGGTCCCGCGCCAAGATCGCCGTCATATCCAATGACAGTTCCATCGATCCGGTCGGCGCCTGTGTCGGCATGCGCGGCAGCCGCGTCCAGGCGGTGGTCGGCGAATTGCAGGGCGAGAAGATCGACATCATTCCCTGGTCGATGGATCCCGCATCCTTCATCGTCAACGCGCTGCAGCCGGCCGAGGTCGCCAAGGTCGTGCTTGACGAGGATGCCGAGCGCATCGAGGTCGTCGTGCCGGACGACCAGCTTTCGCTGGCCATCGGCCGCCGCGGCCAGAATGTGCGTCTTGCCTCGCAGCTTACCGGCTGGGACATCGACATCCTGACCGAGCAGGAAGAGTCCGAACGCCGCCAGAAGGAATTCAACGAGCGCACGGAACTCTTCATGAATGCGCTGAATGTCGACGAAATGGTCGGCCAGGTCCTGGCGTCGGAAGGTTTTTCGCAGGTCGAGGAAGTCGCCTATGTGGAGCCGGAGGAAGTGTCGTCGATCGAAGGGTTCGACGAGGATACGGCCCAGGAGATCCAGAGCCGCGCCCGCGAATATCTCGAGGCGATCGAGGCCGATCTGGAGGACAGGCGCGTGGCGCTCGGGGTTGAGGACGAATTGCGGTCGATTCCCGGCATGACGACGGCGATGATGGTGGCGCTGGGCGAGGACGGCATCAAGTCGATGGACGATTTCGCCGGCTGCGCCGCCGACGATCTGGTCGGCTGGACCGAGCGCAAGGATGGCGAGACGACCCGCTATGACGGTCTGTTCTCGGCGCTTGAGGTATCGCGGGCCGATGCCGAACAGATGATCGTCGCCGCGCGCCTGGCGGCCGGATGGATCACCGAAGAGGATCTGATCGAGGCCGCCGAGGAAGAGGAGCCGGAAGACGGAGAAGCGGAAATGGCCGGTGAAACAAGCGAGGTGGCGCAGGCCTGAGCGCTGCATTTGGCCGGCCGCGTGAAATCGGTGCGCCGATGAATGACCGGACCTGCATTGTCAGCCGCAAGAGCGGTCCGGCCGAAGACATGATCCGTTTCGTGGCCGATCCGCAAGGGGTGATCGTCGCCGATCTGAAGGGGCGGCTTCCCGGGCGCGGCTGCTGGGTCACGGCGCGGCGGTCGCTGGTGCAGCAGGCAGCGGACAGGAATCTCTTCGCGCGGGCGCTGAAGGCGAAGGTCAGCGTGCCGGCCGATCTGGCCGACGGCATCGACGCACTGCTGGTCGACGCCCTGACGGGCATGATGGGGCTGGCGCGCAAGGCCGGCCAGCTGGTGACCGGCGCCACCAAGGTCGATGCCGCTGTCAGATCGGGACGGGTGAATGCCGTCATGCATGCCTCGGACGCCGCGCCGGACGGGGTCGCAAAGATCGATCGCGCCTGCCGCGCCGCGGAAGCGGCCGGCGGCGGGCCGGTTGCAGCATTTCATTTGCTGTCGGCCGATGAAATGGCGGTTCTTTCGGCCGATGGCCGGGTAATTCACCTTGCGGTGCTTGCAGGGCAGGCCGGTGAGGGTGTAGTGAAACGCGCAAAGATGCTTGACCGGTTTCGCGATGGGGGGGAAAACGGTCAGATTGCGGGCAAGCCCGCGAAGGAAACGGAAACGGAATGAGCGACACCAAGGACGACAAGACGATCAGCGTCTCCAGCAAGAAAACCCTGACGCTGAAGCGTTCCGGGGTTGAGCACGGCACGGTGCGCCAGGATATGGGTCGCGGCCGGACGAAGGCCGTCGTGGTGGAAACGCGCAAGCGGCGGATTTCGAGGCCGGATGACGACAAGCCGGTCAACCTGGCTGCCGGGCTGAAACCGAAACCTGCTGCCGCGCCCCAACGGAAGGCAGCGGCCGACCCGCAGCCCGGGGGCGAGACCGCCAAACCGGCCGTGCTCAAGGAGCTTTCGGCCAGTGAAATGGACGCCCGCAAGCGGGCTCTGGCAAATGCCAAGGTCCGCGATGCGCAGGAGGCCGAACAGGCCAAAAAGGACGCCAAGGTCCGTGCCGAGCAAGAGCAGCAACGCCAGCGCGAAGCCGAAGAAGCGGCGCGGCTGAAAGCCGAGGAAGAGGCGCGTCAACAGGCCGAGCAGGAGGAAAAGCGCAAGGCCGACGAGGCGGCGGGCATCGCGCCGGAGGCATCGGAAGCCGCTGCCGAATTGCCGCCGGAACCGCCGGCTGTCGATCGCCCGGGCCGATCGCCGCGACACACCGAGAGCGAAGCGCCACGCGGCGGCCGACCGGCAGCGCAGCGCGGCAGACCGGCGCGCCCCGAAGCGCCCCGCCCGACCCGCCCGCGCGGGGAAGAAAACCGCCGCCGTGGCAAGCTGACCCTGAACGCCGCCCTCAACGAGGACGGCTCGCAGCGCGGCCGCTCGCTTTCCGCCATGCGCCGCCGCCAGGAAAAGCTGAAGCGCGCGCAGACCCAGGAAACGCGTGAGAAGATCGCCCGCGAGGTGACCCTGCCGGAAACCATCACCATTCAGGAACTGTCGCAGCGCATGGCCGAGCGTTCGGTCGATGTCATCAAGTACCTGATGAAGGAAGGCCAGATGATGAAGCCCGGCGACGTCATCGACGCCGATCTGGCGGAACTGATCGCCGGCGAATTCGGCCACACGGTCAAGCGGGTTGCCGAATCGGATATCGAGGAAGGCATCTTCGACATCAAGGACGACGAGGGCACGCTGAAGGCGCGGCCGCCGGTCGTCACCATCATGGGCCATGTCGACCACGGCAAGACGTCGCTGCTCGATGCCATCCGCAACGCCAATGTCGTTGCCGGCGAGGCCGGCGGGATCACCCAGCATATCGGTGCCTATCAGGTCGAGCATAACGGCCAGAAGATCACCTTTATCGACACGCCCGGCCACGCCGCCTTCACCGCCATGCGCGCCCGCGGCGCCCAGGCGACCGACATCGCCATCCTCGTGGTCGCCGCCGATGACAGCGTCATGCCGCAGACGGTGGAATCGATCAACCACGCCAAGGAGGCGGGCGTTCCGATCATTGTCGCCATCAACAAGATCGACAAGCCGGAAGCCGATGCCAACAAGGTCCGGACCGAGCTTCTGCAGCATGAGGTGTTTGTCGAATCCATGGGGGGCGAAGTCCTGGATGTCGAGGTTTCGGCGATCAAGGGAACCAATCTGGACAAATTGCTGGAGGCGATCCTGCTCCAGGCGGAGCTTCTGGATCTGAAGGCCAACCCGGATCGCACCGCCGAAGGCGCGGTGATCGAGGCGCAGCTGGATCGCGGCCGCGGTTCCGTCGCCACGGTTCTGGTCGAGGCCGGCACGCTCAGAACCGGTGATATCGTCGTCGCCGGCGATGAATGGGGCCGGGTTCGCGCCCTGGTCGACGATCACGGCGAGCAGGTCAAGGAAGCCGGGCCGGCCATGCCCGTCGAGGTGCTTGGCCTGCAGGGCACACCGCAGGCCGGCGACCGGCTGGCGGTTGTCGAAAACGAGGCCCGGGCCCGGGAAATCGCCGACTACCGGCAGCGCAAGGCACGAGAAATGGCCGTAGCGCGGCAGGCCGGAACCCGCGGGTCGCTGGAACAGATGATGACCCAGTTGCAGGACTCCGGCGTGCAGGAGTTTCCGCTACTCATCAAGGGAGACGTGCAGGGGTCCATTGAGGCGATCATCGGCGCCCTCGAAAATCTCGCCACCGAGGAGGTACGCGCCCGCGTCGTCCATTCGGGCGCCGGCGGCATCACCGAATCCGATGTCTCGCTGGCCGAGGCCTCCAATGCGGCGATCATGGGATTCAATGTGCGTGCCAACGCCCAGGCGCGCGATGCGGCCGCCGCCGCGGGCATCGAAATCCGCTACTACAACGTCATCTACGACCTGGTGGACGACGTGAAGGCGGCGATGTCGGGCATGCTGTCGCCGGAGCGCCGCGAGACCTTCCTCGGCAATGCCGAGATTCTCGAAGTCTTCAACATCACCAAGGTCGGCCGGGTTGCCGGCTGTCGGATCACAGAAGGCAAGGTCGAGCGCGGCGTCGGCGTGCGCCTCATTCGCGACAGCGTCGTGATCCACGAGGGCAGCCTCAAGACGCTCAAGCGCTTCAAGGACGAGGTGACGGAAGTCAATGCCGGTCAGGAATGCGGCATGGCATTTGAAAATTACGAAGACATTCGTGTCGGCGACATCATCGAGTGTTTCCGCGTGGAACACGTGACACGGACGCTCTAAACGCCCGTTGCATCGATGTGAACAGGCGGGCGCCAAAGCTGCGCCCGCTCTGTTTTTTTGAAGACCATCGTTCCCGCGCGGTCCAAACCCGTCGTGAACCTGAAAAGGGTAGACCCATGTCCAGATTTGCCTCTTCCGGGCCGTCGCAGCGCCAGTTGCGTGTCGGCGAACAGGTTCGGGCCGCGATTACGACGGTGCTGCAGCGCGGCGAGATTCGTGATCCGCTGATCGAAAAGACCGTGATCGCCATCTCCGAGGTCCGCATGTCGCCCGATCTGAAGATCGCCACGGCCTATGTGACGCCGCTCGGCCAGACCGATCACGCGCCGATCGTCGAGGCGCTCAACAAAAATGCCCGCTATATCCGCAAACGGGTGACCCCGGCGCTGCGGCAGATGAAATATATGCCGGACCTGCGCTTTCGCGACGATACCAGCTTCGACAACTACCAGCGCATCGATGAATTGCTGCGCTCGCCGCAGGTTTTGCGCGATCTCGACCGCGGCGAGGAGGATGAGCAGCGGTAATGGCACGACGCGGCAAGAGGAAGGGCCGGGCGGTGTCGGGATGGCTTATCCTCGACAAGCCCTGCGACTACGGCTCGACGGAAGCCGTTTCCAAAGTCAAATGGCTGTTCAAGGCGCAAAAGGCCGGTCATGCCGGCACCCTAGATCCGCTCGCCTCGGGCATGCTGCCGATCGCCCTCGGCGATGCCACCAAGACAGTTCCCTATGTGATGGACGGCCGCAAGACCTACCGTTTCACGGTGCGCTGGGGCGAGGAACGCACCACCGACGACCGGGAAGGCGATGTGTCGGCCGCCAGCGCCGAACGCCCGGATGAGGCCGCAATCAAGGCCCTGCTGCCGCGCTATAAAGGTGTCATTGATCAGGTGCCGCCGCAATTTTCCGCCATCAAGATCGACGGCAACCGGGCCTATGACCTGGCCCGCGAGGGCGAAGCGGTGGAGATCCCGCCGCGCGAGATCGAAATTCACCGTCTCGACCTCATTGCGACGCCGGACCACGATACCGCCATCTTCGAAGTCGAGTGCGGCAAGGGAACCTATGTCCGCTCGCTGGCCCGCGACATGGGTCGCGATCTCGGCTGCTACGGGCATATCGCGACGTTGCGGCGGACATCCGTGGCGCCCTTTGGCGAGGAGGATCTGGTGCCGTTGCAGACCCTGACCGAATTGCAGGCGCTCGATGACGACGATGCGCGCCTGGCGGCGCTCGACGGACATCTGATCGACACCGGCGAGGCGCTGGCGGAACTGCCGCATATCCGGGTCACCGACGACCAGGCCGGCAGGCTGCGCCGCGGCAATCCGGTTCTCCTGCGCGGCCGCGATGCGCCGCTCCCGGCCGATGAGGCCTATGCGACATCGCACGGCAGGCTGGTGGCGATCGGTGAGATTGCCGGCGGCGAGTTCCGGCCGCGCCGGGTTTTCGGCGCGTGACCGGGCACCGGACGTCCGTGGTGGATATCTCGGACCGCACCTTTGTGGCGGCCGCGCGGTGCACCGCAAATAAAGCTGGCAATTCATGTTCTTCTGGCCTATATGCAGCGCCATACGGGCAATCGCCGCGTAAGTACGGCCCCTGCTGGACGACATCCCGGCTGTGGGCGGCCACTCCCTCCAGATTGAAAGGATGGTGCGATGTCGATTACTGCTGAACGCAAGGCAGAGCTGATGAAGAAATACGCCACAAAGGAAGGCGACACCGGATCTCCCGAGGTCCAGGTCGCGATCCTCACCGAGCGCATTTCAAATCTGACCGAACATTTCAAGGGCCACAAGAAGGACAATCACTCCCGCCGTGGTCTCTTGAAGATGGTTTCAAGCCGCCGTTCTCTTCTTGATTATGTCAAGCGGAAGGACGAGGAGCGGTATAAAAAGCTGATCGCGAGTCTCGGTATTCGCCGTTAGGTTTTTCGGCGGTGTGCTTACAGCACGCCGCCGGTTTCGTTTCCGGACGGTTGAAACGTCCGGTGGAGCCGTCACGGGGCAGGATTGCCGGTTGTTTGCGGCGGGATTTGCCCGCCTTGATCAAACATCCTGTTGTCTTGCCCGTGGCGAAATGAACATCCGGACCGGAGAACCGGGACCGGTTGCTGCAAACCGGAGATGGTGCGCGTTGTGCCGCCGTCTCCCCACGAAGGACAAGATATGTTCAATACCCACAAGGTTGAAATCGAATGGGGCGGGAGACCGCTCATTCTCGAAACCGGCAAGATCGCCCGTCAGGCCGACGGCGCCGTGCTTGCCACCTATGGCGAAACGGTCGTTCTCGCGACCGTCGTTTCAGCCAGGAAAGCAAGGCCCGGACAGGACTTCTTCCCGCTGACCGTCAACTATCAGGAAAAGACCTTTGCCGCCGGCAAGATCCCGGGCGGATATTTCAAGCGCGAAGGCCGGCCCAGTGAAAACGAGACGCTGACCTCGCGACTGATTGACAGGCCCATCCGGCCGCTGTTTCCCGACGGCTACAAATTCGACACCCAGATCATCATCACGGTGATGCAGCACGATCTGGAGAACAATCCCGACATTCTGGCCATGATCGCCACATCGGCGGCGCTGACCCTTTCGGGCGTACCCTTTATGGGGCCCATTGGCGGCGCCCGCGTCGGCTATATCGACGGCGAATATATACTGAACCCGCACATCGACGAAATGGGTGAATCGACGCTCGACCTCGTCGTCGCCGGCACCCAGGACGCTGTCCTGATGGTTGAATCCGAAGCCTCGGAACTCGCCGAGGATGTCATGCTTGGCGCCGTGATGTTTGGGCAGCAGGGCTTTCAGCCGGTCATCGACGCGATCATCAAACTTGCGGAAGTCGCCGCCAAGGAGCCGCGCGAGTTCGAACCGGAAGACCTGTCCGCCTTGGAAGAATCGATGCTCAAGCTGGTCGAGGGCGAGCTGCGCGAGGCCTACAAGATCATCGACAAGACCGAGCGCTACGCCGCGGTCGATGCGGTCAAGGCGAAGGTCGTCGAGCATTTTCTCCCCGAAGATGTGGACGAGCCGGAATATACCGCCGAACAGATCGGCGCGGTGTTCAAGTCGCTGCAGGCGAAGATCG
The DNA here is from genome assembly GCA_028279875.1 of Rhizobiaceae bacterium. Lineage (GTDB taxonomy): Bacteria > Pseudomonadota > Alphaproteobacteria > Rhizobiales > Rhizobiaceae > Hoeflea_A. The sequence goes on from JANQMU010000016.1 coordinate 124,210, forward strand.
TCCGCTGGAACATCCTCGACACGGAAAGCCGTATCGACGGCCGGGACCTGTCGACCGTGCGCGCCATCTCCTCCGAGGTCGGCGTTCTGCCCCGCACCCACGGCTCGGCCGTGTTTACCCGCGGCGAGACCCAGGCCATCGTCGTCGCCACGCTCGGAACCGGCGAGGACGAGCAATATGTCGACAGCCTGACGGGCATGTACAAGGAAAAATTCCTGCTGCACTACAATTTCCCGCCCTTCTCGGTCGGGGAGACGGGCCGCATCGGCTCGCCCGGACGCCGTGAGATCGGTCACGGCAAGCTCGCCTGGCGGGCCATCCGTCCGATGCTGCCGTCCGAGGAGCACTTCCCCTACACGCTGCGTGTCGTGTCGGAGATCACCGAGTCCAACGGGTCGTCTTCCATGGCCACCGTGTGCGGCACGTCGCTGGCGCTGATGGATGCCGGCGTGCCGGTCGCCCGGCCCGTCGCCGGCATCGCCATGGGTCTGATCAAGGAAGGCGAGCGTTTTGCCGTTCTTTCCGACATTCTCGGTGACGAGGATCATCTCGGCGACATGGACTTCAAGGTAGCCGGCACCCGCAACGGCATCACCTCGCTGCAGATGGATATCAAGATCACCGGAATCACCGAGGAAATCATGCGGGTGGCGCTCGACCAGGCCAAGGGCGGCCGCGTCCACATCCTCGACGAGATGGGCAATGCCATCAATGAAAGCCGCGAGGAACTGGGTGAGTTTGCGCCGCGCATCGAAGTGATGAACATCCCGGTCGACAAGATCCGCGACGTCATCGGTTCGGGCGGCAAGGTCATCCGCGAAATCGTCGAAAAGACCGGCGCCAAGATCAATATCGACGATGACGGCACGATCAAATTCGCGTCGGCATCGGCCAAGGAAATCGAAGCCGCCAAGAAATGGGTCCATTCCATCGTCGCCGAGCCGGAAGTCGGCGTGATCTATCAGGGCACGGTGGTCAAGGTCGCCGATTTCGGTGCTTTCGTGAATTTCTTCGGCCCGCGCGACGGCCTGGTCCACATCTCGCAACTGGCGCAGGAGCGTGTCGGCAAGACATCGGATGTGGTCAAGGAAGGCGACAAGGTCTATGTCAAGCTTCTCGGCTTCGACGATCGCGGCAAGGTGCGCCTGTCCATGAAGGTGGTCGATCAGGAGACCGGCCAGGAAATCCCGCGCGAAGCCGCCGGTTGATCAGGGATTGCTTTGAAATGCAGAAAACCCGCCGTCCCAAGATGGCGGGTTTTTAATTCGTGAACCGCTGACGGCCATCAGGCCGTGACGCGACCTTCCGCCCGGTCGCGGGCGACGGCCTCGGGTGAACGCGCCGACGGGGGACCGTAACCGCCACCGCCGGGCGTCACGATTTCGACGATCTGGCCCGGCTTCAGGGCGACGATGCCCGAGAAATCCGTTCGCCCGTCGCCGAAATCCAGATATGTGCCGGTGGCGTTCAGGCCGCCGTCGAGACCCCACGGTGCGGAGCCGATGCGTGAACCATCGACGCTCAGCCGGCAATCCTGCTCGACCCGATAGACCCGGCGCACGCCCATGCCGCCGTGAAACGTGCCGGCTCCGCCGGAACCGTCGGCCAGTTCGTAGCGCAGCAATGTCAGGGGATATTCCCGTTCCAGCCCTTCGACCGGCAGGTTGGAGGTGTTGGTCATGTGGACCTGGATTCCGCTCAGGCCATCAGCCCCGGGCCGGGCGCCGCCGCCGCCGCCGATGGTTTCGAGATAGACCCACAGATCGCCATTCTCGCGCATGCCGGTAAAGGTGGCGCCCGTGCAGCAGCCGTTTCCGGCCGCCGCGATCCTGCCCGGAAGGGCCTTGGCCAGGGCACCCAGTATCAGATCGGCCACCCGCTGGCTGGCGGCGATCCGCCCGTCGACGGCTGCCGGATGCACACAGTTCAGGATCGAGCCCTTCGGGGCCGTGATCGTCAGCGGCCGGGCCAGCCCGGCATTCGGCAGGATTGTCGGATCCACCGCCGATTTGACGGCGTAATAGCAGGCGGCCAGCAGCGCGGTGTAGACCATATTGACACCGGCACGCACCTGGGGCGGCGCGTCGAAGTCGAGCGACATCGCATCTCCCTCAACCGTGATCGCGACCGTCATGTCCATGGCTTCGGACATCTGGTTGCTGTCGAAGACATCGGCGAAGCGGTATGTCCCGTCGGGAATCGCTGCAATGGCGGCGCGCATCTTCCGCTCCGCGTAGTCCTGCAATTCGTCGCCGGCGGCGAGGACGCGCTGCGCGCCGTATTTCGCGCAAAGCGCCTGCATTCTGTGCACGCACAACCGGTTGGCGGACATCTGCGCCCGCAAATCCGACAGGCGCTCCCGGGGCACCTGGCAATTGAGCAGAAAGATCTCCTGGATATCGGCCTGCAGAACCCCCTCGCGATAGAGGCGGACCGGCGGAATGCGGATGCCCTCCTGATAGATGTGCTCATGTCCACGATCGGCGAAATCGGCGTGATGCGCCGTGTTCACGGCCCAGGCGACCAGTTCACCCTCGAAATGGATCGGTTCGGCCAGAACGATGTCCGGCAGATGCGTCGCGCCGCCCACATAGGCGTCATTGCCGATGAAGACGTCACCGGCGAGAAGATCGTCCGCCTTGTGACGTTCGAGAATATGCCCGATGATCCCGATGAAACTGCCGAGGTGCATCGGGATATGCTCCGCCTGGCACAGCGTGTTGCCATGTCGGTCGAACAGCGCAGTCGAGCAGTCGCGCCGTTCCTTGATATTGGTCGAGTAGCTGGAACGGACGAGGGCCTCCCCCATTTCCTCGACGATCGAGGTCAGGGCGCTGCCGATGACTTCCACCGTAATCGGATCGAGCTGGGTCATGGCGTCGTCTCCAGAATGAGATTGAGATGCCCGTCGACCCGGGCCGTCATATCCGGCAGGATCAGCGTCGTCGTATCCATCTGCTCGACAATCGCCGGTCCTTCCAGCGTATCACCGAATTGCAGATCGGATCGCCTGAAGATCGGACAGGCGACCCGGCCGCCGGCTTCAGGCAGCCAGACGTCGCGGTTGTCGAACGGCACGGCGGCTGCGCGGTCGACATCGGCGTTCTCGAGTTTAAGTCCGGCTCTTTCGACGAGGCCGACGGCCTCGATCCGCAAGGTCACCACTTCGATGGCCTCGCCGTCCACGACAAATCCGAAACGCTGCCGGTGCGCCGCCTCGAAATTCGCAACCAGCGCGCCGAGATTGGCAGCATCGTCGTCGCCGCACGGAAACGGCACCTGGAGTTCGTAATTCTGCCCCCGGTAGCGCAGATCGGCGGTGCGGATGAGCCGGCGCCGGTCTTCGGCAATGCCTTCCTTCCCGAACCAGCGATCCGCCTGGACTTCGAGCGCCACGAACCCGTCGGCGATGTCGGCAAAGACCTCCGGGGACAGGGAGAGCAGCCGGCTCTGGGCAAAATCCGCCTTGAGGTCCGTCAACAGCAGACCCAGCGCGCATAGTGTTCCGGGCGTTGGCGGGACGATCACACGCTTCATCTCCAGTTCCCGGGCCAGCCGCGCCGCATGCAGCGGTCCGCCGCCGCCGAAGGCCATCAGGGCATAGTCGCGCGGGTCGTATCCGCGTTGAACGGAAATGACCCGGATCGCCTTGGCCATATTCGCCGTGGCGACCGACAGGATCCCCTGGGCGGTCTCGTGAAGGCCGAGGCCGAGTTGCTTCGCCAGATCGTCGACCGCCTTGACCGCCAGATCGCGTTCGACAGCCATGCGCCCGCCGAGGATTTCGATCGGATTGAGTGTCTGAAGGACGATATTCGCGTCGGTGACGGTTGGCCGGGTGCCGCCCTGTCCGTAGCACACCGGTCCCGGATCGGCGCCGGCGCTTTGCGGTCCGACCTTGAGCAGCCCGCCGCTGTCGACCATGGCGATGGATCCGCCGCCGGCGCCGACCGTATGAATGTCCAGCATCGGCGCCTTGATCGGATAGCCATGCACATCCGCCTCGCCGGTCCGCTTGCAGATGCGGTTTTCCAGCAGTGCCACATCGGACGATGTGCCGCCCATGTCGAAAGTAATGAGATTGTCTATTCCCGCCGCCTCACCGATCGCCTGCGCGGCGACGACGCCCGTCGATGGCCCCGACAGCAGCGTGCGCACGGGAAATCTGGCCGCTGTTTCAAACCCGATGACACCGCCATTGGACTGGGTGAGATGTGGTGCGATGGCAAGGCCGCCATTGCGCAGTCGCGTTTCGAGCCGCCTGATATAGCGCTGCATGACGGGACCGAGAAAGGCGTTGACAACCGTCGTCGACAGCCGCTCATATTCCCGGAATTCCGGCGCGACCTCATTCGACAGCGACAGGAACAGGTCGTCCGTTTCCAGGGCGATCTCCGCGCCGGCCGCCGCCTCATGCGCCGGATCCATGAAACTGTAGAGAAAACAGACTGCAATCGCTTCGGCGCCCTGTTCCCGCAATTGGCGAACGGCGTTTCGCAGCTCTTCGAGGTCGAGCGGTGTCTCGACGGAACCGTCCCACCGCAAGCGCTCCGGCACCTCCATGCGCAGATCGCGCGGCACGAGAATCTGCGGCTTGTCCGCCATCATGTCATAGAGGTCCGGCCGTTTTTGCCGGCCGATCTCCAGCAGATCGCGAAATCCCTGCGTCGTCACGAGCCCGGTTTTGACGCCGCGCAATTCGATAAGCGCATTGGTGGCGACCGTCGTGCCATGGCCGAGGAACGTCAGTTCGGCCATGCGGCCTCCGACACGCGCCAGGCCCTGTTCCACCGCATCGCCGATGCCGCGCGAAGGATCGTCCGGCGTCGACGGGGTTTTCCAGATCTCGATGCGGCCGGTGTCTTCCTCGAACAGGCAGACATCCGTGAAGGTTCCGCCAGAATCCACTCCGATGCGCCATCCCATGACAGTCAGGCCTTTCCTGCGATTGGTGTCAATCTGATAGCATTTTTGCGCCCGTTCGGGCGGAACCGGGCAAGACGGAACGGCGCCGGGTCGACCAGCGGCGTCTCACCGGCGATGAGCTGCGCCATCAGCATGCCGGCGCCCGGCCCGATTCCAAAACCATGGCCGGAAAAGCCCGACGAAAGGAAGAGGCCCGGCTGTTCCTCCACCTGGTCGATCACCGGCACGCCGTCCGGCGTCGCATCGATCAGCCCGGCCCAGTCATCGGTGATACGCGCCGAGGAAAAGGCCGGAAAGACCCGCCGCAGATTGCGCACGGCGCGGCGGTTGAACGGCTCGTGCGGCGCCGGATCCAGAACCCGGACCCGTTCGAAGGGTGTTTCACCGTCAAGCGCCCACTGCCGCGGCATCGCCAGTTCATTGACGAATTGCCTGCCGATGCGGAGCTTCAACTCGCGCCAGCTTTTCACGAAGGTCGGCAAAAACTCCGGCAGCAATCGAAAGCTGTCTGGGACGATGGGGGCGATATTGGTGTTGCGCAGCGCAATCGTAAAGCCGCCGTCAAGCCGCTTGCGGAAGGCGAAGTCGCCGCCGCCGACCGGCATCTCGGGAACATTGGACACATTGTCGATCCGCGCGGCGGAAACCAGAAGCTTGAGCTGCGGGAAATCGATGCCGAGATTGCCCAGAAACAGGCGCGACCAGGCGCCGCCGGCAACGACGATGGCTGAACAGGGGATGGCGCCGCGTTCGGTGATCGCAGCCGAGACCCGTCCGCCGGCCGTTTCGATGCCGCGCACCGCGCATTCGGTCAGGATCGACGCGCCACGCGCCCGCGCGCCCGCGGCAATGGCCGGCGCCGCCATGGTCGGTTCGGCGCGGCCGTCCGAGATCGTGTGCAGGGCGAATGTAAAGCCCGGCTCGATCCCCGGCAGCACATCTGCGATGCGCTTCGCGTCCAGGTTTTCCTGTGGCAACTGGAACAGCCTTCCGGTTTCCGCCCAGCCTTCCGCCTCCCTGATTTCCCGGGCATTGCGGCACAGATAGGTGATGCCGGTTTCGCGGTAACCGACATCGATGCCGAACTGGGTGTCGAACGACCGCCAGATCCTCATGCTTTCAATGGAAAGCGGCATTTCGCTGGGATCGCGGCCCATTTGCCGCGTCCAGCCCCAGTTCCGCGACGATTGCTCGGCGCCGATCTGTCCCTTCTCGCACAGACAGACCCGCAATCCCTTCTCCGCCAGGAAAAGCGCCGTTGAGACACCGGCAATGCCGCCGCCGACGATGACGATATCCACCTCTCCGGGAAGGTGAGGATCGGAACGGACCGTCTCCAGGATCGCCGTTGGAGTCTGTTGCGTGACCATGGAGGATTTCAGAGCGTATCTTCAAGCCGGCAATTCACCAGCAATTCGGCGATTGCCGCATTGTTCGGCAGCTCGATGGTCGTGCGGACGAGTTCGGCGATCGTTTCGGGCTGGATCATCTCCTCCGGCGTGACCTTGCCGGTATAGGCGCTCATCTCGGTGCGCACGAAACTGGGACAGATCGCGGTCGCCCGGACCCCCTTGTCCCAGCTGACATGCCGGGTGGTGTGGGTCAGGCCCATCATCGCGAATTTGGTCATATTGTAGCCGACAAAGGCGTTGCGGACCCTTTTTCCCGACATGGAGGCGATGTTGACGATGCGCCCCGTGCCGGTCTTCTCCAGATGCGGCAGGCACAGCCGGGTAAGGCGCAGCGGCGCTTTGACATTGACGGCCCAGAGCCGGTCGAGAGCGTCTTCATTGTCATCATGCAGCGAAACCGTTTCGGCCAATCCGGCATTGTTGACAAGGGCGTCGATACCGCCGAACCGGTCGACCGTCGCGGCAACCCAGCGTTCGGCACTCTCCCGCTTGAAAGCGTCGAATTCGGCATAAAGGCTTTTGTCGCTTTCAGGCCCGTGGGTCTCAGTCAGCGATTCTGGGCGCCTGGCGCCCAGGCTGACACGATAGCCATGGGCCATCAGATCGCGGGCGATTTCGGCACCGATTCCGCGATTGGCGCCCGATATCAGGACCACTTTTCCCGGTTGCGCGCCATCGTTCATGCCTGCGGTCTCCCTGAGAAATTGCATTGTTCCGACGCGGCAGACGTCGAATGCTCGTTTATGCACTTATATGATAGTTTTTGTTTCATCACAAGGCAGATCGCCACAAAACGGCATGTTATGCGCGTGTTTTGGCATGGATTTTCGCGAACTATTGACATTATTTGAACGTTCCTGCAAGAATATGACGCATGGCATGGTTGCGGCCTGCCGCAAAGGCGCGCGTGGAGGAGAGGTATTCGGCGATTGCCCACGACGCAGCCGCAGAATGAATCTAGCAAGGGAGAATGGAAGATGAAAAGAAGCTGGCGTTCGATCCTCACATCAACCGCCTGTGTGGCGGCTGTCGTTGCCATGGCCGGTTCCGCGGCTGCTGAGCCCGCCAAATGGGATTTCTCGGACGAGTATGGCGGCAACAATGCCGGCCTGACCTATGATGCGGCACAGTTCTGCATCGGCGAGGTCGAGAAACTGGCGGGCGATGCGATTGACATCACCTATCAGGGCGGTGGTGTGCTGGGCTACAAATCCGCCGATCATTTCGATGCCGTCCAGGACGGCGGCGTGCAGGCGGCCGTCACGCTTCTGACGCAGCTCAGCGGTATTGATCCGCTCTTCAACTTGAGTTCCCTCCCGTTCGTGGCGAACAGCCCGGAGCAGGCCTATCAGCTTTGGCAGATTGCGCGCCCCGAATATGAGAAGGTGTTTGAGGAAAACAACATGAAATTGCTGTGGGCGCTGCCGAACGCGCCGAGCGGCATTCATGCCAGAACGCCGATTACCTCGGTGGATGCCATCAACGGGCTGCGGATCCGGACCTATGATGTCAACGGCACGCAGACCCTGATCGCCGCCGGCGCGGCACCGTTGCAGATCGCCTGGTCCGATCTCGTGCCGCAATTGTCGACCGGCGGGATCGACGCCGTTCTGACATCGGCCGATGGCGGCAAGCAATTGTCGATCTGGGACTATGTCACCGACTTCACGGAGGTCAATTACGCGATGGCGCTGTTTGTCGCGCACGTCAACAAGGATGCGTTTGACAGCCTGCCCGCCGAGGCCCAGGCCGCTCTCACCGACACGATTGCCGCCTGTGATTTGCATAACTGGCAACTGATGCTCGACATCATGACGGCGCCCTATGAGGAGATGCGCGCCAACGGGATGACCATCACCCCCGGTGATGAGGTTCCGGCGCCGGTATTCGAGCTGTTGCGGGAAGCCGCCGCAAAGGTGCGGAACGACTGGGTCGAAAAGACCGGTGAGCGCGGCAAGAAAATTCTCGAGGAGTTTGAGAAAACCCGCAATAATTAGGCCGCGGTCCGAAAGGCGGGAGGGGTCACATTGAATGAGAATGATGCCGGCCTGACGGGCTCCGCCCGTCTGGAGCCCGGTTGGCTCAGATTCATCGCCTGGCTCTCATCGACATTGAACAGGATCGCGGCAGGCCTTGCCGCGGTCCTTCTGGTGCTGATGGTCGGGCTGATTCTCGTTGAGATCGTCCTGCGTTTTTTTTCCCGTTCCACCTTCATGGCCGATGCCCTTGTCGGTCACGGCGTGGCAGCGATCACCTTTCTGGCGGTCGCTTGGGCGCTGGAACAGGGCAGCATGATCCGTGTCAGCGTGGTGACGTCGCGCCTCGGGCCGGTGGCCGGTTTTGTGGCCGAGGCCTTTTCGGTGGTTCTGGCCGAGATCCTTGTTCTCGGCCTGATGTTTTTCCAATGGCGGGCCATCGCCAAGCTGTGGAAGCGCGGATCGACGAGCGAGCATTACCTGCCGATCCCGCTCTGGCTCCCCGAAGCCATATTCTTCGCCGGGCTTGCGCTGCTGGCGCTGCAATTGCTGGTCCGCATGGGCCGCCTTCTCGCTACCGGCCGCGCCACCGACGCGACGCTGAAAATCTGAGGAGGTCCCGCCATGTCCACAATTGCCGCCTCCGCCGTCCTGCTCTTGCTTGTGGTGCTGTTCCTGGGTGCGGGCATGTGGATCTTTGTCGGCCTCATTCTCGTCGGCGCCAGTGCGCTCTACATCGTTGCCGATTTCGACGTCGTCCGGATCGGGACGATTGCGTCCAAGGTCATTTCCTCAAGCGCAGTGTCGTGGGAACTGGCGGCGATCCCGATATTCATCTGGATGGGCGACATCATTTTCAGAACGGATATCTCGCAGCGGCTCTTTCGTGGCCTTTCGCCGATCGTCGCGCGGGTGCCCGGGGGGCTGTTGCACACTAATGTGCTCGGCTGCACCATATTCGCCGCGATCAGCGGCTCCAGCAACGCCACCACCGCGACGGTCGGCAAGATCACCATCCCCGAATTGATGCGGCGTGGCTATGACCTCAATCTGGTTTCCGGGTCGCTGGCCGGCGCCGGCACTTTCGGCCTTCTGATTCCGCCGTCCATCGCCCTGATCATCTACGGGGTTCTCGCCGAAGTCTCGATCACCAAACTGTTCGCCGCCGGCCTGATGCCCGGCATCATGATGGCCTTGCTCTATTCGGGCTATATCATCATTGTCACCTTTCTGCGGCCCGGCGTCGAGCCGCGTTCGCAGGAGCGCCCGGCCATCGGCGACATGCTGCGCGGCGCTCTCGAATTGCTTCCGATCGTCATTTTGATGATGGTGGTTCTGGGATCGATCTATTCGGGATTGGCAACGCCGTCCGAAGCGGCTGCGGTGGGTGTCGCCTGTACGATCCTGATCGTCGTGCTCACGCGCCAGTTTTCGCTGGCGATGATCGTCGAATCCCTGATGGCGACCATCCGCATCTCGGCCATGATCTGTATCTTGATCGCTGCCGCCTCGTTCCTCTCGGCGGCGATCGCCTTCATGCAGCTTCCGCTGCAGCTCACCCAGAGCATGGCGGACCTCAACCTGTCGCCCTATGGGGTGCTGGCCATATTGGCGCTGCTATATATCGTGCTCGGCATGTTCATCGACGGCACCTCGATGACCGTGATGACCGTGCCGATTGCCGTGCCGCTCATCGTCCAGGCGGGATTCGATCCCATCTGGTTCGGTGTTTTTCTGGTCATCATGATCGAACTCAGCGCCCTGACGCCGCCGGTCGGACTGAACCTCTATATCCTGCAGGGCCTGACCTCGGCGGCCATGGGACGAACCATTGTCGCGGCGCTGCCCTTTTTCCTGCTTCTGTGTGTCGGCACGGTCCTCCTGGTCGCCTTCCCGCAGATCGCGCTCTGGCTGCCCGGAAAATTGTAGAGCGGTCCGATTCCCGGTTTCCTTGCCGCCGGCCGGATTATACCCTTCCCATCGCTCCATCCTGTCCGCGGGAGAACAGATTGACCGAAACGCCGCCCCCCATATCCGATGAAATGCTGCCGGCCGAGCGGCGGCAGCGCCTGATCGACTGGTTTGACGCCAATTTCGCCGGCTCCAGTCAGGATCTGGCGAAAATGTTCAATATTTCGGTTTCGACCATTCGCCGCGACCTCGATCTGCTGTCGAGCGAAGGGTTCCTGCGCCGCACCCATGGCGGCGCCGTGCGCACCCGCCAGCACACGACCTATGAGCCGAGCACGGATCTGGCGCGGCGCACGGCGGTCGAGGAAAAGCAGGCCATCATCGTCGAGGCCATTCGTCAGGTCAAACCCGGCCAGAGCATCCTGATCGACACCGGCGCCATCGTCCATGATTTCGCCGATGCGGTGGCGGAGCTGGAATTTCATCTGACGATCGTCACCAATGACCTCTATGTCGCCAAGTCGTTGACCTACAAGCCGCAGTTCAAACTGATCGTGCCCGGCGGCACCAACCGCCCGGGAGCCTTCGGCCTGTTGGGAGAACCGGGAATCGGCTTTCTGCGCGACATCCGCTGCGACCTGTTCGTCATGTCGGCTCAGGCCATCGATGCGGAATGCGCCTCTGACACCGTGCTCGAACTGGTGGAGTTGAAGCGCGCCATGGTCAAGGCGGCCCAGAAGACCGTTCTGCTGGCCGACAGCAGCCGCTTCAATGCCCGGGCGCTGCACCGGATCGTGCCCCTGCATCAGATCGATATGATCATCACCGATGAAATGCTGGCCGAAGAGGACCGCGAGAAAATCACCGCCCACGGTGTCGAACTCACCTGTGTCGACGTTTAGGAAAAAGGGCGCCCAGCTACTTCCCGTTCGACCACTGGCCTTTCAGTTCGTCGAGGACCGGCATCGAGGTGACGTGATAGCCTGAATCGACGAAATGCACCTCGCCGGTTACGCCCCGGGAGAGATCGGACAGGAGATAAAGCGCCGACCCGCCGACATCGTCGATCGTGACATTGCGCCGCATCGGCGAGTTGCGCTGCTGGTAATTGTACATTTCACGGGCATCAGCGACCCCCGCGCCAGCAAGGGTTCGCACCGGCCCGGCCGAAATGGCGTTGATGCGGATGCGTTGCGGGCCGTAATCGGCCGCCAGATAGCGTACACTGGCTTCCAGCGCCGCCTTGGCGACGCCCATCACATTGTAGTTCGGCAGCACCCGGGTGGACCCGGCATAGGTGAGCGTGATCATCGACCCGCCATCGTCCATCAGCGCCGCGGCGCGCCTGGCGATCTCGGTAAAGGAAAAGCAGGAAATGACCATGGTCCGCGAGAAATTGTCCCGCGTCGTATCGGCGTAAAGCCCTTTCAGTTCGTTGCGGTCGGAGAACCCGATGGCGTGGACCACGAAATCGAGCGAGCCCCAGTGTTTGCCAACGGTCTCGAAGGCCGCATCGACCGTCTCGATATCTTCAACATCGCAGGAAAGCACGAGATCCGAGCCCAGTTGTTCGGCCAGCGGGCGCACCCGTTTTCCGAACCCTTCCCCCTGATAGGTGAAGGCCAGTTCGGCGCCTGCGCTATGCAGGGCCTTGGCAATCCCCCAGGCAATGGAATGATCATTGGCCACGCCCATGATCAGGCCGCGCTTGCCCTTCATCAATTCACCCATATGCTTTACCTACCCCTCATAGCGCCGGAAGACGAGCGTGGCATTGGTGCCGCCGAAACCGAAGGAATTCGACAGGACCGTATTAATATCGGCATCGTCGATCCGTTCCCGCACGATTGGCACACCCTCGAATTCCGGATCCATTTCCCCGATATGAGCGCTTTCCCCGATAAACCGCTCCTTCATCATCAGCAGTGAATAGATCGATTCCTGCACCCCGGTGGCGCCGAGCGAGTGTCCGGTCAGCGATTTTGTCGAGGCGACATGCGGAATGGCGTCGCCGAACACTTCGCGGATGGCGCCGATTTCCCGGCTGTCGCCGATCGGCGTCGACGTGCCGTGGGTGTTGATGTAATCGATCGATCCCTCGATACCGGACAGCGCCAGGCGCATGCAACGCACGGCGCCTTCTCCGGATGGCTGAACCATGTCGTAGCCGTCCGAGGTGGCGCCGTAGCCGATGATTTCGCCATAGATGTTCGCGCCCCGCGCCTTGGCGCGCTCCAGCTCTTCCAGCACCAGCACGCCGGCGCCGCCGGCAATCACGAAGCCGTCGCGATCGACGTCATAGGCCCGCGAGGCGGTCGAGGCCTGATCGTTGAACTTCGATGTCATGGCGCCCATGGCGTCGAACAGGTTGGACATGGTCCAGTCGAGATCCTCGTGTCCGCCGGCAAAGACCATGTCCTGCTTGCCCATCTGGATCATCTCATAGGCATTGCCGATGCAATGGGCCGAGGTCGAGCAGGCCGACGATATGGAGTAATTCACGCCATGGATCTTGAACCAGGTCGCAAGGGTTGCCGAGGCGGTCGACGACATCGCCTTCGGCACGGCGAAGGGGCCGATGCGGCGAGGGCTACCCTTTTCCCGCGTCGTATCCGCTGCATCGACGATGGTGCGGGTCGACGGGCCGCCGGATCCCATGACGATGCCGGTCCGCTCGTTTGAGATATCGCTTTCCTCAAGCCCCGAATCGGCAATGGCCTGCTGCATGGCGACATGGTTCCAGGCACCGCCCTTGCTCAAAAAACGCATGGCCCGGCGGTCGACCAAATCGGTCGGATCGAGGGTCGGCGCGCCCCAGACCTGGCACTTGAAGCCATGTTCGGCGAACTCCTCGGAGAATGAGATTCCGGATCTGGCCTGGCGCAGCGAATCCGTGACCTCCCGCGCATCATTGCCGATGGAAGACACGATCCCCATTCCGGTGACGACAACACGTTTCATGCGGTTTCCTTTCCACAGGGAGTGTGGTTACTGCGTGCCATTCGGATGACACCATGCAGCCGTTCAGTCAAATGCTATTACGCTTTTTCCTGAAACAGGCCGACCCGCAGATCGCTCGCCTTGTAGGAGGGCTCGCCATCGGCGCTCGCCCAGCCGTCGCCGATCCCCAGCACCAGCCGCCCGCGCATGACGCGTTTGAAATCCACCCCGAATTCGACGAGTTTGGTTTCCGGCGTCACCATGCCGGTCAGTTTGACTTCGCCGCAGGAAATCGCGCGGCCCTTGCCGGGCTCGCCGAGCCAGCCGAGATAAAAGCCGGTGAGCTGCCACAGCGCGTCGAGCCCCAGACAACCCGGCATCACCGGATCGCCCTGAAAATGGCATGCGAAGAACCAGGTATCGGGCGTGACGTCGAACTCGGCGCGGATATGGCCCTTGCCATATTCGCCGCCTGTTTCGGAAACCTCGGTGATCCGGTGAAACATCAGCATCGGTGGCAGCGGAAGCTGGGCATTGCCCGGTCCGAACATTTCACCGCGCCCGCATGTCAGGATATCTTCGTAGCTGAAGCTGGACTGCCTTGTACTCATCGATTAAAAAAGCTCCCGAAAACGATACGCCGCCAATGTTTTATGCGCTGACAGTAGCACAGCTTATTTGGTGCCGAAAAGCACCCGGATTCAAATATGAATTCGCAGTCCCGGTTGCAATGCCGGTGTTGCGAAAGGCACCGGATTGCCGGCCTGCCCCCAAATTGGACAATAAAACTCCACTATTGAAACATGGCGGATCAGCAGATATATAGGTGCGGAGTTCCATCGCCGTTTGGCAGTTAACAGATCATGAGCAGCAACCCAGCGTATCAGACATGCCCCACGCGAGATGCCGGAGACCGGCTGCGCGCTGCCGGCTTGCGTCCAACGCGGCAAAGGATCGCACTGGCCGACCTGCTTTTTTCCAAGGGTGACCGGCACCTGACGGCCGAAGAACTGCACGAAGAGGCCGTCATTGCCAAGGTGCCCGTTTCTCTCGCCACCGTCTACAATACGCTGCATCAGTTTACCGATGCCGGCATGTTGCGTGTTTTGGCGATCGAGTCGTCGAAAACCTATTTCGACACCAATGTCTCGGATCACCAGCATTTTTTCCTGGAAGGCGAGAATGTCGTCATGGACATTCCGCACGGCGACATGACTGTCAACGGATTGCCGAAACTGCCCGAAGGCATGGAAATCGCCCATATCGACGTGGTGGTGCGCCTGCGGCGCAAACGAATCTGACCATCACAGCACGTTGCTGGCGGGCTCCCGTACCTGCAAGGCGAGTGTCTGGAAGCGCCGCCTGTAGCGTGACGGCGTGACGCCGGTGCGTTTCTTGAACAACCGCCGGAAAAACGCCGGGTCTTCATAGCCGACCGACTCGGCGACGCGTTCGGTGGCCATGTCGCCGGTTTCCAGCAACTGCTTTGCTTCCTCGATTCTGAGCGTCTGAACGTAATCCATCGGCGAATAGCCGGTTGCCGTCCGGAAACGCCGCTTGAAGGTCCGTTCCGCCAGGCCCGACCGCTCGACCATCCGGATCACCGGATTGGGCAGACGGTAATGCATCGCCACCCAGGACTGGCAGTCGGCGATGGTCGCGTCGTTGTGGGTTTTCGGTCGGCCCATGGCGGCATAGGGAAGCTGGCCCTCGCTGCGGTCTCCGAACAGAAAGATCTTCTGGGTCCTGATCGCCTCGGCCTCGCCGCAGAAGCGCGCGATCACGTAGAGCGCCGTATCCTCCCAGGATGACGAACCGCCGCTGGTGACGATGCGATGCTCGTGTCCGGCCGGCACCAGAATGCGCTCCGGTTTCAGATCGACCGTCGGATAGAACACCCGCATGAGATCGCAAATGCCCCAATGGGTCGTTGCTTCCTGATGGTCGAGCAAGCCGGCCTCGGCGAGCAGCAATGCGCCGGTGCACACCGAACAGACCATGGCGCCGCTTTCGTGCTGCCGGGCGATCCAGTCGGCCATGTGCGGCCATCGGCGATATGGGACAATATCTGGCGTCAGGGCGATGTCGGTGACGAAAATCACATCGGTTCGGTCGATATCGCCGATCGCCGCATGTGGATTGACCGGCGCGCCGAGCGCGCCGTTAAACGGCGTTCCGTCGACCGACACGATCTCGACCTTGAAAAGCGGCGTGCCGTCGCCCTCGCCGGTCAGCAGATGCCAGTTCACGCCGACCAGGGAGAAGACCTCGTAGAGCCCGTAGAGGGCGGCCGGTGTGGTCTCAGGCAGCGCCACGATACAGATACGCGGCCGCGTTCGCTGGTCGGTCATGGTGACGTCATGGCACGAATGGCCCCTTTCTGTCCGTTTCCACTCTAGAGCAGCCGCGCGCATCTGTCTATTTCTGGGGCGTGAGGGTGCTTTGTGAGTCCGGCGGCCCGTTTCAAACACTGGCCGCCACAACCTTTGGGATTGGAACAATGAGCAAACATGAAAGGCTCTCGGGCCTGCCGGCCCGTCCCGTCATATCGAACGGACGCCGGGATGCCATCATTATCGGCGCGGGTGCCGCCGGTTTGAGCACCGCCTATCGGCTGAACAGGCTCGGCCTGTCGGTGCGCGTTCTCGACCGGTCAGACCGGGTCGCCACCCCCTGGCGCGGACGCCATCCGCAGCTTCACCTCAACACCCATCGGCAGTTGTCGCATCTGCCCGGTCTCGCCATGCCGCGCAGCGCCGGGCCGTTTCCCGATCGCGACACGGTGATCCGCTACCTCGAGGATTACGCGCGGTTCATCGGTGTGCCGGTCGAATTCGGTGTCGATGTGCGGCGGATCGACGAAAATGACGAAGGATGGATGGTGACGACCTCCAACGGCGTGCTCGCCACCAGCCATGTCGTCGTCGCCTCCGGCCGCGAGAGCATTCCTTTTATTCCCGACTGGCCGGGGCGTGCCGGATTTGCCGGCACGGTGGTTCATGCGGCGGATTTCGGTGACATAAGGCAATATCGGGGCAAGCGCGTCCTCGTCGTCGGCGCCGGCAATTCCGGTACCGACCTGCTCAATCATTTGGTGAAAGCCGATCTCCGGTCCCTGCATGTTTCGGTCCGGCATGGTCCGTCGGTGGCGCCCGGCAGGATACTCGGCATGCCGCTCCAGCGGGTGGCGCCGATGCTCGAGATGCTGCCTGCGCGGGTCGCCGACTGGTTCCTGGACGAAACGGAACGGGTGGCTTTCGGCCGATTGTCGCGTTACGGCCTTCCCCGGCATCCGATGGGCCCCGTCACCCGCATGCATGAGCAGGGCGTGACCCTGGCAGTCGATGACGGTTTCATCGCGGCCCTCAAGCTGGGCCGGGTGACGATCGTCCGGGCCGTTGATCGCTTCGATGAAACCGGCGTGACGATGACCGACGGGCTGAGGATCGAGCCGGATGTCGTGATCGCGGCCACCGGCTACCGCACCGGGCTGGAGCCGGTTCTCGGTCATCTGGGCGTGCTCGACAGCGCTGGCGTGCCGCTGGTCAATGGCGGCGAAACGCTCGGCCATTGCAAGGGCCTCTGGTTCATCGGCATGCGGCCGTCGCTCAGCGGTTTTTTTCGCGCCGCCGACCGGGACAGCCGCAAGATCGCGGCGGGAATCCGAAAGGATCTCGCCGGCCGCAAGCGGTCCGGGAATGCCGCGCAACGATCGTCAATTCCGGCGCCGTCGCCGTGACGCCCTTCGGTCCAATTACAACCGGAAACCGGATATCTTGAAAACGCTGCAGCTCAAACGGATGCAGGCCAGCTATATCGACCGCGGAGAAGGCCCGTCGGTGCTCCTGGTGCACTGCTCCAGCGCCAGTCACCGGCAGTGGCGGTTCCTCGACACGGTGCTGGCTGGACACTATCGAACGGTCGCGCCGGATCTTCTCGGCTATGGCCGTTCGTCGCCCTGGCCGCGTAACGGCGCAGGGGTTGCCGATTCCGACCTTGATCTGCTCATTCGGCTGATCGAAACGATCGGCGGTCCGGTTCATATCGTCGCCCACTCCTACGGCGCGGCGGTCGCCCTCGATGCGGCCCGCATCGACGCCGGAACGGGCGGTGCCGTCGCCAGCCTGTGCCTCATCGAGCCGGTTTCCTTTCATCTGCTGAAGGGCGGAGCCGATCCCGCAGCCTGGCGGACCATTTCAGCCGTCGCGCGGGCCTGCTCCGACGCCGTTGCCGCCGGCAAGCCCAAAAGGGCCGCCAATGCCTATATGGGTTTCTGGATCGGATCGCTGCGGTGGCGCCTGGCGCCAAGACGCTTCCGGCAGGAGGTAATGCGCACGATTCACAAGGTTGCCGATGAGTTCAAATTGATGTTCGAAAGCAATGAACGGCCATCCGACTATGCGGAAATCACCTGTCCGCTGACCCTCGTTCGCGGCGGCAGGAGCCCGCAACCGGCGGCGCGGGTTGTCGGCCTGCTGGACGACGCGCTGGACCAGGCGCAGACAATCGTGATTCCCTCCGCCGGCCATATGAGCCCGTTTACCCATCGCGCCGATATTGCCCGGATCGTCCAGCGCCACCTCGCCGCCTGCGCATTCTGAAGACGCGGGCGACCGGCTCGACGCGAGGGCCTTGAAAGAATCGCCACATGAAATTATACAGCGTATAATTTCATGTGGCGGAGATCGCGATGACCACCGGACATGTCTTCATCGCTATGAGCCTCGACGGTTTCATTGCCCGAAGGAATCATGGCCTTGACTGGTTGATGAAGCAGAAGACCGAAGGCGAGGATCACGGCTATGACGAATTCATGGCCGGTGTCGACGGGCTGATCATGGGCAGCGGATCGTTCCGCAACGCGTTGACTTTCGATGAATGGCCCTATCGCAAACCGGTGGTCGTGATGAGCGAATCCCTGTCTGAGACCGATATCCCGGCCCATCTGAGGAACACGGTCAGCCTGACGCGGCGCGGCCCGCAGGATCTTATGGCCTCGCTGGAAAACCAGGGCTGGGCACGGGCCTATGTCGATGGCGGGCAGGTGGTCCAGTCCTTCATCCGGGCCGGTCTCGTCGATGATATGACCATCACGCTTATTCCGATCCTGATCGGCACGGGCCGGCGGCTGTTCGGCGAACTCGATACCGATATCGATCTGGAATTGCTGGCGTCCAGATCCTTCCCGTCCGGTCTGGTTCAGACCCGCTACCGCATCCTGTGAACATGCCACCCGGGACCGCCATCATCGGTCGGCCGCCGAAAGGCGAAGCCAGCCTGACGAAAGACCGCGTTCTAGCCGCGGCGCTTGACATTCTCGACACAGGCGGCCCGAAAGCATTGTCCTTCCGCGCGCTTGCCAAACGGCTCGATGTCACACCGATGGCCATTGCCCATCATGTCGGCACGCGTCACGACCTGCTGACCGACCTGATTGCCCGTGTCTATGAAAGCGTTGGCGATGCGCCGGAGGATGGCACCGCGGAAGACCGCCTGCGGTTTCTTCTGATCCGCTATTGCCGACGCGTCGTGGAGCACCCCCATGTCGCACAACTGATCTTTGCCGACCGGTCGCTGTTTGCCGGCCAGGTGGTGAAACTCACCGAGGCCATCAGGGACAACGTCGCGGCGCTGGCACATGGCGCAGGGGAGGCCGATATCCTCGTCGACCTCATCATCGACTACACCCATGGATTCGCAATCTCAGCCGCCGCCGGCAGCGGTGACGATGCGCCGACGATCGACGATTTTCGCCGTGGCCTCGATTGGATATTGGCGCGGATACTCTAACCGCCTTTACCCACATGCAGCTTGAGCGGTCCGGTATGATCGGGGACGGGCGTGATGGCGCCGTCGTCCTTGCTGCCGATTTCGGCGTCAGACGGCTCTGAACCCGGGGCCTCGATCTCCAGCGCCTCGATCCGCGCGCCCCGCTTGGTGACCTTGTCGGTCGAGGTCAGGATCTGGTCGATATCGCGCTGCGCCTGTCCGAAATGCGATTGCAGCTTGCGCACCCGGTCGTCCAGCCGCGTGACGTCCTCGATCAGCCGCACCACCTCGCCCTGGATCAGATGCGCCTGTTCGCGCATCCGCGCATCCTTCAGCACCGCCTGGATGACCTGCAGCGACAGCATCAGCAGTGATGGCGACACGATCACCACCCGGGCGCGATGCGCCTTTTGCACCAGCCCTTCGAAATTCTCGTGGATTTCGGCGAAGATCGATTCCGACGGTACGAACATGAACGCCGTGTCCTGCGTCTCGCCGCGCAGCAGATACTTGTCCGAAATATCCCTGATATGAACCTCGATATCGCGCCTGAACTGCTGGGTCACCTGCTTGGTGTCCTCGTTTCCGTCGGCCTCGCGGATGGCATTCCACGCCTCCATCGGAAATTTGGCGTCGATGACCAGCGCCGGGGCTTCATTCGGCATATAGACCAGGCAGTCGGGCCGGCTGCCGTTGGAAAGGGTCGGCTGGAAGGCATAGGCGTTGGACGGCAGCCCGTCGGCGATCACCGCTTCCATCCGCGCCTGGCCGAAGGCGCCGCGCGTCTGCTTGTTGGAGAGGATCGCCTGCAGTCCGACAACATCCTTGGCCAGCGCCTGAATGTTGTTTTGCGCCGTATCGATGACCGCCAGCCGCTCCTGCAGCCGCGCCAGATTCTCCTGCGTCGCCTTGGTCTGCTCGCTCAGCGTCGTGCCGAGCCGCTGGCTCATGCCGTCGAGCCGCTCATTGATCGTCTTGTTGATCTCGCCCTGCCGCGCGCCGAACACCTCGGCGATCGTCGCCATCCGGCCCTGCATTTCCGCCTGCGCCCCCAGCACTTCGGAAATCCGCGCCTCCATGTCGCGGGCGCGTTGCAGCGCCCGTTCCTCGGCCTCGTCTGAGGCCGCTTCGCGCTTGCCGGCGCTCCGCCGTGCCAGGATGATGACCGCGATGACGACAAGGCAAAGCACCGCGGCGGCGCCCGCCAGCACCGTCCCCAGGGTCAGGACGGTCTGGCCGAGCTGCACCACCGGCAGGTCGAAGGAGAGTTGAACAGGATCCATCCGGCAAGCTTATCTGATTCTTCGGTTTATTCCAGATCAAAACGGGAACAGGAACCCGCCGGCGAATTGACCTGCCGGGTGTGAATGCTTAATTGCATCCCATGACCATAAAACCGCTTGTTCTTCTTCCCGACCCCGTATTGCGCCAGAAATCCGATCCGGTCGAGCGTGTCGATGACGAGGTAAGGGCACTGGCCGACGACCTGCTCGAAACCATGTATGACGCGCCGGGCATCGGGCTTGCGGCGATCCAGACCGGCATTCCCCGCCGCTTGCTGGTCATCGATTGTTCGAAGGAGGATGAAGACAAGGCGCCGATGGTGTTCATCAATCCCGCCATTGTCGAAAGCTCCGACGAGCGCTCGGTCTATGAGGAGGGATGCCTGTCGATTCCCGATTATTATGCCGAGGTCGAACGCCCGGCCGAAGTGACCGTCGACTACGTCGACCGCGACGGCAAGGCTCAGCAGATCACGGCGGAGGGGCTGCTGGCGACCTGTCTGCAGCACGAAATCGATCATTTGAATGGCGTGCTGTTCATCGACCACATCTCCAAGCTGAAACGCGATATGGTGGTCAGGAAATTCACCAAGCTGGCCAAAAGCCGCAATCTGGAGCGGTTGTAGCCGGTATCCCCTTCGCCGTCCGGAGAAGCCATTGCGCATCATCTTCATGGGAACGCCCGAATTCGCGGTTCCGACCCTGGTTGCGCTCGCCGGCTTCGGTCACGACATCGTCGCCGTCTACAGCCAGCCGCCGCGTCGGGCGGCGCGGCGCGGCCTCGCGGTCGTCAAATTGCCGGTCCACCGCCAGGCCGAAAGCCTCGGCCTGACGGTACGCACCCCGCAAAGCCTCCGGGATCCTGACGAACAGCGGGCCTTTCGCGCCCTCGACGCCGACGTCGCGGTGGTCGTCGCCTATGGGCAGCTCCTTCCGGAGGCCATCCTGACCGGCACCCGTCTCGGCTGTTACAACGGTCATGCCTCGCTGCTGCCGCGCTGGCGCGGCGCCGCGCCGATCCAGCGCGCCATCATGGCCGGCGACACCGAGACCGGAATCATGGTCATGAAGATGGATGCCGGGCTCGACACCGGCCCGATCGCCATGGAAGAACGGGTTGCCATCGGCCCGGACATGACCGCCGGCGAACTGCATGACCGGCTGATGGTCATCACCGGCGACCTGATGCAGCGCGCCATGGCCGCCCTGCAGCGCGATTCCCTGACCCTGACGCCGCAGCCGTCGGAAGGCGCCGTATACGCAACCAAGATCGCCAAGTCGGAAACCCGCATCGATTTCACCAGGCCGGCCGCCGAGGTCCACAATCACATAAGGGGTCTTTCGCCCTTTCCCGGCGCCTGGTGCGAGATGACCCTTAACGGCAAGGCCGAACGGGTCAAGATCCTGCGATCCCGGCGGGGCGATGCCGGCGGGCCGCCCGGCACCGTTCTGGATGACCGCCTGTGCATTGCCTGCGGCGAGGGCAGCGTGCACCTGCGACAACTGCAGAAGGCCGGCGGCAAGGCGCTCGATACCGATGATTTCCTGCGCGGCAATCCGGTCGAACCGGGTGCCGTCATCGGCTAGATGTGGGTTACCGTTAAATGATGCAATCCAATGGTCATGCGCTCTGATGCCCCGCTACCGGCTCACCCTCGAATATGACGGCACGCCCTATGTCGGCTGGCAGCGGCAGGACAATGGTCTGTCCGTCCAGGGTGCCGTCGAGGCGGCCGGAGAGAAGTTATGCGGCCATGCCGTATCCGTGCGCGGCTCCGGGCGCACCGATGCCGGCGTCCATGCGTTCGGCCAGGTGGCCCATATCGATTTCGACAGGCAATGGCCGGTCGATACGGTGCGCGACGCGCTCAATGCTCATCTCGGCAAGGCCGGCGAGCGCATCGTGATCCTCGATGCGGCCGAGGTCGATGCGTCCTTCGATGCCCGCTTTTCGGCGCTGCGCCGGCATTATCTCTACCGCATCGTCAACCGCCGCACACCGCTGGCGCTGGAGCGCCACCGCGCCCTGTGGGTGCCGAAGCCGCTCGATGCGGATGCCATGCATGACGCCGCGCAGGCGCTGGTCGGCCGGCATGATTTCACCACCTTCCGCTCGGCCCATTGCCAGGCCAAGAGCCCCGTGCGCACCCTCGACCGCCTCGATGTTCAACGCAGCGGCGATCTGATCGAAATCCGCGCTACGGCGCAGTCCTTTCTGCACCACCAGATCCGCTCCTTCGCCGGAACGTTGCGCCTCGTCGGCGAGGGCGGATGGACGGCCGGCGATGTCGCGGCCGCACTGGCCGCTGCCGACCGCGCGGCCTGCGGGCCGGTCGCCGCGCCGCAGGGTCTGTATTTCGTCCGGGTCGACTATCCTGGGGAAACCGAGGACGGAGCTGAAGGGGAGCCATAAAATGACCGTCACCATCTACCACAATCCCGCCTGCGGCACGTCGCGCAACACCCTGGCGATGATCCGCCAGTCGGGCATCGAACCGCAGATTATAGACTATCTGAAGACACCGCCCGGTCGCGAAAAACTGGTAGAACTCATCGCCGCCATGGACATCCCGGTGCGTGACCTGCTGCGCCGCAAGGGTACGCCCTATGAGGAGCTCGATCTCGACAACGACAAATGGACCGACGATCAACTGATCGATTTCATGTTTGAGCACCCGATCCTGATGAACAGGCCTGTCGTCGTCTCGGACAAAGGCGTGGCGCTGTGCCGGCCGTCCGAAAGAGTTCTCGACCTGCTTGGTGGCATCAGTCCCTCCAGGGAGGACAACTCGCTGTAATCGCGGTTCCCCTCACCCCAGTAAGATGGCCGACATCACCGAGATGATATGGGTAATCACGATGAGCCCGACGGCGAGCATGCCGTCATCATCGAGCGCGACCTTGTAGACGCGGTAGGAGATCACCAGCACGGCGACCAGCAGGATCATCATAGTCAAAAAGGTCATGCCGTCCGGCAGCGCCAGATTGACGGTCAACAGCACGGCAAGCGCGGTCACGTAGGACACCGGCAGTGACAGCCAGTTTGCGGCAATGACCCATTGCACGAACCGGTCGGCCATGTTGAGTGGCCGGGCGAGCAGCGCAACGACGCCCAGCGACAGCACGATCCCCGCAAGATCGGCGACTGCGATCTTCGCGATATAGCCGGCGCCCGCCTCGGCCTCCGGGTGTTCGAGCAGATAGTTCCGCCGGTCGGTGAACCAGAAGAAGGCATAGGCCGGCAGCGAATAGGCAAGCGCCCAGAAGGACCGCCAGAAACCGCCTGCCGACAGGTCGAGGCGCGAAAGGCCGCGCGCTTCGCTGCGCGCCATCTCGGCAATGCCGGTCAGGTAGCCTTGCACCTGGGCGGGCGAGGGCGCCGTCATGGGGCCGTGAACCATCGTTTGAGGATATCCTCGTAGATATCCGTGAGGCCGGCGAGGTCGTCGAGGGCGACATGCTCATCGGTCATATGCATCGTCTGGCCGACCAGGCCGAATTCAACCACCGGGCAATAATCCTTGATGAACCGGGCATCTGAGGTGCCGCCGGTGGTCGACAGGGCCGGTTTCCTGCCGGTCACGGCTTCCACCGACGCGCTCACCGCGTCGATCAGCCGTTCATCGCGGGTCAGGAAGACGGGCGAAGGCTGCTGCACCCAGTCGACCGAAAACCGGGCGGCTCCGCGCCCCGGCCGATAGCGATCATCCTTTGCCGCGTCCTCCAACCGGCGGATCAGCTCCGCCTTCAGACTGTCCGCCGACCAGCGGTCGTTGAAGCGGGCATTGAAGGTGGCCGTCGCTCTCGCCGGGATCACATTGACGGCCGGATTGCCGACATCGACACTGGCGATTTCCAGATGGCTTGGCGGAAAATGTGCCGATCCTTCGTCCAGCGGCGGATCGAGAAGGCTGCCGAGAAGCGGCAGCAAGGCGCGCACCGGATTGTCGGCGCGGTCGGGATAGGCGACATGTCCCTGCGTTCCCGACACGGTCAGCCGGCCGCTCAGCGAGCCGCGCCGTCCGATCTTGATCATGTCACCGAGATGGTCCGGATTGGTCGGCTCGCCGACAATGCAGCCATCCCAGGTCTCGCCCCTTTGTGCCGCCCAGTCGAGCAGCTTGATCGTGCCGTTGACGGCCGGGCCTTCCTCGTCGCCGGTAATCAGCAGGGAAACCGATCCCCTCGGCGGCCCGTTTACCTTGAGATACCGGGCGAGCGCCGCGACGAAACAGGCGATGCCGCCCTTCATATCCGCCGCGCCGCGGCCGTAGATCCGGCCATCGGCGATCTCGGCGGCAAAGGGCGGGTGGCTCCAGTCCGCGGCATCGCCGGCCGGCACCACATCCGTGTGGCCGGCAAACATCAGATGCGGGCCTTGTGTTCCAAGCCGCGCATAGAGGTTTTCCACCGGTGGCGTGCCGTCTTCTTCAAAGGTGACCCGTTCCACCGTGAAGCCCAGTCCCGACAGCATCGCCTCCAGCGCCGCCAACGCGCCGGCCTCCTCGGGCGTGACCGAAGGGCAGCGGATCAGGGAGGTCAGATTGGCGACCGGATCGGCTGTCGTCATGATGTCGGACCCTTCGGCCGGTTGGTGTCGGCGCCGTAATCATTGCCGCCGCGATTGCCCGGCCAAAGGCACAGGACGAGCATGGCGAGCACCGAGACGGCGGGAACGAACAGGCAGATCGCCACCGGTCCCGGAATGTTGATATCGTGCAGCCGCTTGACGGCAAGCGCGATCGACGTCCACACGATGACCGGAAGCAGCACGACGAACGCCAGGCTCCAGAAGGCGAACTGGCCGCTCTCCTCCGGCAGGGCCATCAGCCGGCTGATCACCGCCGAGCACAGCGCCACGAAAAACAGCGTTCCCAGAACATAGGGCACGCGGCTGATGCGCCCCGAAAACCCGAAGAACAGCCAGCGCATGTCGGGGCCGCCGGTCCCCGACCGTGATGGTTGCTGTTCCGGTGGCCGCTCCGTCATCCGGTCAATCGCGCAGCAAGTCGTTGATGGCGGTCTTGGAACGTGTCTTTTCATCCACCCGCTTGACGATCACCGCGCAATAAAGATGCGGTGCGACCGTGTTGTTGGTGCCTTTGACACTGCCGGGCATCGAGCCGGCGACCACCACCGAATAGGGCGGCACCTCGCCGTAAAACACCTCGCCGCTGGCGCGGTCGACGATTTTCGTCGACTGGCCGATAAAGACTCCCATGCCGAGCACCGATCCCTCGCGCACGATGCATCCCTCGACCACTTCGGAACGCGCGCCGATGAAGCAATTGTCCTCGATCACCACCGGACCGGCCTGCAGCGGCTCCAGCACACCGCCGATCCCGACGCCGCCCGACAGATGCACATTCTTGCCGATCTGCGCGCAGGAGCCGACGGTCGCCCAGGTGTCGACCATCGTGCCCTCGTCGACATAGGCGCCGAGATTGACGAAGCAGGGCATCAGCACGACATTCGGCGCGACATAGGCCGAACGGCGGACGGTGCAGTTGGGCACGGCCCGGAACCCGGCCTTTTCGAATTCATGGGTGCTCCATCCGTCGAATTTGGAAGCCACCTTGTCCCACCAGACGGCGTCGCCCGGCCCGCCCTTGATGATGTCCATCGGATTGAGGCGAAAGGACAGCAGAACCGCCTTTTTCAGCCATTGATTGACATGCCAATCGCCGTCTTCCGTCTTCTGTGCGACCCGCACCACTCCGTGATCGAGCAGGTTGAGCGCCGTCTCGACGGCCTCGCGCACCTCGCCGCGGGTGCTGATGTCGATACCGTCGCGGTTGTCGAACGCCGTATCGATGGTTGTTTCCAGGGCGGCGAGGTCAGGATTGTTCATCAGCTTGTCCTTGGAGCTATTCTTTAACGGTCACGCATTATTGTAGAGGAAAGCCTTGTTGGCTCCCATTGATGGCATATTCTTTTGGATTGGCCATCCCGCCGGTTTTACGGGTTTGTTGAGCGACACCAGCCGACAAAACCGACAATGGGACATGCTCTAAGGGAGGAAAGGCGGGGCGTCAATCTGGCGTGTGGCAACGCGCGATGCGCGCAGCAGTGAAAGTGGTTTTATGAGTGCAAAACGCAGGGATGATGTCTGGGACCCGCTTCCCGATTCGGGGGCGGACCGGATCCGCGCCGAAAAGGTGCCGACGACACCGCAGACCGAGGCGGCGGCCTACCGCCTGGCCTTTGCCGATGACGAGTTCATGTGCCGCGAGGAACTGCGTCCGGTCCGGCTGCAGCTCGAGCTGCTGAAGCCGGAAATGCTGCTTGCCGAGCGCGGCATCAAATCGACCGTCGTGATGTTCGGCGGCGCCCGCATTCCCGAGCCCGGAACGGATCCCTGGGCCGCGAAGAACCCGACGCAGCGCAAAAATCTGGCCATGGCCGCCAGATATTACGAGGAAGCGCGGGAATTCGCGCAGGTCTGCTCGCGCCATTCGGCCGAATCCGGCAACCGCGAATTCGTCGTCGTCACCGGCGGCGGGCCCGGTGTCATGGAAGCCGGCAATCGCGGCGCCGCCGATGAGGATGCGCCCTCCATCGGCCTCAACATCATTCTTCCGCATGAACAGGCGCCGAATGAATATGTGACGCCGGATCTGTGTTTCAATTTCCACTATTTCGCCATCCGCAAGATGCACTTCCTGATGCGCGCCAAGGCCGTCACCGTCTTTCCGGGCGGCTTCGGCACGATGGACGAATTGTTCGAATCCCTGACCCTGATCCAGACCGGCCGCATGGAACGGGTTCCACTCATCCTTTTCGGTGCCGAATTCTGGCGAAAGGTGGTCAATTTCCGGGAACTGGCCGATTTCGGCACCATCTCGCCGGAGGACCTTGAGCTCATCAGCTTCGTCGAGACGGCCGACGAGGCCTGGCAGCATATCTCCGACCACTACGATCTGACCGGCACATCCAGCCCGCCGGTCTGAGGCGGCGGGTGTTGCGCACTGCTTCAATTTGACCGTTTGAGTCTGCCGGCCCCGGGTCTATAAAGGCCTTATGACTTGGCGGCCGCACACATTTTCGCTCAAGGCCCTGCGCGCGGATGCGAAGCAGTTCCTGTGCCTGTGCATCATGGTGCTGGCCTTGCCGTTCCTGCATCCGCTCGCCGAGGCGCGGGCCGCGCAAAACGGCCTTTCTGACATCATCTGCACGCAGTTCGGCACGGTGTCGGAAGCCGGGCAGACGCTTCCCGTCGGCGACGCCGACGATTGCCCCTGCATCATTCTGTGCGGCAACATGGCCGCCGGCAAGGGTTTCAAGGCCCTTTCACCCGCATTGGCGGAGCCGCTTTCCGGAGGGCTTCGCGGGATCCATCCGCGGGATGCGGCGGCGCCGGATGCGGTGCGCCCGAACCTGCTCAGCGGAGAATGCGGCATTCGCGGCCCGCCCCTTTCGATCTGACGAGAATTGACCGGCGGAAGGAGCCATCCGGTTCCGGCCGCATGACCTATGTTCAGAACGAATGGAAGACCGATGTTTGCACCAAGATCAGTGATCGCAGCCGCCATGTTCGCCGCTGCCACCGCCTTCGCCCCCGCCACATTTGCCGACGACAGCCATGGCCATGGCCATGACCATGGAAAGATGGATCACGGCGACAAGGCGAAACCCGTCATGGCCGGGGACCTTCACATATCCGGCTATTGGACCCGTGCCATGCTGCCGGGCCAGAAGGTCGGCGGCGGCTATCTCGTCATCACCAATAACGGCTCCGACCATGACCGGATGGTCGCCATCTCCACGCCCCACACCGACCGCGCCGAGATCCACGAAATGAAGATGGTCGACGACGTCATGAAGATGCGCGAGCTGGAAGACGGCCTGCATGTGCCGGCCGGCGAAACGGTGGTGCTGGAACCGGGCGGCTACCACCTGATGTTCATGGCGGTCACCACGCCCTTCAAGGAGGGCGACATGGTGCCGGTCACATTGACCTTCGAAAAGGCCGGCGATGTCGAGCTGATGCTGCCGGTGATGGCCGCCGGCACCAAGAAGATGGATCACGGCGGGCACAGCCACTGACCGCTCAGCCAAAATGCCGAGATCGCCGTTTCACAGGGTGAGACGGCGGCCCCTTTCGGCGATCTTGTGAACGCATCTTCGCCTTGCAGCTCACAGATCGCCCCGCGCGGTCGGGTCGACACAAGTCCCGACCGCCTGGACAAGCCCAAACCCGTAGACATCATCCCATCCCGGTTCACCGAGGTCTAGCGCATTTTCCGTCAGCGCTGCGGCAATGTCGTCATGGCCGCTGAGGCCCAGCCGGTTTTGCGCCAGCACCACCGCCGCCGTCACGAAGGGCGTTGCGAAGGATGTCCCGGTCTTGGTCCGGGCGCCGCGAATGGAAGCTGCCGTCCACACATCGACGCCCGGCGCCGCCAGGTCGATATGGGTTCCGCGTCCGGCCCGCCTATAGGCTCTCTTGTGACGGTCGACGGCCGTTACCGCAAGGACGTTCGGATAGGCGGCCGGATAGGCCGGCTCGGCCCGCGGTCCGCCATTGCCGGCGGCGGCGACCAGCACGATATCGGCCGCATGCAGCCGCCTGGTCATTTCTTCAAGCAGGGCGTTCGGCGGCCCGGCCAGGCTGAAATTGATCACCGATACGGCGCGTTCGGCCAGGATATCCATGGCCTTGACCAGCGTGTAGATATCGCTGCGTTCATCCTTGCGGCGGTCCCGGTGGAACGCGTCGACGGCAATCACCGTCGCCCCGGGCATCAGGCCGGGGCTGCGGCTGTCGGCGGATCCGAGCAGAATGGCGGCAACCGCTGTTCCGTGCTGGCGGCTTGATTTGCGGTGCGTCTCGCCGACAAGGTCGATCACCTCCAGCCGGCTGCCGCGAAGCGCCGTGTGGTCGGCATTGATGCCGGTGTCGATGATGCCGATACGGGCGTCCGCCGGACAGTTCGCGCCGGCACCGTTCGGCCAGTCGATCATCTGCGCGGCCGCGCAGTGCGGACCATCACATGGGATCGGTTCGGCCGCACCGTCGGAGGAGCCACCACCCGTGCGATAGTAATGGTTGAAATCGACGACCGCTTGCGGGTTGAGCGCCCGCACGGCCGCCCGCGCGCCATCCAGCGTTACATTGTCGGGCACGCGCAACCGGACGGCCTGAAGGCCGATCAGTTGCACGGCCAGCGTTTCCAGGACCACATATCCCTGCCCGAGAAGCGTGGTGATCTGTGCATCGTCAAGGCCGAGCGCCAGGATTTCATTTTCGGCCTGCTCCGGCCGCGGGATCGAGGGCCGGCTGCGTGTCCGCGTCGTGGATTGTCTTTTGCCGATCCCGAGCCGCCTCAGGAAATTGCCGCCGCCACCGTTGCGGAACGCACCCACGCCTGATCTGCCGTCACCGGAGCCACCGTCGCCATTGTCTCCGTCATCGCCGTCATCTCCATCGTCGCCGTCATCTCCGTCATCGCCATCGTCGTCATCGGCCATGGCGATGTCGGCAAACGGGCCGCCATGATCAGCTGACAGGACCGGAGCGACCGCAACAGCCAGGCAAATCAGCAGCCTGAGTGCGCATCGGCGCCCCTTGCGCAGCAGCAAATCCACGATGGCATGGAATAAACAGATGGTCTTCATCGTTGCCGTCTCCAGACGTGCTCATTATCATGATGGAGAACAACGTCGCCAGTCGCTCTTTATTCCCAATTTCATGAAAATCGAGCCAAATCGAGGAGCCTTCATTGCCGGACACGTTCAGCCGCGACCTGATCGACCTGCTGCCGAACCTGCGCCGTTTCGCCCTGTCGCTCAGCCGCTCGGCCGATATTGCCGACGATCTTGTCCAACTCACCTGCCAGAAGGCATTGAGCAATCGGCAGAGCTATGCGGCGGGCACGCGCATGGATGCCTGGCTGTTCAGAATATTGCGCAACAGCTGGATCGACATGGTCCGCAAGCGCAAGAATGAAGGGCAATCCATCGATATCGATGAAGCCTATGATGTGCCCGGACAAGCCGGTCATGACGATGCGGAAACCCGTCTGCTGCTGGCCCAGACCCTGGAGGCCGTGCACGCCCTGCCCGACGAGCAACGCGAATTGCTGCTGCTCGTTTGCGTCGAGGAACTGTCCTACAAGGAAACGGCTGAAGTGCTCGACATCCCCATCGGCACCGTGATGAGCCGTCTGGCGCGCGCCCGCAAACAACTTGGCGAACAGTTGGGAATAAATCGTGATCCCGTGCGTTCTGGTAGGGGGAAGGGAAGACAATGAGCAAGACGCACTTTGATGACGAGACATTGATGGCCTTTGCCGACGGCGAACTGGACGATGAGATGCGTCTGGCCGTCGAAAGGGCGATGGAAACGGATGACGCGATCGCCGCACGCGTGGCGCTGTTTGCCGAAACCGGCGCGCTGAGCAAGCAAGCGCTCGGCCCGCTCGCGGCCATGCCCGTGCCCGAGGCGCTTCAGGCCGATGTGAAGGCGATGATCGAAAGTGAGGCGCCGGCTAGCGACGACGCCTCGAGGAAAGACAATGTGATCCCGCTTGCACGCACGCCATGGCATGCGAGCCCGGCGCGATGGGCGATGCCGCTTGCCGCCTCCGTCGCCCTCGTCATTGGCGGGCTGGCCGGTTTCACTATCGCCAACGCGCCCGGCGGCGGCGATGTCGCCGGCCTGCAGATCGCCCAGTTCGATCAGCCCGGCCTGCTCGATGCGCTTCAGGCCGTCCCGTCCGGTTCGGAGATCACGCTGTCCCCCTCCGGCGACCGTCTGCGGATGATAGCCACCTTCCGGGACGCCGATGACGGGCTTTGCCGCGAGTTCGAGATCGACCGGGGCGACCGCTCCACCTTCGTATCGGTGGCCTGCCGGCTGACCGACACATGGGACGTGCAATTCGCCGTCGCCGCCGCGAGCAGCTCGGCCGACGGATACGCGCCGGCCTCGTCGCTGGAAGCGCTGGACGCCTATCTTTCGGCCATCGGCGCCGGCGATCCGCTATCCGAAGCGGATGAGACGGCTGCGCTGGCGGCGCTGGAGTAAGGGCTCCGCTCAAGACCTGCGCTGTACGGTGCGCTCGGCTTTCTGATGCGCCGCTTCGACATGAGCACGCCGGCTTTTGTCATCGCCTTCATCCTCGGCCCCGGCCTGGAACGCGCGATGCGGCAGACATTCCTGCTCGACGAGAGCGGCGGCTGGATTTTCCTTGAGCGCCCGGTCGCGCTGGCTTTCTTCGCCGTCGGCGCACTGGCATTGGCGCTGCGGCTGCGCAAGACACTTCGAACCGGGTAACGGCGCGTTCCATGCCCACCATGTCTGGCGACCTGACGATGCTGCCGAGCTCGACTTTGCTGCCCGTAAAATCGGTTGAAAAGATGGGTACCTCTACTTAAAATTGTATTTTGGACTTCTACTGCCGTCGAAAATCCTGTAATGCACCGTGGTGCTCTGCCGGCACCTGTTGGCAGGGATGTTGGCTGGAGGGCAGCGTACCAGGGAGTCCGGACAATGGGATATAGATTACTCATACTGTGCCTGCGACAGGTGTGGGAGAACTGGCGCGTTGCGCTGCGCGTAAGCTGGTTCTGGGTCCTGCTGTCAATATTGGCGGATTTTATCACCGGCAGGTTCTACGGATTGGATGCTGGCATGCAATCCTCATCCCTTCAAACGCCGGAAGCAGCATCCGTGCTGGTATTCATGGTCGCCAGCCTGGTTAGCTATTGCATTTTATTCCTGGCAATTACCGCAATCGGCATCGGCTGGCACCGGTACATCCTGCTCAAAGAGGAACCACAGAGATTTTACGTAATGCGTACCGGCTGGCCCGTCGGATGGTACGCCCTGCAGAGCTTTGTGTTCGGTTTGATCTTCGCGGCTGTTGTATTCCCCCTGATCATCATCCTGCCTTTTGTACCAGGAATCTCCCCTGCTGAGTCGGCAGCCGGACTGAATAGCTCTCAGATGATCATCACTATTTCAGTAATCTTGCTGTTGGCCGGTACGATTGCAGGCTGGCTGATACTGAGGCTCGGACTGGTTCTGCCTGCAATGGCAGTTGGGGAAAGGCTGACAGTCGCCGATTCATTCAGGCTGACCCGACCCGTTTCACGCGGCATGGTGGTCATTGCCTTCTGTTTTATGGTGCTGAGCTTCATCCCCTTGGTGCTGGTGACATTTGTCGGCGTCGTCGATGATGTCTCTGCGGGCGACATGCGTATTCTCCTGCTCGTCTCAGGACATGTCGTTTCCTGGATCGTGTTCCTGGTCGGTATCGGAGTCCTGACGGCGGCCTACCGTTACCTGGCAAGAGATGAGCCCGATTGATCGCTGAGAAATACGGGCTGCCATGCGATCGATTGAAAACAGAGATACTTCTACTTAAACTTGTATAGCGAGCTTCGATTGCTGCACAAAAACCTGTAATGCACGATGGTATTTTGCCGGCACCGGCTAGCCGGAACATTGAATGGCATATCAGGGAGTCCGGATAATGGGATTCAGGATATTCGCGCTGTGCCTGCGGCAGGTGCTGGTCAATTGGCGGGTTGCGCTGCGCGTCAGCTGGTTCTGGGGTCTGGTGTCAATGTCGACAAACTATTTCCTGATCTTTTTGGTTGGTTCGAATATCGAGGATCAATCCCCGGCGTTTCAACAATCCACAGCGATCCCCATGCCGATTTATCTGGCTTCTCTTGCCGTCTATCTTATCGCATTCGCAGCGATTGCCATTGGTTGGCATCGATATATCCTGCGCGAGGAAGAACCGGACAGGTTTTACGTCATACGTGCCGGCTGGCCGGTTGCAAGATACGTTTGGAAGAGCTTTTTGCTTCTGTGGATCACGGCGACCGTTGCCGTTGTCCTTGTGATTGCCCTGTCAGCGATAGCGGGTTCGGTCGTTGGAATCCCACCCGACAATCCGGTGCCGGGGCCGGATGCCTCTCCGATCGCCCTGATCATTTTCCACATCCTCGTGCTTTTGTCTGGCACAATCGCAATTTGGCTGGGGCTGAGGCTCGGACTTGGCCTGCCCGCGATGGCAGTTGGGAAAAAGCTGTCATTTGCCGAGTCCTTCAAGCTTACGGAACCCATTGCAGGAAGCGCGTTGATCGCCGCTTTCTGCATTATGGTGCTCGGCTACATCCCTGTGGTGCTGCAGCAATTTGTGGGCTTCATGGGTGGTGCCGCAATCGACATGGCGAGCCTTGTGTGGTTCGTGGTCGGGCTGGCCGTTGCCTGGCTCGTGATCTTGCTGGGCATCGGAATCCTGACAGTGGCATATGGGCATGTGGCGGAAAACCGGCCCCTTTGAACGCTTCTTTTTTTGGCTCCTGCCGTCGTTAAGCAGCCTGCCGTGTCGTCCGGCAAACGGCGATGACACGGCCGCCGCGGTCGGTCACCGCCTCCACAGCCGCGGCCGACAGGATCACCGTCGTGCCCTGCAGCGCCAGTTCTTCCAGAAAACATGTCAGTTGTGCCGTATCGCGCTGAAGGTCCGGATCGTCGACCAGAACCACGGAGGCGCCGCGCAGCAGGCAGCGCGCCGCCCGTATCGCCGCCGCCGTGCCGTGGGCCGTCCCGGTCTCGTCCCGCAGCCGCGTCTGCAGAACCTCCGGGGTTAGCCCGAAACGCCCGCAGATGCGTTCGCGTTCGGCGTCCGGCAGGCGGGAAGGATTACCGAGTGAAACGCCTTTCATCAGCGTTCCGACGACCGGCGGCAGGAGCGGCGAAACAAGGCAGACGCAGCGCAGCCAGTCGCGGCGGCTGAAATCGGTTGCCGGTTCGCCGTCGAGGCGCACAACGCCACCGCCGCGCGCCGAAAGCCCGGCGATCCGCAGAAAAACCGCCTGGGTTTCCTCGTTCGACATGCCGGTGACCGCCACCTGTTCGCCCGCCTTGACGCCGAACGAGAGCATAGCGTCGCTGCCCGGAACGGCCAGACCGTCAATCTCGAGATCGCGGCCCCGGCCGGTTCGTTTCAGACGCGCGGTGCTGTCCGTGAGCATCAGCGTCGGACGCCTGAAAATGGCCTCCAGCCGGGTCACCGCGATCCGGTGCGCAAGCCGGTATTCGACGGCCATGGCGACGGCGTTGAGCTGTGTCACGACAATTCCGGTCACCAGTATGAGGACGCCCAGCATTTCGGGATCCGAAGCGCCGACGGCGGCGAGGGCAAGGCTGACGGCGGTCACCGGCAGCACGAGGTCGGAGAGCGCCCGCAGCAGTCCCGAAAAGCTGGCCCGTGCGATGAGGGCGCTGTTCATCCGGTCCGTCTGCCGGCCGAATTTGCGCATCAGGGCGCCGTGACGCCCGAAGGCCAGATAGGTCATGCGGCCCTTGAGCACCGACCCCGCGGTTGCGGCGATGCGGCCACGCAGCCGGCGGCTTTCGACAACGTGCCGGTTGAGCGGTGCGCAGAACGCCAGAAGCAGGGCCAGCCACAGGATGAGTGCCGGTGCCAGAGCGGCCATGGCGCCAGTTCCGGTGGCCGCCAGATAGACAAGGACCGTGCCGACAATCACACCCGCCACCAGGATGGAGATGAGGCCATTGGCGAGCCACAGCCGCACCGCCGAAAAATCGTTGACGACCCGCGTCATCACCAGACCGAAGCGCATGGTGTCGCCGTCGGCCGGCATCCGCAGGACATGGCTGAGCAATGCCAGCCGCAATTCCTTGACATAACGAAGCGCGAATTGTTCGGCCCATCGCCTTTGCAAAACGCGCAGGACCACGATCGTGGTCGCGCTGCCCAGCACCGCCGCCGTCAGCCAGCCAGGCGATGTGTCATTGCCGGTCAGCAGCCGCACCGCAGCGATGGCGGCTGCAATCCCCGCCATCGCCTGCAAGAGACCGATCGCCAGCAGTCCGGCAAGGCCGAGGCATCGCCTGGATGTCCACAATCTCGGCATTACTCCCCCACCGCCGCCGGCATCTGCGTGCCCGACAGCCAGCGCGCCGCCGAAGCCGGATTGACCAGGTCGCAGAGCGTGTGGACCGGCGCGCCGGCCATCGCCTCGGCTTCCCGGATCGCCAGCGGCGAGCGGGTCAGCGCGCCGGAAATGCCGAGCACGGTGTGGCCGAGATCGGCGAGATGCCGGGCGCCGGCGACGGCGCCCATGGCATCGCCGGCGGCAAAAAAGGTGCCCGACAGCAGCGACCGGAAATCCGGCGACGCTGCCAGCGCCGCGGTTTCCTCCTGAAACAGGCCGTCGGCGATTTCGATGACGGCAACCCCGCAGCCCCTTGCGCCCAGCGCTCCGACCAGATTGCGGCTGGCCTGCACCAGCGCCTGTTGATCGGTCCGGAAGGTCGTCGGGAAACCGGCATCGGTGAAGTCCAGAACCTCGGCCGCGCCAAAATCACGCATCAGCCACAGGTCGCCGCCGGCGCCGGTCCCGGTCACCTTGGCGGCGCCGACACGGCAGCCGGCCTCCGCAAAACCCTTGACCAGCGCCGCGGCGGTCGTCGTCTTGCCGGCATTCATCGCTGTCCCGAACACGGCAAAGACACAGACCGGCATCGGCCCGTTGAACGCCGGCAGGGCGAAATCCATCAGGTTGACCGGCTGGCCGTCGCCATTGCCGACAAGGCCGAGCGGTTCGATTTCTGTCGGTCCCGACAGCCGGTCGTGCCAGGCGCTGGCCCGCGCCGCAATGCCGCCGGCGGCCACCATATGGCAGGCGTCGAGATCTTCGGGCACATAGGCCTCATACTGGTCCGGCGCATAGCGGTTGCCATAGGCAAGGACAATTTCATCGCCGGCGAAAAGAATCGCCCTTCGGCCCGTCGGCAGCTCGATCCGCTTGTGCGATCCGATGGCCTTGACCCGGGCCAGTACGAGATCGCCGGGCCTCGGGCTGCGGGACCCGCCAAGCAGGGTCTTCATGGCATTTTCCGGCACCCGGCGTGTTGAAAAGGCCCGTTTCGCTTTGAGGAGGCGGTCGCCGTCGAGAATTTCCATACTGAGCTCCATTGGTGTGACATCGCTGCATGAGCGGAACACAACAAAAACGACCGTGCCGGGCGTTTATTCCCGGCATCGGGAATTTTTGCAGCCGCCGCCGCAACTTGCCGCGGCATGGCGTGCGTCCGCACCTGAGCCCCGAAAAGTGCGAAGCGGTTTTCGGACAAGGCGAAAGGCCAGAAGAATGCCGCCCCGAGAAGTGCGAAGCGGTTTTCGGACAAGGCGAAAGGCCAGAAGAATGCCGCCCCGAAAAGTGTGAAGCGGTTTTCGGACAAGGCGAAGGGCCAAATCAAAATGCCCGTGAATTTTAGTATTGGTAAAATTTTCTTGACATCCGGAATTCCATCCGTCAGGATTTTACCAATACTAAAAAAGGGAGGATGGGGTGGCTTCGGTCGAGACATCCGAAACGCCAGTTGCCGAGGCGGATTCGCTGCCTTTGGGCGAGCGTTTGCGCCGCCGCCGCCGCGAACTCGGGCTGACCCTCAAACACGTCGCCGACGGGGCCGGCCTGTCCGTCGGCTTCATCTCGCAGGTCGAGCGAGAACTGACCGTTCCTTCCCTTTCGTCCCTGGCCTCGATCTCCAAGGTCCTCAAAACCCATCTGACGGAATTCCTGTCACAGCCGGCGGGCGGTTCGCCGACCACCCGCCACAATGAACGGCCGGTCTATGCGGTCAACAATGATGCTCTGCACTATGAGCGCCTGTCGGCCACCTTCGCCGGCAGCATGCTCAACAGCGTCATCGTCCATGAACCGCCCGGCTACCGTTCGGAGCCGATCCAGCATGAGGGCGAGGAGCTGTTTTTCGTCCTCAGCGGCGCGATCACGGTCGAGGTCGAGGGCGAGGAGACGGTGATGGAAGTGGGCGATTCCATACACTTCGCTTCGACCCGCCAGCATTCCTCCTGGAACCATACCGACCAACCGACATCGATCCTGCATGTCTGCACGATGGATGTCTTTGGCGACAACCCGGCGGATTCCGACAAGCCGGGCAACCGGGCCGGACACCGATCCGAGCCCGAAACCAAGCAGTCCGATCAAGACTAATAGGGAGCATGAACATGACGACACTTTTGAAATCTTTTACGGCGGCAGCACTGCTGTCGACGGCGCTTATAGCGGCGCCGCTCGACGCACAGGCCGGCGGCACGCTGCGCCTCGATGAGGTGGCGGTCGGCGAAATCGATCCGGGCAAG
Source organism: Rhizobiaceae bacterium (assembly GCA_028279875.1). Taxonomy (GTDB): domain Bacteria; phylum Pseudomonadota; class Alphaproteobacteria; order Rhizobiales; family Rhizobiaceae; genus Hoeflea_A. Next base: position 161,586 of record JANQMU010000016.1, read on the forward strand.
GCCTCCGACTATGCCGACTCGATCCTGATGTTCAACCTCTATGACACGCTGGTCCTGCCGCGCCAGGGCGGCCCCGGCCATGTGCCGCATCTGGCCAAGAGCTGGGAAGGGTCCGGCAAGACCTTCACCTTCACTCTGCGTGACGATGTCAAATTCCAGAGCGGCAATCCGCTGACCGCCGAAGACGTGGTCTTTTCGCTCGACCGCATGAAGGCGATGGGCAAGGGCCTGTCCTATCTGTTCGGCAATGTCGAGATCGCCGAGGCCGTCGACGACCACACGGTGAGGTTCAATCTGGCGACACCCTACGCGCCCTTTGTCGCGTCCCTGGTGCGCCTGCCGATTGTCGACAAGAAGACCGTGATGGCCAATCTCGGCGACGGTGACGGCGAGATGAAGGACTGGGGCGAAGCCTGGCTGTCGGCCAATACAGCTGGAACCGGGGCCTACCGGATCCGCTCGCACAATCCGCAGGAAGAGACCGTGATGGAAAAGAACGGCGACTACTTCCTCGGCATCGCCGATGCGGCGCCCGATACGGTGCGGCTGCGCTACGGGCTGGAACCGGCCACGGTGCGCACGGTGATTTCCCAGGGCGAGCACGACATCGCCTCGCAATGGCTGCCGCCGGAGGTCATCAAGGCGCTGGTCAATGATGGCGGGCAGGTGCTGAGCGAAAGCGGCACCGGTGCCTTCTATCTGAAGCTCAACACTACCAAACCGCCGATGGACGATGCCAATTGCCGTCTCGCCCTGGCCAATGCCTTCGACTATGACTCGGCCATCAAGATGATCGCCGTCACCGACGACATGTCGCAGGGCTCGCCCTCCACCGGCGCCATTCCCGTCGGCATGTTCGGAGCCAATCCGGCCGGCCAGAATCTCAGCCGCGACATGGATGCAGCGAAGAAACATCTGGCCGACTGCAAATACGATCCGGATGATTTCACGCTGGAACTCTCCTGGATCGCCGAAGTGCCGATCGAAGAGCGCTTCGCGCTGCTGATGCAGGCCAATTTCGCCGAACTCGGCATCAAGTCCGAGATCAAGAAACTGCCCTGGGCGCTGTTTGCCGAACAGGTGTCGAAGCCTGAAAACACGCCGCATGTCTCGCAGCTCTTCGTCAATGCCGTGACCGGCGATCCCGATACGCTGCTCTACGGCATGTATCATTCCTCGGCCGCCGGCACCTGGCAGTCGCCGGAATATCTCAACGATCCGCAGGTCGACGCGGCGCTTGAGGAAGGCCGCACGGCCGCCACCGAGGAAGGCCGCGCCGCCGCCTATACCAAGCTCAACAAGCGGCTGATGGAAATCGCCCCGACCGTCTATGGCTATGACCGCCAGTCGCTGTTTGCGGCCAGCAACCGGGTCAAGGCGCCGGCGCTCAGTGACCCGTCACAGGCCTTTGGGCTGGACGGCATGGGCTTCTCGTTCCGGCTGATGGAAGTCGAGGACGACTAGGATCCTCCTAGGCCGGGGTGGCGGGCCCTCCCGCTGCCCCGGCCGCAACCGGACCGGTTTTCGGTCCTGAACTGGCCTGAACTTGGAATGTGCAGTATGACGCCGGTCCTCCGCCTCCTCGCGAAGCGGCTCGGCACCTCATTGCTTGTTCTCATTGGGGTATCGATGCTGATCTTCGCCATCGCCCGGGTGATTCCCGGCGACCCGGCGCGCATCGCGCTGGGCCCCAACGCGACGCCCGAACAGGTGGCCGATCTGCGGGCCGAGCTGCATCTCGACGAGCCGGTCTGGGAGCAATATGGCCATTTCGTCGCCGATCTGGCGCGCGGCGATCTCGGCATCTCGCTCTACACCAACCGCCCGGTGACCGCCGATATCGCCCAGTTTCTCCCGGCAACGCTGGAGCTGGTTCTGACGGCCGGCCTGATGATGATCTGCATCGGCCTGCCGCTCGGCATCCTGTCGGCCCGCTATCGCGGCGGCATCATCGATAACATGATCCGCATGGTGTCGCTGCTCGGCGTCTCGGCGCCCAGTTTCGTCTGGGCGGTGATCCTGATGCTGCTCTTTGCGTTCTTCCTGCCGCTCTTTCCGATCGCCGGCCGCATCACCGACACCTATGCGATCCCCGCCGTCACCGGCTTCCTGCTCATCGACACGCTGATCGACGGCAATATCCGCGCCTTCGGCAATGCGGCCTGGCATCTGGTGCTGCCGGCCTTCGCGCTGGCCCTTTCGGGCATCGGCCAGGCGGCGCGGCTGACGCGTGCCAATATGGTCGAGACCTATGAGAAACCCTATATCGAGATGGCCCGCTCCTATGGCTTTCCCGAGCGGCGCATCGCCCGGCAATACGCCTTCAAGCCGTCGCTGATCCCGTCGCTGACCATTATCGGCCTCGATTTCGCGGCGATGCTCGGCAATGCCTTCCTGGTCGAGGCGATTTTTGCCTGGCCCGGCCTGTCGCGTTACGGCGTCGCGGTGATCCTGCGCAAGGATCTCAACGCCATTGTCGGCACGGTGCTGGTGATCTCCGCCACCTTCCTGATTGCCAATCTCATCGTCGATCTGCTGATTGCCTTCATCAATCCGCGCATCCGTCATTCGCAGAGGGCGTCATGAAGCGGACCGTCTTCATCCTCCTGTCGAATCCCCTGTCGCTGCTCGGCGTCGTGCTCGTCGCCCTGGTCGTGCTGTCGGCGGTTTTTGCCGATTTCATCGCGCCGTTTCCCGAACATCGCGGCGCGGTCGTGGATTTCTCCAATTTCAACAAGGCGCCGGTCTGGCCCTATATCATGGGCACCGATCTGGTCGGCCGCGACATGTTCAGCCGCATCATCTACGCCTATCGCATTTCACTGTTTCTCGGCGTCGTCGTGCTGTCGATCGCCGTGCCCATCGGCGTCACCATCGGCCTTGTCGCCGGCTATCTCGGCGGCTGGACCGAATATGTGCTGATGCGCATCACCGATGTGTTCCTGTCCATTCCACCGCTGGTCCTGGCCATGTCGATCATGGGCGTGCTGGAGCCAACCCTGCTCAACGGCATGCTGGCGGTCACCGCCATGTGGTGGCCCTGGTACACGCGGCTTGTCTACAACATCACCCGCGGCGAGCGCGAGGAGGGCTATGTGCTGGCCGCCGAGGTGATCGGCGCGTCGAAGATCCACACCATGTTCCGCGAGATCCTGCCCAATTGCGTGCCGGCGATCATCACCAAGATGACGCTCGATCTCGGCTTCGTCATCCTTATCGCCTCGTCGCTGTCCTTCCTCGGCCTCGGCGTCCAGCCGCCGACGCCCGATCTCGGCTCGATGGTCGCCGACGGCGCCAAATATCTGCCCGATGCCTGGTGGCTCACCGTTTTTCCCGGGCTTGCCATCCTGGTCGCCGTCTTCGGCTTCAACCTCGTCGGCGATGCCATGCGCGACATATTGGGGAATGGCGAATGAGCACACCGACCCTCGCCATCGACGATCTGAGGCTCTCGTTCCGAAGCTGGCGCGGCACCGCCGAGGTGCTGCACGGCATCTCGCTCGACATCATGCCTGGCGAGCGGGTTGCGCTGGTCGGCGAATCGGGTTCGGGAAAATCGGTGACCGCGCGCATCGTGCTCGGCCTTTTACAGTCCCTGCGCTCGGCCCGCATCTCCGGCACGGTGCGCTTCGACGGCCGCGATCTCGATGACATGCCGCCGGCCCAGCGCCACCATCTGCGCGGCACCGCCATGTCGATGATCTTCCAGGACCCGACATCCTCCCTCAATCCGGTCTATCGCATCGGCAAGCAGTTCCATGAAGTGCTGTTGCGCGGCGATCCGCGCCTGTCGCACGACGCGGCGCTGGAGCGCGCCGGCGCCATCCTCGCCGATGTATCGATCACCGAGCCGGAGCGGGTGCTGCATTCCTATCCCTTCCAGCTCTCCGGCGGCATGAACCAGCGGGTGATGATCGCCATGGCGCTGGCCAATGAGCCGAAACTGCTGATCGCCGACGAGCCCGGCACCGCGCTCGACGTTACCGTCCAAGCCCAGACCCTGCATCTGATGCGGGCGTTGGTGGAAGAACACCACACGGCCGTGCTGTTCATCTCCCATAATCTCGGTGTCGTGCGCGAATTCGCCGACCGGGTATTCGTCATCTACAAGGGCCGCATTGTCGAACAGGGGCCGACCGAGGCGCTCTTCGAAGAACCGCGCCATCCCTATACGCGGGCGCTGATGGCGGCCGTGCCGCGCATCACCGGCGGCGGCATTCCCGAGATCGAGGACGATTCCGCCGATTTCTCGGCGCCGCTCGTGTCCCACGACGTCGGGGAGGCCACTCCATGAGCGCGCCGCTTCTCTCGGTCAGAAACGTCTCCAAGACCTTCCGGCTCGGTACCCACGAGATCCGCGCCGTCGATAACGTCTCCTTCGAGGTCCGGCAGGGCGAATGCCTGGCGATCGTCGGCGAATCGGGGTCCGGCAAGAGCACCGTCGCCAATATGGTGCTCGGCATCTATCCGCAGACATCCGGCGAGATCCGCTTTCAGGACGAGGTGCTGCCCGCCCGCCGCGAACTGCGCCACCGCGCCGCCATCCAACTGGTCCAGCAGAACCCGCTCTCCTCGCTCAACCCGCGCCGCTCCATTGGCGCCTCGCTGCGCCTGGCGCTGGATGTGCACGGGATCGGCACCCGCGCCTCGCGCAAGGGCCGGGTCGGGGAGTTGCTGGAAGAGGTGGGCCTGCCGGCGGAGTTTGCCGCCCGCGCGCCCGATGCGCTGTCGGGCGGCCAGCGCCAGCGCGTGGCGATCGCACGGGCGCTTGCCTGCCAGTCGGAACTTGTTGTGCTCGACGAGCCGACCTCGGCGCTCGATGTGCTGGTTCAGGCGCGGGTGCTGCGCCTGCTCGATGAACTCCGGCCGAGCCGCGGCCTCAGCTACATCTTCATCACCCATGACCTTTCCGTGGTGCGCAACATCGCCGACCGCGTCGCCGTGTTCGAGCGCGGCCGGCTGGTGGAACTGAACGGCACGGAGCGGATCTTCGCCCGTCCCGAACACCCCTATACGCGCCAGCTCATCAGCGCCGTGCCGGTCATCACCCATGACGAGCTGGAACTGCGGGACAATCTGACAAAGGAGGGCGCCGATGCCGGCGATGCGTGAATTCTCGAAGGCCCTGGCGGCCGCGGACGATCAGCCCGAGACCGCCTTCCGAGGGATGGCGGAGCTCACCGACAGGCTGGTCGGCGTCCGGCTGTTCACCCTGATGACCTTCGATCCGCAAACGCGCGGCGCCCGGCGCATCTATTCCAACCGGCCCAACGCCTATCCGGTCTTCGGCACAAAGCCGGTGAACGACACCCACTGGACCGCCTGTGTGCTCGACCGCCACGAAACCTTCGTCGCCAACACCATCGAAGCGGTCGCCGAGGTCTTCTACGATTACGAGCTGATCCGCTCGCTCGGCTGCGAATCCGTCATCAATGTCCCGGTGATCGTCGCCGGGGAAATATTGGGAACCGTAAATTGCCTGCACGAGGCCGGCTACTACACGCCCGAACGGGTCGCCGCCTCCGAGGACCTCAAATTGCCCGGCGCCGCCTGCTTCCTGCTGCACGCCGCCAAGACCGCTCAAGGAGAACACTGATGCCCAGCAAATCCATCCGCGTCGCGACGGATGTCGGCGGAACCTTTACCGATCTCGTCTGTTTCGAAACCGACACGCAGACCGGCCAATCCTCGGTGCGCACCGCCAAGTCGGACACCACGCCGCCGGATTTCGAAAAGGGCGTGCTCAATGTCCTGAAAAAGGGCGATGTCGATCCGGCGACCGTCAATTTCCTGGCCCACGGCACCACGGTGGTCATCAATGCGCTGACCGAGCGCAAGGGCGTGCGGGTCGGGCTGATCACCACCGAGGGCTTCCGCGACACGCTGGAAATCGCCCGCGGCAATCGCCCGGATTTCTTCAACCTGCATTACCAAAAGCCCGAGCCCTTCGTGCCGCGCTATCTGCGCCGCGAACTGCCGGGCCGCATGACCTATCGCGGCGAAGAGCGCGCGCCGCTCGATCTTGCCGGCCTGCCGGCGATCATCGCGGATTTCAAGGCGGAAGGCGTCGAGGCGATTGCCGTCTGCTTCCTGCATTCCTATGCCAACCCGGCCCATGAAAAGGCGGCGGTCGCTGAAATCCGGACATTGTGGCCGGAAACGGCCGTTGTCGCCTCGCATCAGATCACCCGTGAATGGCGCGAATATGAGCGCACCAACACCGCCGTGCTGTCGGCCTATGTGCAGCCGGTCGCCGAACGCTATCTGCAGCGCCTCAGCGATGGCCTCAAGGGCGACGGCTTCGATGGCAGCATGTATGTGATGCAATCCAATTGCGGTGTCGATTCGCTGGAGGCCGTCTCCCGCATTCCGATCACCATGGTCGAGTCCGGCCCGGCCTCGGGCTTCTGGGGCGCCGCCGAACTCGGCAAGCTGATCGGCGAACCCAATGTGCTGGCGCTCGACATTGGCGGCACCACCGCCAAATGCTCGCTGATCGAGGACGGCCAGGTCAAGATCATGACCGATTACTGGATCGAGCGCGACCGCACCTCCGCCGGTTATCCGATCATGGTGCCCGTGGTCGATCTTGTGGAGATCGGCAATGGCGGCGGGTCCATCGCCTGGGTCGACGATTTCGGCAAGCTGCATGTCGGGCCGCAATCGGCCGGTGCGCTGCCGGGCCCGGCCGCCTATGGCAAGGGCGGCACGGAAGCGACCACCACGGACGCCAATATCTGGCTCGGCCGCATCAATGCCGACTATTTCTGCGGCGGCGAGGTGGAAACCGATATGGATGCTACCCGTTCGGCCATCGAGGCGGTCGGCAAAAAACTCGGTGCCGATGCCGACGAGGCAGCGCGCGGCATTGTCCGCATCGCCAACAACAACATGGTCAACGCGCTCAAGCTGGTGTCGCTCAACCGCGGCTTCGACCCGCGTGACTTCACGCTTGTCGCCTTTGGCGGCGGCGGCGGCATGCACGCCGCGGCGCTCGCCCATGAACTCGGCGTCAGGAAGGTCGTCATACCGGCCGGCGCGCCGGTCTTCTCCGCCTGGGGCATGATGATGTCGGACCTGAGGCGCGATTATTTCGTCACCCGCCTGGTCGATCTCGACGCCGCTGGCGTCGGCCAGCTTGAGGCGGTCTTTGCCGAGACGGAAGACCTGGCGCGCAGCCAGTTCGCCGCCGAGAATGTCGATCCGGCCAATGTCAAATTCCTGCGCTTCGGCAAGTTCCGCTACCAGAACCAGGAGCACACCACCGAGGTGCTGCTGGAAGAAGGCGAAATCACGCCGGAGCGGGTCGCGGCCATCGAGGCGGATTTCCACGAAACCTATGAGCGCGAATACACCTACCGGCTGGACGCGCCGGTCGAGGTGGTCGGTATCCATCTGGTCGCCTCCGCCGAGGTCGGCAAGCTGACCATGACGCGCCGGGACCTCGGTGATACCGATGCCGCCCCGGCGCAGAAGGCCAGCCGCACCGTCGATTACGCGCTCGAAGGCGTGCACGAGGCCGCCATCTACAATGGCGATCTCCTGAAACCCGGCATGGCTTTCGAAGGCCCGGCCATTATCGAGGATGCCGGCACAACGGTCGTCGTCCATCCCGGCGACAGGGTGACCTGCGACGGCTACGGCAACATCCACATCGAAATCCGCGAATAGAAAGGGGTACAGACATGGCCGATGTGTCCAACGATCCGATCACCCTTGAAATCATCCAGAACTCGCTGCAGGCGACCGCCGACGAGATGTTCGCCGCGATGAAGAAAACCGCCATGAGCTCGATCATCTACGAGGTGCTGGATATGGGCACCGGCATCATGGATGCCGACGGCGAGCTCGCCTCGTCCGGAGCCGGTATTCCGGCTTTCATCGGCGTGCTCGACAAGGCGGTGAAGGTCATCATCGCCAAATATGACAAGCCCGGCGACATCAATCCCGGCGACGTCTTCGCCACCAACGACCCCTATTATGGCGGTGTCACCCATCTCAACGACATTGTCGTCGCCATGCCGGTCTTCGCCGATGACAGGATCATCGCCTGGACGGCGAACATTGCCCACAATTCCGATGTCGGCGGCATGGCCCCGGGCTCGCTGTCGGGCGAGGCGACGGAGATTTTCCAGGAAGGCATCCGCCTGCCGGCGGTCAAGATCATTGCGAAGGGCGAGCCAATCCGCCCGGTGATGGACATCATAAAGGTCAATTCGCGCATGCCCGACGTGCTGGAAGGCGATGTCTGGGCGGCGATCGCCTCGGTCCGCGTCGGCGACCGGCGGCTGCAGGAACTGGCCGCCAAATACGGCGCCGGCACCTTCGAGAATGCCATGACATCGTTCATGGATTTCGGCGAGGACGTGTCGCGCAAGTCGCTGGCCGGCCTGCCCAAGGGCACCTTCGAACTGTCGGAGGAACAGGATGACGGGCGGATCTTCAACGTCAAGATCACCATCGGCGATGACGAGTTTACCGTCGATCTGCGCGACAATCCCGACCAGGCCGACAACCCCGTCAACACCAGCCGCGACGGCGTCATGGTCGCCTGTCAGATGATCTTCAAATCGCTGACCGATCCGCATTCGCCGGCCAATGGCGGCTCGTTCCGGCCGATCAATCTGCTGACCCGCGAGGGCTCGGTGTTCCATGCGAAGGAGCCGGCGCCCATCGGCTTCTATTACGAAATCGAATTGCGGGTCTATGACATCATGTGGCGCTGCCTCGCCCCGCATATGCCGGATCGCCTCGCCGCCGGCCACTTCGCCTCCGTCTGCGGCACCTTCATCGGCGGCATCCATCCCGACACCGGCCGGCAATACACCATCATCGAGCCGCAGCTCGGCGGCTGGGGCGCCAGCCGCGACGGCGACGGCAACAGCGCCGTCTTCTGCGGCTTCCATGGCGAAACCTACAATTGCCCGGCCGAGATCAACGAGGCCCGCAACGGGCTCTATGTCGACCGCATGGAGCTCAATATGGAGCCCGGCGGCGAGGGCAAACATACCGGCGGCCGCGGCATCGTCATGGACTACCGGGTGCGCGCCGATAACGGCTTCCTGACAGCCGGCTATACCCGTTCGAAATTCCCCGCCTGGGCGGTCGATGGCGGCGCCGAGGGCTCGCCCAATTATATCGAGTTCCGTCCCAAGGACGGCGAACCCGAACGCTTCGCCTTCGTTTCCGGCCTGACGACGAAGAAGGACGACGTCATCCGCGTCGTCACCGGCAATGGCGGCGGCCTCGGCGATCCGAAGGAACGCGATCCGAAGGCCGTGCGCGCTGACATCAAGAACGGCCTCATCTCCCCCGAACGGGCAAAGGAAGTCTATGGCGTGGAGTAAACACCAGGAGGACTATCTTATGACCAGCGACGTACCCCTGAAAATCATGTATCTCAGCCCCGTCGGAAATCGCGGCGCCGATGACGGCATCTTCGCGGCGATGGCGAAAAAATACCGCATGCCCGGCACCGAGGTTCATATCACGTCCCTGCCGGATGAGGATGGCGGTTTCACCCATATCGAATACCGGTCCTATGAGGGCATCGTCACGCGCGGCATCATCCGCGCCGTCCGCCGCGCCGAGCGCGAGGGCTTCGACGGTTTCGCCATCGGTTGTTTCTACGACACGGCGCTGCACGACGCCCGCGAGATATCGGCCGATATGGTGGTGACCGCGCCTTGCGTCGCCAGTTGCGAGATCGCGGCGAGCCTTGCCAACCGGTTCGGCATCATTGTCGGGCGACGCAAATGGGTCAACCAGATGGCGGCCACCGTGCGCGACCACGGCCATCAGGAGCGGCTGTCCGGTTTCTATCACGTCGAACTCGGCGTCAATGACTTCCAGCGCGACCATGACGAGACCCGAAGCCGTCTGATCGAGGCGGGCCGTAGGGCAGTCGAGGAGGATTATGCCGAGGCGCTGATCC
>JANQMU010000041.1 GCA_028279875.1 Rhizobiaceae bacterium
CCGACCCGCGACCATGACTACATCGAGATCGGCGGATCGCAGGAGCGTCTCGTGGGTCGCCGCGACATTTGAACCGCACCCGATCGCGCCGACGATGCCTTCACCTTGCATCTTTCGCAACTCCGGCAACGCCCCGCTGAGAGCTTCCTCGATATGGGTGTCACAATCGTGGACGAAGGCGATGTCGAGGCGGTCGGTCCCGAGCCGCGTGAGGCTGGTCTCGATGGAACGGCGTGTCGTCTCTGCCGAATAGTCATGCCAGTCGCCGGCGTTGCCCATCGGGTCTGTGACGGCGCGGGCATAGTCCCGAAAGCGTCCCGTCTTGGAAGACAGGATGTAGGATTGGCGCGAAATGCCCGCCAACAGCTTTCCCAGACGCTCTTCCGAAAGGCCGCCGCCGTAGAGCGCCGCGGTATCGAACCGCCGGACGCCGCTATCCCAGGCGGCCGCGAACATCGCCTCAGCCTTCTCATCACTGATCGGCGCGGTGTTGGTTGTGCCCAGAAGGCCGAAGCCAAGTCCGACTTGGTTCGCATTCATCGGATACGCAGGCCTGTCTCCGCATCGAAGAAATACGCGTGCGCCATATCAAGCACCATCGGAACGCGTTGACCTGCCGTGAACTTGGAGCGCCCGCTTGCTTTTCCAATCATGGGCTTGCCGCCAAGCGTGAAGTGCACGAGGTTTTCAGTTCCGAGCCCTTCGACCAGCTCCAGTTTTGGCTCGATTTTCACGCCTTCACCGGTTTCGTCCAACGGTCGGATGTCATCCGACCGGATGCCAAAGACAACCTTGGTGCCGGCGGAAACCCCCTCGGGCAAAGGGCAGGAAATTTCACTTTCACCGATGGAGATGCCGCTCTCTGTCACGCGGCAGTCGCTCAAATTCATTGGCGGGCTGCCCATGAAACCTGCGACAAACTGCGTGGCGGGGTCGTGGAAAACCTCGTCGGGGGAGTCCTGCTGCTCGATGCGCCCGTCACGCATGACGACGATCCGATCAGCCAGGGTCATCGCCTCTACCTGGTCATGGGTGACGTAGATGATGGTGTTGTTGAGCCGCTGATGCAGGCGCTTGATTTCCGCCCTCATCTGGCCCCGGAGTTTCGCATCGAGGTTTGAGAGCGGTTCGTCAAACAGGAAGACCTCGGGGTCGCGTACGATGGCCCGACCCATGGCAACGCGCTGACGTTGGCCGCCGGACAGTGCGGCGGGCTTGCGGTCAAGCAGCAGACTGAGTTCGAGAATATCGGCCACCTCGCGCACTCGACGGTCAATCTCATCCTTTGGCATCTTTGCCATCTGCAACGCAAAGGCCATGTTGTTGTAGACGGTTTTGGACGGGTAAAGCGCGTAGTTCTGGAAAACCATGGCAACGCCACGATCCTTAGCCTTTAGGCCGTTTACAACCTTGTCTCCGATCACCACTTCACCGCCCGAGATCGTCTCAAGCCCGGCAACCATGCGCAATGTCGTGGACTTGCCGCAGCCGGACGGACCCACCAGGACGCAGAACTCGCCGGGGGCGATGTCGATATCGATGCCGTGCAGAGCCTGATGGGCACCGTACATCTTGACCAGATTTTTGATTTGAATTCGAGACATCGTTCAGACTTTCTGCGCTTCGTTGCGAAGGTAAAGGACGGTGAACGCCGCAGAAATGACGAGGATCGACACTGCTGCAGTTGCTGCCTGGCTAAACTGGAAATCCACGAAGGCGGACCGGAAGGTTAAGGTCGAAAGCACTTCCGTGGCGCGGCCGGGACCGCCTCCCGTGGTCAACCAAACCAGGGGGAAGAGCTGGAAGGTCCAGATCAGGTCCAAAAGCGCCACGCCATAGATGACCGGTTTCAACTGCGGTACCGTGACATGCCAGAACTTGCCCCAGAAACCCGCACCGTCGATCTCAGCGGCTTCATAGAGTTCTCTGGGGATGGATTGCAGCCCCGACAAGAAGCTTACCATAATGAAAGGATAGCCGCGCCAGGTGGAAATAATCAGGAGTGACCACATGGCCAAAGACGGATCGCCCAACCAGTCGAGGGGCTTTGAGATCAGGCCGAGCTGGCCAAGCACGTAATTGACGATACCAAAAGGGTTGAGAAGAAGCTGCCAGTTCAGAGCGACGACCACAGCCGTGAATATCCAAGGCAAGATCAGGAGCGAACGGAAGATCGTTTGAACACGCTGCGGGATGTCAGCATTGACCAAAAGCGCCAGGCCAGTGCCCACTACGATATGCCCCACAACAGAGCCCAGGGTGAAAATAACGGTGTTGAGCGTGGCCGACCAATAGCCGGGATCGCCGAGCAAATCAGTATAATTCTGGAGCCCCACAAAGGTCGGGTTCCGCTCCACAATCACATTGTCATGGAGCGAATACTCCACGACCTTGTAGAGCGGAACACTCAAGAGCGAGCCCAAGATCACAAGACACGGCAGCAGAAACAGATACGGAGTTCCATTGCCTCCGAGAATGTGAAAAATCCTGGTCAATCTTAGGTCTCCGGGCTCAGGTCTCCGGGGATTGGGACCCGGCCAGCGAACCGGCCGGGTCAGCGAGCTTATTTTATCAGTTCCATCCAACGGGTTTGTACGTTGGCGGCGGCTTCCTCGGGGGTTTGATCATCGTTCAGCATCGACTGGATTTCCTCGGTCATCAGGACCCACGACCCCACAGCGCTGGGGGCTTGGCGCAGCTCTTCCACCGGCTCGTCATCGGCCAAGATCGCCATCTGCGCGCGCTGGATATCGCCGGCATTTGCTTCCGCTATCTCAAGTGCCGCCAGATTGCCCGGCAGCGCATTCGAAGCTTCGGCCACCCGTGCGTTCACGTCCTTGGACAAAAGGAAATCGATGAAACGCCATGCTTCATCTTTCTTCGAGCTGCCTGACGCGATGCCAAGCTCCCAACCGTGAACGCGGTAGGCGGCCGTGGTGTTCGTCGGCACGCGCGCGACTGTGTAGTCGAGATCAGGATTACGCGAAATGATCGCACCGGAATGGACACCAGGAGATATCAGAAAGCCGGTTCGTCCGGCGATGAATTCCTCCAGATCTACCCCGCCCGTACGGGATGCTGCACCGGGCGCTATGGCATTGGAATCATTCAAATCATTGATAAATGCCAGCGTTTCGACAACTTTGGCGTTGTTGAAATTAGGTGTCGTGCCATCCATGATCCGTCCGCCGTTGGCGTAAAGGAGCGGCAGAAACGTCAGGATAGGACCATTCGAGGGCGCCTGGCTTGAAAACGGCATGCCGATCCCGGATATCCCGTCGCCCAGGGCAGAAATCGCGATGGCTTGCTCGCGCAGTTCGTCCCAGGTCGTCGGAGCGGCGTCAAAGCCTGCTTTCGCTGCAAGATCCTTGTTGACGTGCAGCACAAAGGGGAAGGCGTTCAGGGGCACCATCCATGTGCTACCATTGATCTTGCCAATCGGTGCCTGGACAAGGTCTTCGACAGCGAAGCTGTTTCCGTCCGCCGCCATATAGGCATCAAGCGGTTCAAGAAGACCGATTTCCAGAAATTCAGACGTCCAGGGCATGTTGAGCCCCAATACATCAGAGCCGATGCCGATCGCGCTGTCCGTAACAATGCTCTCCCGCACTTTGCCGAAGGGCTGAGTGACCAGCTTTACAGTGATGTCCGGGTTCGCCGCCTCGAATTCTTCTACCAGATTGCTGTAGAACCCACTGTCATCTTCTGCCGCAAACCATTGCAGCCATTCAATCTCGGTTTGGGCGGCAGCCGGGAGCGGCAAGGCCAACACCGTGGCGGCCAGAAGGCCCAGGATTCTATTTCTCATCGTTTTCTCCTCCATGTTGAACGCCCCTCCTATTGGGGCATTTCATTGCGTCATCCTTTGATGCCACCAGCCGAAAGACCGGATACGACAAACCTCTGCACAGCCATGAACAAGATCAGGACGGGCACCGAGCCGATGACCGAAAAGGCCATCATCTCATCCCATTTCAGGCCAAACTCCCCGACCATCATGGATATCCCAACCGGCACTGTGCGCATTTCGATTGACCGGGTGAGCGCGAGCGCGAATAGAAATTCGTTCCACGCCAGCAAAAAAGTGTAGACCGCCGTTGATATGATCCCAGGCATGGCCACCGGCAGCAGCACGCGAAACAGAACCCCCAGCGGCGAGCAGCCGTCGATCGTTGCCGCCTCGTCGAAATCCTTGGGAATCGTGTCCAAATAACCGTTCATCATGATCACGGCGTATGGGAGTGAGAAGGTGAGATAAGTCAGCACCAGGCCCCAAAGCGTGTCGTAGAGGCCCAACCAAACAATCACGCCAAAAAACGGGATGAGCAGCGTGATCGTCGGCACCATCTGTGTGGAGATGACGAAAAGCTTGGCAGCCCTGTCGCCAAAAAACCGGTAGCGGGAAAAGCCGAAGGCAGCAAGCGTGCCAATGACCAGTGAAAGCAGCGTCACCGCGATGCCCACGACGTACGAGTTGATCAGGAAGCGGCGAAACTCCGGGTCGCCCAGCACCGATAGATAGCCGCCCCAATGGATCTCTTTGGGCAGCAGGCGCGGTGGAAGAGAGAAGGTCTCCACCGTCGGTTTGAGAGAGACAGAGACCATCCAGAAGATCGGAAAGATCAATATCGCCGTGACGACCGTGAGAGCGAGGTATATCCCAAGGCGACGCCACGCCTTTAGGCGCTCTTCGTTTGCGGCGGCGCTGCGATCAACGGATTGAGCGACCTCCGCCATCAAAAGACCTTCAGCGTTGCGTTGTCGATGAAGTCCCAATCGAGGGCGATGCCCAAGCCGGGCCGTTGAGGTAGATGCACCATGCCGTCGCGAATATCGATGGGCTCGGCAAGGCCCACGTCAAAGAGGTGCTCGGGAACAAGGACTTCGAAGAACTCGTTGTTGCGGATGGCTGCGCAGCAATGCAGGTTGACCAATTCCAACGGGTGGTAAATCGCGGTGTGGATCTCGCAATTCATGCCATGGGCTTCCGCCAAATGGGCCGTCTTGAGAAGGCCCGTTATGCCTCCCGACCAGCTGACATCACCGCGCACGATATCGACCGCGCGATCAGCGATCATATTCGCGACGCCACCGGGATGGTTCTCGGCCGTCTCTCCGCCGATAATGGGGATGGAAAGCGCGTCAGCGAGCGCTTTGAGCGAGCCGTGGAACTCGTCAAACATGGGCTCTTCGAGCCAGTAATAATCCAGCTCTTCCAATATCTTGCCGAAAGCGAGATTGCGCTGAAAGTTGAAATTACCCACCGGGTCGCTCATCAGGCGAAAGTCAGGGCCCACCGCTTCGCGCACGGCACGGTGCGCCGCCACCGTGATCTCCCAATCGGCGGGCGGGTGGAGCTTGTAGGCCGCCCATGCGCGATCGCGCAGGGCCACTGCTTCGGCCGCGTAGGCGTCTGGCGTCTCCAGTGTCATTGAGGACCCGTAGATGGGCACGGCGTCGTGCATGGCGCCCAAGAACTTGTAGAGCGGCATCTCCGCCGCTTCCGCCTGCGCGAGCCAGGACGCGATGTCATAGGGCGCATAGACATAGCCAGGCGCAAAATTCCAGGCGCGGTTCAAGCGGCGAAAATCAAAGGCGTTGCGTTCGCGATAAGCTGGGTCGCGGCCGATGAAGAACGGGCGCACCATCTGAGCAGAAACCTCGCCCATGGCCAACGCGCTGCGCCCGGCAAAACCAAACGTGTCTATCGTCAGCCCGATATCAGTCTCAAACTTCATGGCCAGAAATTCAAAGCTGACCGGCGAGCCGTCTTTCAACTTGTGCGGCGAATCGGGGTGATGCTGACAGGCGCGAATTTCGATGTTGGTGAACTTCATCCGGGCCTCTGAGTGACGCAATCTAGAAGAAGGGAATGTGCGGTATATGAAATCACGTGCTCTCCTTGAGGGCTGCGACCTGGGCGAGAGCACCGGCTCGCAAAAAACCTTGGTCCGACCCGTCGGGCACGACGGTGGCGCCGCTTGCGCGGAGGGCCGCAGCATCGCGACCTGGATAAGGCAATGCACCAAAGAGCTTGCCAGCAGCGAGCGTTCGGCTCTGAATATCCTCGAACATTTCGATGTATTTCGGGTGCTGCCACTCGCGAAAGAGCCCCATCATCGCGGAAAGATCGTTGGGTCCTATGAAGATTCCGTCGAGCCGGTCGATCGCGAGGAGGTCGTCCAGTCGCCCGGCCGCTTCGGGAGATTCGATCTGTGCGATGATCGTCAGCGCGTCATTCGCATGGTGGTAATAGGTCTCAGCGGCGTAACCCCGGTCGGATGCCGCAATCGCCCCAACGGCGACGCCGCGGCGCCCTTCTGGAGGGAACAAAGCCGCGTCGATCACACTTTGAGCGTCTTCAGCGGTCTCGACCTGCGGCACGAGAAGCGCATTGGTCCCGGCGTCGAGAATTCGTTTGATCGCGCCCGGGGAATGGTCAGGCAGACGGGCGAAAACAGCGCAATCGGTGGCCTCAATGGCCTGTATCTGACGGATCAACCCGTCAATGCCGCCCATCCCATGTTCGAGATCCACCAGGAGGTAGTCGAGCCCGGCCTGCGCCAGGTAACCCGCAACCTCAGCGGAGCCAAGCGTTGACCAGACGCCTGCGGTGGGTCGACCTTCGCGCCAAGCGTCACGAAGCGCCGCACCCTTTTGCAACGAGAGGGGAAGCTGGCTCATTTAGTGGCCTCATTTGCCGGGCGCGCACGCAGACTTCGCAAGTTGTGGACATGTACGTGACTCCCGCGCGCAATCACTTCGGTTGATTGCCCAATGATCAATCCATCGCGTTGAACCAGTGCTCCATTTGGCAAATCACGAAGGGCGATCTTATGATTCCTTGGGATCTCGGTCCTCGACATCAAATGCCCGTCACCCCCCGACAGATGCACGCGTTCGCCTGCCGCGACCGCGGTCAGCAGGATTGCAACATCATCGCCGGGGGCAAGACAAAGCGCGCGAACGGTCACAAGGCCTCCCCAAAACGGCTGAACACCTCTGCACCTTCCCCCAAGATTTCGCCGAAGGTCAGCATTCCCGACGCGACCGAAGAGATATGCTCCATCAACTCAGCCGCCGCCGTGTTCAAATCGGCACCCGACATCAGCGCGGAACAGTCAAAGTCAATCTGCGTGCCGAGCGATTGTGCCGTTTCGGAATTTGCCGTGATCTTGATCGTCGGCATCAACGCGCTTGTATAGCTGTTACCGCTCCCAGTGGAAAAAAGCGCCAGCTGAGCGCCTGCGGCGGCAAAACCCGTCAGGGACTCGGGCGAATAACTCGGCTGGTCCATCAGCCAGAGGCCGGGGCCCGAGGGGGCTTCACCATGGGCCAAGACACCCTCAATGGGCGCCGTGCCAGACTTGGCAATCGCCCCCGATGCCTTCTCTTCGATTGTTGAGAGCCCTTCTTCTATGTTGCGCCGGTTCGGATTGATCCCGGTCAGATCGACCCCGTTATCCAGCGCCAGGGCTTCCCGACGTGTCACCGCTTCCTTGATGGCCTTCGCCACCTCTGGCTTCATTGCGCGCACCGTCAGTTCATCCTCGACACCGAGCCATTCAAGCGTCTCGCCCAATATGACTGTGCCCCCAGCGGCCAAGACGCGATCTGTGACCGCGCCGATCAAGCGATTGGCTGCTATACCCGAGGTTGGGTCGGAAAGGCCGCACTCCACGCCGAGACAGAGGGAGCCCGACGCAAAGGGTTTGCGGCGGCTGGCGGACGCAACGCGCATCAGCCTTGCCCCTGCGCTCGCAATTCGATGGCTCAGCGCCAGAGCATCGTGACCAACCGCGTCGAGGCAGAATGCCTGATTTGGCCGTCCATCGTCGGCCAGGGCTGCGGATATCTGATCCAGGCGCGTGCGATCAGCGCTGACCAGAACGATCGCACCGGCATTCGGGTGCCGCGCAAGACCGGATAAAAGTCGGACGGACGCCGCCAGATCGTCGCCAACCATTCCCATCCCATAGGGAAAGCTCACCAGGACAGATCCCGGCAACACAGCACTTGCTCGCCGTGCTGCCATTTCCGTCAGACCCGTTAGGTTCAGGATGAGAAGATGGGTTCTTACACCGACCGAACCGTTGGCATTCGCGTACCCTGAGAACTCAATTGCGCTTTCTTCAATGGGCGTTGCCTGGATCATACCAGTTTCGACTTCCGAGATGGAACTGGGCGCTATTCTGAGCGCTCAGATGAAAATTCATCTAGGTATTCACATGGCGACGCGAATGTGTCAAGACAGTTTGGCAGACTATCGGAGGCAAGCAGTGTCAGGAATTGAAGCAAACGTTGAACCATATGAACGCCCCGTGGCGTCTTCGCGAAGCACGGCGCATGACAAAATCATGGATGCATTGCTTGCCTGTCGCATCCGGCCCGGACATCTGGTGAGCCAACGCGAGATATCTGAGATCACAGGAGCGACCCTTCCTGCCGTTCGCGAAGCTCTCAAGTGGCTTGAGGCGGAAAAGGTTGTGCGCTTGATCCCCAAACGTGGCGTCGCCATTCGCGAGGTGACGCGCAAAGAAGTCGAAGATGCCTATGAGTTTAGGATCTTGATCGAGATGCGGGCTATCCGCCCTTACACGCGCTCGGCAGATCCTCGGGAATTGGCTGAACTCCGGCGCGAAACAGAGAGCCTCATTACAGCGGGCCCCGTGAAAACAGAGGACATTCTTGATCACTTTTCGCGCCGCGTGGCACTTGATGCCCTGTTGCACAATCGCATTGTGGCCGCGCTGGACAACCAATTGATTGCCGATGTCCATCGCAGCGTAGAAACGGTGATGTTGCTTGCGCGGCTCAGCCTGCCGCCGCAGTTTCACGCCGACGGGCCGGCCTTTCACGAACATCTCAGCATCATCGAAAGGATCGAGGAAAAGGACGAAGAGGGAGCAGCCGCCGCGTTGCTGGAGCATCTGAACGGCGCATGTACGCGCGCCGCCAATTCGGTGCTTCCCTGAAAGCCTCGTAGAGCAAGCGCCGCCGGATCAAATCCGCAGCGCGGCGAGAATGCAAGAAAGAGGCACTACCCGTCATGACACTCCACTACGACTTTGACGCCGAAACCGTTGAAAACTACACCACGCACAACCCCGCCAAGCCTTCTCATGTGATCGGGCGTTACGGAATTCCAGATGACGCTGAGATGCAGGCGATCATCGATCGCGCGCAAAAGGCCCAGGCCGAGTGGGCACGCGTTCCCGGGCTTGAGAGGGGGCAACGGCTCGATGCGTTCCTCAACGCCGTGGTCGCCCGTGCCGACGAGATCGCCGAAGCGATTACGCTTGAGCAAGGGAAGATTCTGGCTGAAGCCAAGGCTGAAACGCTGAAGGGCTGCGCCGAGGGTCGTTTCATGGTGGGTGAAGCCGCGAGGATGGGGGCAACACCAATCGCCACCGGCCGCCATAACTTTTCAAATCAGATCCTGCGCCGCCCAAGGGGCGTTATCTTTTGCATCTCGCCTTGGAACTTCCCCGCGATGACACCTCTGCGCAAATTGTGCCCGGCAATCGCCTTCGGCAATGCTGTCATTTTGAAGCCGTCACAGTTTACGCCCGCCGCAACCTATATGCTAGCTGATATCGCCAAAGACTTCTTCACTGAAGATCTGTTTCAGATCGCAATGATCAGCGGGCGCAAAGCGTCTGAGGTAATTTCCAAGAGCGGCATCCAAGGCGTGAGCTTCACGGGCTCGGTTGATGTGGGGCGACAAGTCTACGGCGCGGCGGCCCAGAACCTTATCCCGGCGCAACTCGAACTTGGTGGAAAGAACGCGGCCATTCTGAACGACACGGATGACCTCGACGGTGCAATTCAACAAATCGCCGGGGCTGCCTTCCAGACCGGGGGTCAACGCTGCACGGCCATAAGCCGGGTGTTGGTCCATAAAGACCTCGCAGCCCGGACCGGTGAAATGCTTGCTGCGCGTGCCGAAGGCATATCGTTGGGGGATGGTATGGTCGAAGGCACTCAAATGGGCCCGCTGTGCAACCTGCCGCATTGGGACAGCGTGATCGCGAACACAGCCAAAGCCATATCTGAGGGTGCAAAGCCGCTGGTGGGTGGCGCGGCTGCTGACGGAGCCGGACCCGAGGGCGGATATTTTTATCTCCCGACGATCCTTGCCAACGCCAAACACGAAAGCACAGCATCCCAAGTCGAGATATTCGGTCCGGTGCTTTCAATCATCGAGTATGAGAGCTTCGACCAAGCGATCAAAATGCTCAACGGCACAGAATTCGGCCTGACATCGGCTCTATTTTCCAACGAAAATGCTACCGTCCAACGCTTCCTACGGGAAAGCAAAAACGGGATGTTGCATGTCAACCACGGTACCATTCCCGACAACAATATGCCCTTCGGAGGCATCAAGAACTCCGGCGTCGGCCCGTATTCAGTCGGACCGACGGCCGTCAACTTCTACACGTCAGAACACGCAGCATACGTCGCATGGTAAGATCTTTCACTCCGCCGATAGCCACGTATACACGGCAACGATCTTCGGGGTGACGCGCTTTATGGGGTTCTCCTTTGCACGGTTTTGTTGCGAAGTTTGTCTGGTTGAAGAGATCCCATCGCACCAGCAGATCAAGTGGCCAGTTCCGCGAATTGATCAAGTTAGCGGACACACTCCAGTGTGAGTTGCCCCTTTGCGGATCAAGTTGGCCACCTCGATACCTTCTAGCAGCTTGTCGGATTTGTTTCTTAACTCATTGATTTTATTAGGTTTTCCATTTTCCATTAGAATAGTGTTCCTCAATAAAATCAATGCTTTAGCTGTTTCTGGCACCTCCAATCCGACAGAATGCTCTATCCCAGGCGGTCTGCGTGCCAGCGTAGATGGTCCTCCATGAAGCTGGATATGAAATAATAGGAATGATCATAGCCGGCCCGCATGCGCAGTGTCAGAGGAATACAGGCCTTTCGGCAGGCTTCCTCCAGCAGCCATGGGCGCAGGCCATCATGGAGAAACCCGTCGGCGTCACCCTGATCGACCAGGAATTCTGAAAACCGCGCGCCGTCCTCGATCAGCGCGCAGGCATCATGGGCGCGCCAGGCCGCCCGGTCGGCGCCCAGATAGGTTTCAAGAGCGCCCATGGACCAGTCCGCGGTCATCGGATTGACGATCGGCGCAAAAGCCGAGCAGCTTTTGAACCGGTCCGGATTCTTCAAGGCGATCGTCAGCGCGCCGTGGCCACCCATGGAATGGCCGAATATTGCCTGGCGCTCCATATCGGCGGGAAAGCCGGCGGCGATGATACCGGGCAATTCATCGACGATGTAGGAGTACATCCGGTAGTTCTGCGACCAGGGCTGCTGTGTGGCATCGACATAGAAGCCGGCGCCCGTGCCCAACTGCCAATTGTCCGCCTCGTCGGCAATCCCGTCGCCCCGCGGACTGGTGTCCGGGCACACGACAATCAGTCCCAACTCGGCGGCGAGCCGGCGATATTCGCCCTTTTCCATGACATTGGCATGGGTGCAGGTCAGGCCGGACAGGTACCACAAGACAGGCAGCGGGCCGGCGGATGATTGTTCCGGCACATAGACCGCAAAGGTCATGTCGCAATCGCAACTGCCTGAAGGATGACGGTAAACACCCTGTACGCCGCCATGCGCCATGACCTCAGATACAACTTCCATTTTTTCCTGCATTCCTTTGTATTTGAAGATTGTAATGTAAATGATGGCCCAGCTTCGATTTATGGAGCGCCTGTTCTGTCGCGCAGTGCGCGGCGCACCGTCCGATCAAGGGTTTCCAGAAACCGCGAGCGGTCCTTCGGCGAAAAAGCTGCGTTGTAGCCCTTGATTTCGCCGCTTTCCCGCAAATGCTGATTGAAATCCCGCATCGCCGTGGCCATGCCGATATTGGCATCGTCGAACAGCCGGCCGGTCGGGCCGACGACATGGGCACCCTTGCGCACGCAACGGCCGGCAAGTGGAACATCCGCGGTTATGACGATGTCCGCCTCGGATATGTTGTCGGCGATCCAGTCGTCGGCCGCATCAAACCCGGCGGACACGACGACATTGCGGATCATCGGATCGCGGGAAGGGCGCAGGCCGCCATTGGCGACGAATGTCACCGTCAGATCATGTCGCTCAGCGACCTTGGTGACTTCCGGTTTGACCGGACAGGCGTCGGCGTCGACGAAAATGGCCGGTCGGGCGCCCACCGGCGGTCAAAATTCAACGACGCTTCGGATACTCTCGCCGGCATGCATCAGGTCGAAGCCCTTGTTGATCTCCTCGAGCTTGAGCTTGTGGGTGATCATCGGGTCGATTTCAATCTTGCCCTCCATATACCAGTCGACGATCTTGGGCACATCGGTGCGCCCGCGCGCACCGCCAAAGGCCGTACCGCGCCATGAGCGACCGGTCACAAGCTGGAACGGGCGGGTCGAGATCTCCTGGCCGGCGCCGGCAACGCCGATAATGATCGACTCACCCCAGCCCTTGTGACAGCATTCCAGCGCGTCGCGCATGACCTTCACATTGCCGATGCACTCGAAGGAATAGTCGGCGCCTCCGCCAGTCAGCTCCACCAGATGGGCGACAAGATCGCCGTCGACCTGCGACGGGTTGACGAAATGGGTCATGCCGAACTTCTCGCCCCATTCCTTCTTGGAGTCGTTCAGGTCGACACCGACAATCATCTCCGCACCGATCAGCCGGAGCCCCTGTATGACATTGAGGCCGATGCCGCCGAGCCCGAAGACCACGGCCCGGCAGCCTGGCTCGGCCTTGGCGGTGTTGATCACCGCGCCGATGCCGGTCGTCACGCCGCAGCCGATATAGCAGACGCTGTCAAAGGGTGCGTCCTCGCGGATCTTGGCCAGTGCGATTTCGGGCAGCACGGTGAAATTGGCAAAGGTCGACGTGCCCATATAGTGGAAGATTTTCTCGCCGTTCAGCGAAAACCGGCTGCTGCCGTCCGGCATCAAGCCCTGGCCCTGGGTGGTGCGGATGGCCTGGCACAGATTGGTTTTCGGATTGAGGCAATATTCGCACTCACGACACTCGGGCGTATAGAGCGGGATAACGTGGTCGCCGGGCTTCAGCGACGTGACGCCGGCGCCTACCTCGCGGACGATGCCGGCGCCTTCATGGCCGAGAATGGCGGGAAAGATGCCCTCCGGATCGGCGCCCGACAGGGTGAACTCGTCAGTGTGACAGATGCCTGTCGCCATGATCTCGACAAGCACCTCGCCGGCTTGCGGTCCTTCGAGCTGGACGGTGGTTATTTCCAGGGGTTTTCCAGCCTCGACAGCCAGCGCAGCGCGTACATCCATTTTCCTCTCCCATCGCTTCCCGGTGTTGATTGTTAGCCTGATACACTGTCAGAGCCCGGGCCGTGGCTCAAGATCGCGGGGAAAATTTTGTGCTCGCGGGTCGTGGTCTCAGCGTCCGAGAACACTGGAGATCCGCTCGATCTCGGCTTCGAGCTTCTTGAGTGTGCGCCCCATCTGCGCATGGAATGCGCGAAGGGCCGAAAGCTGATCGACCAGGCCGCGCAGTTCCGATGCCACATCGGCCGCCACCGGCGCCTCGCCGATTCCGGTGAGAAGCCAGGTTGGCGAAACACCCAGAACGCCGGCAAGCATGGTGATCCGGTTGGCGCGTGGTTCCGAGCGGTCGGTCTCCCAGTCATGGACCGTGCTCGAGCGGACCCCGAGGCGCCGCGCCAGTTCCGCTGTGGAAAGGTTCAGTTCGTCGCGGGTTCGTGAAATACGACCGCCCAGCGTGTCGAAATCGCCAAGGTCCATCGTCAGCTTGAGGGCGGGCTGCATCGGTTTGTCCTGTGGGCTATCGGGAAACTCTGTCGGCAAAATCGGTGGCGAATTTGTAAACCCTGCCGATGATCGAACTGTTTCTATTTCCGCCAAAAATCTGCCCGTTGCCGATATGATTGGTCTTTTCCGGTTCGTGGCGACAAAAAAACGCCATGCCTGGGTGCAAGACACAAGACCTGACTTGTTTTTTACATCAAATCGACATCAATAGGGTTAGAGTACCTCAAGCCGTGTTTTCTCTGGAGTGATTGCGATGGCAAAATTTCGCTTGCTTGTGTGTGTACCGCTTGCCGCATTGGCATTCATGACGCCGATCGGAGGGCTTTCCGCAGCTTTGGCGGCGTCGTGCACCAGCAGTCCAAGGGCCGGGGTCGACTGGACGGAGTGCCGGAAACGCAATCTGATCCTCACGCGGAGCACATTGACGGACGCCAAACTGGTGGACACGGATCTGTCGGCCACGGATTTGCGTGGCTCCAACATGGATGGCGCCGATCTGACCAAAGCCAATCTGCTGCGCACCTATCTGGACGATTCGACACTGGTTGGAGCCGATCTCACCAAGGCCGTCGGGTACAGAACCCATTTCGAAGCGGCGGATCTGACAGACGCGATCCTTGAGAAATCGGAGATGAACCGGGCCAATTTCGCCAAGGCGACCTTGCGCGGCACGGATTTCTCCAAAGCCGAACTGGGGCGCGCCCTGTTTGTCGGCGCCGACATCGAGAGCGCAAATTTTGCACTTGCCAATCTGGCCCGGGCCGATTTTCGCGAAGCACGGATATCGCAGGGAACCGATTTTTCGCAGGCCTTCGTTTACCGCACTCGCATGGAGGGCGTGGACCTTTCGGGCACGCAGGGATTGACTCAGCAGCAGGTCGACCTGGCTTGCGGAGACGGCAAGACCGTCCTTCCGGATGGGCTCACGGCTCCGTCGGGCTGGCCCTGCGAGGAGGAATAGTCAGGGATTTTTCAGGACCGTCGGGCCGAAATTCTTTTCAAAGGCTCGCCGCAGATGCAGATCGGTGTCTGCCATGGTGACCGGCAGTCCGAGATCGACCAGGCTGGTCTGGCCATGGGCGGCGACACCGCAGGGCACGATGCCGGAAAAATGCTCCAGTTCCGGTTCCACATTGATCGAGATACCGTGAAAACTGACCCAGCGGCGCAGCCTTATGCCGATCGCCGCAATCTTGTCTTCTGCCGGGCTGCCGTCCGGCATGTTGGCCCGTTCCGGGCGAACCACCCAGACGCCGACGCGGTCTTCACGCCGCTCGCCCTTGACGTTCATTTCCGCCAGCGTGTCGATAATCCAACTCTCCAGAGATGAGACGAAGGCCCGCACATCGCAGCTCCGGCGCTTCAGGTCGAGCATGACATAGGCAACCCGCTGACCCGGACCGTGATAGGTGTATTCGCCGCCGCGTCCGGTCCGGTGAACGGGAAACCGGTCCGGCGTCAGGAGATCGGCTTCGTCGGCGCTGGTGCCGGCCGTGTAGAGCGGCGGATGCTCGACCAGCCAGACCAGTTCATCAGCCCGGTTCGCGCGGATCGCGGCAACGCGTTCTTCCATGAACGCCACCGCCGCTTCGTAGTCCGCAAGGCCGGATTGAACGCGCCATTCGACCGGCGGCGACCCTGACGCCGCCAGAAATTGCGGGCTGATTTCGTCGCGTTTCATAAAACATCCAAACTGTTTTGCAGAGGCTTATGTGGCGCGGCGCGGCGCCGAGCGCAAGGCTGTTGTTCCGCAACTAGATCCCGTCATGCGCGGAGGCTGCGGGACCCGCCAAAAAAACACCGCGAGCCCTTGTCTGTCCCAAATCGATTTGGTACATGCGGCGCGCCGGAACGGCTTCTACCACGTGCGGTCGTGGCGGAATTGGTAGACGCGCAGCGTTGAGGTCGCTGTGGGGCAACCCGTGGAAGTTCGAGTCTTCTCGACCGCACC
>JANQMU010000050.1 GCA_028279875.1 Rhizobiaceae bacterium
AGCAAATGCCGAGGATGTCGGCAAACTTGAGACGCGAGTTGACAGGATTGAGGATCGCGCGGGGGACATCCGCGAAAGACTGAGGGGCATTGAAGTGACGCAGCAGCAGCAAAACGAGACCTTGAAGCGGATCCTGCGGGCGGTCGAGGGACAATAGGCTGCGATCAGGCCCGCAAACTCTTCATCGGTATCGACGGCCTTCGGCCATGCGGACGCAATATCGAGCCTGAATCATCGGGATCGCTTCCCGATAATGGACCGAACAACGCCATTGATCCTAAATAATTTGTATTGACAAATATTTGCCGCCCATGCTTGTTCTGACCGGCAGGAGGGCTCGATGGTCTTGGTTGCCGGCACAGGAATGACCGCATTCAACCGGCGAAAAGACGGCAGCGGATTTCGCGACTGGGCAGCACAGGCGTTTCATTCAGCCCTTGCATCCGCGGATGTCGATCGCGGCGACATCGATGCCCTCGTGGTCGCCAGCGAAAGCGACTTTTTCTCCCTGCAACTCAATCCCTCATCCGTTCTGGCGGATGATTTCGGGCTCGCCGGCGCAGCCTGCCAGCGGGTCGAGGGCGGCGGCGCCTCGGGCCAGCTTGCCGTTCACGCCGGTGCGTCTCTTGTTCTGTCGGGCGTCGCACACAGGGTTGCGGTGGTCGGCTTCGAGCCATCGGCCTCCTTCCTTGAGCCCGCTTCGGTCATTTCGCTCTACGGATATTCCTTCGATGCCTGGACCGACGGCATGATCGATGTCTCGGCCACCGCGCTCTACGCCCTGTCAGCCAGGGCCTTTATGGAACGGACCGGTGCGACCGTGTCGGACTTTGCCGCCGTGGCGGTGCAAAACCGGGAAAACGCCCGCGGCAATCCGGACGCGCATCTGCCCCTGGATATCGCTGAAGAAGACGTTTTTGCCTCCCCCATTGTGTCGGAGCCCTATCGGCGTCTCGACTGTTCACCGCTGAGCGACGGCGCCGCTGCCATCATTCTTGGCACGCGCGATGCCGTCCCGGCCAGCCGCCACTCGGCCCCATGGATCGCGGGTATAGGCGCGGCAAACGATCGCGTTCGCTTGGGCGATCGGTCCGATCCCGGATATTTCGGGGCAAAAAAAAGCGCAGCAAAACGCGCCTATGCCATGGCGGGTGTTTCCAGGCCGCAAAGCCAGATTGAGATCGCCGAGGTCTATGACCCCTATTCGGGCGCCCAGTTGCAGGCGATCGAGGTCCTTGGCTTTTCCGAGGGTTTCCTGGCTGAACACCGTCGGCGCGAATTCGGCCCGGCGGGCCGCCTGCCAGTCAACACGTCCGGTGGACTGCTG
This sequence comes from Rhizobiaceae bacterium, assembly GCA_028279875.1. GTDB lineage: Bacteria > Pseudomonadota > Alphaproteobacteria > Rhizobiales > Rhizobiaceae > Hoeflea_A. The sequence goes on from JANQMU010000050.1 coordinate 1,328, forward strand.
GGGCAGGGCGCTCCCGTCGGCGCAACCGGCATTGCCCAGGTGATCGCCTGCGCAAGGCAGATGGAGGGCTGCTACCATGACAGTCTGCAACTCGCCACGCCGCCGCGCATCGCCGTCGCCGACACGCATGGTGGCGTGGGCACCACCTGCGCCGTGACGGTTTTGAAGGCGGGCGCGGCATGAAACACAAACTGGAACTTGACTACACATTGGGAGCTGGTGCGCTGGCACCATATCTCGATGCCCTCGGGAGGGGCGTGGCGATGGCAAGACATTGCCGGCGCTGCAATCGAACGACCTTTCCTCCGGAACGCCTGTGCTCATGCCAGCCGCGCAACGCCGACACGTCCGACCTTGGCTGGCGCGAATTATCAGGATTTGCACGCATCGCCTTTCGAACGGACGGTCCTGCCGGAAGTTTTGCGCTGGCGCAATTCGACGGTGCCGATAACCGTTCGGTCTGTCGTATCGCCAATCCGCGGGCGAGCGGGACAGAGGCGATGCTGCAGCCTGCCAAAGGAGAGAAGCCGGGCATCACAATTCAGATCAGGGGAGATGGTCTTGAAATCAATGAATGATTGGTCCGACGACGCGTTGGCTGCGATTGGTCTTGAGCGGCACGGGGATCGGTTGAAGATCTCCATTCCCGCAGATTGCAACATTTACGGGATGACGGTCGGCCGGTTTCTCGGGCCGGACGACCGCGATCGATTAGCGCTTCGTTTCGAGCGGCCCGATTGCACGCTGGAGGACTACAGCTTTGCGGATATTGACGCGGCCGCGACGGCACTTGCAGCGCATCTGAGGCAAAACGGCTACGGTCGCGGGGATTATATCGGCCTGCATTGCGGGTTTCGGCCCGAAACGGCCATCGCCCATATGGCGGTCTGCAAGATCGGCGCCGTCGCCGTAACCCTCTCGCAGCTTTATGGCCCTGAAACCCTCGCCCATGCCCTCAATGACTGCGGGGCAACCGTGTTGCTGACGACGGAATCTGCCTGGGCACCTTTGCGCGATGAGGCGCAGGTGCTGTTTCCTCAGCTGAAAAATGTACTGGTTGCCGCCAGTTCCGGCCCTGAGACGGATCTGACCGCGGTCCTTGACGGTGCAGCACCACATGATTTTCAACCGGATTTCACCGGTGCCAATGACCCCGCGCTGTTGATGTACACGTCCGGCTCCACCGGCATGCCGAAGGGCATCCTGCATGGGCATCGTGTGCTTGCGTCCTACCGGCCGTCGATCAATCTGTTTTTCAACCTGTCTCTGGAGGATGCTGATGCCGTCTACTGGTCCCCCTCCGATTGGGCCTGGGTAGGCGGATTGCTGGACATGCTGTTGCCGGCCTGGCTTGCCGGCCGGCCGGTGGTGACGTCTGAAACCCGCTTCGGAGCGGATTGGGCATTCGACTTCATGGCGCGCCACAAGGTGACCCACACATTCCTCGCACCCAGCGCCATCCGCCGTCTGGCACAGACGCCCGATCCCCGGGAACAGCATGATCTTTCGCTGCGGGTGATCTGCACCGGCGGTGAAGCATTGGCAGCCGAAATTCTCGAATGGGCTGAAAACGCACTGGGTGTCGTCTGCAACGAGTTTTACGGAATGACGGAAGTCAACCATCTGATCGGCAATTGCGCGAAACTGTTTCCGCGGCGTGCCGGTTCGATGGGGCTTGCCTATCCGGGCCACCAGGTGCTGCTGGTGGATGGCGAGGGGCGAGACGTCGCCACCGGCGAAATCGGCGAGATTGTCACCACATCCGATGCCCCCACGCGCTATCTCGGCTATCTCAACAGTCCGGACAGGGAGGCCGAATTGCTGTTGGGTTCCTATATGCGCACCCATGATCTGGCGGTCCGTGATGAGGACGGCTATTTCTGGTACAAGGGCCGCTCCGATGATCTGATCAAATCATCCGGTTTCCGCATCGGACCCTCGGAAATCGAGGAGTGCCTGATCGCCCATCCGGCGGTCGCCGAGGCAGCCGTGGTCGGCAAGCCGGACAAGGACCGCGGTGCGATCGTCAAGGCGTTTGTCAGGCGCGCGAGGAAGTTTGCTGACCGTCCGGCGGAACCGCTCAAGCAGGAACTTGCCGACCATGTTCGCAAACGGCTGGCTCCCTATAAGGCGCCTCGTGAAATAGAATTTGTCGATGGTTTCGAACTGACATCCTCGGGAAAAATCAATCGCAAAGCGTTGCGGCTGGCGGAAGCGGCGGCCAGTCAGACATGAAATCCGGTGACGCATGGTGATCGCCGCAACCTGGTGCGGCTTTCATTCCTTGAGACGGATGCAGGTCCCGTTTATGTAAAAGGTATTCTGCGGCCGGCGGCTCGCGTCCGGTCCGCCTAATCAAGGGTGTCCCTATGCCTTCTCCGCTCACAATCGCCGTCATTCAGGCTTCCCTGCCAAGCTACTTTCCGGACAAGCACACTGTATTCGAGCGCTGCCAGAAAGCACTCGACGAGATTTGCGAGGCTGAAGGCGCGCGGCTGATAACGGCTCCCGGAAGGCCGATGAACGGCACGGAGGCACGGGCGGCCGCCGATTTCTGCCTGTCAGAGGGGGCGGATTTTGCCTTGCTCATTCACGGCGGATTTACAATGGGCGACGTTGCACAGACGCTGGCGTCCCAAGCCATACCCCTGGGTGTTTGGGCAACGCCGGAGCCGACCCTGGACGGCGATATTCAGTTGAACAACTTCGTGTCGCTGAACATGACCATGTCCATTGCACGAAAAGTGCGTGACCTGAAACACAACCCGATCCAGTGGTATTTCGGCGCGCCCGATAGTGCCGCGCTGCGATCAAGGCTGGTGAATACGCTGCGTGCGCTCAGCATGATCAAGAGCCTGAAGCGCGCGCGCATAGCCCTTGTCGGCGGACTGGCTCCGACATTCTACAATATGGAGGTGTCGGCAAACACACTCAAGCGGCGTTTCGATATCGATGTCGAGGCCTTTGAAATCTCAGAGCTGACGGACCGTATGCGCGCGGTTGAGCCGTCGCGGGCCGACGCGGAAGTTGCCGATATGAGCGCCGCAGCGCAGGTCAGTGGTGTTACGGCCAGCCAGATGGAATTGAATGCCCGCGCGGCAATCGCCCTTCAGGACATTGCCGCCGAGGGCCGGTTTGATGCCCTGGCGGTTTCCGATTGGCCGGCGCTGCAGGCAGACCCCGGCATCCACCCGGGAGCCGCGTTCACCTGGCTGGAGGAAAAGTACCGAATTCCGGTTGCGTCGGAAGGGGACTTGCTGGGAGCCCTGACGCAGTTGGCGGCTCGGACAATGACGGGAAAGGTCGGATATCTCCTCGACATGACCGAACCCGATCTCGACAATGGCGACCTGCTGATGTGGCATGGCGGTGGCGGACCGCTCTATCTTGCCAATGACGACGGTGCTGCCTGGATCAATCATCCGATGATCGGAAGGGGAACCGAAAAGGGTGCCTGTTTCGGAACGATCAGTGATCTGGTTTTCCGTGACGGGACGGTAACGGTGTTTCGGATCGCCGATGACGCCACCGCTCTGTTCGAAATGACAGCGCAGGTGAAGGGGCGATCTCCGTCTGGCTATAGCGGGTGCCGCGGTTGGCTCCGCGATTTCGCCTTTGCAGGGCATCCGGCATCAGTTGAGGATGTGGTTTCGACGGTGATGGGACACGGTGTCGAACATCATTTTGTCCTGGTTCCAGGGCACCACCATGAAGTCCTGGCAGAGTTTGGCGTATGGGCCGGTTTGCGCCAGTTGAAGTCGCTGCCGGCGCGCAATTTTCTTTCAGGAGCCGTCTGAACGACGGAGCCCTTCCGCCCCACTGTCAAGAGACGTCAGCGCGATGGAGATCGTCGCGCGCCGGCCATAAACGCTTCGAATGCGCCTTCCTCTGCTCACATGCGCCGGAAATCGGGGCTGGGTCGTCCCCACAGGCAGCGAGGATAATAGGGGTAGGTGTCGGTTGCGAAATAGACGAACTTGCCGTTCAGCATCCCGCCATTGCACTGGTCAAGCGTCCCGGATCCACCGACATATACCCAATCCTCGACATAGGTGCCATCATGCCTTCCACCCGGCCCTGAGGGGCGGTTGCCGCTTTTGTGGCGGTAACCCGACTTGGCTCCCGATCCGATATAATGAATTTCAAATCCGTCCGATGCGTAGCCGATCTGTGTTCCGCCTTTTGTCTTCAAGGCTGATAGGGGCGTTCCATGATAGTGGTACCTGCCGCGGTTATCGACATGGCCGTTGGCTGAATCCATCCCGAGAAGGTCGGCCGCGCCCATGCCCTCCAAATTCCAGCCGGAACTGCGGTTGCGGCTGTGCCCCCGGCGTGAGGACGGGTCCCAATAGTCTGCTGTTCCCGGACGGATAAGGACTCCGTTGAGTGCGATGCCAATGGCGCCATGGCCGGTTCCGGAAGCACGGCTGCGCTTTCTCGGGTTGGCATCGACACAGACATTGATTTTCTGTGCCCTTATGGAATGCGGATTGCCGCGGTTGGGAAACTGGCCCGTGGCGTGGTTCGGAATGTTGTTGGAGCGGATACACACCTGGTTCCCGCGCTCGGATATCTGCACCCAGTTGCCGGCGGCGATGGCATATCCTGTGAAGGCAACAATTCCAGCCGCAACCGCGGCAAGAGCGAATTTGTTTACCATGTTGGTCCCTCCTGATGGTGGCCGTGAATGGTTCACCAGCCTTCGGAACCAAGTTAGGAAGAGCCGGTTTTCGCTTTCCTTTCCGGCAGGTTAAATCTCGGTAATGGTGGCTTCAAATACGGTGTGACGGAGCGAGCGTAAAGCGGATGACAAGTGCTATGGCGTGCCTGTGTTCCAGCGATCAAGCTTGGGAATGCCTCTTGTGAATATCCACGCCATGAACCCCGGCATGCCCCGCTTTTTCAACTGTTCGATACAGTGTTTTTGCATGTCGGCGGCCGTGAAGTCGGGATGGATGAACATGCCGTTTTTGTAGCACAGTGAACAGAATTCCTCGCTTAGTGTCCCGTCCAGATTGGTGCCGCCGCCATTTTCATCTTTGCTGAGTGGCATACCACAGCTTTGACATTTTCCGCTCATGATTGCTCTCCTGGAATGCCCCAAAAAGGTGTTTCCCTCAAAACGGAGTGGGTTGCAATATTCCATTCACAACACATTTTATTTTTGCTAAGTATGGACCATTGTCAATGCTTATGTGTCTATAGATGAGAATCGGTGAAATTGCACGCCGAAGCGGCTTGAGCCGCGACACCATCCGCTTCTATGAGCGGCACGGGCTGATCGCGTCGACACCCGGCGCAGGTTCGACAAATTCCTACCGAGAGTATGACGGCGATCTGCTCGAACGTCTGGCGATGATCCGCGAGGCTCAGGCCGCCGGGATGTCTCTTGCCGATCTGGCGCTTTTCATCCGTCAATTGGAAGATGCTGCCGACGATGATTTTGATGCCGAAGCCTTCCTGGACCTCAAGATTGTCGAGATCGAAAACAGGATGGCACGTTCACGGCAGTTTCTGGAGACATTACGCGCCACAAGGTTGGCCCTGTCAAGCGCGCGCGAGCAACGACATGCGTCGTCCGGAGAGGGGTGCCAATCGCCTTCCGAACGCGCTGGATAAGCCACCGGCAGTGGCCATCTCAGGAATGATTCAGCCTTTGCGGAAGGGGCCATGCGCATTCAGGACGTCGCCGATCCGCTCGACATCCTGTCGCTCATGCACAAGGTAATCGGCGACCGCGTTGCGCAATCCGGGATGGGTGATGTAATGCGCCGAATGCGTCGTGACCGGGAGATATCCCCTCGACAATTTGTGTTGACCCTGTGCGCCGGCCTCGACGGTCGACAGCCCGTTCGCCAGGGCAAAATCGATTGCCTGATGGTAGCACACTTCAAAATGAAGAAACGGATGGTCCTCGATACATCCCCAATGCCGCCCATACAGCGTATCTGCGCCGATGAAATTGATCGCGCCCGCCACATAGCGGCCGTCCCGCCGGGCCATCACCAGCAGAACGTCGTCGGCCATTCTTTCACCAATCAGCGAGAAGAATGTCCGGGTAAGATAGGGACGTCCCCATTTTCGTGACCCCGTGTCCGTGTAGAATTCAAAGAAGACATCCCAGATGTTTTCCGTCAGATCCCGGCCGGTCAACCAGTCGATTTCGATGCCGTTTTCCAGCGCAACCCGGCGTTCCTTCTTGAGCGCCTTACGCTTGCGTGACGTCAGTGTTTCGAGAAACCGGTCGTAATGCTGATATCCGCAATTTCGAAAGTGAAACTGCTGATCCGTCCGGTGCAGGAAGTCCAGATCCTCGAAGGTCCCGATCTCTTCGTCCGGAACGAATGTCACATGGGCGGACGACAGATGATGTCGGTCCGTGAGCAGTTTCAGACCATTGGCCAGCGCCGACCTGGCTGGAACTGGCGGGAAATCCGCATGGGTGAGCAGGCGCGGTCCGGTTGCCGGCGTGAACGGTATGCTGGCCTGGAGCTTGGGGTAATAATGTCCGCCCGCGCGTTCGAAGGCATCGGCCCAGCCATGGTCGAATACATACTCCCCCTGGCTGTGGCTTTTGACGTAGCAGGGCAAGGCGCCGTAGAGGATGTTGTCATCGCCCTCCAGAAGCAGATGCTGGCCGAGCCAGCCCGTATCCGAACTGGCGCAGCCGGCTTCTTCCAGTGCCGAAAGATAGGCATAGGAGACAAAGGGATTGTAGCATGCCGACGGCTCCGCATCCCGCCGCACGCCGGACAGGGCGTTCCATCTGGTTTCGTCAATATCCTTGAAGGAACTGACGATCCGCAGCTGAAATTCGAGCTGGCTCGCCGCTTCGTTCACTGATCCGGAGTTCTCCTGAGCATCCATTCGGTCTATTTAGGCTCCGCCATCAGGGCTGCAAGCTGTTGGGATCAAATCCCTCAAATGTCATCTGATCGGCATATTCCATCGTCAGGTCCATCGCCGCGGCGTCACGAACCGTCCAGGTGATGACCGGAAGGCCGCGTGAGCGCGCCTTTTCAACGAACGGACATGGCAGGTCTGAGACGTGAAACGACACGAAATCAATCGGCATTTCGAGGGCCTGTTCATTGTCTCTGATTTGCTCGGGTTGTTTTCCGTGGGCAGTCAGACCGATGTTTCGGTCTGACCCCAGGTCGACGAGCGTGCGAACGAGATCCTTGTCAAAGGACATCAGAGCGGTCGGTCCGCCATAATCGGCGAGTGCATCCAGGACTGCGCGGGCGAACGCCGCGTTCAAATCGACCCCCTGTGGTTTCAGCTCGATGACGAGGCCGGCTATGCCGTCGATCTGTATCAGCATCTGCTCCAGCGTGGGAATGGTGTCGTCCGAATCCCCGATCCGCATCGCGGTCAGATCCCCGGCCGGCATCTGGCGGACCTGGCGGTCGATGCCGCAGAGGCGTTTCAGGACATAGTCGTGAAACACGATCGGAACGCCGTCGGACGACATCTGCAGGTCGCATTCAATCGCAAATCCGGATCGAACCGCGCGATCAAAAGCGGTCGCCGTGTTCTCCCACACCGTCTCATTCATGTCGTGAAAACCGCGATGGGCGATGGGACGGTCCTTGATCCAGTCGACACCCGGCGGCACCGTCATCAGCGGATTTCCAGTATCGCGTCGATCTCGACGGCGGCATTCATCGGCAATGCCGCCATGCCGACAGCCGCGCGGGCATGTTTGCCCCGCTCGCCAAGCACGTTGACGAGCAGATCGGAAGCGCCGTTGATGACGATATGTTGCTCGAAGAAACTGTCGGCCGAAGCGACAAATCCCTGTATCTTCAACACTTTTTCTACGCGTTCCAGGTCCCCGTCAAGAGCAGCCCGCGCTTGCGAGAGGATGTTGATTGCACATATCTCCGCAGCCCGTTGCCCCGATTTGACGTCAACGTCTCGCCCGAGATGACCGGTGAACTGGACCTGCCCGCCGATCATCGGGAGTTGACCTGAAACATACAGGATGTTGCCGACCGTGCTGGTGGGAACGTAGTTTGCCGCCGGTGCTGCGGCATCCGGCAGGACAATGCCCATATCGGCAAGGCGCGCTGCGATCGTTTGTGACATTAAAATCTCCGGGAATCAGATACTCTTGATTTCGATGGTTCTTGACGCATTAAATGGGGCATCAATGGACGCCAATGCGATGTAACATGGCGTTTCGAATGATAGAAGGAAACAACCGGTGCGATTTTCATTCGTCACAATTGGTTCACTGAGTGCAGTCCTGTTCCTGGTCCAGGCGGCGGAGGCCGGAGTTGCGGATTCGCTCATTCCGCACCGCGCTGTTTACGATCTTGAACTCGATTCCTCCTCCGACCAATCCGGAATAGAATCGATGTTTGGCCGGATGGTGTACGAGTTCAACGGCTCGCCCTGCGAGGGCTATACGGTCGGATTCCGCTTCGTGACGCAGCTCGACACCGGACGATCGACACGGTTGACCGACCAGCAGACGACCACCTATGAGGACCTGGAGAGCCGCACCTTCAGGTTCCTCACCAAATCCTATGTCAATCAGCAGCTTGACTTGGAAGTCCGCGGCAGCGCCCGTGCCGAGGCCGACGCCATTGAAGTCCGTTTGCAGGATCCAAAGAGGGATGATCTCACCCTTGTTTCCGCACAGTTTCCGACGGCCCAGATGATCTCTCTGATCGAGAAAGCCAAACAGGGGGAAACGTTCTTTCAGTCGCGCCTGTTCGATGGTTCGGATGAGGGGCGGAAGGTCATGCTGACGACGAGCGTGGTGGGCGCGGCCCGCGTCTCCGAGGAAGGGCCCGAGGAATTGAAGGTCACCGGCGAACTCGGCAAACAGCCGACTTGGCCGGTGACCATCGCCTATTTTGACGAGGCGGAAAACAATGATGGTACACCGGTCTACCGAATCTCGTTCAAATTGTATGAAAATGGGATCACCCGTGACCTGACCATGGATTACGGCGAGTTTGCGCTGAAAGGAACCCTCGCAGACCTGGAGATATTTGACCAGAGCGTCTGCGACTGAGGCGGCCGCTGTACGGTTCAAATTCGGCAGCCGCTTTGAGACCTGCCGACACCTGTTCGCGCTTCGTCGTCGGGTAACGTTCGGCCGTACGGGTTGGACCGATGCCGCCAAATCATCATTTTCTTCAGGGAAGGCCTTGTTTCCTGCGCGCTTCCGCTGTAAGGACCCGCGCATTCCACACGTGAAACATGGGTATGGCCGGGAGAAATCCGGCCGGTCCCGCCGGTGGCAGGTATCTGCTGACGTTTCACGGAGGCACAACCGGAAAAGGAGACACGGCATGGCATTGCCTGATTTCAGCATGCGCCAGTTGCTTGAAGCTGGTGTTCATTTTGGTCACCAGACGCACCGCTGGAACCCGAAAATGAAGCCTTTCATTTTTGGTGACCGCAACAACGTCCACATCATCGATCTCGGCCAGACGGTTCCGTTGCTCTCGCAGGCGCTGCAACTGGTCAGCGACACGGTTGCCGGCGGCGGCCGCGTCCTGTTTGTCGGAACCAAAAGACAGGCATCCGAACTGATTGCGGATGCGGCAAAACGCTCGGCGCAATATTATGTCAACGCACGCTGGCTTGGCGGCATGCTGACAAACTGGAAAACCATCTCCCACTCCATTCAGCGGCTGCGGAAACTCGATGAGCTTCTCGCATCGGAAGCCCAAGGCTTTACGAAGAAGGAGCGGCTCAACCTCGAGCGCGAACGCGACAAGCTTGAGCGGGCGCTCGGCGGTATTCGGGACATGGGCGGAACACCCGATCTGATGTTCATCATCGATACCAACAAGGAAGCGATTGCCATTCAGGAGGCCAAGCGGCTTAATATTCCGGTGGTGGCCATCGTCGATTCCAACTGCGATCCCGATCCTATCGATTATCCGATCCCCGGAAACGATGATGCGGCGAGAGCGATTTCCCTCTATTGCGATCTGGTGGCCAAAGCGGCGATTGACGGCATTGCCCGCCAGCAGGGCGCCTCGGGCATCGACATCGGTGCGGCGGAAGAGGCGCCGGTCGAAGCGGCCCTGGACGCGGCGCCCGCGGAACCCGAAGCGGAACCTGCGAAACCCGAGGCAGCGTCTGAGGAAACCGAGGCTGCATCTGCGGAACCAGAGGCAGCACCCGAGGAAACTGCAAAAGTGGAGACGGAAGCGGCGCCGGCCGAGGCCGAGGCAACAGCGGAACCCGAAGCCACGGAAGCCGCCGCTGAAGAAACAGCACCGGCCGACGATGCCGCAAAGTCTGATGCAGTGCCGGAGGAAGCGGAAGCCGAACCTGAAGCCAAGACGAAAGAAACATCAGCGTCCTGAACGTCCGGCTGAATGCGGCGCTGACATCAGGGCCGGCAACATTCAATTCCGAAACTCGATCAAGCGGGCTCCACTGTCAGCGGTGAGACCGAATATTCAAAGAGGCGATTATGAGCATTTCAGCATCTCAGGTTAAAGAGCTGCGCGAAAAAACCGGCGCGGGCATGATGGACTGCAAAAAAGCGCTGCAGGAAAACGGCGGCGACATGGACGCTGCGATCGACTGGCTGCGCGCCAAGGGCATTGCCAAGGCTGACAAGAAATCCGGTCGCACGGCCGCCGAAGGTCTTATCGGCATTGCCGGGGAGGGGACCACCGCGGTGGTGGTGGAAATCAACTCGGAGACGGATTTTGTTGCCCGCAACGACGCGTTTCAGGATCTGGTGCGCGGCGTGGCCGCAGTGGCGCTCGAGACCGATGGATCGGTCGACACGGTTGCCGCCGCAACCTACCCTGCAACTGGCAAATCCGTTGTGGACACCATCACCGACGCCGTCGCGACGATCGGTGAGAACATGAACTTGCGGCGGACCGCCAAACTGTCCGTCGGTGAGGGTGTTGTCGCGACCTATGTGCACAATTCCGTTGCCGATGGGCTCGGCAAGCTGGGTGTTCTCGTTGCACTGGAATCGTCCGGTGACAGCAATGCCCTCGCGGCGATCGGCAAGCAGGTCGCCATGCATGTGGCGGCGACCAACCCCCTGGCTTTGACTCCGGCAGATGTCGACGCCGAGGTGGCCGACCGGGAGCGCGCTATTTTTGCGGAACAAGCCCGCGAATCCGGCAAGCCGGACAACATCATCGAGAAGATGGTGGAGGGGCGCATGCGCAAGTTCTTCGAAGAAGTGGCCCTGATGTCGCAGAGTTTTGTCGTCAATCCGGACCAGACCGTCGGGGCTGCGATCACCGAAGCGGAAGCTGTGGCCGGAGCGCCGATCAAGGTGACCGGATTCGTCCGCTTCCAGCTCGGCGAAGGCGTCGAGAAGGAGGAAAGCGATTTTGCCGCCGAGGTTGCCGCCGCGGCCAACGCCTGATCCCCGACAATTCTCGACAAACACTAAGGGCACCGCGTGACATTGCGGTGCCCTTCGTGTATCCGCACTCTGGATCAAATTGCGGATAACACTATGCATTCAAAACCCGTCTATAAGCGCGTGCTCCTGAAAGCGTCCGGCGAAGCGATGATGGGCGAGCAGGGGTTCGGAATAGACGTTGCCGTGGCCGATCGTATCGCCTCGGATATTGCCGAGGCGCGGGCCATGGGTGTCGAGGTCGGTGTGGTGGTTGGCGGAGGAAACATCTTCCGCGGCGTTGCCGTCGCCTCGAAGGGCGGTGACCGTGTCACGGGCGATCATATGGGCATGCTCGCGACGGTCATCAATGCACTCGCACTGGCTACATCGCTCAGGAAAATCGGGGTCGACACAGAAGTGCTGTCGGCGATTGCAATGCCTGAAATCTGCCAGACCTTTTCCCAGCGGGCAGCCCTGCACCACCTTGAGAAAGGCCGTGTAGTGATTTTCGCCGGCGGCACCGGCAACCCGTTCTTCACAACCGATTCGGCGGCGGCGCTGAGAGCCGCCGAAATGGGAGCGCAAGCGATCTTCAAGGGAACCCAGGTCGACGGAATCTACTCCGACGATCCCAAAACCAATCCGCAGGCCCACCGGTTTGAAACGCTGACCCATGACGAGGTGTTGCGAAAGGGGCTGGCGGTGATGGACGTTGCAGCGGTCGCGCTGTCCCGCGAAAACGCCATCCCGATCGTCGTCTTTTCCATTCACGAGCCCGGCGGATTTGCTGCAATCTTGAACGGTGGCGGCCGTGCCACTATCGTAGAGGACGCCTGAACCGCTCGGCACGACCGTCAAGTTTGCAATTTGCGCCGACTGCCTTTCACACCAAGAGGTTCGACAAGAAGCCGAAAATATGACACACGCATCCTGCCCGGCCTCGTCCCGCCAAGCGGACACCGGAAAGGGCACCACTGCAAGGGAGTAATCCACCATGAGCGAAGGCGCGGATTTTGATGATCTCAGACGCCGTATGGACGGTTCGGTCGCATCGTTCAAGAGTGACATCGCGGCCCTGCGCACCGGCCGCGCATCGGCCAACGTTCTCGATCCCGTTTCGGTTGACGCATATGGCTCGAAGATGCCGCTCAATCAGGTCGCCAATATCTCGGTGCCTGAGCCCCGGATGATCAATGTCACCGTTTGGGACAAGGGCATGGTCGGCGCCGTAGAAAAGGCGATCCGGGAGTCCAATCTGGGACTTAATCCGGTCACCGACGGCAACAATTTGCGGATTCCGCTGCCCGAGCTCAACGAAGAGCGGCGCAGGGAACTCGTGAAGGTGGCGCATAATTATGCCGAGAACGGACGGGTGGCGATTCGCCACGTTCGCCGGGACGGCATGGATGCCCTTAAAAAAGCCGAAAAGGACAGTCTGATCAGCAAGGATGAGAGCCACGCGCAATCTGAAAGGGTGCAAAAGCTGACCGACGAGATGATTTCGCAGATCGACCGCTTGCTCAGCGACAAAGAAACGGAAATCATGCAGGTGTAACCATGGCGGTTACTGTCTGAATCTGCCGAACGGATACTGGAGGCCGGTTGTTGAGTGTTCCCCAACATGTCGCCATCATCATGGATGGAAATGGTCGCTGGGCCGAGCGGCGCGGGCAGGTGCGCACCGTCGGCCACCGCCGGGGAGTGGAAGCCGTCCGCGAAGCCGTGAAGGCGGCGGGTGAACTCGGCGTGCAGTATCTGACGCTCTTTGCGTTTTCTTCGGAAAACTGGCGGCGGCCGCCGCAGGAGGTCAGCGACCTCATGGGATTGCTGAAGTTCTTTGTCCGGCGCGATCTCGCCGAACTCCACCAGGAGAATATCAGGGTGCGCGTCATCGGCGACAGGGATTCGCTGAAACCCGATATCCTGTCCCTGCTGACCGAGGCCGAAGAACTGACCAAAGCCAACACCGCGCTGCAATTGATCATTGCTTTCAACTATGGCGGGCGTGATGATATCGTCCGGGCCGCCCGAAAACTGGCGGCCCGCGCGGCAAGCGGCGACCTCGATGCCGACGGGATCAGCGAAGCCGATATCAGTGATTCGCTCGACACCGCGGGCATTCCGGATCCGGATCTGCTGATCAGGACAAGCGGCGAGCAGCGGATCTCCAACTTCCTTCTATGGCAGGCCGCCTATGCGGAGTTTGTCTTCCTTCCATGCCTGTGGCCCGACTTTGGCCGGGGCGCTTTTGAGGAGGCGCTTCATATCTACCAGTGCCGCGACCGGCGTTTTGGCAAAACAACCAGCCAGGATTTGGCGTTAGGGACCTGATGGAGGACGAGGTCCGGGTCAGAACAATTTCCGGGGTGACGCTCGGGATATTGGTCATAGTTCTGACCTGGTTCGGAGGGTTCGCCTTTCGCCTTCTGTCGGTCGCCATGATGGCACTCATCTTCTTTGAGTGGTTTCGCATCGTCCAGACACGATCCCTCAGCCGACTTGTGTGGGCAGTCGGATCTGCGGCCGTCGCCTCGGCCGGCCTGGCGCTGCTTGCCGGGCTTGTACTGCCGGCGTTGGCACTGGCGCTGGCGGGGGCCTTTGTCACGGGGCTTGTGCGGCGCTTCGAGCGCCAGGATCTCTGGCCTTCCGTCGGCTTGATTTACGCCGGCTGCTTCGGCGTTGCCCTTGTTGAATTGCGCGGCGCGGGCGAATATGGCTTTGCCGTCATGATGTTTCTGTTTGCCATCATCTGGTCGACGGATGTCTTTGCGTTTTTTGGCGGGCGAAACTTCGGAGGGCCGAAGCTGGCGCCGGCAATATCGCCCAGGAAAACCTGGTCGGGATTCTTCAGCGGGCTGGCGGGCGGAACGATTGCCGGCCTGATCACGGCTTTCATTCTCGGCACGCAGCACTATTTGTGGATTGCATTTCTGGCGATTGTTCTGTCTTTTGCCGGACAAATCGGCGATTTGTTCGAATCGGCGCTGAAAAGGCGGTTCCAGGTCAAGGATTCGGGGCATCTCATCCCTGGTCATGGAGGCGTTATGGATCGTGTCGACAGCATGATTTTCGCCGCTTTCTTCGCTTATGTCATAGGCATGTCATTGCCCGGCGACGGTGTTGGAGGGGGCGGAAACGGCATCGCGTACCAACTGCTCGGTCCATAACGGCCCGGCGAACTCGGACTGAAAGATGGAATATTTTGCGTCGTTTTACGGCCTGATTGTCGGCTACATCATCCCCTTCCTCATTGTCCTGACCATTGTGGTCTTTGTCCATGAGATGGGGCACTACCTGGTCGGCCGGTGGTGCGGCATTCGCATTTTGACGTTCTCTGTCGGGTTTGGTCCCGAATTGCTGGGCTTCAATGATCGGCACGGCACCCGCTGGCGTCTCTCCGCGATCCCGCTCGGCGGCTATGTCAAGTTCTTCGGGGATGAAAACGCGGCAAGCGTGCCGGATTTTTCGGCCGCAGACAGCATGAGCGCCGAGGAGCGCGCCCAGTCGTTTCCCGGCGCGAATGTCTGGAAACGCGTTGCCACTGTGGCAGCCGGCCCGATTGCCAATTTCATTCTTGCAATCATCATATTTGCGGTGATGTTCAGCATTTATGGCAAACCGGTTTCGGATCCGGTTGTCTCCGAGGTCCTGCCGGGCAGTGCCGCGGAGCAGGCCGGTGTCATGTCCGGTGATGTCGTTGTCGCCGTCGATGGCAAATCCGTCACAACCTTCACGGAACTGCAACGCTATGTTTCGCCGCGGCCGGAAGTGGAGATCCTCTTGACTGTCAGGCGTGACGGGCAGAACCTGGATTTACAGGTCGTGCCGCGCCGAACGGAGGATGAGGATCAGTTCGGCAACAAGATGGAAGTTGGCCGAATCGGTGTCGTCGGGGATGGGTCCGCGGCGAACTTTCGACGATTGGACCTCAACCCGGTCGAAGCGGTCGCGGAAGGGGCCAGCGAGAGCTGGTACATCATCTCCCGGACGGTCGGTTACATCGTCAATATCTTCAGGGGCCGGGAAAAAGCCGATCAGATCGGTGGTCCGATCAAGATCGCGCAGATGTCGGGCCAGGTGGCCAGTTTGGGGCTCGGCCCGCTCCTTCAGTTTGCCGCAGTGATTTCGGTTTCCATCGGATTTATCAATCTCTTGCCGATACCGATTCTCGATGGCGGGCATCTGGTGTTCTATGCCATCGAAATTCTGCGCGGAAGGCCGGTTGGCGAAAAGAAGCAGGAAATGGCCTTCAAGATCGGTTTCAGCCTGATATTGATGTTGATGATCTTTGCCGTGTGGAACGATGTCACGTGAGATCAGGGTGCCGATTCACCCGGTTTGAAAGCCTCTCTCCAGGATGGTCCCGGCGTGCATGCGGCGGCGGCTGAACGCCTTGGTTGTTTTGACTCAGCTGACCCGATAAGGGTAATGGTAACAATTCATTAGCCATGATTTGACACCCGGCGTGACAAATCGAACACGCCGGACAGAGAAGTAAACAGAAATTAACTCAATGGCTTGCTTGTGGCACAAAACACTGTAAAACGGCGGGGAGGCTGAATCGTCTGCCTGTTCTGGTTGGGGACGTCGGGATAAAGGGTATCATAAGCCAATGAAGGCCGGTTGTAATTTACGAAGCGCTGTGTTGGCGCTGGCGTTTTCAGTGTGTGTGACAGTGAGCGGCGTTGGGGGCGCCCTCATCGCGTCATCCGTCGCCGCCCAGGCCGCCGTCGTCAGCGTGATTGAAGTCCGGGGCAACCAGCGCGTCGATGCACAGACCGTCCGCGGAAACATCACCATTGTACCGAACCGGAACTTCGACAACTCCGACATCGACGAATCGATCAAGCGACTCTATGCAACGGACCTGTTCTCGGACGTGCGAATCACTCGTCAGGGCAGGCGCCTTGTCGTGACGGTCGACGAGAACCTTATCGTCAATCAGGTCGTGTTCAACGGCAACAAGAAGCTGAAGGACAAGCAGCTTGAAGCCGTCGTTCAGACCGAGGCTCTCGGCCCGTACAATGAGACAACGGTTGAATATGATGCGCAGGCCATTCGCGATGCCTATAATCGTATCGGCCGCGATGACGCGACCGTCACCACACAGATCGTCAACCTGTCGGGCGGCCGCGTCAATGTTGCGTTCGAGATCAGCGAGGGCGACCGCACCAAGATCTCGTCGATCAACTTCGTCGGCAACAAGGCCTATTCGGACGGACGTCTTGCCGATGTGATTACGACAAAGCGTTCCGGCTTCCTCTCATTCCTGTCGCGCAAGGATGTCTACGATCCCGACAAGCTTCGGGCCGACGAGGAATTGCTGCGCCGGTTCTACTACAATCACGGTTATGCGGATTTCCGGGTTATCTCCTCGACCGCCGATATTGATCCGGCGAGTGGCAATTACACCATTACGATTACGGTCGATGAAGGACAACGCTATACGTTCGGCGATATCAGCATCGACAACACCGTTTCCGATCTGGATGCACAGAACCTGCAGCGTCTGATAAAGACAAGGCAGGGACAGGTCTACAGTGCGAAAAAGGTTGAAGACACGATCATTGCGTTGTCCGAGGCTGCGGCCGCCGAGGGCTTTCCCTTCACCCAGATAACCCCGCGGGGCAATCGTGATTTTTCGAATGGAACCATATCGGTCACCTATCTGATCGACAAAGGCCAGCGCGCCTATATCGAGCGCATCGAGATTCGGGGCAACACCCGAACGGCCGACTATGTCATTCGCCGCGAATTCGACCTTAGTGAAGGCGACGCGTTCAATCAGGTGATGATCCGGCGTGCCAAGAAACGCCTTGAAGCGCTGCGGTTCTTTGAGTCGGTCAATATCACCACCCAGCCGGGTTCTGCGCCCGATCGGGTCATCGTCATTGTCAATGTCCGCGACCAGTCGACGGGTGAGTTCTCGATCGGTGCCGGCTATTCGACCGGGTCGGCCGGCGCTACGGCAACGATTTCGGTTTCGGAACGGAATTTCCTCGGCCGTGGCCAGTTCATGAAAGTGTCCGTTGGCGGCGGTCAGCATACGAGAGACTACTCGTTCTCGTTTACCGAGCCCTATTTCCTCGGCTACCGGCTTGCAGCCGGCTTCGACATCTTCCGCAGCGAGGACAGTTCCCAGGACAATTACGACATCCAGACCACCGGAATCACGTTGCGCGTGACGGCGCCGATCACCGACAATGTGCGCACGACGCTGGCCTATAATTACAGCCAGGAAGAGTATGATCCGGAAGCGGGTGCAACGTTTTCGACGCCGATTCAGGACGCCATCAACAACAGCCCGTGGATCAAGTCTTCGATTTCCAACACGCTGGTCTATGACACGATCGACAACAGAGCGATGCCGCGCGAGGGTATTTTTGCGCGTATGACGAATGAGTTTGCCGGTGTTGGCGGTGACGCCAAATTCATCAAGACCACCGGTAAGGCAAGCTACTATCGACCAATATCGGAATATGGCGATATTATCGGGCTGGTGAGCGGCGGCGCCGGGCACGTGATTCCGACATCCGGCAATCTGCGGGTCTTTGACCAGTTGTTCATCGGCCAGGAAACGATCCGCGGCTTCGAATCGCAGGGCATCGGCCCGCGCGACACCAACAATGACGCACTCGGCGGCACAACCTATTTCAATGCGACGGCCGAGATCGGGTTTCCGATGCCGATCGTACCGCGCGACTTCGGGCTGCGCGGCGCGGTATTCGCCGATGCGGCCACGCTGTTCGGCAGCGACCTGGAGCTGAGTGGAACCACCGTGAATGGCCTCGACATGGAATGGCGCGCTTCCGTGGGCGCCAGCCTGATCTGGGCATCGCCGTTCGGTCCGCTGCGGCTTGATTTCGGCTTCCCGGTTGTCAAGGAGTCTTTCGATCAGACCCAGACGTTCCGCTTCGGCACCTCCGGACAGTTCTGATCGCGGTGAAATTTGGTCGGCGTCTGCGGCGCCGATCCGCTAATGGCAGGGCTCGTCCGGGAATGACGGGCCCTGAATTCTTGCAGGATGGATGATTGCTTTTTTTTCCCCCGTCACAATGGAATGACGGTGTCAGATTTGGCTATCGCCTGCGGTGCCGAAGTGGCGAAATCCACGTCGGGCGAGGCGATCGTCACCGGTGTCGCGCCACTGTCGCGTGCGGCGACGGGTGACCTGACCTATATTACATCCAAAGTCCATGTTGACTGGTTGGCCGATCTCCAGGCAACGGCGATCATATGTCACCCCAGATTCGAGGCGCTGGTGCCGGCACAGTGCTGTGTTCTTCTCACCAAGCAGCCGCAACTTGCCTTTGCGATGGCCGCACAAATTCTCTACCCGGACGCCTTGGTTCCGGACGCTTTTGACAGCCAGCGGACAATGTCGCCGCAAGCCGTGGTTCACCCCGCAGCCCATCTGGAAGATGACACGGTCACCATTGAGGCCGGCGCCGTGATTGCCGAGGGTGTGCAAATCGGATCCGGTACGCGGATTTCGGCCGGTGCGGTGATCGGCAGAAAGTGCCGGATCGGCAGGGCCTGCGTGATCTCGCCCGGTGCAACACTCCAGCATGCGCTGATTGGAGACCGGGTCGTCATCCATCCCGGTGCGCGTATCGGTCAGGACGGCTTTGGCTATGCACCATCGGAAGGCGGCATGACCAAAATCGTTCAGATCGGCCGGGTGATCATCCAGGACGACGTCGAGATCGGCGCCAACACCGCGATCGATCGCGGAGCGCTGGACGACACCGTGATCGGTGAAGGCACCAAAATAGACAATCTCGTTCAGATTGGGCACAACGTTCACATCGGGCGTCACTGCGTGATCGTCAGTCAGGTCGGGATTTCCGGCAGTGTCACCATTGGCAATGGTGTGATGCTCGGCGGCAATGTCGGTGTGAACGGACATCTGAAAATAGGTGATGGTGCTCAGATCGCCGGCATGAGTGCCGTCGCCGGCGACGTGCCGGCCGGCGCCCGTTGGGGGGGTATCCCGGCCCGGCCGATGCGGGCCTTCCTGAAGGATATGGCGGAAATGAATGCGAGAGCTTTTGGCAGAAAAGACAAAAAGGGTTCGGCAGATGGCTGACGAAACGGGTACCAGACTTGAAACCGCTGACCTTATGGAAATCATGGAGGTGTTGCCGCATCGCTACCCGTTTTTGCTTGTCGATCGCATCATCGAGATTGACGCCGACAATTCGGCGATCGGGATCAAGAACGTGACGGCCAACGAACCACAATTTACCGGTCATTTTCCTGCCAATCCGGTCATGCCCGGCGTGTTGCTGATTGAGGGAATGGCTCAGACGGCCGGCGCGATCTGCGCGCGCAGCCGCAACGAGAAATCGAATCTCGTCTACTTCATGACGATTGACAATGCCCGGTTCCGCAAACCCGTCCTGCCGGGGGACCGGGTGGAGTACCATGTCAAGAAAATCAAGCAGCGCGGCAATATCTGGAAGTTTCACAGCGAGGCAATTGTCGAGGGAGCCAAGGTGGCCGAGGCCGACATCGGTGCGATGCTGGTGCCTGAAGAAGGTCACGCATAATGATTTCGTCATCTGCCATGATCCACCCCTCGGCTGTCGTCGAGGGAGGGGCCAGGATCGGCGAAGGGGTTTCAGTCGGTCCGTTTTGCCTCGTCGGCTCGAAAGTGACGCTGCAAGACGGTGTGGTGCTCAAGAGCCATGTCGCCGTTACGGGAAGGACCAGCGTCGGCAGAAACACCACTGTCTTCCAGGGCGCGGTTTTGGGCGGCGAGCCTCAGAACGTCAAATATCGGGGTGAGGAGACCGATTTGACGATTGGCTCGGACTGCATCATCCGTGAGGGTGTGACGATGCACACCGGCATGCCCGACGCCGGCGGCCGGACCACCGTTGGTGACCGGTCCATGTTTCTGGCCTGTTCCCATGTCGCCCATGACTGTCATATCGGAAGCGATGTGATCCTTTCCAACAATGTCATGCTGGGCGGCCATGTGGTGGTTGGCGATCGGGTGATCATGGGCGGCGGGGCAGCCGTCCACCAGTTCTGCCGGATCGGCCATCATGCCTTCATCGGCGGACTGGCGGCCTGCAGCCTCGACGTGATCCCGTTCGGCATGCTGAACGGCAATCCGGGTGTATTGGGCGGCCTCAATGTCATCGGCATGGCGCGGGCTGGAATGGACAAAACCGAAATCCACACGGTTCGCCGGGTTTTCAAGCGGATATTCCACGGGGAGGGGACAATCCGGGATAATATGGCTGCGCTCAAGGAAGAGTACGAAACGGTTGCAATCCTGGCCGATATGTTCGCGTTCATCGAGGCGGAC
This sequence comes from Rhizobiaceae bacterium, assembly GCA_028279875.1. Lineage (GTDB taxonomy): Bacteria > Pseudomonadota > Alphaproteobacteria > Rhizobiales > Rhizobiaceae > Hoeflea_A. Next base: position 21,997 of record JANQMU010000050.1, read on the forward strand.
AGCCACCGTGGGCTGGCCTCCGCGGCCAAGGAAAAAAGAGCGTAGCAGAGGACGTGACGCCTGGGTTCGGCAGCCACCCGACATGCTGGAAAATATCTGGAGTAGCAGCCTTAAATAGGCGTATCCTGCGAAGATCGACATCAACCAGACCGGGTCAACTCCCGACGAACCGAGATTCCAATGGAAGCGAGAGTTCAGCAGCCGGCGACAAAGGGACGTTTGGCAATCATCGCCGGACGTGGCAGTCTGCCGCTGCATGTGGCCGCGGCGGCACGGGCCGTCGGTGACGACCCGTTTGTGATCGCCCTGCAGGGGGAGGCCAACGCCGTTCCGGACGATTTCGAGCATGCATTTGTCAGCCTCGGGGACATTTCCGGCGTGCACCGTCTGGTCAGGGAACACGGAATTGATCGCGTCATCATGTCGGGAGGCGTCCAGCGCCGCCCCGATCGGACGGAGGTCCGGGCACCGCTTCGGATGATCCCGGCGATTTTGCGAAGATTGTGGATTTTAAGTGGCGGCGGCGATGACAAGCTGCTGCGCACGGTTATCTCAATCATCGAGGCGGCGGGCTGCAGGGTTGTCGGTGCCCAGGAAATCGTTCCGGATCTTGTGGCCAGCACCGGCCCCCAGACCCGACATGAACCGTCGAAAGCGCAATGGCAGGATATCAGGATCGGATATGAAGGGGCCGACATGCTGGGCCGGCTGGATGTCGGACAGGGTGTTGTCGTCATCGGCGGCCGGATTGTCGCGCTGGAGGGGCCGGAGGGCACGGACAGCATGCTCGCACGTGTTGCCGAACTGCGTGAATCCGGACGCATATCGCGACGACACAAGGGCGTCCTGGTCAAATTGTGCAAGCCTCAGCAGGACGAACGAGCGGATCTTCCGAGCATGGGGCCGGCGACAATTGACAATGCGCAGGCGGCAGGGCTGGCCGGGGTGGCGATTGAAGCGGGCCGTGCATTCATCCTGGATCAGGAGGAGACTATTGCCAGGGCAAATGCGCATGACATGTTTGTGGTGGGAATCGACCGCGATGTAATGGGCGAAGACATGACAGGGCGGCCATAGCCTCATGTCTTCGACACGTGCTCCCATCAAACTGGCCGTGCTTGCCGGGGAACGATCCGGCGACCTACTCGGCGCAGATCTGATCGCAGCCGTCAAGAACGCGCATGGCGGTCCCGTCGAACTTGTCGGCGTGGGCGGCGAAGCGATGGCGGCCGAGGGGCTGAATTCACTGTTCGATTATCAAGAGCTCTCGATTATCGGTTTCAGCGCCGTCATTGCCCGCCTGCCGCAATTGATCATGCGCATTCGACAGACGGCGCGTGCGATCATCGCCGCGAAACCGGACGCGCTGGTGATTATCGACAGCCCGGATTTCACCCACCGTGTGGCGAAATCCGTCCATGCGGCCATGCCGGACCTGCCGATCATCAACTATGTCTGCCCCACCGTCTGGGCCTGGAAGCCCGAGCGCGCGGGCAAGATGACGGCCTACATCAACCATGTGCTGTCTGTCTTCCCGTTTGAAGCGGAAATCGTGGCCCGGCTTGGGGGGCCGCCTGTCACCTATGTCGGACATCGCCTCGCCTCGGATGCCGGGATGCTGGCCGCAGCGGAGCGCCAGAAGAATCTGCGGCGAGAGCGGGAAAAAACCCCGCAGGGCGAGCGCTTCGACCGCCCGACCTGCCTTGTCCTTCCGGGGTCCCGCGACGGCGAACTCAAACGACACCTGCTGCCTTTGGGCGAAACCGTGCGGGAGCTTTCGAACCGGTGTCCGGACATTCGATTTGTCGTTCCGACCCTGCCGCGCCTCGAAATGGCGGTCAAAACGGCAATTCGCAACTGGGATGTCGCAACGGAGGTCGTCACGGGTGAAGCGTCCAAATGGCAGGCCTTTTCGACGGCGGACGCGGCCGTCGCCGCGTCGGGGACGGTGCTGTTGGAACTGGCCCTTGTCGGCGTTCCCTGTATCTCGATTTACAAAATCGATCCGATTGCCAAATTGTTTACCAGGCGCATTTCCACCTGGACCGCCGCTTTGCCGAACCTCATCGCCGACTACCCGGTCATCAACGAGTATTTCAACGAATCGGTGAGACCGGCACTGCTGGCACGCCGGCTGGAGCGACTCACGTCCAACAGCAATGAACGCCGCGACATGCTGACCGCATTCGATACCGTGCGGGACGCCATGACGACCGGTGAACCCGCCGGCAAACCGGCCGCAAAACTGGTTCTGCATTTGATTGCCGAAGCGTCGGAAGCTCCCATATAGCAGGGCGCCCCGCGCCGGTTCCGTGTGCGGTCAATCGGCGAGCTGCTCGATCGGTGGGCAGGTGCAGACCAGGTTGCGGTCACCAAAGACGTTGTCGACACGGGCAACGGGCGGCCAGTATTTGCCGGCCAGTTGCGCCCGCCCGGCCGGCGCAACGGCCAGCATGGCGTCATAGGGGTGGCGCCAATCGCCCGCAATGCATGCCTCCGCCGTATGCGGCGCATTCACCAGCGGGTTGTCCTGCCCGTCCCATTCGCCCTTTTCCACACGTTCGATTTCCCCGCGGATGGAGAGCATCGCGTCGCAGAACCGGTCGAGTTCGGTCAGCGGTTCGGATTCGGTCGGCTCGATCATCAGCGTACCGGCGACCGGCCAGGACATGGTCGGTGCATGAAATCCGTAGTCGATCAACCGTTTGGCGATATCCTCGACGCCGATACCGGCGCTGTCCTTGAACGGGCGCGTGTCGACAATGCACTCATGGGCGACGCGACCTCTGGCGCCCCTGTAGAGGATGTCGAAACCCTGTTCCAGGCGCGCCGCGAGATAGTTGGCCGACAGGATCGCCACCTCGGCCGTGCTCTTCAGTCCGGCCGCGCCCATCATCCGGATATACATCCACGATATCGGCAGAATGGAAGCGCTGCCCTGCAGGGCCGCGGCGACGGCGCTGCTGCCGTCGACGAGCGGATCGCCCGGCAAGAACGGCTCCAGATGCGCCGCAACGCCAATCGGCCCGATCCCCGGTCCGCCGCCGCCATGCGGAATGCAGAACGTCTTGTGCAGGTTCATGTGGCACACATCGGCGCCGATGTCGCACGGACGCGCAAGCCCGATCATGGCGTTGAGATTGGCGCCGTCGAAATAGACCTGGCCGCCATGGTCATGGACGATCTCGCAGATCGTCTTGATTTTCTCCTCGAAGACACCGTGCGTTGAAGGATAGGTGACCATCAGGGCGGCGAGTTGGTCGCTGTGCTGCTCTGCCTTGGCGGTCAGGTCCTCCAGGTCGACATCGCCATCTTCGGTGCAATTGACCACGATGATCCGCAATCCGGCCATCGAAGCGCTGGCGGGATTGGTGCCATGCGCGGAAGACGGAATGAGGCAGACGTCGCGGTGTCTTTCGCCGCGCGAAGCATGGTAACGCCGGATGGCCATCAGGCCGGAGAATTCGCCCTGGCTGCCGGCATTCGGCTGCAGGCTGACGGCGGAAAATCCTGTGATGGTGCAAAGCCACGCTTCCAGGTCATCCATCATCCGGCGGTAGCCTTTGCTGTGCTGCTCGGGCGCATAGGGATGGATATTTGCGATCTTCGGCCAGCTTATCGGCATCATCTCGGCGGCTGCGTTGAGCTTCATCGTGCAGGAGCCAAGCGGGATCATCGCCCGATCGAGCGCCAGATCCTTGTCGGCCAGTTTGCGCAGGTAGCGCATCATGTCCGTTTCGCACCGCACGGCGTGAAAGATCGGCTGTGTCAGAAAAGGTCGCTGGCGCTTCGCTGCCGGAAGACGGGACACGTCTGTGACTGTCCCTTCGGCCGCCGAAAACACCGCAAGCAGCGCCGACAGGTCCTCTTCGGTGGTCGTCTCGTCAAATGCCACGGCCACCAGATCGGGATCGATGTTCCGGATCAGATATCCGGCCTTTTGCGCCGCCGCCGCCAATTCGTTCGCACGCGCCTCAGCCTTCACGGTAACGGTGTCGAAGAACTGCTCTCCCACGAGCGTGAAGCCCGCATCCGAGACGGCGGCCGCGAAACGGCTGGCGAAATGCGCCACGCGCTCAGCGATTGCCTGCAAGCCGTCCGGGCCGTGCCAGATCGCGTAAGCCGCCGCCATATTGGCCAGCAGGGCCTGCGCTGTACAGATGTTGGAGGTCGCCTTGTCGCGGCGGATATGCTGCTCGCGCGTTTGAAGCGCCAAACGGTAGGCCGGATTTCCTTTGGCATCGATTGATTCGCCAACCAGCCGGCCCGGCATGATGCGGGTCAGGGTTTCGGTCACCGCGATATAGGCCGCGTGCGGTCCGCCAAATCCCATCGGAACGCCGAACCGCTGGGCCGAGCCGACGACGATGTCGGCTCCCCATTTCCCCGGCGGATGCAATTGCGTCAGCGCCAGAGGATCGGTGACGACGATCACCAACGCGCCGGCGGCCTGTGCCTTACTCACCAGATCGGCGGGATCTGCGAAGACCCCGAACGTGTCGGGCCATGAAACGATGATCGCCGCCGTGTCTTCATCGATATCGCCATCGACAACGTTGATTCCCAGCGGTTCCATGCGGGTTTCCAGGACAGTGCGCGATTGCGGATGAAGGGCATTGGCGACCGAAATGCGGTGGCGCTTCAACCGGTGGTGGCGGTAGGCCATGCCGGCCGCCTCTGCCACCGCCGTCGCCTCGTCAAGGAGCGAGGCATTGGCCACCGGCAGACCCGTCAACTCGGCGATCAGGGTCTGGAAATTGAACAGCATTTCCAGCCGTCCCTGACTGATTTCCGGCTGATAGGGTGTATAGGAGGTGTACCAGGCGGGGTTTTCCAGCAAATTGCGCTGGATGACCGGCGGCACCAGACATCCGTAATATCCCTGGCCGATAAAGGACCGCGCCTCGACATTCTGATCGATCATCGTCTTGAGTTCGTCAAGGGCGGCGTGTTCGGACACGGGCCCGGGAAGATCAAGCGTCCCGTTGAACCGGATACTGTCGGGTACGGACTGGTCGATCAACACCTTCATCGATGGCAGGCTGAGGGCTGCCAGCATGGTTCGGATATCGCCAGCGCCGGGGCCATTGTGCCGGTCGCGAAAGGTCACGTTTCCCCTGTCGGCTTCGTCGGTCCGTTTTGGTTTCGTATGCGTGTTCATCCGTGGCTCCGCTATTTCACCAGTGCCAGATAGGCGGCTTCGTCGAGAAGGCCGTCGAGTTGCGAGGCGTCGTCGAGGCGCATCTTCACCAGCCATCCGTCCTTTTCCGCAGAGGCATTGACGAGTCCCGGTTCGTTTTCCAGGGCGGCGTTTGTTGCCGTGATTTCACCATCGACCGGAGCATAGACATCCGAGGCCGCCTTGACGGATTCGACGACGATCGCGGCTTCGCCCTTGCTGACCTTGCGGCCGACCTCCGGAAGTTCGACGAAGACAAGGTCGCCCAGTTGCTCCTGGGCATGGTTTGTGATCCCGATAACGGCCTCGTCGCCGTCGACGCGGATCCACTCGTGATCCTCCGTGAAATGAACGGTGCTCATGACGTTTCTCCTCGATGATATTGGTGCGGAACAAAGGGTAGGGGATGGACGACGCAGGCAAGGCGTCGCTCGCGCACATCGGCAAAAAAACGATTTTCAGAGAGCGCTGACTTGGCAATCCGGCCGATCGCGACGGGATGCCCGCAGGACGGTCCGAAGCCGCCGGACGTAATGACACCGATTTCGCCTGAATCCGGCTTGTCGCCGTCGAACAGGCGGGCGCCGGCCCTGACGGGTGCTTTGCCTTCCGGCTTCAGCCCGACCCGCTTGTGCGTTGTTCCGCGGGCCAGCAATGCGGACAGAGCCTTTGCTCCGACAAAGCCGCCATTGTCCCGAAGCGGCTTTGGAACGGCCCAGATCAGCCCGGCGGTCGCCGGGTCCGTCTGCTCGTCCATATCCTGGCCGTAGAGCGGCAGGCCGGCTTCGATGCGCAAACTGTCACGCGCCCCGAGGCCGATCCACTCCACCCCGTCCTCGCCGCTGAGTGCTTCGGCGAAGGGCCGGGCGCTCTCGGGATCAAGGCCGATTTCAAAGCCGTCTTCGCCGGTATATCCGGAGCGGGACACGAAGGTTCCGTCGGCGCGTTCCAGAACCTGCATGAAGGAAAGGGTCGTACACTCCGGAATGTGCCTGGCGAGTTGCATCGCGGCTTCAGGTCCCTGCAGTGCGAGGAAGACTCTCGGCACCTTGCGAACATCAGCGTCGAAAGCCGCGGAAAGTCGGGTCAGATGTTCGAAATCCTTCTCGGCGCAGGCGCCATTGGCGACAACCAGGAATCGTTCCACTCCGAGCCGGCTGATGATCAGATCGTCGATCATGCCGGCGGTCTCGTTGAGCATAAAGGTGTATCGGCCCCGGCCGATATCCTGAGCCGCCGCGTTATAGGGGCAGGCTCGGGACAGCAGCGCCGCGGCTTGCGGGCCTTCGACGCTGATATGTGACATGTGCGATATATCGAACAGGCCCGCCGCGCTGCGCGTGTGCAGGTGTTCTTTCATGACACCAAGCGGGTAGCTGATCGGCATGTCATAGCCGGCAAAAGGGCCGAAACGGGCGCCCGCCAGCACATGCAGCTCTTTCAGGGGAAGTTGTTTTTCCATCGGCACTCCGGACATGGTTGCGCATTTCCCCACATTCGTGCGGAATCATGCGCCCCTCTGTCTGGAGCCTGAGAGACTTGCGCGACCGGAACCCTGTCGGCAACGCTTACACCTTCGGCGCGGAACGGCTGTTCCGACTTTCCAGAGTGCCAATCGATCTACGGTCCTTTTGCCTGAGAGATTATGGGCATTTTCCCCTTCGGCGGTGCCGGCGTTTCTGACGCCGTCACGCTCTCCCGCAGATGATGTGTGATATTCAACGAATACCATCAGGCACGAATACGTTAGTGGAAGAACGGCATTGTGTCATCTATTGTCTGATAAATTCTGTGTCAGAATCGGATGGGTTGAAAAAACCATGGGATTTCAACGGTGGATGCGGTGGCGATGCCGGATATTTTGGGGCCGACCGGTGGCGTTCCTCGTTGCTCTGGCGCTCTTTCCCGGGCTTGCCGGTGCCGAAGCGATTCTCATCAAGCCGTACAAGGATCGGCTGTTTTCCTATCCGGCGGTCCTGGCGAGCGCCGACCGGGGCAGCTACCTGAAGGTCGATTACAAGAAGGCGAGGGACCTTCACCAGCGCGACCAGATTCCCGAGCGGCGCGTGAAAGGGAAATATGTCTCCATGCGCCCCAAGCGCAAGCAGCGGGCGCTGACGATCAAAGCACCGGACATTGCCGTCGAGACCTATGAGGTCGGCGCGACGCGTCGCGCGCGTTTTGCCGTCATCTTTATCCATGGGCGCGGCGGCGACCGCCGGCTTGGCGTCAAGGACTGGACCTTCGGTGGCAATTTCAACCGGCTCAAAAACCTTGCCGTGCGCAATGGCGGCGTCTATTTCGCGCCGACGATTCCCAGCTTCGACCGGCGCGGCCTCAATCACCTCAAGACGCTGGTCACCTATATCCGCAGAACTTCGCCGAGGGCGCGCATCGTCCTGGCCTGCGGCTCCATGGGCAGCATCCTGTGCTGGGAAGGAGCCAATGATCCGGGCATTTCGTCCCGCCTGGCCGGCATCGCCATTCTCGGCGGTACCGGCGACCGCAGCTTTTCAAGCAGTGCAGCCTATCATGCCGGCGTACCGGTTTTGTTGGCCCATGGCAGCGGCGACACGGTTTACAACTGGCGTAATCAGTATGATCTCTATCGCAGCATTCGCAACACCGGCGATGGCGAGGCTTACCCCGCGCGGTTTGTGCTGTTTGAAACCGGCAGCCACGGCACGCCCATTCGGATGATCGACTGGCGCGATACGCTCAACTGGATGCTGTATCGGTAGGCTGCCGTGACGGACGGGTCCGATCGCGGACGTCGTTCTTACCGATTGGCTTCGATCTGAAGGTCCAGAATATCGGGAATGGACCCCGGCGCGATTTCCACATTGGCGATGATTTGCAGGACCGGCACCGGGGTTGGCGGATATGCGCTCACCCGCAGCGTTTTCGGGTCGGCAATAAACCGTTCTGCTGCGCCGAGGACCTTTGATGCGAAGGCCTCGTTTCCGATCATCCTCAAGGCGCCGGCAAGCTCGACGAGCAGGACATCGATGATCTGGTTTTCACTCATTCCCTGCCGTGCAGCCGCCACATGAAGGGCTGTCTCCACGCCGCCTTCATTGGTCAGTTCGAGTTCGATGGCCTTGATGTTGAGCGTTGCAAGGATTGCCTCGAAGCGATCCGGGTTTTCCAGAATCGCCCTTGGCACACCACCAAGCTGGGCGCTTGCACGAATTCTGCCGATCTTTTCCAGTTCCAACTCGATATTGTCGATAAACACATCCTCGCTTTGTTCATCCCAATGGATCAGAACGGATTGCGACAGATGGAGGCGATCGATTCCCGCAGCGGCAAACAGGGCCTTGGCGTCCGATCCGTTGAGTGCACTGACGGGGATCTCATAGCCCTCGAGCGAAATTTCTATATCCGTCGGAACTGGCGGCACAGCAGTCTCAAAGCCCAGGAAATACTCGTCGACCGTGATGCCTGTGATATCGGGACCCGTCCCGGCAAAATCCCTCATCGATGCAGAGATGGACAAGGGCGCAAAGGCTCTCGCGATTTCGAGCGAAAAAGGTTCTGAGACGCCGTCAGGGTTGGACCGGATGAAAGCCTCTATCGCGCGATACGGAGCGAACTCGATATCTTCGATCGACAGTTTGCCGGCACGTACATCGTGTCCGTCGGCTGTGTTAGCTTTCAGGGAAGACAGTGAAAGTTCTCTCAAACCCTCTGAATTGAGATTCGACACCAGCAATTGCCCAAGTTCGATGGAGAAGATTGAACTGGCGCTTTCAAAATCCCAAAACGACAGTCTGATGCCATCAACTGAAAAACGACCGACGGCTAGGGACCGAAACATCTCAAACAATCCAGCAGCGATATCCGCCGCGTCACTTTCGGTTCCCGAGAGGGCAGCATCCAGTACGCGGAGCAAATTCACCTGCGGTCGGCGTACACGAACATCCTCAATGGCGATACGATCGATATTCCAGTCAAATATGTCGCTACGCACGTTGTAACCCAACATGACAATCGACCCGATCATCGTTGAGCGATCGGGCATTGAAGCTGTTTCCGGCTGAAACAGCGCCAAAAGGCCTGCAACATCATAATCCCGCACCCGCGTACTTGCGATGCCGACAGCCAGGTCGAGAGGCTGTCCGCCGGTGCCCGTGAAACTCACCGTTTGTGTGGAGCGTCCCGTAGAATACTCGCCGATCTTTCCATCGCGCAGATCCCGCAGCATAGTGTCCTGTATCTCATATTTGGCGGGTCTGATATTGCCCTGCGGATCGGTGACCCATTCGGTCATTTCTAGGCGGTTGATCCTATATTCTTCGATCCGCCAGTCCCGGAAGGATTCCAACAGCGGCATCCAGCGGCTGACCGGGCGCAACGGGTCTTTGGCAATGTCCGGTAAATCCGGCCAGGCGGCGTTCCGAAGTTCGTAGCCTTCAATCACGCCTTCCACCCTGTATTCGGCGCGGCCGGACGAAGCGACTTCGATGGCAAATCGCGTGTCATCCGACAGCACAAGATGCTGGACCGAAAATCCCTCGGCATCGGAAGCGAAGGTCGCGGCCTTCACCAGCGGTGCGGTCACGGACAGGCTCAATGTCGCCATATCATCGTCGGGTGATGGCGCCCCGGTTGGTTCGAGTATTATCGAATAGGACACATCGAGACCGCTCACCGTCAACACGTCTCCCGATTCCTCGGCGGACTGGTAGGTCATCTCCAATCCGATATCGGCGTTTGAGCGAAGCCAGGAGTCGAAGGCCGCCTTGCCGGTTTCATCCGCAAGACCCGGTGAGGCAAGCAATCCGGTGGCGCATGCCAGCAGGATCAACTTTCGTTTCATCATTTTTCGTCTCCCGATCATTCGTCGCGGCGACGATACAGTTCAGGTGCAGTTTCAACAACCTTGGCTGGCGGCAGATTTCGTATGTCGGCGAACAAAAAACCCCCGGCGGTTGCCGGGGGTAAAGGGCGCCGGATGCGGGTTACGACCGCAACCGAAAGTGCGCGTCTCTGTCAGACCGAATAATACATGTCGAACTCCACCGGGTGCGGCGTGTGTTCGAAACGAATGACCTCTTCCATTTTCAGTTCGACATAGGCGTCGATCTGGTCCTCCAGGAACACGCCGCCGGCGGTCAGGAACTGGCGGTCCTGATCGAGGCTCTCCACCGCTTCGCGCAGCGAGGCAGAGACCGTCGGGATCTCCTTGAGTTCCTGCGGCGGCAGGTCGTAGAGGTCCTTGTCCATCGCATCGCCCGGATGCAGCTTGTTCTTGATGCCGTCCAGACCCGCCATCAGCATGGCCGCAAATGCCAGATAGGGATTGGCCGTCGGGTCGGGAAAGCGGACTTCGACACGCTTGGACTTGGGCGACGATCCAAAGGGAATCCGGCAGGATGCGGACCGGTTGCGCGCCGAGTAGGCGAGCAGCACGGGCGCTTCGAATCCCGGAACCAGGCGCTTGTAGGAGTTGGTCGACGGGTTGGTGAAGGCGTTGAGCGCCCTGGCGTGCTTGATGATGCCGCCGATATAGTAGAGGCACGTCTCGGACAGGCCGGCATATTCATCGCCGGCAAAGGTCGGCTTGCCGTCTTTCCAGATCGACTGGTGAACATGCATTCCCGTGCCGTTGTCGCCATAGACCGGCTTCGGCATGAAGGTCGCCGTCTTGCCATAGGCGTTGGCCACCTGATGGACCACATATTTGTAGATCTGCAGCTTGTCGGCATTGACCGTCATGGAATCGAACTTGATGCCGAGTTCGTGCTGCGCGGCTGCGACCTCGTGATGGTGTTTTTCCACCACGACACCCATTTCCGCCATCACAGTCAGCATTTCAGAACGCATGTCCTGGGCGCTGTCGACCGGCGGCACCGGGAAATAGCCGCCCTTGGTGCGTGGCCGGTGACCGAGATTGCCGACCTCATATTCGGCATCGTTGTTGGACGGCAGTTCGCCGCTGTCCAGCGCGAAACCGGTATTGTAGGGATCGGTCGAGAACCGCACATCGTCAAAGACGAAGAACTCGGCTTCCGGGCCGACAAAAACCGTGTCACCGACTCCGGAGGCCTGCAGATAGGCCTCGGCCTTCTTCGAGGTGCCGCGCGGATCGCGGCCATAGGGCTCGCCCGAAATCGGATCGAGAATGTCGCACATGACCGCCAGCGTCGATTGCGCGAAAAACGGATCGGTATGGGCCGATGCCGTGTCCGGCATCAGCACCATGTCGGATTCATTGATGGCCTTCCAGCCGGCGATCGAAGACCCGTCGAACATCACGCCGTCGGCAAACATATCCTCATCGACAACGCTTGCATCCATTGTGACATGCTGCATTTTGCCGCGCGGATCGGTGAACCGCAGATCGACAAATTTGATGTCATTGTCTTTGATTTGCTTGAGAATATCAGAGGCACTCGTCATTTATCTTCCCTCATTGAGACAGGTTGTTGCATTTGCGCCGGGCGAATGATGCCGGTCAGATCGCATCGTTGCCGGTTTCACCGGTGCGGATGCGGATGACTTCCTCCACATTGGAGACGAAGATCTTGCCATCGCCGATGCGGCCGGTCTGGGCTGCGTTGCGAATGGCCTCGATGGCGGCCTCGACCGTATCATCGGACAGAACGATTTCGACTTTGACCTTCGGCAGGAAATCGACGACATATTCGGCGCCGCGGTAAAGCTCCGTATGCCCCTTTTGCCGTCCGAACCCCTTGGCCTCGGTGACGGTGATTCCCTGCAAGCCGACCTCCTGAAGGGCTTCCTTCACTTCATCGAGTTTGAAGGGTTTGATAATTGCTTCGATCTTTTTCATCAGAAAACGTCTCGTTGTTAAGGCCATCAAAGCGAATTCGCGTCCGGAATTCCGGGTCGCTTCCACTTGATCTCGCAAATGCATATGCCGTGCCAACTCACCTGACGAAGCCCGAATTTCAGCAAAAAAAATCATCGCAGGCGGCACGGCTCCATTTGGCGGGCTTTTCCCTTGTTTTCGCAAGGAGAACCGTCCGTCCTGCGCAGGACTTGGGTGGCTGACGGGGCAAGCACTGACCGCTATCTGATCAAAAAACAGGCAATTGCCTAAAATTTAGGCGAAAAGCACGCTGATTGCGCACTTGTTTCAGCACCATCGTTGCGCCAAAAGGGGGCAGGAGGCAACGGTATGGACGATGCGGCAACGCCCCTGATTGCGCCGGCCGACATGGCCGCAGTCGACCGGGCGGCCATCGAAAGCGGCATAAACGGCTACGGTCTGATGGATGTTGCCGGCACGGCCCTTGCGGCTTGCGCGCTCCGTCACTACCCGGGCGCCGGTCGGATTCTGGCGTTGTGCGGCCCGGGCAACAATGGAGGCGACGGCTATGTCGCCGCCCGCCGGCTTGGGGAAGCCGGCCTTCCCGTTACCGTTTCATCCTTGATCGACCCCGAAAAAATGACCGGTGATGCCGCCAGGGCACATGCCGATTGGGACGGGCCGGTGACGGCGCTGGACCCTGATGGCCTGACGGAGGATATGGTCATCATCGATGCACTGTTTGGCGGTGGCCTGGATCGTCCGGTCGAAGGCCTGGCGAGATCGATGATCGACGCCGTCAACAACAGGAACCTGCCGGTTGTTTCGGCCGATCTGCCCTCGGGGATCTCCGGATATTCCGGTGAAGTCTTCGGCACGGCGTTGAGCGCTGAACATACGGTGACATTTGCAGCGCCAAAACCCGGGCATTTTCTGTTGCCGGGTGCGACCCATTGCGGAGAGGTGCAGGTGGTCGATATCGGCATTCCGCGCAGATTTCTCCGTGCGCAGGAGAGCGGCCTTTGGCTCAACACGCCCGCCATATGGCGTGACGCCACCCCGAGGACTGACCGGGCCGGCCATAAATACACCAGGGGCCATCTCGGCGTGTTCAGCGGTTCTTTCGCCCGCACCGGTGCCGCCCGGCTGGCGGCGATGGCCGGGCTGCGGGCCGGCGCCGGATTGGTGACCATGCTTGCCCCGGCATCCGCAATGGCGTCGAACGCCGCCCACCTGACCGCCATCATGCTGCGCCGTGTCGAGGACGGCGATGATCTGGACGAACTGTTTTCGGAAGGAAGGCTCAACGCCTATGTCCTCGGCCCCGCTTTCGGCATTGGCGAGCGGACTCGCGACTTCGTCCGACGACTGGCGCTGAACGGCAAGCCGCTGGTGCTTGATGCCGACGGTCTGACGGTTTTTACCGAACACTCCGACCTGCTGCCGGCCTGGTTCGACGGGCCTGAGCCGCGGCTCCTGCTGACCCCGCATCACGGCGAATTTGCACGGCTTTTCCCGGATATCGCGGCCGACGGATCGCAATCGAAGGTGGATCGCGCCCGCATGGCCGCGCGGCGCGCCCACGCGGTGGTCCTCTACAAAGGCGCGGACACGGTGATCGCCTCGCCGGACGGACGGGCCGTCATCAATGCCAATGCCCCGCCATGGCTTGCCACCGCCGGCTCCGGAGATTGCCTGGCCGGCATTGCCGGCGGTTTGATGGCGCAGGGCATGCCGCTTTTCGAGGCCGCCGCCGCCGCGGCCTATATGCACGGACGTGCCGGTGAGGCTGCCGGGCAGGGGTTGACGGCTGAAGATCTTGCCGGTCACCTTCCGGCTCTGGATTCGCTTGATCAGGACAAAGCAGATGAATAGCAAAGCGCGGCTCGACGGCGGCAATCTGTTTGCCGGGGTTCCGGACGAGGTATTGGAAGACGAGCGGTTCGACGTGCTGTTTTCGCAGCCGGGCACCCGGATCGAACGCATCATCTCCACCGGCCAGCGGACCGCCGACGGCGACTGGTACGATCAGTCGGATGATGAGTGGGTGGTGCTGCTGACCGGCGCGGCGCGCCTGCGGATCGAGGGTGAGGCGCAGGACCGCTCTCTCCAGCCCGGCGACTGGCTTCTGCTGCCGGCCCATTGCCGGCACCGCGTGACCTGGACGCAGGAAAACCCGGCTACGCTGTGGCTGGCAATCCATGTCGCGCCTGCAACCTGATTCCGGTCGAGACCGTCGCGGTGCCTCGCTACCGCACTCTACGCGACGCGCTGCTGTAGCGCCATGGCCGCCTGCGGTGCCCTGATTTTTCCCTCGTGGATGAAATAGACGAAGACATCCCGCGGTTCGTTGGGCGGCTTGCGTTGCCCGTCGGCGAGCGGCAGATCATCGGGCTGACCGCCTTCGGCCCAAAGCCGAACCCGTGCAGCCCAGTGGTCGAGGGCGTCATCCGAATAGGCCGTCGGAATGTCATCCTGTCCTTTCTGCAGACGCGCATAGACGAAGGGCGCCGTGACATCGGCGATCTCCGGATAGGTGAAATGTTCTGCATAGACGATCGCGACACCGTGTTTTTCCGCAAGGGCCACGAAATCGGGGCTGGAAAAGCTGTCATGGCGCACTTCCACGGCATGTTTTAGACCAACCCCGTCCCGTGAACCCGGAAGCATGGCCAGGAACGCGCCGAAATCGTCCGGGTCGAACCTCTTGGTTGGCGCGAACTGCCACAGGATGGGCCCGAGGCGATCGCCGAGTTCGGCGATCCCCGAACCGATGAAACGCTCAAGCGATTCCCCCGCCTCGGCCAGAACCTTGCGGTTGGTCACGAAGCGGTTGCCCTTGAGCGAGAAGACGAAGTCGTCGGGGGCGTCGGAGGCCCATTTGGCATAGGTTGCCGGTTTCTGGCTGCCATAATAGGTGCCGTTGACCTCGATGGTCGCCAGTTGCCGACTGGCATAGTGCAGTTCGTCCTTCTGCCGCAGCGTGTCCGGATAGAATGTTCCGCGCCAGGGTGCGAATGTCCAGCCGCCTATCCCCGCTCTGATCGCTCCGGATTTGGCCATGGAACCCTCCTCAGCCCGTCGTCTATTCCGCCGCCTCGGTTGCCCTGGACGGGCGCCGTTGCAGCAGGTTCATCAGATAGTGCCCGGTATAGGATTTATCGTTGCCGGCGACGTCTTCAGGTGAGCCCGTCGCAACGATTTCCCCGCCGCCATCGCCGCCCTCCGGGCCAAGGTCGATAATGTAATCGGCCGTTTTGATCACCTCGAGATTGTGTTCGATGACGACGACCGAATTGCCCTGATCGACGATTTCGTGCAGCACGTCCAGCAATTTGGCGACATCGTGAAAATGCAGCCCCGTTGTGGGCTCGTCGAGAATATACAAAGTGCGCCCGGTGGACCGTTTCGACAACTCCTTGGCCAGCTTGACCCTCTGGGCTTCGCCGCCCGACAGGGTCGTCGCCTGCTGTCCGATCTTGATATAGCCGAGCCCGACCCGGCGCAGCGTGACCAGCTTGTCGCGGACCGCCGGAACCGCGGAGAAGAATTCGCAGCCTTCCTCGACCGTCATTTCAAGCACATCGGCGATGGATTTGCCCTTGAACGTGACCTCCAGCGTTTCCCGGTTATATCGCTTGCCGTGACAGAGGTCGCAGGTGACATAGACGTCCGGCAGGAAATGCATCTCGATCTTGATCACGCCGTCGCCCTGGCACGCCTCGCACCGCCCGCCCTTCACATTGAAGGAGAAGCGGCCGGGCATATAGCCGCGCGCCTTGGCCTCCGGCAGGCCGGCGAACCAGTCGCGGATGGGGGTGAATGCGCCGGTATAGGTCGCCGGATTCGATCGCGGTGTCCTGCCGATCGGCGACTGATCGATATCGATCACCTTGTCGATGTGCTGCAGCCCGTCAATGCGTTCATGCGCTGCCGGATTGTCCCGGGCGCCCATGACCCGCCGCGCCGCCGCCTTGTAGAGGGTTTCGATCAGGAAGGTCGACTTACCGCCGCCCGACACACCGGTAACCGCCGTGAAGACGCCCAGCGGAATGCTGGCGGATATGTTCTTCAGATTGTTGGCGCTGGCCCCGACCACGGTGATCTGCCGCTTCTTGTTGATCTTTCGGCGCTCCGCCGGTATCGCCACTTCCTGCGCGCCGGACAGATACTGGCCGGTCAGTGATTTCGGCGCCGCCATGATATCCTGCGGCGCGCCCTGTGCGACGATTTCCCCGCCATGGATTCCGGCGGCCGGTCCGATATCGACCACGTGGTCGGCGTTCAGGATGGCATCTTCATCGTGTTCGACCACAATGACCGTATTGCCGATGTCGCGCAGGTGCTTGAGCGTGTCCAGAAGCCGCGCATTGTCGCGCTGGTGAAGCCCGATGGATGGCTCGTCGAGCACGTAGAGAACGCCGGTGAGCCCGGATCCGATTTGCGATGCCAGGCGGATTCGCTGGCTTTCACCGCCCGAAAGCGTGCCCGAATTGCGCGAAAGCGTCAGATAATCCAGGCCCACATCATTGAGGAATTTCAGCCGGTCGCGGATCTCCTTGAAAACCCGGCCGGCGATCTCGTTCTGCTTGTCCGTCAGTTTTTCCGGCAGGGTGGCGAACCAGTCGCCGGCTTCCCGTATCGACATTTCGGTCACAAGGCCGATATGCAGACCGGCGATCTTGACGGCCATTGCCTCCGGTTTCAGGCGGTATCCGCCACAGGCGGGGCAGGGGGCGGCTGCCATATAGCGTTCGATCTCCTCACGGGCCCAGGCCGAATCCGTTTCTTTCCAGCGCCGCTGAAGATTGGGAATGATGCCCTCGAAATTCTTCGTCGTCTTGTAGGATCGCAAGCCATCATCATAGCGGAATTCGATCTTGTCGTCGGTGCCGCGCAGGATGGCTTCGCGCGCCGTTTCGGGCAGTTCGTTCCAGCGGTCTCCCAGCTTGAATCCGAAATGCCGTCCCAGCGCCTCCAGGGTCTGCTTGTAATAGGGAGAACTGGATTTGGCCCACGGCGCAATCGCACCGTCGCGCAGCGTCCTTCCGGGCTCCGGTATGATCAGTGCCGGATCGATCTTCTGCTGCGTGCCGAGCCCGTCGCAGGTCGGGCAGGCGCCGAACGGGTTGTTGAACGAAAACAGCCGCGGCTCGATCTCGGGAATCGTGAAACCTGACACCGGACAGGCGAAACGCTCGGAAAAGACCAGCCGTTCATGGGTTTCATTCTTGGACTTGTTGGCGCTGCCGCCGAATGTTTCATCGTCCGGCAGCGGCCTGTCGGCAAATTCCGCCACCGCCAGCCCGTCCGCCAGTTGCAGACAGGTCTCCAGACTGTCGGCAAGCCGCGCCGCCAGGTCCTCGCGCACCACCACGCGGTCGACGACGACGTCGATATCGTGCTTGAACTTCTTGTCGAGCGGCGGCACGTCGGCGATTTCATAATAGGTTCCGTCCACCTTGACGCGCTGGAAGCCCTTTTTCATCAGTTCCGCGAGTTCCTTGCGGTACTCACCCTTGCGGCCGCGCACCAGCGGCGCCAGCACGAAAAGCCGCGTTCCTTCGTCCAGCGCCACCACCCGGTCCACCATCTGGCTGACCGTCTGGCTTTCGATCGGCAGGCCGGTCGCCGGCGAATAGGGGATGCCGACACGCGCAAAGAGCAGGCGCAGATAGTCATAGATCTCGGTGACGGTGCCGACGGTCGAACGCGGGTTGCGGGACGTCGTCTTCTGCTCGATCGAAATCGCTGGCGAAAGCCCTTCGATCTGGTCGACATCCGGCTTCTGCATCATCTCCAGGAACTGCCGCGCATAGGCCGACAGGCTCTCCACATAGCGGCGCTGACCCTCCGCATAGATCGTGTCGAAGGCGAGTGACGATTTGCCGGACCCCGACAGGCCGGTCATCACGATGAGCGTGTTGCGCGGCAGATCGAGATCGACGCTCTTCAGATTGTGCTCGCGGGCGCCGCGGATGGAAATGGTCTTCAGTTCGCTCATGGTCTCCGTCCGCAATCGGCGTGATTGCCCGCATAGATCAGGGCAGTGTGGCTGTGATCCGCTGGTCCCGCAAAGGGCGCGCCCGGCTATAATGTAGGCTCAGTTCGATAGAAGTCGAGTTGCGCAAACCACTTTGGCATTGAGGGGAATCGTTTGACAAGACACTATATTGCAAATAGAACATAATGTGAACAAAAAAGCTCCTGTGGATAGCGATATCGGACCAGACACCCGTTCGGGGGATAGTCTATGATCGCCTGAAACAGTGATGTTGGTCGCCATCAATGGCGGCCGGTTGTGATGTGTGAGGATTGATCATGGCAGGCAGTGTCAACAAAGTCATTTTGGTCGGAAATCTGGGAGCGGACCCGGAAATCCGTCGCACGCAGGACGGCCGGCCGATTGCCAACCTGCGGGTTGCAACATCCGAAAGCTGGCGCGACCGCAACACCGGCGAGCGGCGCGAGCGCACCGAATGGCACCGGGTGGTGATATTCAGCGAGGGCCTTTGCAAGATCGCCGAGCAATATCTGCGCAAGGGATCGAAGGTCTATCTGGAAGGACAGTTGCAGACCCGCAAATGGCAGGACCAGAGCGGGCAGGACAGATATTCGACCGAGGTCGTGCTGCAGGGTTTCAATTCCACGCTGACAATGCTCGACGGGCGCGCCGATTCATCCGCCGGAGCCGGTGGCGGCTTTGGTGACAGCCCCCAGGATGCCGGCCAGTCCGCACCAGCCCAGGAAGGTGGCTTTTCGCGGGATATGGATGACGAGATCCCGTTCTGACCGCCATTGCGCGAAGACGGAACCGATTGGAAAGGCTGAGACGTGTTGCGTTCCGCGGGACTCTCATTATCCCTGACGGCGGCTTTGGCTTGCTCTCCACTTGTGCCTGCCTTTTCCCCGGCAACATTCGCCGGCGAGGTAGATGTCGTCGCCGTTGACGCGACACGCCAGTCGAACGGCATGTGGCGGTTTTCCGTCACGCTCCGCCATGATGATGAGGGCTGGGATCACTACGCCAACCGATGGGATGTGGTCGGGCCCGACGGGACGGTCTATGGCGAGCGCGTCCTGGCGCATCCGCATGTCGACGAACAGCCCTTCACGCGAAGCCTGTCCGGTGTTGCGATCCCGGACGATGTCCGCCAGGTCATCATACGCGGCAATGACAGTGTTCACGGCCTTGGCGGTGTCGAGCGGACGGTCGACCTGATCCGCTAATGACCGCCGCCGGGGTCGACAACCCCCTGTCAAATGACCATATCTATCCGCGACGTCGGGACGGCGTTCTGGACATGACGGGGCACGATTATCAACGAACAGATCGATAATTATTGCGAACGCGTGGGGCCGGCCTTCTGGGCTGAACCGGTCAATGCCGTGACCAATCTGGCGTTCATCGTCTCGGCAATTCTCGTCCTGCTTGCCTGGCATCGGACGACGCAACGCTCGCCATCCGGCCTGTTTCTGGGCCTCCTGATCGGCATCATTGGAATAGGATCCTTCCTGTTCCATACCTTT
Source organism: Rhizobiaceae bacterium (assembly GCA_028279875.1). Lineage (GTDB taxonomy): Bacteria > Pseudomonadota > Alphaproteobacteria > Rhizobiales > Rhizobiaceae > Hoeflea_A. Next base: position 41,484 of record JANQMU010000050.1, read on the forward strand.
GCAACCGTTTGGGCGGCGGCGGCAGACAGCCTGCCGATCCTGGTGTTTATTCTGACATATCTCTATCTGGCGGTGCGCCATTACATCGGACTGACCATGTGGGCCAGTCTCATTGCCACCGCGGCATATATACCCGTCAGCTTCCTTCTGGTGCCCCTTCTGTCGCCGATTGTCGGATCGTCGTCAGGTTATGTGCCGGCCCTGCTTGCCATATTCATCGTCGGCATTTTGATGCTTGGCCGCAACAGGCCATTGGCGTCGGGACTGATCGTTACCGGGATCGTGTTTTTCTTCTCAATCGCCTTTCGCATGGCCGATGAAGCGTTTTGCGCAGCCCTGCCGCTCGGCACCCATTTCATGTGGCATCTCTTGAACGCTGTGGTTCTTTACCGTTTGGCTCTTATCTATCTTCGCCACGTGGAGCAGGGCCGCACTCAGCCCGCGTCGTAAGGGAAATGCGTGCGGGTGACCCGAGGACACCCGGTCGACATGCGCTTCATGGTCCCCGAACCAACGTATCGATCGGGCTTGCCGCCGCAGGGACGGCGCTTGCGTTGCGTGACGTCAGAAAAACCCGCGCCGCTGCCACCAGCCGGCCTTTTTCGGCTTCTCATCATCGCTTGCATCGGATTGGGCCGACGACGAGGTGACCTTGGGTTCGGCCGGTGCCTGATCCGCCGCAGCCGCACGCCGACGGCTTTTTCGAGGCTCCGCCGCGACATCGGCCTCGCTGACGTCCAGACCGGGAAGGCGGCTGGTATCTCCGCCATTGGCCATGCTGTCCGCCGGTGCCTCCAACGGAGCCGGCTGCACATCAAGCGGCGAGGCGGTAGCCACGGCCTCCTCGACTTCAGGGCTCCTCTTGCGGCGCGTGTTGCGGCGCTTTTTCGGTGGCTCGTCACCATCGTCATTGACGCTGTCGGGTTCAGCCGCCGCCTCGATCGCCGGCTGGGGAGCATCCGCGTCACCGGGTAGTGGTGCCGGCACCTCCTGGTCATCGCCTGTCTCGGCATCGACCGCTTCACCGGCGTCGACCCCGGTTGAAGCTGCCATCTCCGGATCGCGGTTCCGCTTGCCGCCGCGCTTGCCCCGGCGCCGGCGCTTTTTGCGCGGTTCGCCATCGTCTTCAGACCGGGCTGCATCGGATGTTGCGTCCCGGCTTCCTCCGTCGACATTGTCGGCAGACTGCGTTTCCGCATTGTCGCCATTGCCGCGCCCGCCACGCCGTCTGCGACGCCGCTTGCGTTTTCGCCCGTTATCATCGTCCTCGCCGCCGGATACCGTGTCTTCGGCCCCATCGTCGAACGAATCGGCATCCGCGTCGATCTGGACGCTGGAGTCGATGATCACCGGGGTTTCGACCGCTGTGCCCTGATCGATGGCGACATGCTGCTGTCCGATGGAGGCATCGGCCGCAACGGTGATCGTCACGCCGAACCGGGTCTCCAGCTCAATGATCGTGTCGCGCTTCTGGTTGAGCAGGTAGAGCGCGATCTCCGGCATCGTCCGCACGGAGATATTGTGCTTGGTGCTGCGCAGCAGATGTTCTTCCGCCGTTCGCAGGACATGGAGCGCGACCGAGGAATCGGAGCGGATATAGCCGGTGCCGCCGCAGTGCTCGCAGACCTGCATGGTGCTTTCGAGCACACTTGCGCGGATCCGCTGGCGCGACATTTCCAGAAGGCCGAAATGCGAAATCCGGCCCACCTGAATGCGCGCCCGGTCGCTTTTCAGGCAATCCTTCAGCTTCTTCTCGACGGCGCGATTGTTGCGCTTTTCCTCCATATCGATGAAATCGATGACAATCAGCCCGGCCATGTCGCGCAGCCGCAGCTGGCGCGCCACCTCTGCCGCTGCCTCCAGATTGGTCCGCAGCGCCGTATCCTCGATGGAATGTTCCTTGGTGGAGCGTCCCGAGTTGACGTCGATGGCAACCAGCGCCTCGGTCTGGTTGATGATGATATAGCCACCGGATTTGAGGGTCACCTGCGGCTGCAGCATCTTGTCGAGTTGCGCTTCGATGCCGGACCTTGCAAAGATCGGCTGCACCTCCCGATAGGGCTGCACGGCCTTTGCATGGCTCGGCATCAGCATCTTCATGAAGTCTTTGGCTTCGCGATAGCCGTTTTCGCCGGAGACGATGATCTCGCCGATGTCCTTGTTGTAAAGGTCGCGGATCGACCTTTTAATCAGGCTGCCTTCCTCATAGACCAGGCAGGGCGCCGTCGAGGAAAGCGTCAGGTTGCGGACATTTTCCCACAGCCGCATCAGATATTCGAAATCGCGTTTGATCTCGCTCTTGGTCCGGTTGGCGCCGGCCGTGCGCAAAATCACGCCCATGCCCTGCGGAACGTCCAGGCCCCTGGCGATTTCCTTCAGGCGCTTGCGGTCCTGCACATTGGTGATCTTGCGCGAGATGCCGCCGCCGCGCGCCGTGTTCGGCATGAGCACCGAATAGCGTCCCGCCAGCGACAGATAGGTGGTCAGCGCCGCGCCCTTGTTGCCGCGCTCCTCCTTGACGACTTGCACAAGCAGGATCTGGCGGCGTTTGATGACCTCCTGAATGCGATATTGCTTCCGTGGTTTCCGGGCCCGGTCGGGGACCTCCTCCAGCGCATCCTCGGCGCCGACGGATTCGATCCGGCCATTTTCCTCCTCGTCATCCTCCTCGTCGTCCTGATCGTCATCAGGATCGCTCTCCTCGACGGGCGCATCCTTGACATCCACCGCTTCCGAGATTTCATCGGCGTCAACCGCCGCGGCAATGGAATCGGGCGGCGTGTCCTTTGCCGGTTTTTCATCGGCATCAGCATCGGATGAAGGCTCCGCCTCGGCTTCCTCAGGCTCCGGCGTAGAGGGTGTTTCTGCGTCCGCCGCCTCGATTGATGGCGCCGGGTCCGACTCCGTGTCGGCGGCGCCAACCGTGATTTCGATCTTTTCGGGTTCCTCCGCTGGCGACGACGTGTCGTCGGCGTCGGACGGCTCCGCCTCCGCGGCTGCGGTATCAGCCGGTTCCGCCTTGGCCTCGCGTTTCGATTTGCTGCGGCTGCGCCGGGTTCGTGTCTTGCGTTTGGCCGGCTTTTCGGTGTCGCCGTCCTCGTCCTCGGCACGCGCCTCTTCGGCTTCCGCCTCGATCAGCGCCTGCCGGTCGGCCACCGGAATCTGGTAGTAGTCTGGATGGATTTCGGAAAAGGCGAGAAAGCCGTGGCGGTTGCCGCCATATTCGACAAAGGCCGCCTGCAGGGATGGTTCGACCCGGGTTACCTTCGCCAGATAAATATTGCCTCGCAGCTGCTTTTTGTGCTGCGATTCGAAGTCGAATTCCTCAATTCGGTTTCCACGTACGACGACGACGCGCGTTTCTTCCTCGTGGGACGCGTCGATCAGCATTTTGTCTGCCATTTAAGAGATGCTCCTCGGCGGAACGCACTGGCCCGGGCCGACCGGGCGGACCCGCTCGGTCGTGTAGGGATGGTGCATCGCCGAATTTTCCTGTTCCTGCTCCGAACGAACGCATTCTGTCGGCAGTGACCGGCCCGCCGCCTCGGCGGGTTCTGGTTGGGAGATCTGCGGTGAACTGCGTTGTCATGGACATTCCGAGCTGGAATATATGAATATAAAGTCTTTTTCAGACCGATGAATTTCGCTCTCCTGAAAGAGCGGGCGGCCTTATGCCGCGGTTCGATGGCCGAACAGACGGCCGATATCGATTCACTTCAAGGTGTTGAGAAGCTATGACGTCAGACGAATGGCCCCATTGGCGCCATAATTCCCGTATGGGGTGGCTGCCGTGGTATGCCGGTTCTATCTCGTCAGCATATCAACCCTCGATTCCGCTTTTATGATTTTGCGGACCTTCTTGCAAGAGGCAACAATTGGCGTTGCGGGCCCCGGCTCCGGCGCGGTGGATAAAACGTCTTTCGGAAACCGATGGTTAACCATAAAATCATAGTGACCACTATGGTCGTTTCCGAGCCGGTCGGACCAGCTTGTGTAGCAAGGGCGCTCAGCGGTCGGCACCGTTTCGACCGATGATGAACCGGGTTTACCGAGGTCCGGCAGGCCGGTCACGGCACGAACACGAATGGGAATCGACGGAAAGCCGCCGCTGCCATATTGTCATCATGGATGTCGTGTTGGCATCGGCTGCCGGCCGCCGTCGAAACCCCGATTAGGATCTGAATGATCACGCAATGAACCTCCTTGCCTTAACTCCGGATGGATCGTCAAAGCACTGCTGCAGCGGGCTGACGAAGGCCGTGGCTCCGGCATGTTTCCTGCTCGTGCTGACCGTGCTCCTGGCGATGATTGGCGGCTCCGGCGCCCGCGCCGAAGCGGTGCCGGCTGCCGCTCCGCAACTCGTCGCTTATGATATGAGGGTCGCAGGAGATGAAATACGAACGCGTGTCGTGATTGAATTCGAGCAGAAGCCTGAATTCTCGTTCCATCTGCTGGCATCGCCCCATCGCATGGTCGTCGATTTGCCCGAAACCCTGTTCGGTATCGATGACGATGTAGCGCGGTCACGCGGCCTGCTGTCCGACATTCGATTCGGGCTGATGGCGCCGGGACGCTCACGCATCGTGTTCAGCGCCATCGGACCGATGAAGCCTGAAATGGCGAAGGTCATCGAAAACGGCGCCGGTGGCGGCTTCCGTATGGTTTTCGACCTTGTGGCCATATCCAACACTGAGTTCGACACGCTCATGCACGAGCAGCAATGGAGCGGATCGACACCGCGGTCCGGCAAGAGCGGACGCTTGGCGAAATCGGAGCCGGAAGCCAAAAAGCGCTTTACCGTTGCCATCGATCCCGGCCATGGCGGCATCGACGCCGGCGCGCGCGGGCGTAACGGCCTGCAGGAGAAAGATCTCACTCTTGAGATAAGCCAGACGCTGAAGGGGATTCTCGCCGACTATGCCGACATTCGTGTCGTGATGACGCGTGAGGATGACCGGTTTGTCTCGCTGGCAGAGCGCGTTCGCATTGCCCGCCAGTATGAGGCGGATCTGTTTGTTTCCATCCATGCCGACTCCATCCGGCTTCGCGGTGTTCGCGGCGCCAGCGTCTACACCCTGTCGGACAAGGCGTCCGACAAGATGGCGCAGCAACTGGCGGCCAGCGAAAACCGTTCCGATCTGATTGCCGGTCTGTCGCTGGAGGACGAACCCGACGGCGTGGCCGATATTCTCATCGACCTGACCCGTCGGGAGACCCATCTGTTTTCCGCCGGCATGGCCCGGTCGGTCGTTGACTCCTTCGAAGGAAACATCAAGCTGATCAACAACCCGATCCGGTCGGCCGGCTTTCGAGTGCTGCGCGCCCATGACGTTCCCTCCGTGCTGGTCGAACTTGGATATCTGTCCAACGTCGAGGACGAAAAACTTCTCCGCGATCCGAAATGGCGGGAGAAAACGGCTGTTCTGCTGGCCTCGGCAATCGATTCGTTTCGTCGCAAGACACGCAGCGTCAACAATTGAACCGGCGGAGCGGCAGGCCGGTGGATTGTGACATTGATGTCACATCCGTGCTCAATTGCCCTGAATCATTGAAACAATGTACATCTGGCCCTAATTTGCGCACAATCGCGCATCTATCCGGTTATGATGTCGGAACGCCGACTCACAGGTTCGCGATGGGAGCAATACCGGTAAGGAAGCGATGGTCAGACTGATTGGATATTTGTTCGGTATCGGCGCCGTGATGTTCTTTGTCGTGGCTCTGGGCGTGGCGTGGTATGTCGGGGGCGTTACCCGCGATTTGCCGGATTATGAAGTGCTCGCCAGCTACGAGCCGCCGGTCACCACCCGCATTCACGCCGCCAATGGCAGCCTGATGGCCGAACACGCGCGCGAAAGGCGGCTGTATCTCCCGATCCAGGCGGTTCCAGACCGCGTCAAGGCGGCGTTCCTTTCGGCCGAGGACAAGAATTTCTACCGTCACTCGGGCCTTGATTACAAAGGACTGCTCCGGGCCGTCATCACCAATATCGAAAATCTCAGTTCGGGTCGGCGCATGGTCGGCGCCTCGACGATCACCCAGCAGGTGGCCAAGAACTTCCTGCTGAGTTCCGAACAGACATTCGACCGCAAGATCCGCGAGGCGGTTCTGGCCTACCGGATCGAACAGGCCTATTCGAAGGACCGTATTTTCGAGCTCTATCTCAACGAGATCTTCTACGGGCTGAATTCCTACGGCATCGCCAGCGCGGCCTTGACCTATTTCAACAAGTCGGTCAGCGAACTCAACCTCCAGGAAGCGGCCTATCTGGCGGCACTGCCCAAAGGGCCGTCCAACTATCATCCCTACCGACGCACCGACCAGGCGATCACCCGCCGCAACTGGGTGATCGACCGCATGGTCGAGAACGGCTATGTGACAACCGCCGATGCCGGCGAAGCCAAGAAGCAGCCGCTGGGCGTCAATCCGCGCCGCTATGGCTCCTACCTTTTTGCTTCCGACTATTTTGCCGAGGAAGTGCGACGCCAGATCATCGGCCGTTACGGTGAAAGCGCGCTTTACGAGGGCGGCCTGTCGGTGCGCACGACACTCGATCCGCAAATGCAGCGCATGGCGCGCAGCGCCCTGCAGAAGGGCCTGATCAAATACGACATTGAACAGGGCTACCGCGGTCCTGTCGCCACCGTGAACATCGGTGAAGACTGGGGGCTCGATGTGGTCGAGACGCCGCCGCTGCACGACGTGCCCGAATGGCGTCTGGCCGTTGTTCTTGAAGTCGATGATAACTCGGCGACCGTCGGGCTGAGGCCGAACCGGTCGACCTCCGGCAAAGTTGATGAAGAGCGCGACACGGTGACCCTGGCCGGCGGCGACATGGAATGGGCCTACCGAATGAAACGGGACGGCAAGCGCAGCAAGGCCAAGACCGTCTCGGACATTCTCAGCCGCGGCGATGTGATCTACGTGCAGGCGGTCAAGGACGAGGACGGCAAGCAGAAGCACATTCTGCGGCAATTGCCGGAAGTGCAGGGCGCCCTCGCGGCGATGGATCCGCATACCGGCCGCGTGCTGGCCATGGTTGGCGGCTTCTCCTATGCGCAGTCGCAATTCAACCGAGCGACCCAGGCCATGCGGCAACCCGGATCCTCTTTCAAGCCCTTCGTCTATGCGGCGGCGCTCGACAATGGCTACAGCCCGGCCTCCGTCGTTCTCGACGCACCGATCCAGCTGGTTTCAGGCGGCGAGCTGTGGCAGCCAAAAAACTATGGTGGCGGTTCCGCCGGGCCGTCGACCCTGAGGCTCGGCATCGAGCGGTCGCGAAACCTGATGACGGTCCGGCTGGCCAAGGATATGGGCATGAATCTCGTTGCCGAATATGCCGAACGGTTCGGCATCTATGACGATATGCCACCGCTGCTGGCCATGTCGCTCGGCTCCGGCGAAACCACGGTGCTGCGGATGATTTCCGGCTATGCGGTGCTTGCCAATGGCGGCAAGCAGATCAAGCCGTCGCTCATCGACCGGATCCAGGACCGCTACGGCAAGACGATCTTCAAGCACGAGGAGCGCCGGTGCGACGCCTGTTCGGTGGCCGAGTGGCAAAATCAGGAAGAGCCCGTGGTTGCCGACAATCGCGAACAGGTTCTCGACCCGATGACCGCCTATCAGATCACGTCGATGCTGGAAGGCGTCGTGGCCCGCGGAACGGCCGCCGGCAAGGTCAAGCTCGACCATCCGACCGCCGGCAAGACCGGTACGACGAATGACGAAAAGGACGCCTGGTTCGTCGGCTACACGCCGGACCTTGTCGCCGGCGTGTTTTTCGGTTTCGACACGCCCACGCCGATGGGACGCGGATCCACCGGCGGCAATCTCGCCGCGCCGATCTTCAATGATTTCATGAGTGCGGCGCTTGAAGGCAGACAGCCCGCCGATTTCAGGGTGCCGCCCGGCCTGCAGCTCATTGCGATCAACCGCAAGACCGGTATGGAGGCACAACCCGGCGAGCCGGATGTGATCTACGAATCCTTCAAGCCCGGCACCGGTCCGGCGGATTTCTTCTCGGTCATCGGCATGGAGGAATATGCCACCGGAGAGGAAATATTGAACGTCTCGCCGCAGGCCAATCGCGCCGTCGTATCGGGGGCTGGCGGTCTCTATTGAGGCTAGAGAATCGCCCGATGCTCTAGAATTCGTCCTGTAAATTCAGCGTTTTGCCCGCTGACCGGCTTTACTTGAGCCGGGCGCGGGATTATGGTCCGCAGCGACCGCGCGTCGCATCCCACCACAGCAGGAATTCACACATTATGCGTTCTGAAATCCAACTCATTGTTGACGACATCAAGCAGGCCGTAAGCCTGCTGAGGAGGCATCTTTGACTGGGATCAGGCTCTCAAACGGCTGGAATTCCTGAACGTCAAGGCGGAGGACGCCGATATCTGGAACGATCCGCTGGAAGCCCAGTCGCTGATGCGCGAGCGCCAGCAACTGGAAGACAATATCAAGGGCATTCGCGAACTGGAATCCAGGCTGGATGACAATATCGGCCTGATCGAACTCGGCGAAGAGGAAGGCGACGAGGAGGTTGTCCGCGAAGCCGAGGCAGCCCTGCGCGGCATGAAGGAGGACATTGACCGCCGCCAGATCGAAATGCTGCTGTCCGGCGAGGCCGATGCCAACGACACCTATGTGGAGATCCACTCAGGGGCCGGGGGAACCGAAAGCCAGGACTGGGCGGCGATGCTGATGCGCATGTACAGCCGCTGGGCCGAGCAGCATGACATGAAGGTCGAGGTCCTGGAAATCCATGATGGCGAGGAGGCCGGAATCAAATCCGTCACCCTCCTGATCAAGGGGCACAATGCCTATGGGTGGCTGAAAACCGAATCGGGCGTCCATCGGCTTGTCCGCATCTCGCCCTTCGACAGCCAGGCCCGTCGGCACACATCGTTTTCGTCGGTCTGGTCCTATCCCGTGATCGACGATTCGATCGAGATCGATATTCCCGAATCGGAGGTCAGGATCGATACCTATCGCGCGTCGGGCGCCGGCGGCCAGCACGTCAACACGACGGATTCAGCCGTCCGCATCACCCATATTCCCTCCAATATCGTTGTCCAGTGCCAGAACCAGCGCTCCCAGCATAAAAACCGTGCAACGGCGTGGGAGATGCTGCGCTCCCGACTTTATGAGGAAGAACTGAAGCGCCGGGAAGCCGAGGCCAGCGAGCAGGAAGCGTCGAAAACCGAAATCGGCTGGGGTCACCAGATTCGCTCCTACGTCCTGCAGCCCTATCAACTGGTCAAGGATCTGCGCACCGGGACCGAAAGCACCAGCCCCCAGGATGTGCTCGACGGCGATCTCGACGCCTTCATGGAATCGGCGCTGGCCCACCGCGTGCACGGTTCCGAGGCCGAGGTTGAGGACATCGATTAGAGCATAGGGCGCTACAAGCTGGCAGAGTGTCAGTTCGTCGCCGGCAGGAATGCCGCATCGCCGAACTCGTCGACAAAGAGTTCATAAGTATCGGGCTCGACCGTCCTGGGGTCGAGTTTGAGATAGATAAAGGCGGCGAAACCGGGCCGTTCCGCAATCCCCGTGGAACTTTCGGGCCGCATATCGGTGATATACGCCTTCATCTCTGTCAGCTCCGTAACCTCCACGGAATCGACGAGGGCCGGGCCGTCATCGGCCAGGCGGATGCGCTGCAGATAGAGCCGGGACGTATTGTCCGCAGAGCGCAGGGCCACGATCCGGTAATAACCCCGACCTTTGACCGGTGTGGCCTTCGCCGTTTCTCCGTCGGCCTGCTTTGCTTCGATCTCCGCCTCCCAGAAGCCACCGCTGACGGCCGAGAGGACGCGCGTCGACAGGGTTTCAGCGATTTCCGATGATTGCGGCTCTTCGCCGGATTGCGCGCGCGGCGCACTAGCGCCGGCCGCCAATATCGCGATGGTGACAAGCACGCCTGTCATACTGCGTTTGATGGACCTGCAAACCATGAATGAGCCCCTTATGTTTCGATGCCCTTCGCTCTAATACAAAAACTGCTCTGCAAGAATACGGTCATCCCAACTGTGATCGGGATCGGAGAGGATCCGCGCCGTGACCTTGTCGGTCTCGTGTACCTGGACGCGGGAAACCGATTTGACCTCCGTATGGTCGGCCACGGCATTGACCGGCCGCTTGTCCGCCTCCATCACCTCGATCTCGACAGAGACTCGGTTGGGCAGCAGCGCACCGCGCCAGCGCCGGGGCCGAAACGCGCTCACCGGTGTCAGCGCCAGAAGCGGCGCTTCCAGCGGCAATATGGGTCCATGGGCCGAAAGGTTGTAGGCCGTCGAACCGGCCGGCGTCGCCACCATCACCCCATCGCATATCAGTTCTTCCAGCCTGACCCGGCCATCGACGAGGACCTTCAGCTTGGCCGCCTGGTAGGACTGCCGTAGCAGGGAGACCTCGTTGATCGCATAGGCGTGCACGACCCCGCCATCATCGCCATGCGCGATCATCTCCAGCGGTCTGATGATATGTTCGACCGCGTCCTCGATCCGCTCCCTGAGGCCTTCCTCGCGATATTCATTCAGCAGGAAACCGACCGACCCCCGGTTCATGCCGTAAAGCAGCTTGCCGTTATGCATCGTCTCGTGCAGCGTCTGCAGCATGAAGCCGTCACCGCCGAGCGCGACAATCACGTCGGCTTCATCGGGATCGGTCTGTCCGTAAAGCGAGGCCAGCCGCTTGGCCGCCTCCTGGGCGCTTTCGGCTTCGCTGGAAATGAACGAGAGGGAGGAGGATCTGCGCGCCATGGTTGCCCGTGTTTCAGAGAGTGTTCCAACCAACATGACGCCGCCGGACCGATCACACAAGACCCGGTTGCAAGCTGTCATCCGGTGACCTGGTCTTTGCCGGTGCTTTAACGTGGATTTTACTTTACTCCGTCAAAGATTATGATAATTGCAGCGCGTTGCCCTTGTAGCTCAGTTGGTAGAGCACCTGATTTGTAATCAGGGGGTCGGGAGTTCAAGTCTCTCCGGGGGCACCACAATTCGGTCCGTTCTGTCCCACTGCATAGGGCCAATTTGCGCCTGTAGTTGCTGTTTGATTTGGCCTTATCTTCCTTCATGCGTTGTTGATTTGCGTGCGGTTTCCCGGGATCGGCGTGCATTGCTTTGCCGGGTCACCAGCCAACGGCAGGACAGGTCAGCCCAGCCGCGAAGCTCAAAAGCATGAGATCGGGTGGATTCGCTGAAGGTAAAAACCGGTGGTGCCGGGACTTGTGTCTGGTCGGGCGCAGGCGTATCCCTCGCTGTGAAGCCACCGACAAAGGACCCCCGCGTGCCCGAGCACACATCGCCGCTGAAGCTGTTCGGCAATCAGACATTCCGCATGCTCTGGGTCGCGGCGCTCGCCTCGAATTTCGGCGGTCTGGTCCAGGCGGTCGGGGCCGCGTGGATGATGACGTCGCTGACGGCTTCGCAAAGCATGGTGGCGCTGGTGCAGGGCTCGGTCACCTTGCCGATCATGATCTTTTCGCTGATGGCGGGCGTCTTTGCCGATAATTTCGATCGCCGCAGGGTGATGCTGATTGCGCAGGGCTTCATGTTCGTTGTTTCGGTCGCCCTGACGGCACTTGCGTTCGGCGGGTTGCTGACACCATGGCTGCTTCTGGCTTTTACCTTCCTGATCGGCTGCGGCACGGCGCTTCACAATCCGTCCTGGCAGGCGACCATGGGCGACATCGTGTCCCGCGATGAACTGCCGGCGGCCGTTTCCCTCAATTCGATGGGATTCAATCTGATGCGCAGCGTCGGTCCGGCGGCGGGCGGTGCGATCGTCGCGCTGGCTGGCGCCGCGACGGCGTTCGCGGTCAATGCGCTGAGCTATATTGCGATCATCGTTGCGCTGACACGGTGGCAGGCCCCGGTTCCGGACCGCCGTTTGCCCCGAGAGGCCTTTGGCAGCGCCTTTGTCGCGGGGCTGCGCTATGTGGCCATGTCGCCGAATTTGCAGCGTGTCATCCTGCGCGGCGCCGTCTTCGGTTTCTCTGCGGTTGCCATCCTGGCGCTTCTGCCGTTGGTCGTTCGCGATTTGCTTCTCGGCACGGCGTCCACATACGGCATCATGCTGGGATGTTTCGGTGTCGGCGCGGTGGGCGGTGCGCTGGCGAATGCCAGGCTGCGCGCCCGCTTCGAAAACGAACATATCGTCCGTGGCGCGTTCCTGGGTTTTGCTCTTTGCAGTCTCGTCCTGGCATTCGGCACCCATGTCGTCTGGAGCGGCGCCGCGCTGCTCCTTGCCGGGGGCTGCTGGGTGCTGGCCATGTCGATGTTCAATGTGACGATCCAGCTTTCGACGCCGCGCTGGGTAGTCGGACGCGCGCTCGCGCTTTACCAGACCGGAGCGTTTGGCGGCATGACGGCGGGCAGTTGGGCTTGGGGTGAACTGTCGGAATACAGCACCTTGCCTTGGGCCTTGGCGACAGCCGTCGCGGTGCTTGTGTTCGGCGCACTGGCCGGCTTTCGTGTGCCGCTGCCGGAGTTCGGTCTGCTCAACCTCGATCCGCTCAACCGCTTCCGCGAGCCCGATTTGCGCCTCGACCTCACCTATCGCAGCGGGCCGGTCATGATCATGGTGGATTATGATATCGACCACGAGGATGTGCCGGAATTCCTGTCCCTGATGAACCGCAGGCGCCGGATCCGGATCCGCGACGGCGCAAGGCAATGGGCGCTGCTGCGCGACATGGAAAACCCGGAATCCTGGAGCGAGAGCTATCACGTGCCGACCTGGGTCGAATATATCCGGCACAACGAACGCCGCACCCAGGCCGATGCGGAGGTTGCCGATCGCCTGCGGGAACTGCATCGCGGCCCGGAGCCGCCGAAGGTGCATCGCATGATCGAACGTCAGACCGTGCCATTGAAGGACGACATGCCGCTGAAGCCGGAGACCGGATAGAGCGTGTGGCTTGCCGTGCTTGGTCGAGGTCAGCCTGCCAGGAAGTTGCGCGCCGCGTAAAGGGATATCGCTGAGGCATTCGAAACGTTCAGCGATTTGATACGGCCCGGCATGTCCAGACGCGCCAGCGCCTTGACGCTTGCCCGGGTCTTCTGGCGAAGGCCCTTTCCCTCGGCCCCCAGAACCAGCGCGATCCGCGCGCCGGTCAGAGTTTCTTCCAGTCTCTGCGGCCCGTCGGAATCAAGGCCGATAGTGACAAATCCCAGCCGGTTCAGCGTCTCGATGGCGTCCGCCAGGTTGGTCACCTGGATATAGGGGATGAGTTCCAGTGCGCCGGAGGCGGATTTCGCCAGCACCCCGGACTCGGGCGGGCTGTTGCGCAGGGTCGTGATCACTGCCCCGGCGCGGAAGGCGACGGCAGACCGCATGATGGCGCCGACATTATGCGGGTCGGTAACCTGATCGAGCATCAGCACCAGATCGCTGTCCTTCAGCATGTCGATCGGTCGCAAGGGCAGGGGGGCCGCATCGATCAAAGCGCCCTGATGCACCGCGTCCTGCGGCAGCAGACGGTCGATCGCCTGGGGCGCGGTGACTTCCACGTCGAACGGCAATGCGTCCGGATCGGCGATCTGCAGCCGGTTCAACGCGTTCTTCGTGACCCACATTTTACGGATTGTCCGGTGCGGATTGTCCAGCGCGGCCCGCACGGTGTGCAACCCGTAAAACAGCAGCTGGCGATCGGGGTCGGGCGCGCCTTTGCGGCGTCGCGCTGCCGGGTCGGTACCGCCAGCCGCCCGGGCGTCGCGATGGGCCCTGCGCAGCTTCGCGTAATGGCTGTCTTTGGCGGTGTGTGATGGTGTTGCGGCTTTCTTCATGGCTCGGGTTTATCGTCCATGCAGGGGGCCGCGCAAGGCCGAATGTCGCATCCCGCAGAGGCGTTGCCGGCCGGCCGGACGGTCCGTGACAATTCCGCTTGGCACGTGTTGACAGAACCCGGCGCGACCTGCATAACCGCCGCGCAGATTCACCGGGCGCTAACGCGTTCTGTGGATTGGTCGCATACCCCGTCAGTCGGAAGTGGAGGGGTGCCTGAGCGGTTAAAAGGGGCGGACTGTAAATCCGTTGGCTATGCCTACGCTGGTTCGAATCCAGCCCCCTCCACCATGTGCCGACTGATCACGCGGGCGGGTATAGCTCAATGGTAGAGCAGCAGCCTTCCAAGCTGAATATGCGGGTTCGATTCCCGCTACCCGCTCCAGAGGCTTCCACACAGGACAAAGTCGCACAGCCGGATTTCGGCCTATCTGCCTGTTGCTGCTGCAATTTTGTCTTGATTCGAAGCCTATAAAGCCCTATTGGGCCTTCGATCATCCGGGTTGTCTTCAGTTGAAACCCGCGATTTTGAACGACCGGCAATATCTCAAAGCGTGACAGGACTGGACTACCATGGCGAAAGGCAAATTTGAGCGCAACAAGCCGCATGTGAACATTGGCACGATTGGTCATGTTGACCATGGCAAGACGTCTTTGACGGCGGCGATTACC
>JANQMU010000064.1 GCA_028279875.1 Rhizobiaceae bacterium
CATCGCCATGAGAGCATGCAAAACCGATCAAAGCTTCGAGAGCTTGATCTTCCTATGCGCCGCTGTCATCAACTCCAAATGAATCCCAACAGACCCTAGTCGCCCTGGCGGTTTTCAACCGGCCGGAAGTGCGTGCGGATTAAACCGGGAACCAAGGCCCGGTGCAAGAGGTTTTGCGCGCTGTGCCCGTGGAATCTCCACCCGAGGGCGAGTTGCACGGACACGCCGCGGAAACCGGCGTCCTAACGTGACATCAATGTCAGGCAGGGCATGGATTTGAGCACGGTGTCGGTGACGCCGCCGAACAGGAATTCCCGCAGCCGCGAGTGGCTGAAGGCGCCCATGACCAGCAGGTCGGCCTGGGTGTCGGCGGCCCGGTTTTCGATCACGGCGGCGATCGGGATGCCCGAGGACGTCTGCGAATTCAAGGTGACGTTCACACCATGCCGTGTCAGCGCGGTGCCGATCGCCGCGCCAGCGGTCGTCGCGCTCTGCTCGGCGTTGTTTTCGGCGTCGACGGTCAAAATCTCGACGGTGTCTGCCGATTTCAGGAGCGGCATGGCATCGAAAGCGGCGCGGGCCGCCTCACGCGTGTCGTTCCAGGCGATGATCGCGGTCTTGATCGGCTTTGCCTCCGCCTCGATGTAGGGCACGAACAAAACCGGCCGGCCGCTGTCGAAGACCAGCGCCTCCAGATCGTCATAGTCGTCCTCCCGGCCGGGGCCTTCCTGCTGGGCGACGATCAGGTCGCAGCAGCGCGCACTCGAGATGGCCGACACTGCGCTGTCTCCGGACATGGATTTGACGGGGCGCCATTCATAGGAAATCCCCTCGGCTTCGCAGCGTCGGACGAAGCCATCGTGGATTTCGCTCACACGCTCGCGGGCCTTGGCCTCATCGGCCTCGAATACCGTCGCGTCCGGAATTTCCATGGGTGCGGCATAGGAGATGTTGACGGAGGGTTCGGCATGCAGGCCGATGAGATGGCTTTCATATCGGCCGGCCAGCGAAACAGCGCGATTGATCACGCGCTCCATGTCGTTTTCGCCGCGCAGAACCGCGAGAATGGTATTATAGGGCATAGGAACCTCCGTCACATCTGTCCGCGGGCGGACTATCAGACGCACTGCTATCCGATGCTTTGATATGCATCAATCCGTACCCGGCGCCATATTCATCCATCGCCGCGGGCTGTCCGGATGCGGTCGAGCATGGCGTGAACGTCGTGTGCCGCCGCATCGATCGCAGGGCGATCGCGGCCGCGGACCACGATCTGGGTTGAATAGGTCTCGCCGTCGAAACGGGGATAGGACCCGATGACGGTGTCCGGATGGGAATTCTGAATTGCGCCGAGTTCCTCGCCGATGGTGCCCTCGCCATAGGGGCAATCGATGGTGACCGACTGAATCGCCACCCCGGTCTGAAGGGTCGGCAGCAGGGTATCGAGCATGGCCTGGAAGATGGCCGGTACGCCGGCCATGACATGAACATTACCGATGGTAAAGCCGGGGGCGGTCGAAACCGGATTTCGGATATGGACAGCGCCGCGCGGCATGCGGGCCATGCGCATCCGCGCCTCTGTAAATTCCATATCGCGCGACCGGTAGACCGCGCCCATCATCTCCATCGCCTTTTCATCATGCTCGCAGGGAAGGCCGAAGGCTTTCGATACGGCTTCGGCGGTGATGTCATCATGGGTCGGCCCGATGCCGCCGGAGGTGAAAACATAGGTAAAGCGGGGCCGCAAATCATTGACGGCGGCAACGATGGCGGTTTCCGCGTCGCCAACGATCCTGACCTCCATCAGATCGATTCCGGCCGCCGTCAGCATATCCGCAAGGTGACCGATGTTCTTGTCCTTGGTGCGTCCGGAAAGCAGTTCATCGCCGATCGCAATCATCGCGGCGGTGACAGGGGTGTGTGGCATGCATTTTCCTTTGCGCCGGATGCGGCCCGGTTCGGGTCAGGCCACCGAATCGGCGATGACGAAGTGGTGGGTGCATTCGACGTCCGGGAGATCGACGCCATTGCCGACCAGCGTATGGAGCTCTCCCACAACAGGCTCGGCGATCAGTTCCCCGGCGGCGCACAGATCGTTGATCCTCTGGCCGGGGATCGTTTCGCCGGCAAATTTCAGGACAACCATCGGCCAGTAATTGCTGCCCGGTCGCGGCCCGATGAAGCCGCGCTGAAATGCCCTTTTTTCTGCCTCGGTCACCGTGCCGTCATCCGTTTTCGTCGCATGCCCGTTGAGTGCAGCCATGTTGCCGAACCGCGCACTCGTTGCGAATCATGTTGGTGCCCCCTGCCGGACTTGAACCGGCAAACCCTGTCGGGTGACAGATTTTAAGTCTGTTGCGTATACCAATTTCGCCAAGGGGGCACGTGTGCATACTGGTAAGTATCCGGAGGCGGATTGCAAGCCCCGGCGTGCCGGTCGCCGACATTTGCCGCCATGCGGCTGGCGAAAAGCGGTTGCAGGCGCTAGGCTTAACGCGTGGCTTGATTGTGATCATCGTGCGCTTCGCCGTGGCGGGCGGCGCCGGAGCCATACGAGGAGATCTCCTATGGAACTGCGGCCATCGCGGACCTGGTCTCGCGGCATCACGACCTTCACGCTTCTTGGCCTGTTGACCACACTCTATGTCTCTCTGATCGAAAGGACGCTGCCGGGGCCTTGGCCGGCGGCCAGTATCATCGTGTTCCTGGCGCTGGCGCTGTGGGCGCTGCGCTTTACTTTCTGATCGCAACCCTTATTGGTGGTCACTTCTCCGGAGGGTTTGAGTGGGATGGTCCCGGATGGGAATATTCAGCTTTGATGATATCGGTATTTCTGTGTTTTGCCGTTGTCGGGCCCGGCCGGTTTTCCATCGACGGGGTGGTCTTCGGGCAACGTCGGATTTTGGGTATTCGTGTCGCTTAGACCAAGTTGGGTGTATCGGGTATGCAGCAAGCCGTTGAGCTGGCCGGGAACGCAATGCGGAATGTGTTCGCGGCCACGCCGCTGCAGTTGAACGATCACCTCAGCAACGAATACGGTGCCCGCATCTACCTCAAGCGGGAAGACCTGTCGCCGGTGCGATCCTATAAGATCCGCGGTGCGTTCAATTTCTTTCGAAAGGCGCTCGCCGCACGGCCGTCGCAGGACCGGTTCGTGTGCGCCTCCGCCGGAAACCATGCGCAGGGCTTTGCCTATGTCTGCCGGCATTTCGGCAAGCGGGGCGTGGTTTACATGCCGGTGACGACGCCGCAGCAGAAAATCCACAAGACCGAAACCTTTGGCGGTGGCTTCATCGAGGTGCGGCTGGTTGGCGACATATTCGACGAATGCTATGCCGCCGCAAAGACCTATGGAGAGGAGGAGGGCGCGCTCATGGTGCCGCCCTTCGATCATGAGGACATCATTGAGGGGCAGGCAACAGTGGGCTGGGAAATCGCCGGGCAATTGCCGCCGGATGCGATTATCGACCGGATGATCATTCCGGTCGGCGGCGGCGGGCTCTCTGCTGGCCTCGCCGGCTATTTCGCCAGCGCGCTCGATGACCGGGCCTATCTGTTTTGCGAACCGTCCGGCGCGCCGAGCCTTAGGAGGAGCCTGGCGGCGGGGAAGCGTGTGAAGCTGGAGCAGGTGGACAATTTTGTGGATGGCGCGGCGGTTGCGGAAATCGGCGAGCGGAATTTCGACGCATTGCGGCGGTTTTCACCCGATCAGGTGCTGCCGATTGAAGAAAACGCGTTGTGCGTGACCATGTCCGATCTGCTCAACATCGAGGGCATGGTTCTCGAGCCGGCCGGGGCGCTGGCCATTGCCGCGCTCGATGTGCTCGACCGTGACAGCCTGGCGGGTCAGACCGTCGTGGTCATTGTCTCCGGCGGTAACTTCGATTTCGAACGGCTGCCGGACATCAAGGAACGGGCGATGCGGCATGCGGGGCTGAAGAAGTATTTCATCCTGCGCCTGGCGCAGCGGCCGGGCGCGCTACGTGATTTCCTCAACATGCTGGGCCCGGATGACGACATCGCGCGGTTCGAATATCTGAAAAAATCGGCCCGTAATTTCGGTTCGATCCTGATCGGTATCGAAACCAAGGACCCGGCGAATTTCGTCACGCTTATGACCGCTTTCGATACTGCCGGCATGCGCTACCAGGACATTACCGACAATGAAATCCTGGCGAATCTGATCATCTGACGGAGAGGGATATGACAATGGATCGGGGGACACGGGCGCCCCGCTACGGGTGGCTTGCGAAAACGACCGTGCGGTCGGCAGGGGACGATTTATAGATGGCCGGCGTCGCAGCATTGCTTGCATCCTACGTGCTGTCGCAATTCTATCGATCCTTCCTGGCGGTTCTCACACCCAACCTGACCGCTGAGCTCGGCGCCGACAAGGCGGACCTGTCGCAGGCCTCGGGTGCATGGTTCCTGAGCTTTGCGCTGATGCAGTTTGCCGTTGGCGTGTCGCTGGACCGTTTTGGCCCGCGGCGAACCGCAGCCTATCTGCTGGCGGCGGGCGCCGGTGGCGGTGCGGTGCTTTTTGCGCTGGCAAGTTCGCCGCTGCACATTACCCTTGCCATGGTGATGATCGGCATCGGCTGTTCGCCGGTTCTGATGGCTGCCTTTTTTCTGTTTGCCCGCATCTATCCGCCGGCGCGCTTTGCTGTTCTGTCATCCTGGTTCGTCGCTGTTGGCACGGCGGGCAATGTGATCGGTGCAAAGCCGCTTGCCATCGCCGTCGACGCGATCGGCTGGAGGGCGAGCATCCTGGTTCTGGGCATTGTGACCCTGGTGATCGCGCTCGCCATCTGGAAACTGGTCGAGGATCCGGAGCCCGAGCCCGCAACGGGCTCCGGCAACGGCTTTTCCGGCTATCTGGAGCTCTTGAGGACACCGGTCCTGTGGCTGATCATTCCGCTGATCGCCATCAATTATGCACCCGCTGCCGGAATCAGGGGGCTGTGGATCGGACCCTATCTGACAGACGTGCATGGCGCATCCCTGCAGGTCATCGGCAATGTTTCGCTGTTCATGGCGATATCGATGATCCTCGGTGCGTTTTTGTACGGGCCGCTCGACACGCTGTTCGGGACCCGCAAATGGGTGGCGGCCATTGGCAATGGCGGTTCGGTGGTGGCGCTGGTGCTGCTTGCGGTCTTTCCGTTCCAGCCGGTGTGGCAGGTGTCGATCCTGATGTTCGCCACCGGCCTGTTCGGCGCCAGCTATGGTCTGCTGATGGCCCATGCCAAGGCGTTTTTCCCGACACATCTGATCGGACGCGGGGTCACATTGATGAATTTTTTCACCATTGGCGGGGTTGGTGCGATGCAGTTCGTCACCGGCCGCATCGTGACGGCAACCTTCGACCCGACAGCGCCCGACCGGGCTTTTTCCGCACTGTTTGCCACCTACGCCTTATTGGTGGCGGTGGCCCTCGTCATCTATCTTTTCATTGCTGACAGGCCGCCGGAAGGGCAGAAACGGCGCAACGAATAGGACCAGGCTGTGGTGACCCTTTAACCTATGTGCCGGTTTGTCCGGATTTGTTCAGGATCGGTTTGCGAGGAGGAAGGACATGCTGGTGTATATTCGACGACGAGTGGGCCGATCATGGGCAAATCCGGTCAAATCCCTTCGGGACGAGGCACACTTCGCCCCTGGACAT
>JANQMU010000066.1 GCA_028279875.1 Rhizobiaceae bacterium
CTCATAGACGCCCGGCGCCCGATAGCTGTGCGGCACCTTGAAGCCGGAGGCCCGCGCGCCGTCACCGAAATCCCATTCGATGGAGATGAGGTTGCCGTCGACATCAACCGTTCCCGTGGCGTCGAATTCCAGGATCTCGTCGACAAAGGCCGCCCGGTCGGAGCCGACGCTGACCCGCGGGGAGATATTGTCGGCATGGGCGACCACGATCTCGAATTCCGCCTGCGCAGTCTCGTTCTCCCTGCCGGAATTGTCGGTGACGTCGAGCGTCACCCGATAGGTGCCGGGCCGGTGATAGACGTGGCTGGTGACGACCCGGTCGGCCCCGGTGCCGTCACCGAAATCCCAGCGATAGGCGAGGATCGAGCCGTCCGGATCGACGGAACCCGAGCCGTCGAAGACGACGGGTTCGCCGACCAGGGCCTGCTGCACCGCGCCGATATCGGGCTCGGGCGGCCGGTTACCCGGATCGATGACATTGATCGTGCGTTTCACGGTGGTGACGGCGTTGGGCAGGCCCGAATCATCGGTGATGATCAGCGTGACCTCATAGGCGCCCGGTTCCCCGAAGGAATGCCGGAAGGCCCTCTTGTTGCGGATCGTGCCATCGGCGAAGCGCCATTCGACCGACGTCACCCGCCCGTCCGTATCGACGACCCGGGATGCGTCGAACACACCCGCGGCGTCCGGAACAAGCGTTTCGGGAATCTGGACGTCGCGGGCAATCGGCGCGGCATTGACGAAGACCTGTGCGGTGTCGGTGGCGATGCTGTTGGCCGCCCCCTTTTGATCGTCGACCACCAGCGTGACGTCATAGGTTCCGGCCTTGTCATATTTGTGCTCGACGCGGGCACCGGTGCCGGTCCTGCCATCGCCGAAATCCCATGTAAAACCGTGCGTATCGCCATCGACGCCGGTCACGGCGCCGGCATCGAACAGGGCAAAGCTGCCATAGGCGATGCGCTGGTCCTCGCCGGCATCGGCAACGGGTGCGGCGTTGATGGTGATCGTGCCGGTGGCAACTGCAGAATTGCAGGGGTTGCCTTCGCCGTCGAAGACCGTCAGTTCGACCGTATAGGTCCCGTGCCGCTGATAGGCATGAAGCGGCCGGCCGAAATCGGGATCGCCCTCCGCCTGCGAAATCTCCGTGCCGTCGCCCATGCGCCACACATAGCGTTGGATACTGTTTCCGCCGGGGCGCGGCAGGGTCGACGAGCCGGTTCCGTCGAACCGGACGGCAGCGCCTTCGGCCGCCAGGGCCGGCGCCTTGAAGCGGGCGACGGGCGGCGGCTTCACATAAAAGTCGAAATCGACGATGCGGCCGCTGGCGACCATGCCGGAATCATCGAAGGTTTCGAGCCGTGCGCTATAGTCACCGGGCGCGTCGAAACGCCGGCTCACAACAGCGCCGGTGTCACGATCACCATCGAAAAGCCAGTGATGGGTCAGCGAACCGCCTTCCGGATCGTGCGAACCGCTGGCATCGAAGCGCATTTCCCGGCAGGCGCTTTGCTCAGCGCGGATCTCGACGATCGGCCGACGGTTGGGCCGGAAGGCGCGCACGGGTAGGTCGACGGCAAGCGGTTTTTCCGCCGCCTCGCCGTCGGTATATTCGATAAACACGGTGACATCGTTCGGCGTCTCACCGCCTTCGGCGACGATGACCGAGCCGGGCCGGCCCTTTTCATTGTCGTGGATCTGCACCAGTGCCCGGCGCCACTCGCTTTTGCCCGAGGCGTCAAGCGGAACGGATCGGAACAACCCGTCATAGGCGACGCGGCCGCCCGCGGCATCGTAATTCTCGATCGCCAGCGCCTGGGCGGTTTCCGGTATCGAGAAGCGCAGTTCCGTCAGCATCCCCCTTTCCGCGACCTGAAATGTCGGCACATAGGAATAGAGGCGCAAACCATCCGGCGCCTCGTTTCGGCTCTTCGACGTGCTGACCGCGACATCGAAAACATTGCCGTCACTGCCGGCAGCCCCCTCGACGACCAGCACGAAGTTCCGCCGAGGCCCGTCGACCGCACCGTTTTGCGCATCCACCGAAAACAGAGTTTTCCATCGGCCATCGGTTTCGTCATCGGCGCCGTAGGTTACGCTGGCGAGCGGTTCGCCTTCGACGGTCTCCTTAACCGCGCCCTGCTCGTCCCGCGACAGGGTGGCGACTGCGGACGCACCGTAGAGGTCGAACCGGGTCTCCGTTCCGTAGCCGATCAGATATTCGTCATGGGCGCCGCCGATATCGGGGTCGAAGACACGCACGAACAGCGGCCCGGCGGTGTCGGGCACCGAAAAGCGGATGAGTTGCTTGTGGTCGTGATCGCCTTCACTGACGGGAGCCAGCGGCCCGAATGTCACCAGCAGCGGCGATGCGTCCACGACGGGCGGTTGCGATTGCGCCCGTGCATCCACCCCGGCTGCCGGCAATCCGAAGACACCGGCCAATGCGAGCCCGGCGGCCAGCCCGATGCGGGTCGCGCAGACGGGAACAAGGCGGTCAAGAACCGGGAAACGCATCATTTCGAGGCCCTCTCATCACCCTCTTCGACAACGGTAACGACAATATTTGCCTTGTCCGACAGGGCCGGTGTGCCGTCGTCCGTCACCGTCAGTTCGACGGTGTAGGTCCCGGCATCGTGAAAGGCGTGAACCGGGCGTGCATCGGGCGATCTGCCGCCATCGCCGAAATCCCAATCATAGACCATGATATTGCCGTCGGCATCGGCCGAGGCGGTGCCGTCAAAGCGGACGATCTCGCCGCGTGCGACGGTCATATCCGCACCTGCTGCCGCGGTCGGAGCGCTATTTTCGGGTGCCTTGACGTCGATCACATGGGTCACCAGGGCCGATAATCTCTGTTCGCTCACATCATCATCCGTCACGGTCAGCGTCACCTCGTAGCGGCCCGGAAACTGGTAGACATGATGGATTTCGATGCCGGTCGCCCGGTGTCCGTCACCGAAATCCCAGGCATAGGCCATGATCGAACCGTCAGAATCGGACGAGGCCGACCCGTCAAAGGCAACCGGCGCGCCGACCGTGCCTGCACCCTCTGCAAGGATCTGCGGCGACGGTGCGGTGTTCGCCTTGCCGGTCACGATCACGTCGAATGCGATGACGGTCTTCTGCGGCTCCGGAATACCATTGTCGGTCAGCACCAGCCGGGCACTGTAGGTCCCGGTCTCTTCATATCGGTGTTCGATGGCGGCGCCGGTGCCGGTCGCACCATCGCCGAAGTCCCAGTCATAGGACACGATCGCCCCGTCGCGATCATTGGCCTTCGACGCATCGAAACGCACCGGAACATGGAGCGTGGTGACGAACTCCTGCGGGAATTCCAGGACCGGCGCCCGATTGTCGGCCGGCACAACCTCGATCGTCACGGTGTCGACCGACTGGCCGCCATCGTCCGCATTGTCGTCCTTGACGGTCAGATGCACCGTATAGATGCCGGGTTGCCAGTAGGTGTGGCGCACAACGGGCGCGTCATCTCCGGTGCCGTCGCCGAAATCCCAGAGATAAAACAGGATCCGGCCGTCGGAATCCGTCGAGGCCGAGCCGTCGAAGGTCAGCGTCTCGCCTATCGCGGCGACCCGGTCCTCGCCGGCCTTCGCCGTCGGCCTGGCATTGGCCGGATCGCGCACCGTCACGGTCACGATGTCGGTATCGGCCGCCGTTTCATAGACCGTATCGTCGATCACGGTGAGCCGCACCTGATAGGTGCCGGGCCGGTGAAATGTGTGGCGTGTCTTTGGGCCGAAAACCCGCTTGCCATCGCCGAAATCCCACCAGTAGGACGCGATCTTTCCGTCCGGATCGTCGGAGGCGCCGGCGTCGAAAACGCCGATCTCGCCGGTCAGCAGATCGCGGTCGCCACCGGCCCGCGCAACCGGCGGCGCGTTGACGGTTATGGTGCCGCTTGCCGTCGCCATGTTGCAGGCAATGCCGAGACTGTCGGTCACCGTCAATTCGATCTCGTAGGTCCCGTGGTCGGCATAGCGATATGCCAGCAGGCCGAAATCCGCATCGCCCTCGTTCTGGATGATCTCGGCGCCGTCGCCCATACGCCAGTGATAGCGCGTGATGCGATTGCCCGCCGGGCGTGGGCCGGTCCTCGATGCCGTTGCATCGAACCGCGCCTCGGTGCCCAGCGCGACAAGGTCTGGCGCGGTGAATTCGGCGACCGGCGGCGGCTTCACGAAGAATGAAAAATCGACGGTCCGGCCATTGGCGACGACGCCGGATGAATCGAAACTCTCGATCCGGCCGCGGTGATCGCCGGCCCTCGCAAAGCGGTGGATCAGCTTCGCGCCGCCATACTGCGTATCGTCCCCATCGAACCGCCAGCGATGCGTCAACGCGTCATCGTCGCCGTCAAAGGAACCGGTCGCGTCGAAGACCATCTCGCCACAGACGGTCTGATCGACCGAAAACAGAATATAGGGCCGCTGGTTGGGCGGCACGGTGCGCACCGGAAGCTGCATGGCGATCGGCGTGTCCGGCCCGCTTCCGTCCGCGGACGGAACGCTGGCGGCGATCGTCACGTCGTTGGGCGATTCATTACCGCCGGACGCGATCACCGATCCCAGGCGCCCGGCCTCGCCGTCCCACAATTCGACATGATCGCGCTGCCATTTGCTCTTTCCGGACGCGGTCAGCGGCACGGAATGAAACCGGCCAGCATAGGCGATGCTGCCGCCGGCGGCATCGAAATTCTCGATGACCAGAGACCCAGCCGTCTCGGGAATCATCAGACGCAATTCGGCGTATTCGCCGTCTTCCGCCACTTGCAGCGTCGTGATGAAGGATGTCAGCCGCGCATCCTGCACAGGCAGATTGTCCGTGGCCGAGCGGCTGACCGCAACGTCGAAAACATTGCCGTCATCCCCGGACAGACCCTCGACAACGATAAAGAACCGGCGGCGCGCACCATCGACCGCGCCGCTGGCGGCATCGGCCGTGAACAGGGTTTCCCACCGACCGTCAACCGCCTCGTCGAAGGCAAATTCCGCCGATTGAAGCGGTTCTCCCTCGATGTCTTCCTGATTGACGTCGTCAGCATCCCGGTAGAGCCGAACGGCGGCACCCGCGCCGTAGAGACTGAAGCGGGTCCGCGTGTTGAATCCGCGCATCGCCTCGTCATGCGCGCCGCCCACATCGGGATCGAAGATGCGAAAATGCAACTGGCCGGCGGTCTCGGGAACCGAGATCCGGATCACCTGCTGAAAATCATGATCGCCTTCGCTTTGCGGCGCCCGCGACCCGAAGGTCACGAGCCGTGGTACATCAGCGCCCGGTGCCTGGGCGAAGACGCTGTCGCCGGCCGGTGCAAACAGCAGGGCGAAAGCCAGGAGTGGCGACGCGGAAGATCTCATCATTGCGTCAGGGTCACAATATTGACGTTGCCGGCGACATCGGCAATTTCGATCTCGATGGTCATATCCTCATCATTCATCCGCAGTGGCACCTCTGTTTTGCCCTGATAGGATTTGCGCGCCCGGTTGAAACGCAAAACGCCGCGATATTCGCGATCACCGATCTGCAGCCTGTAGCGGGACGTCTTGGCAACGCCCGTGGCATCCCTGGCACCGATCTTCAGCGAGACAAGCTCCTTGTCGCCTGCCGGCTCGACGGAGACGACCTGATCGGTCACGACCGGCTCGAGCGAGTCGAAAATCACGGTCCGCTTGTCGATCGTCACGAGTCCGACAGCGTTGGTCGCAACGGTCTCGATCAGATTGGGTCCCTCGGTGAGATCGAGGGATATCGTCGCCTTGCCGTCATCATCGGCCGGGGTCAGACCATTGACCGTGATCGCAACCTCTTGGTCGGCCAGGATGTCGAGCGTCAGCGTCGGATCGGAAGTGACGGCCGGCGGCGGCTCGGCATAGTCGATGCGCGGCGGCGTATCAACCAGCCCTGCCTCGATGGTCTCGCTGAAACTGTGGCCGGAGACCGTCGTCACCTGCATGGTAAGCGACTCCACGGCACCCTTTAGAGGAATGTTGACCAGGAACGCGCCCGACGGGTCGGCATAGGTTTCGGACCGCAGCGCGCCATCGCCATCGAGCACCGAGATCCGGGCGTCCTCAAGCACCGTGCCCGAGACCGTCAGCGTCTCGCCGGCGGTCAGGAAGCGACCCTCGCCATCACGCGGCAGCGACGGATCGTAGGCAATCGCGCGGCTGTCATCCTTGATGAAACTGAACACGACCTTGCGCACCGTTTCATTGCCGGCCGCATCGCGCGTCGTCACCGTCACGGTGTTTTCGCCTTCGCCGGCCGTAACCACATGAGTGAACGAGCCGTCCGGCGCAACGTCAACCGGGACATTATCGATCAGCAGCACGACGCCCGGCTCCGTCTCGCCGGTCACCGCCAAATCGGCCTTGCGGATGATGGCCTGCGGGGCCGGCGCATCGATCTGCAGGAAGGGCGGTGTCTCGTCCCTGCGGGTCTCGAACCGCCGCACGGTGCTCATCTGGCCGGGAAGGCCAAAAGGGTCGATCGCCGCAACGCGCCAGAAATAGGTTCCGGGCTCCAGCGGCAGGGCCTCGACCCGGTTGTCCTTGACGCCCCACAGGCTTTCCGCCATCCGGTCGAAACGCGGGTCGAAGGCGACCTCCACCCAGTATTCGGTCGCATCCTCGCCGGCTTCCCATGCGAGCGCCACATCCCTGCCGAACACAAGCGCGTCATCCTCCGGCTGTTCGAGTGCGATCCGCCGGTGAACCGCGATCTTCTCCTGCGGCGCCTCGCCACTGCGCACCAGAGCGCCTTCGTTGCGGCCGAGGACCATAGTCTCGCCGCCCGCCGAGATCGACACCGGTTTGACATCGTAATTGGAGAACTTGGCACTGTCGCTGTCCTGGCTGACCCAGAAACTGCCTGAATCGATCTTGGCGTCGGCATTGGGCAGGCTGACCTCCAGCCGGTTGCGCTTGCTTTCGGTTGCGAGCAGCGCATAGAAATCGCCCTCGACAAGGCTAATTTGCGCCTCCTCGCGGCGCTTGAGCGGATCGACGCGCATGCGCTGGATCACCGCCTGGGAATTGGGGTTCAGCCGCAGACGGCTTGCGTCGCGAAACACCACCTGCGCTGTCGATTCCGACAGCGTGCGCAGTTTCTCCTGCTCATTGAGCACCGCGTTGAGTTCCCGGTCGCTCCAGCTGTTTTCCGTGGTTTTCTGACCTTCCACCCAGCCATGGCGATCGCTCAGCCGCGCCTCGGCCTCGACGTCGCGTTGCTCGCTGCTCTGGACACGCGCCGATTCGGCGCGGTCGATGGACTGGGTGGACAAGCTGATGCTCTCACTGTAAGAGCCGGCCTGTTTTTCCTTCATCGCGTCTTCGCGAAGCCGGATGGCGGTGCCGATCAGAACCGGCGCAAAAAGTTGCGCCCCCGCTTCATTGGCAGCCTGAATGATGAGCAGCGAGGTGGCCAGCCCCGAAATCGCCGCCTGCAACTGGCTGGCCGGGAGCCTCAATTCCTGGTCGTCGGAAATGTCGGTGATGTCCTCGAAACCGTTGAGCCGCAGGATGATCGGCCACAGATCGGGATCGTCGAGATATTGTTCGGCCATGGCCCGAAGGCTCAAATCCGGGCCGTAGCGCACGGTGACATAGTCTTCCCCGATGTCGAAATCCTGAAGCGGCCCCTTCTGGCCCTGCGCCAGGCCGGCATGGGCGCCAAGCACAAGCATGGCGACGGCTGCCATCGCGCCTCCCAAACCCCATCGATGCCACGCCCTGCGCGCTGTCAATCCGGACAAACCGTCACCCGCCCCCAAGCGGCAGCAATTTGTTTCGTCTTTTTCCACCCACCAGCGCGTACAATAGGGGTCAAACACCTATTGTTACAATACAATTTTTTTCGACATCTCGATTTGGTTAAGCTCGGCAACCATTACGCAGATGGGTTGAACGGCCACCACAGCCTAAAGCCTTAACCATATATTTCACGACAATTTTAACGGTTACCCGCCATTCTCCAAAGCAGTCATCCGTATCGGGCGGGGTGTGCAGCATGCGCAAAACAGTGTTCACGATCATGATCCTGGTGATGGCCGCCGGTACGCTGACCGGCTGCGCCAACCTGTTCGGTTTCGGTTCGCGATCGGCAACCGTCACCTATCAGGACACCAAATGGTGCGTGCCGCGAAAGCTCAAGCGCGTGCTCAACAATGTCGCCCGGCGCTACGGTCCGGTCACGGTTCACTCGACCAAGCGCTGGTGGCTGGAAAACTGGCTGAAGGGCGGCGCCCGCAACTCGCTGCATCTCAAATGCCGCGCCGTGGATTTCTCCGTCGATGCCGATCCGGCCTCGGTCATCGCCTATCTGAAATCCCAGCCGGCCGTCGGCGGCTACAAATATTACCCGTCCGGCTTCTATCACATCGACACCGGTCCGCGCCGGACCTGGTAAGACGCCCGATACCGGCCCTGTACAGGCTTTGAACCAATTTGCCGGGAAATGCCGGCAAGCATCTGATCGGACTCAAGGATCCTCCGGCCGAACCATCTCGGCATCAGGGTGCAGAACGCCGGTTGTCTGGGTTCCCTGGACGGCAATCGGCTGAACCGGTCCGGTCTGCTCCGGCGCTTCGGCACTGATGCCCCGTATGCCGGCAATCGCCGCCGTCATGGCGGCCAGCGCCGCAAGCAGCCCGATCAATCCCGGTGGCCCGGCCACACCGATCGAAAACGGTCCCGCAAAGGCGCCCAGCAGAATGCCGACATTGAGGGTCAGGACCAGCGTGCCGCTTGCCGGGACGATCTGGCTCGGGGCAATCTGGTCATTGGCATGGGCGACGCAGATCGAATAAATCGGCAGGGTCGTGGCACCGATCAGTGCGATGGCCGGGTATACATTGTCACCGAACAGGCCGGCGAACAGCGCAACGCACACCGCGACACATGCCGTCGCAAGACCACCGATGACGAAGCGCCGGTCGGTGTGATCGGAAAGCCAGCCGACCGGAAACTGTGCCGCGGCACCCGCCAGCGTGCCGGCGACCAACAGCAGAGTGGCCTCGGACGCACTCATGCCGCGCGACAGGGCATAGAGCGGCACACCGATATAAAAGGCGGCCTGCGCCGCGCCGTTGAGCATCGCTCCCGACACCGCAACCGGCGAAATCCGTATGAGCCGCGTCACCGAAAGCCGCTCGGGCGCCTCGTAATTCGGCGCCGGATTGCGCGAGATCATCAGCGGCAGCAGGGACAGCGAAATGAGGACCGATGTCAGCACGAACAACACCGACCCATCCGGATCGTTCAGCCCGGCAAGGCCCTGGCCCAGCGACGCGCCGGCGGTCTGGATGACGAAATAGGCCGACAGCAGGACGGCCCGCGACCGGTTTTCCGCCTTGGCATTGAGCCAGCTTTCCGAAATCACATAGAGGCCGGGAAAACAGAACCCGGCCAGAAAGCGCATCGCGCCCCAGCTCCAGGCGTCGATGGTCACCAGATGGACGATCGCCGAAACCGAGCACAGCGAGGCAAGCGCGGCAAAGGCCCGTACATGCCCCACCCGCTCGACCAGTTTGGGCGTATAGGCCGAGCCGAGAAGCGCGCCCAGCGGATAGCCGGCCTGCACCAGACCGATCGTCGTGTCGGACAGGCCGATGGATGAGCCCCGGATCGTCAGCAGGGTCGACAGCAGCCCGTTGGCCGCCATCAGCATCAGCATGCCGGCAAACAGCGCCCAGTTTTCCTTCAGTGCCCGGATCATCCATCAGCCTCTATCATCGAAGCGATGGCCCGTGAAGCCGATGGCGTCGCCGGCCGTGCAAGTGGACATGGTGGCCAAAAAACCATTATGCTCGGCGCCTGCTTTTGAAACACGGATGCCGAACTCTGGCCTGGCCCTCCAATCAACCCGTTGAAACCCTCAGTGACGAGGCCCTGGCCGAACTGAATGCCAGATTCGCGGCCAGCGACGCGGCGGCCGGCATCGAGATCGGCGAGGCCTTCGAGCCGTTCAATCAGATGAACGACATGTTCACCCGGGCCTTCTGGGATGACGATGTTCGCTCGAAGGATACGGACGCATTTTTCGACAGCTACCGCTCGGCATCGAGCCCGCGCCGCGCCGAGGGGTTCACGCAAAAGGATTTCGCCCTGCGCAATGCGTCGTGGATCGTGTCCAATCTCCTGTCCAACCGCAACAATGATGACGGCGAAAGAGAGGGCTTCCAGGCACCGATCCGCTACGACACGCCGGTCGCCGAGACCAAAGTGACCGTTGACGACCCGCACGAACAGGCCAGCGAAATCAAGTCGCTCGCCCGGATGTTCGGCGCCGACCTGGTGGGTGTCACCGAGATCGATCCGCGCTGGCATTATTCGGCGCGGGTCGACACCCGCAATTTTTCTCCCGTTGCCAACGACCTGCCGGAGGGTCTGACCCACGTGATCGTCATGGGCCACGCCATGGATGAGGATCTGGTCGCCACCTACCCTTCAGCGCTCGCTGGCGCCGCGACGGGAATGGAATATTCCCATGAAGCGGCGATCGTCATTCAACTCGCCGCCTATATCCGCAATCTCGGCTATGAGGCGGTGCCGTCGATGAACGACACGGCGCTGGTGATCCCCTATGCCGTCAAGGCCGGCCTCGGCGAATATGGCCGCAACCAGATGGTCATCACTCCCGAATTCGGTCCGCGTGTGCGCTTTTCCAAGATCTTCACCAGCCTGCCGCTGGCGAGCGACGCGCCGAAACCGTTCGGCATTCGCGCCTATTGCGACATCTGCACCAAATGCGCCGATGCCTGCCCGCCAAAGGCCCTGCCCTTCGGGCCGCCGCAGGAAGACAATGACAGCACCTCGACGATCAAGGGCGTGAAGAAATGGTCGGCCGACTGCGAGAAATGCTTCGGCTATTGGGCGAAGCTCAAATCGGATTGCGCCATCTGCATGCGGGTGTGCCCGTTCAACCAGTCCAAATCGACCCTGTATGGCCGTTTGTTCCATGCCGTTGCGACGTCAAAATTCCGCAAGGTTGCGCTCTATCTCGAAACGAAACGGGGCATGGCGGCGCGACTGAAACCCGGCCAGTGGTGGCTCAGACTGCGCGGCGGGATGACAGGGACATTGTCAGATCGCCAGAGGCTGGATCGCTGAGGGAACCGGGCATCAGCCGATTTTGGGACAGCGCCATCCAATAAAGAGGAGGGGCTCGGTGAATCCGCCACCGAGCCCCTCTTTCGCGAGACGGGATTGGAAAGGATCATGGACCCCATCTCGCCCGGGGGCAAAGCCGCCGATGTTCCGCGGCGTTCCTCGCGGTGACGGCAGCCATGCCCGCATTGCTTCACCCCGGCGCCTGTACCGCCCGGCCGAATTGAGACGCCTGTCCGCATGACCGCCGTCGCAGTGACCGGAAAACGCCAAACTACCCCTCTCCACATCGGTACTAATATTATTAGTAATATCTGTCAATATCCAATCGGATCAAGCGTGTCGGATCAGACCCGCCCGCCCTGTTCTCCGGCAACCGACCGGGCGATGGCACGGAACGCGGCAACGGTTTCGTGGTCGTTGTCGTCGAACAGCGGATCGGCGCTGGTCTTGACGATGATCACCCGGCGTTGCCGGTCGACATAGATGTATTGTCCCCAGATGCCGATGGCGAGGAACGCCCCCGGCGAGCCTTCCGGGATCCACCATTGATAGCCATAGCCGAAAGTCCAGGAGGATGCCGGGTTGTCGCCGGGCTGCAGATGCGCGGCCGTCGGCCCGACCGAAGCGGCGACCCAGCCGGCCGGCACGATCTGCCGGCCGTCGCGCGCACCGCCTTCCAGATAGAGCCGGCCGAAGCGGGCATAGTCGCGCAGCGTCGCATTGAGACAGCACATGGTGAGAAGCTGATCGCCGGCGCCGGTGTTCCAGAAGGCATCGGCTTCGGCGCCCATCGGCTCCCAAAGCCGCGTCGTCAGATAGGTGTCGAAGGCAACCCCGGTGGCTGCCTCCAGAACCAGGCCGAGCGCGATGGTATCGGAACTGACATAGTCATTATAGACACCGTGCGGGCGGACCGTTTCCACACCGGCCAGTACCTCCTCCATCGGCGTTCCCATGGCAAAATCGATGAACAGCATGTTCACGTCCGACAGCGGGTCGTCGTAATCCTCGTTAAAGCCCATGCCGGAGGACATGGTCAGCGCATGTTCGATGGGCACCGCGCCGTAACCGGTGCCCGCCAGGGCGCCGACATAGCGATCGACGGGATCGGAGAGGCTTTCGATATGCCCCTCCTCCACCGCGATGCCGATCAGCGCCGACACGACAGATTTCGCCATCGACCAGGATGTAAGTTTCGACGTCTCGTCGGCGCCGAGCCGGTATTCCTCATGCACGATGTCCCCGTCATGGACGACCAGCAGCCCGGTGGTCACCGTGCGCTCCAGGAACGCCGCCAGGTCCTTTTGCTCGCCCTCAAATTCATATTGCGCCGGCAGCGGGCGCGGATCGCTGCCGAAGACCCACACCTCACCTTTGGAGGCGATGGGCCGATACGGAAAAACCGTATCCATGGCCCGGAAATTTTCGACACGCTTGCTCTCCGCAAACAGTGTGATGCCGGCCCAATAGGGGGTCGTGCGCAGCCAGAGGAAGCCGGCGGTGGCGATCATCGCCAGCCCGGCGAGAACGGACAGGGCAATCTTGGCGATACGCGGAATTTTCATGGCGTGACCGTGTCGTTAGGAGGAGTTGTTCGCCGCCAGGTGCCGTCATTTGCACCCATTGGCAATGAATACTACGTAGACGACATGGCGAAATTCGCGAACGACACGCCCCTTTCCACGACGCTCGGCGAATGGCGAATGCTGGTGCGGCGGCCGAAATTCTGGGCCGTGCTCGGCGGTGTGATCATCATCCTCAGTCTTGTCGGCCCCTTCGGCACCTTCGACGCCCTGTCGCTGCCGCAGCGGCTGGGCTACTGGGCGGCGGTCGCGGCCGCCAGTTTCGGCATCGGCTTCTTCGTCTCCATGCCCGCGGCCATCTATGCCGAGCGCGTCGGCCTGCCGGACCGGCTGGCGCTGGTCGTCGGCGGCATCGCCGCCGGCGTCCCGGTCGCATGGCTGAATGCCGGCGCCGTGCAGCTGGTTTTCGGCGGCGAGTTGCTGTCGCAATTCTGGAGCATCCTGCCCTATGCCATAGCGATCTGCATCATCGTCGTCTATCTCTACGAACTGCAGGACGACCCGCCGACGCAAGCGCCGCCCGCCATACCGACCTCTCGGCCGGACGAGCGCCCGGTCGCATCCGCGCTCCTCCGGAAACTGCCGCCGGAACTCGGCCGCGACATTGTCTGCCTGCAGGCGCAGGACCATTATGTGAAGGTGACGACGCCGAACGGTTCGGCGCTGGTGCTGATGCGGTTTCGCGACGCTGTCCAGGATCTTGCCGGCCTTGGCGGGCTGCGCGTCCACCGGTCCTGGTGGGTCCGCACCAGCCAGATCGACCGGCTGGTCCGGCGCAACGGCAAATGGCTGCTTCGCTCCCGCCTCGGCGGCGAGATACCGGTCGGCCGCGCCTATCGAAAGGCCGTGCGGGAGGCGTTCGGGTGAATGCGAACGGAAAGCCGGCATTGCCGCATATCGGCGGAGAGGAAAAGGGTTCAGACACATGAAAACAGCGATTGTCATCCTGCTGATCGTCGGCCTTGCCGGGGTGGCCTTTGGCCTCTGGGGGTTCCACACGCCGCAGGGGCGATTGCAATTCGACGAGATGGATGGGCTCTACCCGCTCTTTGCAGGCTTCGGCGGCGCCCTGCTCATTATCATCGCCGTCGCCTTGGCGCTGATCAGCGCGATCCGGTCGAGATAGGACTTGCGCAGCCGCGCCGGAGCGAAGATGCTGCACCGGCGTCGGCCATGGGATTCGGCGTCCCCTTTGGTCGATTTCAACTGAGGAGCCCGACCCGATGGCAAGCCGGCACGAATATGTTCCAACCATTGTCTGGACCGGGAACCGCGGCGACGGCACCCGCAACGCCGGCGGCTATGACCGGAACTGGAACATCGAAACCCCCGGCAGGCCGACGATTGCATGCTCCAACGATCCGCTGCTCGGTGGCGATCCGGCGCTGCCCAATCCGGAAGACCTGCTGATCGCATCGCTGTCGTCGTGCCACATGCTGTGGTACCTGCATCTGGCACAGCGCGCCGGCATCGTCGTCCAGCACTACACCGACAGCCCCGTCGGCATCGGCGAATCGGAACCGAACGGCGTCGGACGGTTCGTCAAAGCCGTCCTGAAACCGACGATCACCGTCGAGGTCGGATCGGATCTCGAGCGCGCCGACGCGATCCACCATCGGATCCACAAATACTGCTTCATTGCCCGATCGGTCGCCTTTCCCGTCGAATACGAGGCGACCTATCGCGAGGCCTGATATCGGCTGGTTTTCGCGATGAACGGTCCGCATCGTATCGCTCGAACACGGCACTGCCTACCTTGCCGCAATCGACGCAGCCTCCATCCTCCCGCAAGGTCCGCGCGGTAACGTTTCGTTAACCACGATTCACATAGGGTCGGGCAACGGAAAATTAACCAAGATGACCAGAGTGCTAACCGAAACCCAGCCCATCCGCCTCAAGGGCCGCTCCTTTCTTGCGCTTGTGCTGACGCCCGAGCAGCCTTTCGATGCCTGGCTGGCGCGGCTCGACAATCTGGCTGCGGGTTCGGCGGGGTTCTTTCTCGGCCGTCCGATCGTCCTCGATCTTGCCGGTCTCGACCTTGAGCGCCAGCAATTGCGGGACCTTCTGGATAAGCTCGGCGGTCGCGACATCCGAATCATGGGCATCGAGGGCGCCGATCCCGCGCTGCTCGGCAACGACATGCCGCCGGCCCTTTCGGGCGGGCTTCCAACGTCGGACCCGGACGCACCGGGCAGCAACACGGCCGACGCCAGCACGGACAGCCAGGCTGCGGACGGTTCCGGGACGAAGACACCGTCAATAATGGTGACCCAGCCCGTTCGCTCCGGACAACTGATCCTGTCGGAAGGCGACGTCACCATTGTCGGCTCGGTCGCATCCGGGGCCGAAGTCATCGCCGGCGGCTCGGTCCATGTCTACGGCACGGTGCGCGGGCGCATTGCCGCGGGCACGACGGGCAACCGGTCGGCGCGCATTTTCTGCCGACGGCTGGAGGCGGAACTGATCGCCATCGCCGGCTTTTATCAGACATCCGACGATTTTGAACCGGAGATGCGCGGGCGGGCCGTCCAGCTCTGGCTCGACAATGATTCGATCCTGGCACAAACGCTGGGCTGATCCGGCGGGCGGCCAAAAGAGGAGACACACATGGGCAAGGCAATCGTGGTCACATCGGGCAAGGGCGGCGTCGGCAAGACAACATCGACGGCCGCCATCGGCGCGGCGCTGGCGCAGAGAAACCAGAAGGTCGTCGTCGTGGATTTCGATGTCGGCCTGCGCAATCTCGACCTTGTCATGGGCGCCGAGCGGCGTGTCGTGTTCGATCTGATCAACGTTATCCAGGGCGAAGCCAAGCTGTCGCAGGCGCTGATCCGCGACAAGCGGCTGGAGACGCTCTTCCTGATGCCGGCCTCACAGACCCGCGACAAGGACAAGCTGACGGCCGAAGGCGTGGAACGGGTAATCGCTTCCCTGAAGAAAGCTTTCGACTGGGTCATCTGCGACAGCCCGGCCGGCATCGAACGGGGCGCGACGCTGGCGATGCGCCATGCGGATATGGCGATCGTCGTCACCAATCCGGAGGTTTCGTCGGTGCGCGACTCCGACCGCATCATCGGTCTGCTCGACGCCAAGACCGTCAAGGCCGAGCGCGGCGAGACGATGGAAAAGCACCTGCTGCTCAACCGCTACGATCCGGCCCGCGCCGCCAGCGGCGACATGCTCAATGTCGACGACATGCTGGAAATCCTGTCGATCCCGCTGCTCGGCATCATTCCCGAAAGCAACGACGTGTTGCGCGCCTCCAATATTGGCGCGCCGGTGACGCTGGCCGACGGCGCCAGCGCAACGGCGCGCGCCTATACCGACGCCGCCCGCCGGCTGGCCGGCGAACCCGTCCCGGTGACCGTGCCGGGCGAGAAGCGCGGCTTCTTCGGCAAGTTCTTCGGAAGGAAAGCTGCATGAATATCCTGCGTTTTTTCGGCAGGCGGAAATCGGCATCCGCCGCCCGCGACCGGCTCCAGGTGCTGCTTGCCCATGAAAGGGCGTCCGTCGGCGGCACCGATCTCGTGGAGATCCTGCGCAAGGAAATCCTCGCCGTTCTCTCCAAACATGTGCAGATCGACAAGCGCCGGGTGAACATCAAACTGGAGCGTGGCGCCAAGGTCTCCGTGCTCGAGGTCGATATCGAAATACCCTTCGACAGGGGCATGCGGGCCGCCTGATTGACTGGCGGGCGGCCCGGGTGGGCGGTATGATGGCGCGCGCAAGATCTCGGGAAGCCGACAATGAATGTCCGCAGACTATGCCAGGTCCTTCTGTCTTCCATACCGCTTCTGGCGGCAACAACTCCGATCGCATCGGCAGCCGAGCACCAACTGCCGGCGGGCTTTGTTTATCTGCGCGCCGTCGACCCGACAATTTTGCAGAACATCCGCTACCACGGCGGCCATAATTTCCTCGGCCGGCCGGCGGAGGGCTACGGAGCGCCTGAATGCATCCTGACCGCCCTCGCCGCGGAACGGCTTGCCGGCGTTCAGGCAAAGCTGGCGCAGCAGGGCATGTCGCTGAAGGTCTACGACTGCTATCGTCCGGGCCGTGCGGTCCTGGACTTCGTCGACTGGGCCAAAGACCTTGCCGACACCAAAACCCGGGCCGAATTCTATCCGACGCTCGACAAGGACAAGCTGTTCGAACTGGGCTATATCGCCAGACGCTCCAGCCATTCCAGGGGATCAACCGTCGATCTGGCGATCGTCAGCCTGCCCGCCGCCCGCGAGCCCGCCTTTGACCCCAAGGCCCAGCGGCCCTGCTTCAACCCGGCCGGCGCACGCTATGCCGACAACAGCCTCGATTTCGGCACCGGCTATGATTGCTTCCACGAATTGAGCCACACCGCAAACAGCGCGGTGGGCCAATCCGCGATGGCAAACCGGCAATTGCTCCTCGACACGATGGAATCCGCCGGCTTCGAGAACTATGACCGCGAATGGTGGCATTTCACGTTGTCCGACGAACCCTTCCCGGACACCTATTTCGATTTCCCTATCGAGCCCTATGAGGCAAGCGGGTCGGACTAAAAGTCCAGTCTCCAGGCTTGATGACAAAATCCCGTCGCCCTTGTCCTCCATATGCCCTGACCCGTCGATCGCCAGCCAAGAAGCTTAAGAGGACAGTCCGATCCATATGAGGCTCTCCAAACAGGCTTCGACAACCGTTTGGAATCACATCTGAGCCCGGCCATCCACCAAAGTCCCGACTTGCAAGACAGCCTCCAAGCGGAACCGGGGGCAATGCATCATATGCAGTTGATAGAGCATCGGGCGATCGGTCGTGCCGCCATTCAATCGTGCTGGTTGATGTAGCGGGTCGCCGGTTTCTAGCAAGCAATCGTAGGGTGTGCTACGATCAAGTTCCTGAGCCAACGCACGATAACAGGGAGAACAGAGATGAGGGTTCTGGTCGCGATCTTGGTAGTGGGCGGCTGTTTATCGTTGTGGGCAGGCGCGGCGAACGCCACACAATCAGTTCAGCTACACTGCAGTAAAATAAACTGCCAATTTACTGAGGAAATTGGGCCGTCTGGGACCAAATCGTACGAAGGATATTGCGACGGAACGGGCAACACCACGGTCACCGGTGGTAACTCATATATGGTTTGTCACAAGGCGAAGGGCCTGACGTGCACGAGGGTCTACTTCAATGACGGGGCCAAGCCCCCGTATTGGAGCTGCACCTGCACCAACTGGAACGCCACGAAACGGGCACACCCGGACATCGATGTACAGTGCCCCTCCCCGAGCTGAGTCTAGGGTCGACGCGGCGGGGCCGACCCCCGTTCATATATTGCCTAAGTGGCAGGAGCGGGGCATTATCACGTCAACGACGCCGTCCATCGGGTGAATGCCGGATGAGATTACTTCGCCCATGAAGCCCTTTTCAGGGTGCTCGAACCGAGGAGCCTCAACAGAGATGTTTCGCGCGATCTTGGCAGTGGCAGGCACGATGACCATCGTGGTCGGATTGGGAATGTCCGGTACGGCGGTGGTCGCCAAACATAATCCGGACCAGCACGTCAACTTCGAATGCTCGAATTGTCAGCAAGACACCACAATCGACAACGGAAAAACCAATATCTATGTGACTTGTTATGGAAAGCCGGCCGCGAAGTTCGAGTGCTCTTCGCCTGAGGCCGGGATTCTCTGCGTTCAGTCGTCGGATGCGGATG
Source organism: Rhizobiaceae bacterium (assembly GCA_028279875.1). Lineage (GTDB taxonomy): Bacteria > Pseudomonadota > Alphaproteobacteria > Rhizobiales > Rhizobiaceae > Hoeflea_A. Next base: position 18,396 of record JANQMU010000066.1, read on the forward strand.
CCAGTTTGTGCAATTGCTCAAGCGATACGCCGAAGGCTCACACCGTGCATATCAAAATGCTTGATGGCTGCGACCAATAGAGGGGTTTTTGTCCGGTCTTTCCTTGTGACGGTGGCGGCGTCACTTCATTCGTCAACTCAACTCCAAGCTGCAAGCCGCCGGCACTAACAGCACTATCGCAGCCAGTGCTGCGGCCATCTTATCGATCATTCCGTGCTCCCTTCACTTCGGAATTGTTGCCGGGGCGGGCTCAGCTCGTTCGCGTAACCGGCCTCTTGTTAATCAAATCTGCCCAACAGCCGAGCCCGCCACCTCCCCATTGGGGGTTTTTGCCTTGTCCGAGGACTCCACTTGGTTCCGCCGAGATTTGCATGTCTCCATTCGAGAATGCCCGTTGATGTGGCGGGTCGTCGGTTTCCAGCAAGCGACCGTAGTGTGCTATGGTCAAGTTCCCGAGCCAAAGCACGATAACATGGAGAACAGAGATGAGAGTTCTGGTCACGATCTTGGTAGCGGGCAGCTGCGCATTGCCATGGGCGGGCGCAGCGAGCGCCAAGTCAACAGTTCAGCTACACTGCAGCAAGACGAAGTGCACCTATACCGAAGAGATCGGGCCGTCCGGGACCAAGTCGTATCAAGGATATTGCGACGGAACAGGCAACACCAAGGTCACCTATGATAACTCACACTTCGATTGTCACAAGGCGAAGGGTCTGACGTGCACGGTTCCAACGTTCTTCGGAAATATCCAGCACCCGGTTTGGAGCTGCACCTGCACCAACTGGAACGCCACGCACGAGGCACACCCCGACATCGATTTGTGGTGCCCCGAGCCGAGTTGAGTCCGGGTGATAGAGCATCGGACGATCGATCGGTCGTGCCGCCATTCAATGGTGCCCATTGATGTGGCGGGTCGCCGGTTTCAAGCAAGCGACCGTAGGGCGTGCTACGATCAGGTGCCCGAGTTAATGCATGATCAAACGGAGGACAGAAATGAGAAATTTGATCACGATCTTGCTAGTGGGCGGCTGTTTATCGTTGTGGGCAGGCGCGGCGAACGCCACGTCAGTAGTTAAGCTACACTGCAGTAAAATAAACTGCCAATTTACTGAGGAAATTGGGCCGTCCGGGACCAAGACGTATCAAGGATATTGCGACGGAACGGGCAACACCACGGTCACTGTAGGTAACTCGAACATGGTTTGTCACAAGGCGAAGGGCCTGACGTGCCAGTTTTGGGGCTTCGACAGTACCGCCAGGTATTGGTCCTGCACCTGCACCAATTGGAACGCCACGAAACGGGCACACCCGGACATCGATGTACAGTGCCCCTCCCCGAGCTGAGTCTAGGGTCGACGCTGCGGAGCCGGCCCCCGCAGGGCAACGAATCCAGGTTAACACAGTTTTAGATTTAGGATTTGTTCGAGGTATTGTGGGTTCCATGCTGCGTGTTTTCTTCGCAGCTTGATGGATCGCTTGTCTTTGACGGCGCGCGCAAGATTGATGGCGAAGTGCCGCACGACGGCCATGTTGACGGCACCATGTCCCTTTCTGAGCCTTGACTGATCGTCCTTGAAGACGACATCGAGTGTCC
>JANQMU010000095.1 GCA_028279875.1 Rhizobiaceae bacterium
TTCGAGTTATCCGACTTTCTTGCGCGTGTCGGCCGTCGCATCGAGGATCGCCGTGGTCATGACCTGATCGACCGTCGGCACATCCCCTTTGAACTGACCCAGCTTCGCATAGATATCGATCTGCGACTGCCAGTTTGTCCGGTTCATGGCCGCCCAGCCGTCCTTCGCGGTGGTCGCATCGAAACTGAAGCCGAGCACACCGCCAACGGCCTCAAGTTCGGCGTCCTTGTTAAGGTTCGGATAGGCCGAGACCAGCATGTCCACCGCTTCTTCCGGATTGTCCTTCGCATAGCCCCAGCCCCGGGCAGAGCCGCGCAGGAAGTTGGCCAGAACATCGGAATGTTTGTCCAGCGTGTCGTCCGTCGTGTAATAGACATTGGCATAAAGCTGGATGCCGGCATCCCACAGCATCATATCGACCCGGTCGTCGCCCAGTATCTTCAGCGCATTGGTGTTGGTCATCCATCCGGTCACGGCCTGCGCCTGCCCCGTCAGCAACTGGTTCATGTCCGAACCCATATTGACGACTTCGACCTGATCTTCCTCGATATCGTTCTGCGCCAGCAGCGCCCGCAACAGGATATGAGCGGTCGGCTGGGTGGCAATGGTCTTGCCGATCATGTCCTTCGGCTCGCGAATGGCCGCACTTTCCAGGGAGAAATAGGTGAAAGGATGTTTCTGATAGCCGGAGGCGAAGGCCTTGACCGGAATCCCCGCCGAGCGCGCCAGCATGATCGACGGGCTGGACGATATTTGTCCGAGGGTCGACTGGCCGGCCGCGACACCGCCGACGCCGTCGACATTCGGCCCGCCAGGCGTGATTTTCAGGTCGACGCCTTCTTCCTTGTAGAAGCCCTTGGCCTGCGCAACCGTTTCGCCGAGAATGCCGTTCGATGCCAGCCAGCCGAGTTGCATTTTCACCGTGGTCATGTCGGCCGCGGATGAAGGCGCAACGCCGATCAGGCTGTGTGTCGCCGTCAGGCCGCCGATGGCAGCCGCATACCGGAACAGATCGCGGCGTTTCAATGTCATTTTATTCATGGACTGTGCTCCCAAAATCCGCTTTTTCGTCAGCGTGGATCGGTCACGCCCCATCGGCGCTCCGAAACCGGAATGATGGACAAGCATACCGTTCGAATAAAGAACCGATTTTCGGATCATTCATTGCCAAAATGGCAACGCTACCCTAGCCGTTTGATCTTCTTGACTCAATCGGCGTCTGCATGTTTCGGATTATCCACTGCTGCAGCGCACCGGAGCGTTGACTCACCTTGGCACACCGCCGGGCGCAGTGCCTGTTACTCCACCAATACGCGCCGCTTTTCGGCAGCCGAGAGCGTGGCGGCCTCTGCCAGCATCAGCGCCTTCAGGCCATCCTCGCCCGTTGGAGTGACAACCGAACCGTCACGCAAAGCAGCGATGAAGGCGGCGATTTCATTGGCATAGGCATCGACATAGCGCGTCATGAAAAAATCATGCAGCGGCGGACGGTGGAAACCCTTGGCATCGGCGATCTCCAGCATGACCGGCCGCTGGTTTTCAGCGGCGATCATTCCCGCCGATCCATGCAGTTCAATCCGCTGGTCATAGCCATAGGTGGCGCGCCGCGAATTCGAGATGGTGCATTGCTTGCCCGACGGCGTCTCCAGCAGCACACTCGCCGTGTCGAAATCGCCGAGCGCTCCGATTTCCGGGTCGACAAACACCGAGCCGGTCGCGGTGACGGCCGAAATCTCTTCGCCCAACAGGAACCGCGCCATGTCGAAATCATGGATGGTCATGTCACGGAATATGCCGCCGGAGCTTTTGATATAGTTGGCCGGCGGCGGTCCGGGATCACGCGACGTGATATGCGCCAGTTCGATCGTGCCGATGGCGCCCTCGTCAACGGCTTCGCGCAGGGCGATGAAGGACGGATCGAAACGGCGATTGAAGCCGACCATCAGTACGGCACCGGTGTCCGCCACGGTCTTCAGGCAGGCCTTGACGCGCGAGACATCCAGATCGATCGGCTTTTCGCAGAAGATCGCCTTGCCGACCCTGGAAAACCGCTCGATCAGGTCCGAATGGGTGTCGGTCGGGGTGCAGATCACCACCGCATCGATATCCTCGGCGGTCTCGATATCCTCGAGCGTGCGCACGGCGCACCCATAGGTCTGCGCCACCAGCTCGGCGGACGGTGCGTGGACATCGGTAACCGCGACAAGCCGCGCGTCGCGATCACCCGTAATCGCCCTGGCGTGGACCTGGCCTATGCGCCCTGCCCCGAGCAAGCCGAATCTGACACTCATGGTGTTTTCCTGTCCTGATAGGGTCTTGCGACCCTATTTTCGTTTTGCGCGGTTCACAAGATTTCGCATCTCTCAGACGGTACCTCCGAGGGATCCTTCGAGTTGAGCGAGTTCCTTTCCGCCTGCCATGAGGTCCTGGAGTTCCTCGGGGTTGATCTCGCCGCGTCTGGCGGTGCCCAGCGTCTGGCCCCGGTTGAGCACGGTGAAACGGTCGCCCACCGCCATGGCGTGTCTGACATTGTGCGAGATGAAGACGACGCCGATACCGGCCTTGCGGACCTTGTCGATCGTCGCCAGTACGTTGGAGGTCTGTCTGACCCCGAGCGCCGAGGTCGGCTCGTCCAGGATCAGCACCTTCGCTCCGAAGTAGACCGCCCGTGAGATCGCCACCGTCTGCCGCTCGCCGCCCGACAGCGTGCCCACCGCCTGACCCGGCTCGCGCAGATGGATGCCCATCTTCGCCATCTCCTCCATCGTCACCCTGTTCGCCTTGTCGAAATCGATGAACTTCAAGGGACCAACCGACCTGAGCGGTTCGCGCCCCATCCAGAAATTGCGCGTCACCGACATCAAGGGGATCATCGCCAGGTCCTGATACACCGTCGCAATGCCCGCATCGATCGCATCGCGCGCCGTTGCGAACACCGTCTCCTTGCCATCGATGAAGATCTGTCCGCGCGTCGGCTTGTGCACCCCCGACATCGTCTTGATGAAGGTCGACTTGCCAGCCCCGTTGTCGCCCAGAAGGCAGTGGCATTCGCCCGCATTGACACTCACCGACACCCCGTTCAGTGCAATCACCGACCCGAAATGCTTCTCGATATTCTTCAGCTCTATCAGTGGCGTGCTCATCTCAACGCTCCCCCGTGATCGTGCGGCGGATATAGGTGTTGAGAATCACCGCAAGCAGCAGGATCACGCCCAGGAACACCCTGAACAGCGAACTCTCCACTCCGGCAAAGAACAGGCCCTGCTGCACAACCCCGAAGATCAGCGCCCCGAGCGCCGCCCCGATCACCGAGCCATAGCCGCCCGTCAGCAAAGCCCCGCCGATCACAACCGAGATGATCGCCTCGAACTCCTTCAAGAGGCCACGGTCCGCAGCAGCCGAGCCGAACTCGATCACCTGGCAGGTTGCAAACACCGTCGCGCAGAACGCGGTGAACATGAACATCAGGATCTTCACCCGGTTGACCGGCACGCCCGTATAGCGCGCCGCCTGCGCATCGCCGCCGGCCGCAAAGATCCAGTTGCCGAACCGCGTGCGGGTCAGCAGGATATGGCCGAACACGATCAGGCCCAGCGCCCACACGATCAGCATCGGAATGCCGTCCACCACCGGCTCGCCCGCCCGGTTGCCGGCAACGAAGGTGGCGATCAGGCCCTGATCGGCAAGCCACACGAACAAGCCCTTGAGCACCTTGCCGCCGAACACCGCCGCCAGCCAGTCGCCCTCGGCCGCATCCCGGATGCCGCCGATGATCGTCTTGTTGGTCGTCGAGATCGCCAGGAAGATCGTCAGACCCCGCAGGATGTACAGGAACGCCAGCGTCACAATGAAGGACGGCAGGCCCGTCTTGATCACCAGATAGCCGTTCAGCCAGCCGATACACAGCGCCACCGCAAAGGCGATGATGATCGCCAGCCACATCGGATAGCCCAGCGTCACCGAAAACAGCGCGATGATGATGCCCGAGAAGCCGATCATCGAGCCCACCGAAAGGTCGAACTCGCCAGCGATCATCAGCAGGCATGCGCCCACCGCGATGATGGCGAACTGGGCCGACACGATGCTCCAGTTCAGCACGCCCTCCGGCGAGAACATGCCTGAATCGCGGGCAATCAGGAAGAAGAACACGAAGACCAGGAACACCCCGCAGATCGAGCCCAGCTCCGGCCGCACCAGCGCCTTGCGCAGGCGCGAGGTCTCCCGGATGCGTTCATCGACTGGCTCCGGGACCGGCTCCGACCCGTCCTGTTTTGTCTCGGCCTCAGCCATCTCAGCCTCCCCTTGCAGGTGCCCCGGCCATCAAGGCCCGCACCCGCCCCCTGTCATGGTGTGTCATGGTGTTCATCGTGTGGTTCATAAAAGGCCCTTGCAGGGCGCCGCGCGCCCTCACAAGGTCCATCAACTTCGCAACAGGACCGCCGGCCCGCAGGAAACACGGGGGCCGACGGTTCCGGTCATGGCCGCCTAGCGGTATTCGCCGGCATGTTCCTCGACCTTGCCCAGCGCGTCCTTGGTCACAAAGCCCGGGCCCGAATTGATGTTGTTGCCCGGCAGCACCCCGAAGCGGTGGTAGTTGGCCAGAATGATCACCGGCAGATAGGCCTGCAGGAACGGCTGCTGGTCGATGCCCCAGTTGATCGTTCCGTCCTTGATGCCCTTGACGATCTCGGTGCCGAGGTCGAACGTGCCGAAATAGATCGAGCCGGCCTTGCCGTTCTCTTTCAAGGCCTCGATCGTCGGGTCGGCCGAGGTCGGTCCCAGCGTCAGCACCGCCTCGGTG
>JANQMU010000106.1 GCA_028279875.1 Rhizobiaceae bacterium
TTGAAAAACTGGCGGAGAGGAGAGGATTCGAACCCCCGATACGGTTGCCCGTATGCCGCATTTCGAGTGCGGTGCTTTCAACCACTCAGCCACCTCTCCGCGTCGTGGTTGCTTGTTTTTATGCGACGGCCTTCATACCCAGTCTGCGGTCCCGAGACAAGGGTGAAATTGTGGGCCGGAGCTTGACTTGGGCCGGGCTTTCCCGTATCTCCCGCCTGTCCATGGCGTAAGGCAACTTGCGCCATCTGTTTTTGCCGGAATGGAAATTCCGGGAACACCGGACAAAACCCGTCATTCGAAACCTTCTGGATCCCGTTCGGGCCATTGGAATTCGGACTGGCATTCGTTCGCAACCGACTGAATAAAAAGCCGGCTGTGCGGAAGCTTCCGCAACAAGCCGGACGGAACATTGAAAGGCAAGAATATGTTCGCAGTCATCAAAACCGGCGGGAAGCAATATTCCGTTGCCGCCAACGACCTGCTGAAGGTCGAGAAACTCGCCGGCAATGCCGGTGATATTGTTGAATTCAATGAAGTCCTGATGGTTGGCGAAGGCGCCGATGCCAAGGTCGGCAAGCCCTTTGTCGACGGCGCGATGGTCACCGCCGAAGTGGTCGAGCAGGGCCGCGCCCGCAAGGTCATCGCCTTCAAGAAGCGCCGCCGGCAGAACTCCAAGCGCACGCGCGGCCATCGCCAGCATCAGACGACCATCCGGATTTCGGAAATCCTGACGGATGGCGCCAAGCCGAAGAAGAAAGCGGCAGCGCCGAAGAAGGCCGCCGCCAAGAAGACCGAGGACACGCCGAAGAAAGCAGCACCGGAAAAGGCCGCTGCAGCGCCGAAGCCGAAGGCCGAGGCAAAGCCCAAGGCGGAGACGAAAGCCAAGGCACCGGCAAAGTCCGACGACGCACCGGCGGCGATCTTTTCGGCGCCCGAAGGCGCAGCGGACGATCTGAAGAAGATTACCGGCGTCGGTCCGGTCCTGGAGAAGAAGCTGCATGCCTTTGGCGTGACCCAATATGCGCAGATCGCCGCCTTCACCAAGGCCGATATCGACAAGCTCGACGAGGCGCTGTCCTTCAAGGGCCGTATCGAGCGCGACGACTGGGTCGGCCAGGCCAAGGCGCTCGGCGAAGACGCAGCGAAATAATCGGGTTCGAGGGTAAAGGAGAAAACCAATGGCACACAAGAAAGCTGGCGGTTCGTCGCGCAACGGTCGCGATTCGCAGTCCAAACGCCTCGGCGTCAAGAAATTCGGCGGCGAACTGGTGATTCCAGGCAATATTATCGTGCGCCAGCGCGGCACCAAATGGCATCCCGGCGAGGGTGTTGGACTCGGCAAGGATCACACGATCTTCGCCACCGTGGAAGGCAATGTCGATTTCCGCAAGAAAGCCAACGGTCGCACCTATGTGTCCGTCATGCCACGCGCGCTCACAGCAAAATAGCCGGTGAAACGATAGCCGGCGTCTCATCGACCCGGCTGACATTTTCAGGCCACGCATCCAAAGGGGAGATGGGACACCATCTCCCCTTTTCTTTGCAACGGAGGACTGAAAATGGAACATCGGGAAGAGGAAAACCGAAACGGGTTGGGCGCCTGCCCCGTTCTCGTCACCGAGAGGCTGGTCCTGCGGCCCCCGCATCCGGAGGACAGGGACGCACTCGCCTGCCTGGCCAACAATGCCCGGGTGGCGACGATGGTCTCGCGCATGCCGCACCCCTATACGCGGCGCGATGCGGCCGATTTCATCCGCCGCTCCAAAACCGGTGCGATCGGCAAATGTGTCTATGCGGTGACCCATGCCGATGACGGCCGGTTTCTCGGCTGCTGCGGGATCGAGCCGCAGGACGACCCGTCGACGCTGGAACTTGGCTACTGGATCGGCGAGCCGTTCTGGGGCAATGGCTATGCGACGGAGGCCGCCCATGCGGTCATCGACATGGCCTTCCGCACCCGCAATATCGATTGCATCGATGTGCGCTGCCGGGTGACAAACCTGAGTTCCCGCAGGGTCATCCACAAATGCGGCTTCCAGTTCCAGGGCACCGGCATGGTCAATTCGCTCGCCTTGGACAGCGCCGTGCCGGTCGAATGGTACCGGCTGGACCAGAAGACCTGGATCTCGCTGCGCAGCTGGGCGGCCGCATGAAGCCCATCGTCCGCCAACCGGTGCTCAATAGGCTTTGACCTTCCGGTTGGCGGGCGATAACGGTATGCCGCGCGGCATGAATTCAGATAACAGTGGACAGCAGGACGGATGAAATTTCTCGATCAGGCCAGGGTCTTTATCCGCTCCGGCGACGGCGGTGCCGGTGCCGTGTCCTTCCGCCGCGAAAAATATATCGAGTTCGGTGGTCCCGATGGCGGCGATGGCGGTCGCGGCGGCGATGTCTGGGCGGAAGGGGTCCAGGGCCTCAACACCCTGATCGATTACCGCTACCAGCAGCATTACAAGGCCAGAACAGGCGGTCACGGCATGGGCCGCAACAGGACCGGCGCCGGCGGCAGCGATGTAGTGCTCAAGGTGCCGGTCGGCACGCAGATCTTCGAAGAGGATAATGAAACGCTGATCTGCGACATTACCGAGGAGGGACAGCGCTTCCGGCTCGCTGCCGGCGGCAATGGCGGCTTCGGCAATGCGCATTTCAAATCCGCGACCAACCAGGCCCCGCGCCATGCCAATCCGGGGCTTGAAGGGATCGAAAAGACGATCTGGCTGCGCCTCAAGCTGATCGCCGATGCCGGCATTGTCGGCCTGCCCAACGCCGGAAAATCGACGTTTCTGGCGAGCGTCACCCGCGCCCGTCCGAAAATCGCCGACTATCCCTTCACCAGCCTGCATCCCAATCTCGGCGTCGCCGGTGTCGACGGAACCGACATCGTCATGGCCGATATTCCCGGCCTCATCGAGGGCGCCCATGAAGGGGTCGGCATCGGCGACCGGTTCCTCGGCCATGTCGAGCGCACTCGGGTGCTGCTGCATCTGGTTTCCGCGCAGGAACCGGACGCCGCCGTCGCCTACCGCACGATCCGCGGCGAACTGGAGGCCTATGGCCACGGCCTCGGCGACAAGCCGGAAATCCTGGCGCTGTCGCAGGCCGATACGCTCGACAAGGAAGCGCGCGAGGAAAAGGTCCGCCAGCTTCGATCCGTCTCCGGCAAGCCACCCTTCGTCCTGTCGGCGGTGTCGGGGGAAGGCATGACGCCGGCACTGCGCGCCCTCGCCCGGATCATCGCCGACGCCAAGGCAGCCGACAAAGCGTCCGGGGCCGATGATGGCGCAGCACCCGTGGCCCGGTCATGACGACGGCCGGCCATCACCTGCGGCCCTATCGCCGCATTGTCATCAAGATCGGATCGGCCCTGCTCGTCGACGGCACGCAGGGGCTGCGCCAGAGCTGGCTGCGGTCGCTCTGCACGGATATCGCAACGCTGCGCGGCGGCGGCGCGGAATTCATCGTCGTGTCCTCCGGCGCGATCGCGCTCGGCCGCACCGTGCTGCGCGACACGGCGCTCGGCAAGAGCCGCGGCCGGCTCAAGCTGGAGGAAAACCAGGCGGCGGCGGCGGTCGGACAGATCGCGCTGGCCGAAGCCTGGTCGCAGGCCCTGTCGCTCGACGGCTTCATCGCCGGCCAGATCCTGCTGACGCTCGGCGACACGGAGGAGCGCCGCCGCTACCTCAACGCCCGGGCAACGATCAGCCAGTTGCTGGCCGCCGGCGCGGTGCCGGTGATCAATGAGAACGACACGGTGGCCACCACCGAAATCCGCTATGGCGACAATGACCGGCTGGCGGCGCGGGTGGCGACGATGGCGGGCGCCGATCTGCTGATCCTCCTCTCCGATGTCGACGGGCTTTATACGGCACCGCCGGACGCCAATCCGGATGCCGAATTCGTCGATGTCGTCACCGAGATCACGCCGCGCATCGAGGCCATGGCCGGCAGGGCCGGGTCCGAACTGTCACGCGGCGGCATGAAGACCAAGATCGACGCCGGCCGCATGGCGACGGCCGCCGGATGCGCCATGATCATCGCCTCCGGCAAGCCCGACCATCCCTTGCGCGCCATCAACGAGGGCGCGCGGCACAGCCTGTTTCTGCCGAGCAAATCGCCGGTGACGGCCCGCAAGAAATGGATTGCCGGCCAGCTGGAACCGGTCGGCACGTTCCTTGTCGACAGCGGTGCCGAAACTGCGCTGCGATCGGGAAAGAGCCTGCTGCCGGCGGGCGTCAAGAAAGTGACGGGGCGTTTCATGCGCGGCGACACCGTTGCCATATGCAGCGAATCGGGCCGCGAAATAGCTCGTGGCCTCGCCGCCTATGATGCCGAGGAAGCGGTGCAGATCGCCGGCCGCAAATCCTCCGAGATCTTCGATATACTGGGATATGCGGGCCGTTCGGCGATGATTCACCGCGACGATATGGTGTTGACGGCACCCCAATTTGCTCCAGGTGAGGATAAGTGATGAAATCTGTGCTACGTCATGGGCCGATCTTCGACGCGATCGGCGTTGAACCGCCACTTATGGCAGCCGGGAAACAGCAATCATGTTGAAACACACGACCGAAACACGGGACATTGCGCAACTGATGCAGACCATCGGCCGGCAGGCCCGGGCCGCCCAGGCGCCGCTCGCCATCGCTTCGGCCGACCGCAAGAACGCCGCGCTGGCAGCCATGGCCGAAGCGGTCATTGCCGGCATGGATGCGATCCTGGAAGCGAATGCGGCCGACATGGAAAACGCCGAGGCGACGGATATGTCCGCCTCCTTCAAGGACCGGCTGCGGCTCGACCGCGATCGGGTGACGGCCATGGCCGACGGCATCCGCGCCATTGCCGGGCTCGATGACCCGGTCGGCGAAGTGATCGCCGCCTGGCAGCGTCCCAATGGCCTGAAGATCGAGCGGGTCCGCACGCCGCTGGGGGTCATCGGCGTCATCTATGAAAGCCGCCCCAATGTCACTGCCGATGCCGGCGCTTTGTGCCTCAAGGCCGGCAATGCGGTGATCCTGCGCGGCGGCTCGGATTCGATCAATTCCTCGACGGCGATCCATGCCTGCCTCGCTGCGGGCCTGAAGGCGGCCGGCCTGCCCGAGCAGGCCATCCAGATCGTGCCGACCACCGATCGCGGCGCGGTCGGCGAAATGCTCAGGGGCCTCGACGGCGCCATCGACGTCATTGTCCCGAGGGGCGGCAAGGGGCTCGTCGGCCGCGTGCAAAGCGAGGCGCGAGTGCCGGTCTTTGCCCATCTCGAGGGCCTGTGTCACGTCTATATCGACCGCTCGGCCGAGATCGACATGGCCCGCGCCGTGACCGTCAATGCCAAAATGCGGCGAACCGGCATTTGCGGCGCTGCCGAGACATTGCTGGTCGATCGTGCGGCGGCTGGAACCCATCTTGTTCCCGTGCTCGACGCCCTGGGGGATGCCGGTTGCGCGATCCGCGGATCGGAAGACATCAGGACAATCTGGCCCGATGCGCAAGCCGCGACCGATCAGGACTGGTCGACGGAATATCTCGACGCCGTCATCTCGGTGGCGCTGGTCGACGGGATCGACGGCGCCATTTCCCACATCAACCGCTATTCCTCCCATCATACCGAGGCCGTCATTGCCGAGGACGCGGCCGTCGTCGAGCGCTTTTTCAACGAAATCGATTCGGCGATCCTGCTGCACAACGCCTCGACGCAATTCGCCGATGGCGGCGAATTCGGCATGGGCGCCGAGATCGGCATCGCCACCGGCAAGATGCATGCAAGGGGCCCGGTCGGCGTCGAACAGCTCACCTCGTTCAAATACGAGGTGCACGGGTCCGGCCAGACCCGTCCGTGACAGGCAGGCCGAATCTTCCGGCGCCCTTCCTGCGCATGCCGCACGCCGAAAGGGGCATGGCGGTGGGGTTGTTCGGCGGGTCCTTCAACCCGCCGCATGACGGCCATCTTCTGGTCGCCGAAACCGCCCTGCGCCGGCTGCGGATCGACCAGCTCTGGTGGATGATCACGCCGGGCAACCCGTTGAAGGAAAACGGCAAACTGCCCGGTCTTTCGAAGCGACTGGCCTGGAGCAGGGCGCTGATCTCGGACCGGCGCGTCAAATTCACCGCCTTCGAGGCGGCCCATCAGCTGCGCTATACGGCCGAAACGCTGAAATTCATCGTGGCACGCAACCGCGGCGTCGATTTCGTCTGGATCATGGGCGCCGACAATCTGGCGGAATTTCACCGGTGGCAGGACTGGCAGGAGATCGCCAACACGGTGCCGATCGCCGTCATCGATCGGCCCGGTTCGACACTGTCCTACCTGTCCTCGGTGATGGCGAAAACCTTCGGCCATGCCCGGGTCGATGAGGACGATGCGGGCGCGCTTGCCCGCATGCCGGCGCCGGCCTGGACGTTCATTCACGGCCGCCGTTCGCCACTGTCATCCACCGCGATCCGCGATGGCGAAGCCGCGGCCCGGTGAGCCATTCCCGCCACGGGCCGGAGCGAATCGGGCGGCGCTTCGCGCCGGCAATGCAAGACCCGCTTTCAAAACGTGATGAGCTTTGTCTTGAAACCGTCAGCTTTCCATGCCTATCTTTTGCTGTGTTTGCCGCGTTTATGCCCGACTGAGTCGCAACCAGCTGTTGCGCGGGGCCGGGATGGCGGGGCCTCGGTGCCGGCAATTCCGCCGATTCGCATCGAAACGCCCGATCAGGCAAACATGCAAGGCTTGTTCTGTTACGGAAAGGAAATACGCTGAGAACAGCACATAGCAAGGGAAGTGCTCCGGGCATTTCCGCATCCGCACTGGAAAGCGGTACCGCCGCGATCCATGCGTTGAAACTGGTCCTCGCCAGCCTCGAGGAATCCAAGGCAGAAGACGTTGTCTCCATCGACATTGCGGGCAAATCGGCACTGGGCGATTACATGGTCGTGGCGTCAGGGCGGTCGACGCGCCATGTGACGGCCATCTGCGATCACCTGTTGCGCGATCTCAAATCCACCGGGCTTGGTCGGGCCAAGGTCGAAGGTCTTGCCCAGGGCGACTGGGTGCTGATCGACACCGGAGACATCATCATTCACGTGTTCCGCCCCGAAATCAGGGAATTCTACAGCATTGAAAAAATGTGGATGGCCCCTGAAATCGAAGAGGACACGGTGCATTAGCACGGGCGTTCGATCCCCGTTGCCGTAACGGGGATTAATGCGAGGCGCGATGCGAATTACGATCCATGCCGTGGGCCGGCTGAAAGCCGGTCCCGAGAGAGAGCTTTCGGCGCGCTATATCGAGCGATTTTCCAAAACCGGCGCGCCGCTCGGCCTTGAATTCAACCGTATCGTCGAATGCCCGGAAAGCCGGGCCGCCAACGGCGCGACGCGCCAGCGCGAAGAATCCGCGATCCTGCAGAAATTCCTGCCCGAAAACGCTGTTCTGCTGCTCCTTGACGAACGGGGAAAGACGCCCGATTCGGAGCAATTCGCCGCCATGCTCGGCCGCTGGCGCGATGCCGGCCGGCGCGACCTCGTCATCGCCATCGGCGGCGCCGACGGTCACGATCCGGCGCTGCAGCAAAAGGCCGACGCGGTGATCGCCTTCGGCAACATGACATGGCCGCATCAACTGGTGCGCATCCTGCTGGCCGAACAGCTCTACCGGGCCGCAACCATTCAGGCCGGGCACCCCTACCATCGCGGTTGCCATCGCACCTGAATGTCCGGCTCCGCATTTCGCATATCGGGGCGTGTCCACTGCTGCCAAAGGTGATACACTGCGCCATCATGCAAAGCATCACCCTGAAGATCGAAGACATCTATGTTCCGGTCAAGCGGATGAAAACGCTCGACCCGGCGGTCGTCACCGAGATCGCCGAAAGCATGTTGGAAAACGGCCAGCGGACACCGATTCTGGTGCGCAACGGCCAGAACCGCTTTGTTCTGGTCGAAGGGCTGCACCGGCTGGAAGCCTTGAAGGCGCTGGGCGAGGAGACGGTGGTCGGATCGATTGTCCAGGCGCGGCGACATTAGGCTGTGGTGACCATTGAACCTATGTGTCGGTGATTCGCCGGCATCCCGCCTTATCCGTGCCACGCTTGTGTGCCACGCCCGATCTCATCACAACGCGCTCCGGTGGCGGCAACCAACACATTGCTTTATGATTCGGGTCATGCGGGACACAGAATTCGGAACAGAAAAGACCAGCCGGCAAGCGACCGTCTTTCTCATGACATTTGCCGTCGCGACCTGTCTGTCCCTGCCGGCGGCATCCCAGACCGCACAAGCGCCCGCAGCTGTCCAAAACGACGCACAGACGCAGACCGACCTGGCGGACAGAGCACGCATTGAAGCCCTCAACAGGCAGCGCGAAGAGGGACGCAACGAGCTGGAGCAGATTGCCGCCGACATTGACCTGTCGAAGGAAAGGCGCCAGCAGCTTGAAACCAGCATCAAGGCGCTGAAGAAAGACCAGGCGACCCTGCGAACGGCGCTGATCCAGACCGCCAAGACCCAGAAGAAGCTGACGGCCGACATCTCGGAAAGCGAATTGCGCATGGCGAGCCTGCGCAGCCGCGACACCGATCTGCGGGCGTCTCTGCGGGCCCGCCGCGGCACGCTGGCCGAGGTGCTGGCCGCCCTGCAACGCATGGGGCGCAACCCTCCCCCGGCGCTGCTGGTGAGCCCCGAAGACGCGCTGTCATCGGTGCGTAGCGCCATCCTGCTGGGGGCCGTCGTCCCGGAAATCCGCGAACGGGCCGAGCGCCTTGCCCGGGATCTTGAGGAACTGACGACAATCCGCGCCTCGATCGCCAATGAGCGCGAGCGGTTGATCGCCACCCTGGAGGAACAGGCCGAGGAAGAGGAAAAACTCACTTTGCTGCTGGCCGAAAAGCAAAAGCTGGCGCAGGAGAATCGCCAGAAACTGGTGGCCGAATCAGAAGCTGCCCAGAGGCTGGCCGAGCGCGCCGAAAGCATGGAAGATCTCATCGTCACACTGGGCAGGCAGATTGAATCGGTCAAAAAGGCCGCCCGGGAAGCACAGATCGCCGAGAGGGAACATGCGGCCAAAACGCAACAACAACGCGACCGCGCCCGGCAACTGGCGAATGAAGGCGTACTGGACGCCAATCGTTTTGCGCCGGCCTTTGCCTTTTCGGACCTGAAAAACAAGTTGGAAATGCCGGTCGCCGGCCAGCTCGCAGCCAGTTTCGGCGATGATGACGGAACCGGACGCCCCCTGCAGGGCATGATGGTTTCAACCGGACATGACGCAATCGTGACGGCACCGGCCGACGGTTGGGTGGTATATTCGGGGCCGTTCCGCTCCTACGGTCAGCTCCTGATCCTCAATGCGGGCGATGATTTTCATCTCGTTCTGGCCGGTATGGGCAGCATCAGCGCCGATATCGGGCAATTTGTCGTGGCCGGCGAGCCGGTCGGCAGAATGGATGCCAAGCAAAGAGTTGCCTCCGCATCCGTATTGATACTGGCCTCAAGTGAGCCGACACTCTACATTGAGTTCAGAAAAGGCGGAAAACCCGTCGATCCCGGCCCCTGGTGGGCCAGCAATCCTTCTGGAAGGGTAAGCAATGATTCGTAAGATAACACTTCTTGCCGCCGGGGCCCTGATCGGAGCCGTCTCCGTCACCGCACTGCATTCCTTCGGCGCCTCTGCCGTGGCGGCGAATTCGGAAACCTACAAGCAGCTCTCCATCTTCGGCGATGTCTTCGAGCGCGTCCGCGCCCAATATGTCACGCCGCCGGAGGAGAGCGATCTGGTCGAAAATGCCATCAACGGCATGCTGACGTCGCTCGACCCGCATTCCAGCTTTCTCAATGCCAAGGATGCCGACGAGATGCGCACCCAGACGCGCGGCGAATTCGGCGGGCTTGGCATTGAGGTGACGCTGGATGCCGACAGCGAACTGGTGAAGGTCATCACCCCGATCGACGACACACCCGCATCGCGGGCCGGTGTGCTGGCAGGCGACCTGATCTCGGAAATCGACGGCGAGCCCGTGCGCGGCCTCAACCTCACCCAGGCGGTTGAGAAAATGCGCGGTCCGGTCGGTTCCTCCATCGATCTGACGATCCTGCGCGAGGGCGCCGACGCGCCGATCGACATTACCATCACCCGCGCCATCATCAAGGTCAAGGCGGTCAAGTTCCGGGTTGAGGAAGACATCGGATATGTCCGGGTCATCTCGTTTACCGAAAAGACCTATGACGATCTGGAAGCTGCCATCGACACAATCGAGGACGAGGTTCCGGATGACAAGCTGAAAGGATTCGTCCTGGATCTGCGGCTTAATCCCGGCGGTCTTCTGGACCAGGCCATCAACGTTACCGACGCATTTCTGGATCGCGGTGAAATCGTTTCGACGCGCGGCCGCAATCCGGAGGAGACACGGCGCTACAATTCCCGTCCGGGCGACCTGACCGACGGCAAGCCGATCGTTGTGCTGGTCAATGGCGGCTCCGCCAGTGCCTCGGAGATCGTCGCCGGCGCGCTGCAGGATCACAGGCGGGCGACGGTCGTCGGAACCCGGTCCTTCGGCAAGGGCTCGGTCCAGACCATCATCCCGCTCGGCGAGAACGGCGCGCTGCGGCTGACGACGGCGCTTTATTACACGCCGTCGGGGAAATCCATCCAGGGCACCGGCATCGAACCCGACATCCTGGTCCAGCAGCCATTGCCGGAGGAATTGCAGGGGCGAATCCGGCAGACCGGCGAATCGGAACTCAGGGGCCACATCCAGGGCCAGGACGAGACCGAAGAGGGATCGGGCTCCATCGCCTATGTTCCGCCGGAGGCCGAGGACGACGAGCAGCTCGGCTTTGCTCTGGCCCTGATCAGAGGCGAAAAGACCGATCCGTCATATCCGCCAAGCCCCGATCAGGCGGCCAGCAAGATCGAGAGCGCCGAAAAGATCGGCACCAAAACCGAATAGAAACGCGGCCATTCCCCACCGGGAATGGCCGGTTCTTCAGCCCGGACCGCATTTGTGAATACTGGCTCCGATCTCGACAAACCGCTCGGTCAACATCGCGGGAGCGGTCGATCGGGGCGGAAAAACAAACTGTCGGCCGGGCAGTGGACGATTGCGATTGCTTTTGTGGCGATTTTTGCCGGTGCCGGCGTGTTTGCCTTTCAGCAAAGCGATCTGCGCAAACCGGCGGCTCCCTCTCCAGAGACGACCCAGGCGACTGCACCGCAGGCCATGGCCGAAGCGGCGCAGCCGGACAGCACAAACGATCGCGACGTATCGGCCGATCGGCAATCCGGCAGTTCCGGTGCCGATATCAAACGGACGCTGACCGGCAGCGGCAATGTCGTCACGACGATTTCGCCGCGTAATCGCGATGGTGACGGCCCGCTGATCCTGTCGGCAGCCAACCCGATCGGGCAGAACGCGGCCGTTGCCCATCTTCCCATCCCCGAATTGCTCGAAAACACGGAGTTCGGCCGCCTGCCGGTCATTGGCGCCGACGGCCGGCGGGCGATGGACGCCTATGCCCGGCCCTGGTCCGGCGCCCGTGGAACCCGCATGGCAATCGTCGTCGGTGGGCTCGGGCTCAGCCAGACCGGCACCCAATATGCGATCGCCACCCTGCCGGCGGAGATCACGCTGGCCTTTGCGGCCAGCGGCAACAGCCTGCAGCGCTGGCTGCAGGAGGCACGCCGCGCCGGCCATGAAGTGCTGCTGCAGATCCCGTTCGAGCCCTTCGACTACCCGCGCAACGATCCGGGCCCGCACACCTTGATCGTTGCGGACGGGCCACAGCAAAATCTCGCCGACCTTCACTGGGCCATGGCGCGGATCAGCAACTATACGGGAATCATGAATTTCATGGGCGGACGGTTCCTGTCGGATGCCGCCGCGACGGAAGCCGTCATGCGCGATCTGGCAGAGCGTGGCGTTCTGTTCCTCGATGACGGTACCTCGGCACAGACCTTGACCGGCACCATCGCATCAGCCGTCGGCGTTCCCTATGCCGAGGGCGATATGGTGATTGACCAAGACCTCGATCGGACGGAAATCCTGAAACGCCTCGACGAGGTGGAGCGGATCGCCCGCCGAAACGGCAAGGCCATCGCCGTCGCCTCGGCCTTCGATGTCAGTGTCGATGCGGTGGCCGCCTGGGCCAATGAGGCACGGGCTCGCGGCATCGAGATCGTCGCCGTCTCGGCGCTCGCCGACGATCCGGAAAGATATTAGCGCGATGTCCAAAAAGAAACACAAAGCGTCCACCCTTCCCTATCGCCCCTGCGTCGGCATCCTGGTGCTCAATGCCGAGGGTCTTGCATGGACCGGGCGGCGGATCGCCGGAAGCGACAGTGAACTGCTCGACAGCCAGCATCTGTGGCAACTGCCCCAGGGCGGGATCGACAAGGGCGAGGCGCCGCTCGATGCCGCGCGGCGCGAACTGCTTGAGGAGACCGGGATGCACAGCATTCGGCTGCTCTGCGAGGCGCCCGAATGGATCAATTACGATCTGCCTGCGGATCTGGTCGGTATCGCGCTCAAGGGAAAATATCGCGGTCAGACCCAGCGCTGGTTCGCCTTCCGGTTCGAGGGCCGGGAAGACGAGATCGCCATCAATCCGCCGCCCGGCGGCCACAAGGCGGAATTCGACCTGTGGGCCTGGAAACCGATGGAGGGCCTGCCCGACTCGGTGGTTCCGTTCAAGCGAAAGGTCTATGAGCAGGTGGTTGCCGCCTTCGCACATCTTTCCGGAACCGCCCCGTGAAGCTGATCGGCCTCCTGGGCGGCATGAGCTGGGAATCGACGGCGCTCTACTACCGGCTGATGAACGAGGAGGCAAAGGCGCGGCTCGGCGGCCTGCATTCGGCAAGCATCCTGATGCATTCGGTCGATTTTCACGAGATCGAACGCCGTCAGCATGCCGGCGACTGGGCCGGCACGGCAGACATTCTTGCGGAGGCGGCGCATGGCCTCAAATCCGCCGGTGCGGCGTTCCTGGTCATCGCCACCAACACGATGCACAAGGTCGCCGGCGAGATCGAAACCCGCTCCGGCCTGCCTGTCCTGCATATTGCCGATCCGACCGGTCACGCCGTAGCAGGCGACGGGATTGGGAAGGTTGCGCTTCTGGGAACCCGGTTCACCATGGAGCAGGCCTTTTACCGTAACCGCCTGGAAGACCGGTTCGGCCTGCAGGTGGTGGTGCCCGGCGCCGAAGCACGGACCGCAATCCACCGCATCATCTATGAGGAACTGTGCCTCGGATCGGTCACCGATGAATCGACGCAGGTCTTTGGCGATATCATGACCGACCTCGCGGCGGTCGGTGCCGAAGCCGTCATTCTCGGCTGCACGGAAATCACCATGATCGTCGATCCGGCAACAGCGGTGCTGCCGACATATGACACAACCGCGCTGCATGCCTCGGCCGCGGTGCGACGAGCACTGGAGCAATAGAGAGAATCGGTTTTGACCACCGCGGCTTGATATCCGCGCAAATCCACACTCGCTCCATAATTCCTGCGTACTCGCTTCAACTTTGTATGGCAGGACTCTGGCCTACAAGGTTGGCGGGAGCCGAATCGCGAAGACCGGACAATGGTACAGCGCCCTGAAAAGGGCCGGAATGGCGGGATCACCCGCATTGCGTTCTGACCATCACGGCAAGTCGATCGGCTCTTCAAGGACCACTCCACCGACACCCTGAGGGCGAGAGCCAGAGGAACCAAAGGTGGAGAAATGGACGAGGGCTGTCGGTGCCTCATCAAGCCACCCCAGAATGCCGGCAGCAGCAGCGGAGACGGCAGCGGCGCCGTCTCCGCTTTGGCGCCTGTTGCTGTTCTCAGAATTGGCAACCACAATCCCGTGTATGCGCACGCGCGCTGAAGAATGCTCTAAGCCGGATGGCCGCTTTCAGGCGATCCGGCAACCCGATCCACTTCGAAGGCATAGCCCACGCCGTAGACCGACCGGATGCATTCGACCTGCGGATCGATGGCCTTTACCTTGTTGCGGATATTCTTGATGTGGCTGTCAACCGTGCGCTCAAAAACGGACCGCTCGTCGGCAAAGACAATATTCAGCAACTGGTTTCGCGAATAGACCCGGCCGGGTCTTTGGGACAGAACCTGCAGAAGCTGAAATTCCCGGCGGGTCAATTCCAGAGGGCGGCCGTCCAGCGTCGCCGTCCATGTTTCGGTATCGAGGGCGAGCCCGCTCTCCCCGGGACCCATCTGGGCCGGCCCGCTGCGCCGCAGGACGGCGCGCGCACGGGCAACAACCTCCCGCGGAGACCATGGCTTGCAGATATAGTCGTCCGCACCGAGATCGAGACCCAGCAGGCGGTCGAGCTCTTCGGTCCGGGCGCTTTCCAGGATGATGGGCATATCGCTTTTCGCCCGGATCTCCCGGCACAGCGTCAAACCGTCGACATCCGGCAGCATCACATCGAGAATCACCAGATCGGGCTTGGCGGTTAGTATGGCTTCGAGCGCTCCGACCCCCTTGTTGAGAACACTCACCCGCGCGCCCTCATAGGTCAGATAATCCTCCAGCACCGACGCCAGGGCCGCTTCGTCCTCGACGATGAAAATGTGCCGGTTATGCAGCATTTTCAATCTCTGCAGGCGGCAGATCTACAAGCGCGCTCAGCCCGCCCAGCGTCGAACGGGTCGTCCGGATCTGTCCCTTGTGCCCTTCGACGATGGAACGGCATATGGCAAGCCCCAGACCGGAGCCGCCAAGGATGCGCGCCCGCGACGCATCGACCCGGTAGAACCGGTCGAACAGTTGCCCGAGGGCTGCCTCGGGCGGCGCCGGCGCGCTGTCGACAACGGCAATCTGCACGCCGGATTCGACGCGCTCCAGCGTAACCCGGACCAGACCCGGAGCCGCCGTGTACCGCCGCGAATTGTCCAGAAGGTTGGAAATCGTCTGCACCAGTCGCCGCGCATCGCAATCGGCCATGATCCCCGGTTCAATGTCTGTCTCGAGTTGCAGGCCCGCTTCTTCGATAAGCCCGCGCGAACCCTCGGCGGCATTGCGAACAAGCTGCGAGAGGTCCTCGCGGCGCAGGTCGGTAACCAGTTTGCCCTCACGCGCAAGGGAAAGATCATTGAGGTCTTCGACAAGGTCGGCCAGTCGCGTCACCGCCCCATGCAATGTGGCCAGAGACGTCTCGTCCGACTGCCTGATACCGTCCTGAATCGCTTCGATTTCCGCCCGCAACACGGCAATCGGAGTTTTGAGCTCATGGGATGTATCCGAAATCCACTGCCGTTCGGCCCGTGTCGCAGCTTCCAGACTGTCGCCCAGCTTGTTGAAACAGTCGATCAACCGTCCCACCTCATCACGCCTGCCGTCGGTCTGCATTCGCCTGGAGTAATCGCCCTTTGCCAGAACTTCCGTGCCGGTGGTGAGCGCCCGCAACGGGGAAACCAGGTGGCGCGCCAGGAAATAGGCCGCAATGCCCGACAGGGTCAGTGTGGCCAGAACCGATATGGCAAGCGTCCAAAGCTGTCCGCGAAGGTAAAGCCCGTCGATGAGCGATTGACCCGAACTCGGCGAGGCCAGGACGAAATATCCGACTGTCTGGCCGGCATGCCGGCCATCAGCCGCAATCAGCGGCCTTTCGAGCGAAACCCCGCCGGTGAGGAGCTTCCCGGCCACGATCCGCCTTTGTGCATCCTGCAGCACCATCCGGTGACCGATTTTCATTGGATCGCCCCCGCGCAGGCGCCTGTGCAGGCCCGGATTGGCTCTGTCCATGAATTGCTTGGTATATTGCAGCCAGTTGTCCATGGAGCCGTCCAGCATCGGCCAGCCACCGCTCGCCGCGTCATAGTCCCTGACCAGCCCTTCCTGAACGGGCAGCGTCTTTTCAATCTCCGCGGACAATAGATAGACGGAAAATCCGGAACGCATCGAAAGAGCGATCAGCACGGCCATTGTCAACACAACGAAGATGGCCGTGGCGAAGATCGCCGCGAAAATCTTGCCCATCATCGACAGATTTTTCCAGCCCATGTCGCTAACCTACAGCGTCATCACCACCCATGACCACGCAAAACCGCGTGAATGGCAACCGCGCTCATCAGATAATCTGAAGGTAAAGGCGTCAGACGGCGTTTTGCAGGGTCGTCAGATGATCGAGGCGTTCGGCGATGCGCGACTTTTCGGCATCGGTCTTGGCGTCCTGCAGATCTTCCCGCGTGTTCTGAATGCGCTGTTGCAGCGCCTCACGGTCGATATCATCGACATGAACGGCCGATTCGGCAAGCACCGTGCAGCCATCCGGCAGAATATCGGCGAAGCCGCCGAAGACCACATAGCGATTGGTCGAGCCGGACGCCGCCCGGACTTCGACAATCCCCGGATTGACCGTCGTCATCACCGGGGCATGGCTGGCCATGACGGTCATTTCGCCGTCGGCGCCGGGAATGATCACTTCGGTGGCGGCTTCTGAAAGCAGCAAGCGCTCGGGAGACACGAGTTCGAAATTGAAACTGTCAGCCATGGGTCGTTACTTCACTGTTGCAGGGTTTGCGGGCGGCCCCACAGGCCACCCGACCGGTCCCTTCCTAGGCAGCTTCCGCCGCAAGTTTCTGAGCCTTTTCGATCGCCTGATCGATGCCGCCGACCATGTAGAACGCGGCCTCCGGCAAATGGTCATACTCGCCTTCGACAAGCCCCTTGAAGCTCTTGATCGTATCTTCCAGATCGACCAGCTGTCCGGCGGCGCCGGTGAAGACCTCGGCCACGAAGAAGGGCTGCGACAGGAAGCGTTCGATCTTGCGGGCGCGCGCCACGGTCAGCTTGTCGTCCTCCGATAGTTCGTCCATGCCGAGAATGGCGATGATGTCCTGCAGCGACTTGTAGCGCTGCAGCACCGACTGGACGCTGCGTGCGACCTCGTAATGCTCCTGGCCGACAATCATCGGATCGAGCATGCGCGACGTCGAATCCAGCGGATCGACGGCCGGATAGATGCCCTTTTCGGAAATCGCCCGGTTGAGAACGGTCGTTGCATCCAGGTGGGCAAAGGAGGTCGCCGGCGCCGGGTCGGTCAGGTCGTCGGCCGGGACATAGACCGCCTGAACCGAGGTGATCGAGCCCTTGTTGGTGGTGGTGATGCGTTCCTGCATCGTGCCCATATCGGTTGCCAGCGTCGGCTGGTAGCCGACGGCGGACGGAATACGGCCAAGCAGCGCCGACACTTCCGAGCCGGCCTGGGTGAAACGGAAAATATTGTCGACGAAGAACAGCACGTCCTGGCCCTCGTCACGGAACTGTTCGGCAATCGTCAGCCCGGTCAGCGCGACGCGGGCGCGAGCGCCGGGCGGCTCGTTCATCTGGCCGAAGACCAGCGCGCATTTGGAGCCTTCCGTCGATCCGTTGTTCTCCTTCGGATCCTTGTTGACGCCCGATTCGATCATCTCCCAGTAAAGGTCGTTGCCTTCACGGGTGCGCTCGCCGACACCGGCGAACACCGAGTAGCCGCCATGCGCCTTGGCAACATTGTTGATCAGTTCCTGGATCAGAACCGTCTTGCCGACGCCGGCGCCGCCGAACAGGCCGATCTTGCCGCCCCTGGCATAGGGTGCCAGCAGGTCCACGACCTTGATGCCGGTCACCAGGATTTCCGCTTCCGTCGACTGATCCACATAGGCCGGCGCATCCTGGTGGATGGCGCGTTCCGCCGTGCTCACCACGGGACCGGCTTCATCGATCGGCTGGCCGATCACATTCATGATGCGCCCGAGGGTCTCCGCGCCGACCGGAACGGAGATCGGCGCGCCGGTGTCGAACACGTCCTGTCCGCGCACCAGGCCTTCCGAGGAGTCCATGGCGATCGTCCGCACGGTGTTTTCGCCCAGATGCTGCGCCACTTCGAGCACCAGGCGATTGCCCAGATTGTCGGTTTCCAGAGCGTTGAGAATGGGCGGCAGGTGATCTTCGAAAGCAACGTCGACGACGGCGCCGATGACCTGTGTGATGGTTCCCTTGACGCCGGTTGCGTCGATGACTTTTTCCGCCGCACCGGCGGTTTTTGAGGTCGCTGCCTTAGCCATGTCGTCCTAACCCTCTTTCAGGTTCCCTAGAGCGCTTCCGCGCCCGAAATGATTTCAATCAGTTCCTTGGTGATCTGCGCCTGGCGCTGCCGGTTGTAGTTCAGCGTCAGCTTGTCGATCATCTCGCCGGCATTGCGGGTCGCATTGTCCATCGCGCTCATCCGCGCGCCCTGCTCGGAAGCGCTGTTTTCCAAGAGCGCACTGAATATCTGCACGGCGATGTTGCGCGGAATAAGATCGTTGAGAATGGTCTCGGCATCCGGCTCATATTCATAGACGGCGCCGCCATTGGCCTGTTCGGCCGCCGCATCGCCGGTTCCGGCCGGAATGATCTGCTGAGC
The DNA here is from genome assembly GCA_028279875.1 of Rhizobiaceae bacterium. GTDB lineage: Bacteria > Pseudomonadota > Alphaproteobacteria > Rhizobiales > Rhizobiaceae > Hoeflea_A. The sequence continues at coordinate 18,379 of JANQMU010000106.1, forward strand.
CGTCGGAATCTGGCTGATCACCGACTTGAATTCCGAATAGAACAGCGTGCAGATGTCGAACCCGCCATGGTGAAACAGATCGATGATCCGGCGGGCGATATCATCCGCATTGGCAAAGCCGATGCGCTTGACCTCACGCAGGTCGATGCGGTCGATGATCAGCGGCTCATATTGCCGTTTCAGGATATCGTATCCCTTTTTGCCGACGCACAGAATCTTGATTTCCTTGCCTTCGGCCTGCAGGGCCTCGATACGCTCGCGGGCGAGCCGCGCGATCTGCGAATTGAAGCCGCCGCACAGGCCGCGCTCGGCCGTGCACACGACGAGCAAATGCGTGACGTCCTCGCCCGTGCCGGTCATCAGATGCGGCGTGTCGTGTTCTTCCGTAACCGCACTGGCAATATTGGCCAGCACCGCACTCATGCGCTGCGAATAGGGCCGCGCCGCCTCCGCCGCTTCCTGGGCGCGCCGAAGCTTCGCCGCGGCGACCATCTGCATCGCCTTGGTGATCTTCTGCGTCGCCTTGACGGTGGCGATCCGGTTTCTCAGATCCTTAAGTGAAGGCATCCGCTATCCGCCCGTTGCTGGGGTTCCGTCCCTTGAAAACTCAGGCAAAGGACTTGGCATAGGTATCGATGGCCGCCTTGAGCTGTTTGGCGACCTCGTCGCTGATCGCCTTTTCGGCGCGGATCGTGTCCAGGATTTCCTTGCCGTCGCCCCGCATATGGGCCAGCAGCCCCTCTTCGAACTTACCGACTTCCTCGACCGGAAGATCGTCGAGATAGCCGTTGACGCCGGCATAGATGACCGCCACCTGCTCTTCGGTCTTCAGCGGCGAGAATTGCGGCTGTTTCAAAAGTTCAGTGAGGCGCGCTCCGCGGTTGAGAAGGCGCTGGGTCGAGGCGTCCAGATCGGAGCCGAACTGGGCGAACGCCGCCATCTCGCGATACTGGGCAAGTTCACCCTTGATCGAGCCGGCAACTTGTTTCATCGCCTTGATCTGCGCCGACGAGCCGACGCGCGACACCGACAGGCCGACATTCACGGCCGGGCGGATGCCCTGATAGAACAGGTCGGTCTCCAGGAAGATCTGGCCGTCGGTGATCGAAATCACATTGGTCGGAATGAAGGCCGAAACGTCATTGCCCTGCGTTTCGATGACCGGCAGTGCCGTCAGCGAGCCGGAGCCGTTCTCGTCATTGAGCTTGGCGGCTCGCTCGAGCAGCCGCGAATGCAGGTAGAAAACGTCGCCGGGATAGGCTTCGCGGCCCGGCGGGCGGCGCAGCAGCAGCGACATCTGGCGATAGGACACCGCCTGTTTGGAAAGATCGTCATAGCCGATCAGCGCATGCATCCCGTTGTCGCGGAAATATTCGCCGATGGCGCAGCCGGCGAACGGCGCCAGAAACTGCATCGGCGCCGGGTCCGAGGCGGTCGCCGCGATGATGATGGAATAGTCCAGCGCGCCGCGCTCCTCCAGCACCTTGGCGAACTGCGCGACGGTCGACCGTTTCTGGCCGACGGCGACATAGACGCAATAGAGCTTCTCGCTCTCCGGCCCGCTCTCATGGATCGGCTTCTGGTTGAGGATCGTGTCGAGAATGATGGCGGTCTTGCCGGTCTGGCGGTCGCCGATGACCAGTTCGCGCTGGCCGCGGCCGATGGGGATCAGCGCGTCGATCGCCTTCAGGCCCGTCGACATCGGCTCCTGCACCGAGCGGCGCGGAATGATGCCGGGCGCCTTGACATCGACACGCGCCCGCTCCTTGGCCTCGATCGGGCCCTTGCCGTCGATCGGATTGCCAAGCGCGTCGACAACACGCCCCAGCAGTTCCTTGCCGACGGGAACGTCGACGATCGCGCCGGTCCGCTTGACCGTGTCGCCTTCGCTGATGTCGCGGTCGGAGCCGAACAGCACGACGCCGACATTGTCGGCCTCAAGGTTCAGCGCCATGCCGCGAATACCGCCGGGGAATTCGACCATCTCACCGGCCTGAACATTGTCGAGGCCGTAGACACGGGCGATACCGTCACCGACGGACAGCACCTGGCCGACTTCCGAGACTTCCGCCTCCTGGCCGAAATTCTTGATCTGGTCTTTGAGTATTGCGGAGATTTCCGCGGCGCGGATGTCCATCAGCCGACCTCTTTCAGTGCAAGCTTGAGCGTAGAGAGTTTTGAACGAAGGGATGTGTCAATCTGCCGCGATCCGACCTTGACGATCAGACCGCCCATCAGTGACGGGTCGACGGTGACATGGATTGCCACGTCTTTGCCGGTGACGCTTTCCAGCGCCGCTTTCAATTCGGCTTCCTGTTCGGCCGTCAGCGCATGGGCGGAGGTGACCTCGGCCGAGACCTCGCCGCGATGCCGGGCGTCGATCGCCCGATAAGCCCGGATGATGCCGGGCACCGCAAACAGCCGGCGATTGCCGGCGACGACCCGCAGGAAATTGCCGACAAGTCCTTCAAAGCCGGCCCTGTCGGCGATCGCGCTGATCGCCTTGAGCTGGTCCTCCGCGGAAAAAACGGGGCTGGTGATCAGCCGCCTGAAATCCTCGCTGTCGGCGATAAGCGCTTCGAGCCGCGTCAGTTCGGTGCCGATGGCCTCCGTCGAATTGGCTTCCAGCGCCAGTTCGAAAAGCGATGACGCATATCGTTCTGCAACACCTGAAATGAGCGAAGTTGTGTCTGCCACGGGCACATCAGTCTCTGGGCTGAATTCAGGGATTCGGTGTCAGAGTCGAAAAACCCGTCAAACCCTTGAATTTATTTCGATTTTTCTCAGACAGGTGACGACTGGATTGACCCCTCATCCGAAATTCGTGGTTCGTCTAGCACACGTCCGTGGGACTCGCAACACACCCAAGCTCGCGCTTTCCGCAGAGTTTCGCATTATCGCCATGGAATCACAAGAAATCACCGCAGCCAGTTCAGATGAACCCGAACACATAGGCGAGCGGCAGAACCGCCAGCACCGTTTCGATCAGCAGCGAGATCCCGTTGAACCGCGAGCCGGCCCGATCAACCAGGATGGACAGCAGCCGCCCGAGCGCCGTGAAGGCCCAGCCGAGACCCAGCAGCAGGTAGAGAAAAGGCTGCGCCAGCACAAGGCAGCACAGGCCGCTGGCCAGATAGAAGCCGGCCATGGTGCCGCGGCCCTCGGCAACGGCATCGGGATGGTCGGGCATGGTCTGCAAACGCAGGATCCGCAAGGACAGCCGCGGCATGATGAAAAGCAGCAGGCCGAAGCCGACCGTGATCAGCGCCACCGCAAAGGCCAGCCACTCGCCCGTCGTCGCCGGCCAATAGAATTCGATCATCTGTCACCCCCCGGATCATGGACCATCACATGAAGCTCTGCGGATCGATATCCACCTGCACGCGCACCGAGCCTCTCTGTTTTGGACCCTTTTCGATCATCGTCCTGACGAAAGCCTGGATATCGGCCTGCCGGTTACCGTGCACCAGCAGCCGGAACCGGTGCCGTCCGCGAATCAGCGCCATCGGCGCTTCGGCCGGCCCCAGAACCGTGATGTCGCGGGTTCGCGGCGCCGCCTGCCGCAATCCGCGCGCGTGGGTCTCCGATGTCAGCCGGTCATTGGCCGAAACGATCAGCGCCGCCAGCCGGCCGAAGGGCGGCAGCCCCGCGCGTTCACGTTCCTCGATTTCGCGGGCGTAGAACGCCTCCGGATCGCCGGAGATGATGGCCTGCATCACCGGATGCATCGGCTGGTAGGTCTGCAACAGCCCGCGGCTGTGCCGCCCGGTCCGCCCCGCCCGGCCCGTCACCTGCGACAGCAGTTGAAACGTGCGCTCGGCGGCTCGCGGATCGCCGCTGCCCAGTCCGAGATCCGCATCGACGATGCCGACAAGCGTCATCATCGGAAAATTGTGCCCCTTGGCGACAAGCTGTGTGCCGACCACGATGTCCGCTTCGCCCTGGGCGATGGCTTCAAGCTCGAGACGCAGCCGCGTCACACCGCCCATCATGTCCGACGAAAGCACGATGGTCCTGGCATCGGGAAAATGCCGGTCCACCTCCTCGGCAATGCGTTCGACGCCGGGCCCGCAGGCGACCAGATGATCCAGCGTGCCGCACTCCGGACAGGCCTCCGGCACCCTTTCGCTGTAGCCGCAATGGTGGCACTGCAACTGGCCGCGAAAACGATGCTCGACCAGCCAGGCCGAGCAGTCGGGACACTCGAACCGGTGGCCGCAGACCCGGCACAGGGTCAGCGGCGCGTAACCGCGCCGGTTCAAGAAGAGCAGTGCCTGTTCGCCCCTTTCGACCGTTTTGCCGATGTCCTCGAGCAAGACGGGCGACAGGAATCCGCCCCGCGCCGGCGCCGCGCGGCGCAGGTCGATCAGGCCGAGCTCCGGCAATGCCGCGCCGCCGAAACGTTCAGGCAGATGGATGCGCCGATATTTGCCGGCATCGGCATTGACCCGGCTTTCGACGGATGGCGTCGCTGACGCCAGCACCACCGGAAACCCGCCCAGATGGCCGCGCACCACCGCCATGTCGCGGGCATTGTAGAACACCCGGTCCTCCTGCTTGTAGGCCAGATCATGTTCTTCATCGACCACGATCAGACCGAGTTCGGCAAATGGCAGGAACAGCGACGAGCGCGCCCCCGCCACCACCCGGACATCGCCGGTCGCCGTCTGGCGCCAGACCTTTTCGCGCATGCGCGGCGCAACGTCGGAATGCCATTGCGCCGGGCGGCATCCGAAGCGCTGTTCGAACCGTTCCAGGAAGGCCGCCGTCAGCGCAATTTCAGGCAGCATGATCAGCACCTGCCGCCCCTGCGCGATGGCTTCGGCCACGGCCTCGAAATAGACCTCGGTCTTGCCGGAGCCGGTGACCCCGTCGAGCAGGCACACCGACGATGCGGCACCGCCGACGGACGCGACGAGCCGGTCGGCGGCGGCCCGCTGTTCGGCGCTCAGATCGGGCCGGTAATATTCGGGATCGGGGACGGCGACCACTGGCTGCGGCGGGATCAGCACCGTCTCGAGGACATCGTGCTTGACCAGGCCGTCGACCACACCGGCGGACACGCCCGCCGCACGGGCCAGCCCGCTGCGCGTCCAGCTCAGCCCGTCCTGCGCCAGTTCGATGACCCGCGCCCGCGCCGCCGTCATGCGCTCCGGCCGCCGGTCCGCCAGCCGCAGGCCTTGGGTGGGCGGTTCAGGATCGAAGGCGGCCGGAACCCGCAGCACCATGCGCGCCACCATGCCGGGCGGCGACAGGGTGTAGTCGGCGACCCAGTCGATGAAACGCCGCATATCGGGCGAGATCGGCGGGCAGTCGAAGACCTGGGTTACCGGCCGCAGCTTGGCGGGATCGACACTGTCGGTCTCGCCGTCCCAGACGACGCCCGAAACCTGCCTCGGCCCCAGCGGCACCTGTACGATCGATCCCGGCCGTACATCCATATCCTCCGGAACCGCATAGGAATAGGGCCGCGCCGCGGGCATCGGAACCAGCACTGGCACGATCGCCTGTCGCGTTTGCGCAAGGGTGAATTGCGGCGAATCTGTCATCTTGGTGGTGACCTTGCCCCGCGTTTGCACTAAAGGAAAGCGCGATAGCCCGCAAACCCGAAGACCAGGTGAGGATTACCATGAAATTTTTTGTCGATACGGCCGATGTGGACGAAATTCGCGAACTCAACGATATGGGTCTTCTGGACGGCGTCACCACCAATCCCTCGCTGATCATGAAAGCCGGCCGCGATATCATGGAGGTGACGAAGGAGATCTGCGCCATCGTCGACGGTCCGGTTTCGGCTGAAGTCACCGCCACCGATTATGACGGCATGATGAGCCAGGCAGCGGTGCTCGCTGAAATCGCCGACAATATCTGCATCAAGCTGCCGCTCACCATGGCCGGCCTGAAGGCCTGCAAGGCGCTGACATCGGCCGGCCACAAGACCAATGTGACGCTGTGTTTTTCCGCCAACCAGGCACTGCTAGCGGCCAAGGCCGGCGCCACCTTCATTTCACCGTTCATCGGACGCATCGACGACATGGCGGTCGACGGCATGGACCTGATCGCCGAGATCCGCAAGATCTACGACAATTACGGGTTTGCGACCGAAATCCTCGCGGCCTCGATCCGCAGCGTCAACCACGTCAAGGACGCGGCGCTGATCGGCGCCGACGTGGCGACCATTCCGCCGGCGACACTGAGAGCACTGGTCAAGCACCCGCTGACCGACAAGGGCCTCGACGCATTCCTCGCCGACTGGGCCAAAACCGGCCAGAAAATCGGATAGCGATCGTCCGGCTCAGCCGGTAAACAAATCTCGCGCGCAGGAGACCTGCTTCTTTGCGAAGCGGGTCGTTTCGACCTTCATGTCGATACCTTTTGACGAAAGCCGATTTCGTCCCCTGAGAGACCCGAGACATAGGTGACATTTTGTACCGGACACATGGGTAACACTTTTGGTCATTTGGCCGGAGGTGTTGATGCCTTGGAAAGAGAGTTCGGTAATGGAGGAACGTCTACGCTTTGTCGCCCGTCTTCTGGATGGAGAGGGCATGAGTGCGCTATGCCGCGAGTTCGGGATTTCGCGCAAGACCGGTTACAAGATCTTCAATCGGTACAAGGAACAAGGGCCTGAAGCTCTGTGCGACAGACTGCTGGGCTAATTCCCGCAAATCCGATCCATGAACATCTTCCCAAACGCGTCCCGCCGTACATCCTTCAACACGTTTGTTAAGGGTGTGTCGGGCCACTCCGGGTTTCCCCCATTTGATCCGTTTGTCCGTCGATCGGCGACGGTCATTCCGCGGGTGAGACTGCCATTGAGCTCAACCTGCACCGGCAGCATTTCCGATTCTATGATCAGGCTTGGGTCGGCCACTATGGCAACCGTCAAAGCCGAGTGAGCCGCGCAGGCGAATTTACCAAGTTTCCTTGAATAGAAGTCCATATAAAAAGGCATCATGGCTGCAATGTACTGCGCCTCGGCCGGACCTTTTTCCAAACGGCGTAAATCCTCTTCTTCAAGCAGGGTATCGTCGGTGACATCTAAACCCACCATTGTGATATTCCAGCCGTGCTGTTGGAGGACCATTTGGGCGCCTTCAGGATCGTGCCAGGCGTCCGCCTCGGCAACCGGTGTAACGTTGCCCGGCACCCAGACGTTGCCGCCCATCCACACCACATTGGGCAGATACTTTGGAAGATCCGGATCTATCGCCAGCGCGAGCGCAAGATTGGTCAAGGGGCCCAGTGCAACATAAGTGAGTTCACCTGGAAATTCGCGCGCCAGCGCCACTGTCAACTCTGCCGCGGATTCTTTCGTCGGCTTGATTGTCTTGGCGCGGGGGAAACCCGCGTTTCCAACCCCGTCATCACCGTGCACATGAGGCGAGTAGTTTGGCTTTCCCACCAAACCGCCTCCAGCACCCTTGGCCAGCGGTATGTCTGTGCGACCGAAAACCTCCATGAGATAGGCGGTGTTTTCGGTTGTTAGCTCTACACTCACATTTCCGAATATCGACGTGAATGCAACAACGTCCAACTCGGGTGACCGAAGGGCCAGTGCGCAACCCATCGCATCATCTATTCCAGTATCGGTATCTACAATGACTTTGGTTGTCATCTGGTCGTTTCCTTTTATGTTCATTTGCGAAGGCGAACTAACGCCGGCACCCGATGCGGGGCGAGCCCCCCTCATGCAGCCTGCCCGTCAGACGAAGCCAACACGAAGCATGTGGATCACCAATTCGGGAATGGCATGATTGAATTGGTTTGGCAGCTAAACAATGCGCGCTCACCTAGCGTTCCCCCTTGACATACGGGCGCCCCGCTTCCTTTGGGCCTTCTGCACGCCCAACAATTCCCGCGAGCAGCAGCAAAGTCAGAATAAACGGCAAAGCTTGAATGAGCTGGGTCGGGACTTCAAAACCGCCGATCACCGCGCCCTGGAGACGGCCCTGCAATGAGTCTGCAAAGGCAAACAAGAGACAAGCCACCAAAACACGCCCGGGTCTCCAGTTTCCGAATATGACCGCTGCAAGGGCCATAAATCCTTGCCCGGCCGTCATGTCCTTGTAGAACGCGCCACCTTGAACCAAAGCCAGGTAGGCTCCGCCGACACCGCATAGTGCGCCATTGATTACGAACGCCATATACCGTGTCGCATAGACCGAAATACCCGCGGTATCAGCAGCTTCCGGATTGTCCCCGCAAGCCTGAACACGCAGACCAAAACGGGTGCGGTAAAGGACAACCGCCGTTACGATGACCAGTAGAAAGGCTGCGTAACCAAAAATGGTCTGATTGCTCAACAGCTGACTGTAGATTGGTCCAATAATGGGAAACTCCCCAATCGTTTCAACGCCGGGCAATTGGATCGGACCATACCGCTGATCCGCACCAAGCTGAGGGGTTTGTCCGCCGCGTTGATACCAAGCAATGCCTAGGAAAGCAGTCAGGCCGGACGCGATGAAATTAATCGCGATGCCGATGACAAGCTGATTGCCTCGCATATGAATTGACGTAACAGCCTGAGCCATGGCAAGCACAATGCCCGCTGCCATTGCACCAACAATGCCCGCGATGCCGGTTCCAAAATATGCCGCACAGACGCCGGCCGCAAAAGCGCCAAACAGCATTTTCCCTTCGAGACCGATGTCAATGACACCTGCTTTCTCAACATAAAGCCCCGCCATGGCCGCAAAGATGAGGGGAACGGCCAGTCTCAATGCAGAAGCGCTGACTAGAACAACGGTTACGTAGTCCATCAGACCTCTTTCTTTCGTCGCAGAACCAGCACGAAAAACAACATTTCAATTTTGTCAGCGAGATAGGGTCTGAGCACTGAGACCAGCCCGCCGGCAAAAAGAATGACCAAACCCTGGAGAACGATGACAACTTCTCTGGATACTTTCGGAAACAGAAAAGACATGGTGGCGCCGCCTTGATAAAGGGCGCCAAACAGGATTGCCGCAGGAATAATACCTGCCGGATGGTTGCCGCCTATCAAAGAAACCGCAATACCCGTGAAACCGTATCCAAGCGCGAAATCCAGCAACAGACGATGCTGCACTCCGAATATTTCATTGACCGCCACAACGCCGGCGAGGCCACCGGAGAGACATATCGCCTGCATCACAGTTCGCGAAACGCGGACGCCGGCGTAGGCCGCTGCCTCACGGTTTTCGCCAACGCCCCGTAATTCATAGCCCCAACGGGTGTGCCAGATCAGGAACGTTACCGCATAACAAACGACAAGAGCGAGAATGAAGGTTATGTTCAGCGGCGTTTCACGAACTTCAACCCCAAAGAAACGCAGGATTCCGTCAATCTTCGGCAGAGCCAGATTTTCCGCAAGTGGTCCGGAGGACGGGATCATGGAATCAACAGGGCGAAAGAAGTTGACGATCAGATAAATCATCAGCAACGAAGCCAGAAAATTGAACATGATCGTTGTGACGACGAGGTTGCTGCCACGGGCAGCAGACATATAGGCAGGGATGAAAGCCCATCCAGCACCAAACAGCATGCTGACCCCGACCCCTGCGACCAGGGCAACCGGCCAGGGCATAAAGGGGAAGGCAAATCCAAGCAATGCAACTCCTAGACCTGCAAAATAGGCCTGTCCCTCTCCACCGATATTGTATTCACGAGCATGCGCGGCCACTGCGACGGCAAGCCCCGTGAAGATGAAATTGGTCGCATAGTAGAGCGTGTAAGAAATACCTTCGACACTTCCAAAAGCGCCCGACCAAACCACAGCCAGGGCATCCAGTGGATTTTCACCCACCGCGATGATCAGGAAGGCCGCAAGAAAAAACGCCGCACCGACATTGATGATCGTGGCCAGAATTGCGGCAAGCAGACTGCTTGTCGTTCTAATTCTCATTTGGTGCTTTTCCCGTTTCGGCCCGCGCTTCGTCCAGGGACTGTCCCGCCATCATCAGACCCAGCAGGTTTTCGTTGGCTTCTTCTTTGTCGACAATCCCCATTGATCGCCCTTCGAACATGACAAGGATGCGATCAGACAACGCCAGAATCTCTTCGAGTTCGACAGACACCAGTAATATCGATTTGCCCTTGTCGCGCTCGGCAAGAATTTCCGAGTGGATCAATTCAATGGCGCCAATGTCCACGCCCCTGGTAGGTTGGCCAACCAGCAAAACATCCGGTGACAGGGACAGCTCACGTCCAAACACCAGTTTTTGCTGGTTTCCTCCAGAAAACATGCTGAACTGCAAGCCGGGATCGGTAGGACGAACATCGTGTTTGTCCATCAAATCGTCGCACCAGGATCTGACACTTGAAGTATTGATGCGCCAACTGACCCCCTTGACGCGATTTGTCCGGTGAAGACCCAAAATGCTGTTTTCGGCCGCGGTCCAGCGTTTCATCATTCCGATTCGATGCCGATCTTCTGGAACGTGACCAATCCCCTCCTGTCGGAGGCGCTCAGGCGTCACCGGATTTTCACGCGAAAAGCTGACATTGCCGACTTTGATATCCCCAGCCGACGGCTGAGTGAGACCAGCCATTGCATAAATCAATTCGGATTGTCCGTTACCGGCGACGCCCGCTATGCCAAGAACCTCACCGGCTTTAATGTGAAAATTCACATTGAATACGCGTTGCGCACCGGTCATGTCCGTAACGTGCAGATCCCTGACCTCAACACGTTTTTCTGCGCCGACCGGTTTGCGGGCTTTAGGCGGCGGGCTTGGTTTCCGTCCAACCATCATCGTTGCAAGGGAAATGCGGTCTGCTCCTTCGGTCGGAACTGTCCCGACGCATTTCCCGTCACGCAAGACGGTCACGTTGTCGGTGACCGACATGATTTCTTGCAGTTTGTGCGTGATAAGTATGACCGTTTTGCCCTGGGCCTTTAGATCAGCAAAAACCTGGAATAATTCGACCACCTCACCGGGCGTCAGAACACTGGTGGGTTCATCAAGTATCAGAACTTCGGCCCCGCGATACAGCGCTTTCAGTATCTCGATGCGCTGCTGCATACCCACCGGAAGATCGCGCGTGACGGCATTCAGTGGAAAGTTCAACCCATAACGATTCTGGATTTCCTCTACCGTTGCTTCTACAGAACCGGTCCCACCTTTCAGCCAAAACCCTGTTTCCTTGCCCAAAACAACGTTCTGCAAAGCAGTCATGCGCTCGACGAGCATAAAGTGCTGGTGGACCATCCCGATACCGGCACCGATGGCTGTGGATGGATCTTTCACATTGGCTTCTTTGCCATTCAACCAGATGGCGCCGCTATCCAGATGATAGAGGCCAAAAAGAGCGCTCATCAACGTCGATTTGCCGGCCCCGTTCTCACCGATAATGCCGTGGATCGTGCCTTTTTTCACGCCAAACGAGACGTTTTCATTTGCAACAACTGCACCAAACCGTTTCGTCACATTCTTGAATTCAACGGCGAATTGCTGCCCATCAGGATACGCAGTGACGTTATCCATCGGCATTCAATGTCCCTGAATGTCTTTGGATGTCAGCGCGGACAAATCACGAATTGCCGCGAGTGTCAGGGCATCGACGCAGTCCGGGTCATTGGCCTTGTTCAGACCGGACACCCAACGGATTGATCCAACGGAAAATACATTGCCTCCCGTCGATCGCGTTCCAAAAACAATGTTCCCTTGTACATTGCCTTGAAAAGCCGTCGATGGATCGGGCAGCAAATTATCCAGCGCCTCGATGTTTTCGATCGCCTGGTGGTAGCCCTCCGGCAAACGTCGAGTGCAAGCGATTACGTGCAAATGTGGGTCGGAACCCAATATCGGGTCGTGGCTGTCGACTTCGAGGCCCGCAACACCAAACGGGCTTTCTCCAATCGCTTTTAGAACTCTTACCAGGTTGGCTGGCAATTCTTCGTTGATGTCGGAACTGACTGTGTAGTCACCGTCCCCCGAAAATCCGAGGCCGGCAAATCCTATGCCTGTCAGAAGGTTGGGAGGGCGGTCCAATCCACGCCAATCGCCACCTGGTCGACCGTCAAGCTGATGGGTTTTTTCACCGACGGCACAGGTCCACGTTCGGGTCCCTCGATGGCGCCGCACTTCCATCAGCTCCGGATGCGACTTGCCGAGCGCGACCGACCAGTAGAATCCGTTGCCTCCAAGATATGCCAGGCTTCCGCCGCTCTTCAAATGCTCTTCAAAGGCATCGAATGCTTCTGGACTGACATATTCCGGATGCGAACCTGTCAGTACGACCTGATAAGGATCAAGGGCCGTTGAGCCTTGGCAGTGCAAATACTCGTCGGTGAGAATGTCATAGGAAATCTCGTGGCGTTCGAGCCATTCAATTATTTCGAGGTCGGCTGAAAACTGATGTGGGAATCCCTGAAGCGGAGAAACGAAATCGGCCCGGATGTTCAACTGAGGGCGCTTGAGAGTCGCTAAGTGAATACCTGTACCGTCGCGGTGCAGGTCATAGGTGGATCGCAACCAGAGTCGGAGAGCCGTATCATAATATGGAGTTGAAACGGTTTCTCCAGCCAGTTTGAAAACCTGCCTGTTGCAGTCCGCAAATGCCGTCGCGTTTGCATAGGCCCGGTAGCTGAAGGTCGGCAAAACCAGTGCAATTTTAACATCACCGAGAGACGGTCTTCGCTGAAAAAGCGGAACAGCATCATAGCTTGTTCGATCAAACCAATCGGGTTCCGGGTCGCGGGAAAGGATGAGCGAATACACACCGTTGGGGAGGTCTTCCGGAATTTCTACCGTGAAATCTGCCGGCCATTCACAATCGGCTAGATCATCGCTGTGAAACTTCACTGCATTTCGGTCCGACGCACCTCCGGTCCAATTTGGGCCAGTGACATATCGCATAGGTCCATTTACCAATCTGCCTGCCGGCAGGTTGTTGCATGTATCGACCACATCGAACTGGGATTGGTCGGCGTTTCCGAAGTCCCAAGACGCTACAATTTCTCTGTCTCTTCGCGCATCTCTCGGCATGCGAAAAATCTTTGGACCGGAAATCTTCCCGTCAAATGAGGCTAGCCGCTGTGAATCAAGGGTCCTTGCACCCAAAAGGATGCCGTTGACCGAGTCCACATCGTGAACCTGCCAGACTTCGGTTGCTATTGAATTTTGTCGATCGGAAACGCTTACACTCAATTGGTTGTCAACTGGAGCAACCGAAAGCGTTATTTTTTGCCATCGCCCCGTTTGAACCCGAAGATCATTCTCTTTTGGCGACACATGAATGCCTTCGCCGACAACGCTCAGCCCACCTTTCAAGTCAATCAGAATTTGAATAGGTGACTTGTCAAATGACACTTCACACAACGCGGTGGCATCCGTCAGTCGAGTCGGCAGGAACAGAAACTCCAGGATCGCGTTTTCATTACTCAATGAAAGGTCAAGATCGACCCCGAAATAGGATCCTTGTTTGATTGTCCGCAACTCGCCGGGGTGAGGGCCGGCATGGTCAAAAGTAATCGGTTCAGACTTCGCCAGCCAATCTGCGGGGGAGCGAATGGCGCCCTTATGCCGCAGGAGGCTGGCGAAATAGGTTGGATAGCTTGATGATGCTCTAACGCCAACGAGTTGGCCGGGTTCGACGTCCCATCGATCCGTATATGCAACGATACCAAGAGTGGACATCCGCCCGGTTCCGCCTGTCATCCGGCCGGGCAGGAGCCATTGGTGAAATAGCTCGGCACCTTTATCTTTCCATCGACGACGTCCTGCTTGACCTGCTCCATCTTGGCAAGATCTTCTTCCGTGAGAAGCGGGCGATTGTTGTCGTCCAGGATCCAGCCAACTCCGTCATTTGAAAGGCCAAGAACAACGGTCTCTGATTTCCAGTTTCCCTCCTGTGCGGATTTGAATGTCTCATATACGGCAACATCCAGTGCCGCTGCGTTGGTTGTCAGCACCGACCCTGGCTGAATCCCATTTTGATTTGCTCCAACACCGATTGCCAGCTTCCCTGAATCCGCGGCTGCCTGAAGGACACCAACCGTCGTACCTCCGGCGGCGCCATGCACAATGTCAGCACCTTGCTCAAATTGACCAAGGGTCAATTCTCGGCCGCGTGCAGGATCATTCCATGCTGCCGGTGTGGTGCCAGTCATATTGGCAATGACCTTCGCGTCAGGACGTGTGTAGCGCACTCCATGCTCGTAGCCGCATTGGAAGTCGCGGATGATTGGGATATCCATGCCTCCCACAAATCCAACCGTACCCGTTTCCGTTTTGAGGCCAGCGAGCGCACCAACGATGAAAGACCCCTCGTTGTAGGCAAACGTCACCGAGCGCACATTGGGAAGGTCCACAACCGTATCGATGATCGCGAATCGCGCATCCGGGTATTCGGGGGCGACTTTTTCGATATAGGGCTGCCATGAAAACCCAACCGCAATGATTGGGTCTCCGCCTTGGTCCGCAAATGCGCGTAGGGCCTGTTCTTTCTGGGCTGCGGTCTGAGGTTCAAATTCCAGCAACCTCATCCCGTGTTCATCCGTAAACTTCTTGGCACCGTTAAACGCTGGTTCATTGAATGATTTGTCAAACTTTCCGCCCAGATCATAGAGAATCGCCGGACGGATATCCTCAGCAAGAGCTGCGGTCGTTGCCCACACACAAAGCCCGATAGCCGTCGCAACTTGAGTCGCCTTGTTCGCATATCTGAAAGTCATTTTTTCTCTCCCTATTCAGGATTTTCATTCCCAATTATGTCTAAAAGTTATAATGTATATTTTATGACAACACAAGTGGGCGACTGGCCCTCTATGTCTATTGAGATCCGATCAGATATGCGCTCTTGGTTGTGGTCAGAAGCAGCGACTGATTGTTTTCGCCACCAAAACAAAGGTTCGTTGCGGTATCAGGTGTTGCGATTACCCCGATTGAATTTCCATTGCCGTCAAAGCACTCAATTCCCGCGCCAGTCGCCACCCAGAGATTTCCTTCCTGATCACAACGCACGCCATCAGGAACGCCCTCCGCGACCCTGCAGAATTCACGACCTTGGCCTTTGATGTCACCACTCTGCGTCAGTGCATATTTATAAACACTGCGCGGTCCGTCCGGATCATATCCCAGTTCTGGACCCTGTTCGGCCCCGCTGTCTCCAACAAACAAATGGCGCTCATCGGGCGAAAGGCACAGGCCATTGGGCATGGACAGGGCATCGATCTGAGCCGTTACATCCCCGGTCCAACGATCTACACTGTAAACGCGATTTCTGGCTTGTTCAGGATCTGCCTTTTTTCCTTCCTCGTCACTGATGATCCCGTACGTCGGATCTGTGAACCAGACATTGCCCAAGGAGTCTTCGATAACATCGTTCGGGGAATTCAGGCGCTTGGATTCATACTGATCGCAAACCACTTCGATACTTCCTGTTCGCAAGGTTCGCGTCAGCCGCCGAGTCAGGTGTTCACAAGTTAAAAACCCGCCGTCCTTGCGGGCAAAATTGCCGTTGGAAAATTCAGATGGTTCCCTGAAACTCCGCAGCCCATTCCTCGCGTCATAAGCCAGCATTCGATTTGCCGGGATATCTGAGAAAATCCAAAGGCCGTGATCATTCAGCCAGGCGGGTCCTTCTCCACACTTTAGATCGTTGGCGATTTCGACAACGGTGCATGGCCACGAGATGTCCTCCACCGATTGTCCGATGCATTCTTTCAGAAAGCTTGAATCAATCGCGGTGATCACGTCTGCCGGTCTCCATAGGCCATGATGTATCCGCTGTGGTCTTCAAATCCGTGACCCGATTCCACCAATTTTTCGAAGGTCCGACGTGCCAGTTTCGCATGATCGAGACGAGCCAACAGGTCCCGGTCGCAATCCGCTGCCAGGTTGAGGTCTTTCAAATGAAACGACATTGCGCCGCCAGCTGAAAACTCGCGTACAACCATTCTTGGCCCGTGTTGGCGCAAAATTGTGCTGTCGGCAAAACCGCCCTGCATGGCGCGGAGCAGAGCCTCACAATCGAGACCCGCTTTTTCCGCGTAGACTATCGCCTCTGCCAATCCAGCGATGTTTATCGCAACGACAATCTGGTTTGCCAGCTTGGCAGTCTGCCCGGCACCGGTCGACCCCAGAAGATGTGGGGTGCCCATAGCCTCCAATACGGGTTTTGCCCGATCGAAATCCGCGTTTTCCCCACCGACGAAAATCGTAAGAGACCCACTTTCCGCGCCGCGGACGCCCCCAGATACTGGCGCGTCCACAAAGCGGTATCCGGCGCGCTGCGCGACAAGGGCATGATGTCTCGCGCAATCTGGACCGGAAGTCCCCATGTCGATTAACAGGGCGCCACGGGAAAGGATTTCTTGCATCCCCTCAGCAAGAACAACGGAATCAAGAGCGGAAGGTGACGCAAGCATTGCGATGACAATGTTGCACCCTTTTGCTGCGCTTTGAGCGGAACCGTGTACCGATATCTTTGAAGCAAGCGGTTCTGGATATACACCCGACCGGGTCCAGGCAGAGACTGCAAAGCCGCCATCGGCAAGTCGTTCCGCCATTGGCAAACCCATATTCCCGAGACCCAGGAAGGCAATCCGGTATTTGCCTTTGACTGATGCAGAATGATTTGAGTTCATCTTAGTGAGAGCTGCGAACGCTGTCAGGGTGGATCAACCCTTCGCTGACAAGATCAGACCAAAGGGCAGCTGGCGCGGAGCGGGAAATCAAACCGGCATTTTCTCTGGCCTGATCCGGTGTGCCAGCACCCGAGACGACCGATGCAACGATCGGATGCAGCAGCGGAAACTGAAAGGCGGCTTCCTTGAGGGTTATGTTGTGGCTCTTGCAAACACGCTCGATCTGACGTGTTTTGTTGATCATGTCTGCCTCCGCCGGAACATAGTTGTAGAATGGCTTTTCGATGTCCGCACCGGTTGCAAGTATTCCGGAGGCGAATGGCGAACCGATAACCACTCCGACTCCACGCTCTTCGCAAAGTGGAAATTCGTCTTCCAGAATCCCTTGCTCAAGCAGCGTGTAAGGCATCGCAACCAAAAAGAAGTCGAGATCGAAACGCTTTAGAAAACTCGCAATTGTGCCGCGGATATTGACGCCAGCACCAATACCTTTGATCTCCCCGTGGCCTCGCAAACTCTCAAGAGCGCGATATCCTGATTTTTCCAGATCGACAAAGTGATGCGCAACCAAATCCTCCGAGCCGATTTCCGCGACATCAAGATCATGAATGAGCAGCAAGTCTACGGTGTTCATGCCGAGGCGCATCAGGCTCTGCTCGTATGAGCGCATAATACCGTCATAGGTGTAGTCAAACCGATAGTCGAATGGCAGTCCGCCAGCCCAGAATGTCGGCCTGTAAACCGCGGGATCATTCGGACGGAAGAATACGCGCCCCACTTTCGACGAAAGCACAAAATCTCCGCGTTTTTTCTGTCGAAGCTCTGCTCCAAGCCGCAATTCACTCAGCCCATGTCCATACCACGGAGATGTATCGTAGTATCGTATTCCGGCCTCCCAGGCCGTTTCCATGGTGTCCCGGACCTGCTGTTCCTCAACTGGCGCATAGATTTCACCGAGCGTCACACCGCCCATGCCGACGACACACACGTCGACATTTGTTCTGCCTAAGGTTTTTGTTGGAATGGCATGGGTCAAGCTCGGCTCCT
The DNA here is from genome assembly GCA_028279875.1 of Rhizobiaceae bacterium. GTDB lineage: Bacteria > Pseudomonadota > Alphaproteobacteria > Rhizobiales > Rhizobiaceae > Hoeflea_A. The sequence goes on from JANQMU010000106.1 coordinate 35,996, forward strand.
AAGCTTGATCAACTCTGGAAGATATCCCTTTATATGCCTCCGGATTTCGGCCGAAAGCGCTTTCTGGTTAGCGGTCTTGATCATCTCAATTAGACGTTCATGGTCGTCTAGAGAGACCTTATAATCGAAGCCGGTTGTTCTCTCCTGGACCAGAAAAATCAGCACTCTCGGGGATATCGATTCCCATAGCGGAAGAAGCGTCTGGCTCTCAGACTGCACAATCAACTCGCTATGAAAGGCAAGGTCTGCCTTGCAGTACGAGTACCTCTCTCCTAGGCGTGCTGCTCTTCGCAGTTCTTCGAGGCAATTGTTTAAGGCATCAGCAGCCCGCTCTCTAGCGGCTTTGTTGGCAATCAGCCGTTTCAACGCCAGTTCTTCGATTGTGACGCGCACATCCAATATTTCGCTGGTCTCGCTGATACTGATTTCCGAAACAAAGCTGCCTCGGTTTGGCTCAGACACCAGGACGCCATTTGATTGCAATATGCGCATTGCTTCACGCACCGGGATTCGACTCACTCCCAGGATATCGGACACGTCCTTCTCAAACAGCCGCTGTCCCGGCTGTATCTCACCACTGGCGATCATGGAAACCACGTGATCTGCTAGCTGTTCCGGAAGGTTTTTGTGTTTGAATGCCGGGCTCTTTGCCATGCTAACTCCGAATATTTATGCCGCTTCCCGTACATGATACGCATATCTTTGCAGAAAGGAGCCAACGCCAGAGGCTATGGTGTCAAAATGCTCCTGCTGCATTGGAAGGCTTAGGTTGATCTGGCCGCGCCTTGCAGCGTAGATTCCTTTGTCAAGCATATGAAGGTGGAATAGCTTCTTAAGAACACTGTTTTCACCACGCAGGTCATTCGGGTTTTTGATCTTTCCCCCGCAGAAGTGGATGTTCATTGTGGAGCCAAGCCCGGTAAACTGAACTCTGTTGGATGCCTTTGCGCAAAGCGAGTTCAGCCGGTCGCGCAATCGCTCGCCATCTTCGTAGAGTTTGTCAGCGCGCGACCTGGTGAAGATGTCGCGCATAGCAACAACACCCGTCTGCATGGTGAAAACATTGTTGTTGTATGTCCCCGCATGAGGTAAGGCATCGGGGTTGTTTGGGTTCATTAACTCCAACACATCCGCGCGACCGCCAAAGGCTCCAAAAGAAAAGCCCGCCCCGATATATTTGCCAAATGTTGTAAGGTCGGGGTGAATGTTCAAGCGCCCTTGAAGGCCTTCGGCTCCCATGCGAGACGTTACGACTTCGTCAAATACAAGCAAAGCACCACAGGACGAACACTCATCCCTCAGCATTTGCATAAAATCCACATCGGCGGCAATGCAGCCTCCGTTGCTCATCATCGGTTCGATGATGACCGCAGCCAACTCACCAGCATTTTCAGCGAGCAGCTTGCGCGTAACTTCGATATCGTTGTAACGCGCCACAATCCAGTCGAAAGGCACATTCATTGGGCTGCCGCCAGTGGCAAATACAAATACGCCACCGTGGTAGGCACCCTCAAAAACCATCACCTTTTGCCGGCCCGTAAAACTCTTGGCCAAGGTTAGCGCATAAAGATTCGCCTCGGTTCCCGTGTTGCAGAAACGAATCTTTTCAACCGCAGGAAACCTTTCGGTCATGATTTGAGAAAGCTCGATCTCCGCCGCACCTGGGGCACCGTTGGAGACGCCCTTTGACAATGCATCCGAAACTGTCTCGCCGATCAGCGGATCGCTATGGCCAAATATCCCGGCTGTGAATTCTCCCAGGACATCCAGATACCGATGCCCGTCGGCATCGATCACATGAGCGCCCTCGCTCTTCTCAATGTATAGCGGGAAAGGATCATAATGCAGCGCTGTGCGTGTGTTTCCACCTGGCATTGTCATTTGAGCCGAATGGTATAGCGTTTCGCTCCTCGGATTTGCCGAGCGAAATCGCTCGGAAGCCATCTGCTCGGCTTCCTCAAGGGACCTGTCCACAGAGTTTGATTGATCGACCATTTGTTTCCGAGATGCTATTTTTGAAATCCGCATTACCAATCGTGTTATAAAGTATACATTCATACTTTGTGCGCATCAAGGACGAAGACGCGAGCAATTTCGCGAGCTCCAAGACGACTGCCGTGCTGTACGCGGGGGAGCTTCTCAAGAGATTGCGGCCTGAGAGCACAGTGTTTACCGAGTTCGAACAAAGGGAACAAAGCTTCGGAAAGTTAGCAAATGCAATGCTATCTGGGCTATTGCAGCTTTGCGACCGAAATCCTCGCGGCCTCGATCCGCAGCGTCAACCACGTCAAGGACGCGGCACTGATCGGCGCCGACGTGGCGACCATTCCGCCGGCGACCTTGAGAGCGCTGGTAAAACACCCGCTGACCGACAAGGGCCTCGACGCGTTCCTCGCCGACTGGGCAAAGACAGGCCAGAAAATCGGATAGCGACTGTCCGAAGCGGGTCGTGTCGACCTTCATGTCGAGGCGTTTTGACAAGAGGACGGTCTGTCTCCGGCGTGCATCGGACCGTTTTTTTGCGGCGAGCGATAACGCACACCCAAACGTCCGATTGCGGCGTCCATGATAAAAGACTGCTATGGGTGCGCCAAATAGAAGGTGTCATCCACTTATGCCGCACGGAACCATTCGGTCCTATATGATTTGCACGGCGCCCCGCAGCGGCAGCACCCTGTTGTGCAAACTGCTTGCTGCCGCAGACGTCGCTGGACGGCCGGAGTCGCACTTCCATGTCCCGTCGCTGGATCGGTGGCTGGCCACATACGATCTGGACGAGGCGGAGTTCGCATCCCGAAAAGATGCCATTCAGGCAGTCTTCAAAGCCGCCCGGGCGCGGGGGCGTGGCAATACCGATATCTTTGGACTGCGAATGCAGCGTGGAAGCTTCGACTATTTTCTCCAGCAGCTCGAGCTGCTCCTGCCGGGTCGAATGGGAGATGTGGAAAGGATTGAAGCCGCGTTCGGACCGACCCTGTTCATCCATCTCTCCCGTTCCGACCGGCTGGACCAGGCGATCTCCCTGTTGCGGGCCGAACAGACGGGCCTATGGCATCGTCGGTCGGATGGTACGGAGCTTGAGCGGACCGGGCCGCCCCGAGACGCGCATTACGATGCCGAGGCGATCGCCCGTCATATGAGGGAGCTTTCGGTACTCGACGAGGCCTGGGAGCGCTGGTTTGAACGGGAAGCCCTGCAACCTCTCAGAGTTCGCTATGACGTCCTGTCAGACGATCCCCAAAAGGTCCTGGCTAAAATCCTCTCGTCGCTTCGTCTCGACCCGTCTATAGCCCGCTTCGTCGAAACGCCAACAGCCAAGCTGGCAGACGCCGAGAATCAGCAGTGGCGGAGGCGGTTTCAGGCAGAGGGTGGATTGGGATCGGTTGGGGATGAAGGCTAATTGTGGCAACCATCCCGCCGGCAACATTGAGAGCCCTGGTCAAACACCCGCTGACCGATAAGAGCCTCGACGCATTCCTCGCCGACTGGGCCAAAACCGGCCAGAAAATCGGATAACGATCGTCCGGATCAGCTCGCAGACAGTCTCGCCCCGCCAAGTCGAGCCAATCCCCGGTTGCGAAAGCATCGCCGGAGAGTGGCTCATTCACGCCCAGCTTGTTGAGGGTGCGTTTCGTATGTTCGGCCACGCCGTTGCCATACGCTTGGCTATCATGAATCATCGCAATAGCGCCTCAATCGTCAGGCAGGCACGCCTATTGCCAACACACCGCGTTCAGATCAATGATGGACGGCCGCCGCACGTGCCCTTGCCGCGCGAGCGACTTTGTCCCAGAGCCCAAAACCCTACCCTTCGCAGGAATAGCTGCCGGCGATTTTAGTAGAACTGACGATAAGTGCGTTATTCATGAAGCTTGGCGCCTCAAATCCGACAGACTGCTAAGCCGTCAGCTGATGTCACCTAAAAAGACGAAACTCATTTTGTTCCCGTCAAGGTCCCGGATGTAAGCTCCGTAAAAATCAGGGCCGTACTGCAGTCGAGCGCCGGGGTCCCCTTCATTTGTTCCACCCTTGGACAAGCCGATTTGGTGTGCTTTCTGAACTTCAGCCTTGCTCTCGCACTCCAGCCCCAACATGTTACCGTTTCCGGGCGTCGCGACTTCCTTGTTAAACGGCGATGCAACCCAAATTCGTCCACTGCCGCGCAATTCGTAACAAAATGCATGCGGCATGTACTCCGCGATAAGTCTGCCTCCGATGGCCGGAAAGACCGCATCGAAGAAACTGCGTGCTTTGGTGACATCGTTTGAGCCAAGCATGACATAGTTGAGCGACATAAGCTGACCTCAAAATGTGAAACACGTCGTGCAGTAATACCCTGTAAGCACGCCTCGAACAAATCTCCTTCCACTGCACAGGATGATTGACTCGAAGTCCTGTAAGGGCAGCTTTCAAGCCCCATGCGCCACGCGCAAATATCGAACCAAAGGCCGCAAAGTCCGCAGTATGCGAGTTAGCAAAGAACCCGACGACGGGAAGCTTCGCACCGATCCGGTCACTCATGCGTTGCGCAACGAAAGTGGCATGAGAGCCCATACTTCCATGATGCTGCACCAGGGACGAATGTCTGCTACCAAGGTTTTGACCATGAGTTTACGAAGATCGAGGCAGCCGTGCGAAGTACCATGTGGCGACGGATCGATGTACCCGGCATGGAGGCCTGCTCGATCAATAAAGACGGCACCGGCAGCGTCATCTCGGGTATGGCTATCTACGCTTGTCAGAACACTCCGATCCGAATTGGGTACTCTGTGGCTTGCACGAGCGATTGGGAATGCGGCGCGGCTACCGTTGACCGGTGGGTTGGCGAAGACAATCTGAAAATCGCCTTGCAGCGGCTTGCAGACGGTCGATGGTCAGCAAATGATCAGGTTATCGACGGCGTGGATTCATTGCTCGATATCGATCTGGGTTTCACACCTGCCACCAACACCAATGCGATCAAGAGGCTCAAACTGGCAGTCGGAAGCTCTTCCGAATTCTCCGCTGTATGGTTGGACGATGAAAGCTGGACCTTCAAGCCTCTCAAACAACGATATGAGCGGCTGAGTAAGGATACCTACAAATACGTTTCGGTTGATAGCGGCTATGAAGCGGAGCTGACCGTCGATGACTTTGGTTTGGTCCAAGTGTATCCAGAACTCTGGGAAACCGTAAACTCCTAGAGCTTTTGTCTGAACTGCCGACGCAGTTGCCGTACCAAAGCGGACTCTGGTTTCGGCAAGATGAATGTCCGCTTCGTCCGCACTGTGCGAGTTCGCGAAGCACCGGACGAAGGGAAGCTGCGCCTTGAACCGGTCGCTCATGCCTTGCACGGCGAAAGCAGCAGGAAAGCCCATACCTGTCGGGTTTCTGCAACATGACGAAGGCCTGCCTTCGATCACTCAATGATTTGGGCTTTTGTGAGAAGGCTCGCAAGCGTCCGTTTGCGCCGTCAAAAGGGTGCGTCAATTCTGCATCCGCTCGGTGGAGTTTTTGGGATTCAGGCAGCCGACCACGCTGCGACAAGATCAGGTTTCCATCCTGACAATCAGGCCTTTTTCGCTTAAGCATCGACGCGTGAATGCTTTCAAGCTGACGGCGCAATATGAGCTCAAATAAGTCTCCGAATGACCATTTCGAAAACGTCCTGATCATTGGTGCGTACGGGCTCATCGGGTACGGAATTTCGAAAAGGCTAATTGCAGAAGGTCATCAGATTACGGGCCTTGGCCGAAACCTTTTGACGGCTAAAAGGGTTCTACCTGATACGCCCTGGATTGAACGGGACATAAGGACGCTTTGCGACGGTCAGGCGTGGAGCAAAATCTTGGATCGGTTTTCGGTCGTCGTGAACTGTTCGGGTGCCTTGCAAGATGGCCCGGAAGACGATTTGGAGGCAACCCATCACCACGCAGTCAGCGCCTTGGCTACCGCTTGCGCCGCTTCCGATATCCTGCTGATCCAGATTTCGGCCGTTGGCGCCAGGCTGGATGCAACCACGCCATTTCTATCGTCGAAGGCACGGGGAGATGCGGCGATCAAAGAATCCGGCGTGAGGTATCACATTTTTCGTCCAGGTCTTGTTCTCGCATCAAATGCCTATGGCGGAACTGCGATGCTACATATGCTTGCCGCATTTCCCTGGGTTCAGCCGATTGCATCACCCGAGGCGGCGATTCAGACGGTGGCGCTTGATGATGTTGCCGGCGCGGTCGCGGCTGCAATTGCCGGGGATACACCAATTGGGTTCGAAGGGGATCTGGTCGAAACGCAAGCGCATTCACTCCGCGATGTTGTTGCTGCGGTCCGCCACTGGCTTGGCTTCCAGCCAGCAAGTCTTGAATTGAAACTGCCGGATTTTGCGATGACCGCCATTTCAAAGATCGCAGATGCGCTGTCACGACTAGGCTGGCAGTCTCCGCTACGCTCAACTTCAGTCAGGGTATTGACCGAGGGGGTTCGAGGCGAACCGGCGGATCTGACAATTTTCGGATTGTCGTCGCCTTCTTCGCTTTACCAAACTCTGTCGAACATACCCGCAGGGGCGCAAGCCCGCCTTTTTGCCCGCATGGCCTTGTTGATGCCGCTTATCCTTGTCTGCCTTAGCCTGTTCTGGCTGACGTCAGGCATTGTCGGCCTGGCACGCGTCAATGAGGCGGCAGTCGTTCTGGAAGATGTCGGCTGGTCAACAGGCATGGCGGTGGCGAGCGTTGTCTTCTGGTCGCTCGTCGATATGGCAATCGGCGTAGCATTCTTGATCCGCAGATATGTCCGCAGGGCATGTTGGACAGCCGTGGCGGTGAGCCTGTTCTATCTTTTGGCGGCAACAATTGCAGTACCCGCCCTCTGGCTCGACCCGCTTGGCCCCTTAATCAAAGTCGTGCCATCAATCCTATTGGCCCTTGTGGCAAGAGCTGCTTTGGATACTCGCTAATGGAGTGGATTGATCTGATCAGGGTGGCGCATGTTCTTGGCGCGTGCGTCTTGATTGGAACGGGATCGGGCATCGCCTTTTTCATGCTGATGGCACACCGGACGGCGGAACCGGAATTTGTGGCACAAATGGCATCGGTCGTTGTAATCGCCGACATGGTCTTCACGGCCACAGCCGCTATCGCCCAACCGATAACCGGCTATCTCCTGATGCGAGAGATTGGATGGAGCATTACCGACGGCTGGTTGGCCGTTTCTCTTGGGCTCTATGTGCTCATCGGATTATTCTGGCTGCCGGTCGTGTTCATCCAGGCCAAAATGAGAGATGAAGCGCGGCTGTCAGCGCAGTCGGGCCTGCCGCTTTCACCTCGCTACAGACGCCTCTATCGAATCTGGTTCGCGTGCGGTATTCCCGCCTTCTCCGCAATCGTCGTCCTACTGTGGCTTATGGTGACCCGGCCTTTCATCGCTTTCTGACGCAGGGTTTCCAGAGCATCGGGCGATAACATTGGACCATTTGATGATCCAAATCAGTTTGCTCGGCGAGGCGAACGGCGCCACGCGATGGGGGCATCGGGCAAGCCGTTCAACGACGCCGACCGGGCCAAAACCGGTCAGCAAATCGGGTAGCGATCGCCCGGATCAGCCCGAAGACAATCCCATGCGCAGGAGGCTCGCTTCCTTATAGAAGTGAGCGGCTGGCACCGGAGAGGTCATAATCCTGTCAGAGACATGGCTGAGTGCCTCCCGAGAGGCACTCCAAATCCCCGTTTGAAAGCGAGTATACGGGTTTGTCGTCAGTGGCCGTGGTCGCTGTGAATTGCCGATATCGCAACAGTAGCGCTATAAAACACAATCGGGTGCTTATCTTTTCCCTCTCCGCCCATTTCAATATTCCCGCCCAGTTTTACAACTTCATAAGACACAAATTCTTCAAATTCATGGTGGTGATTGTCCCATCCACCTTTCACGGCATTTGCCGCAGCTTCATCGAAACTGTTTTTCGAAAAACCTGTTACCGTCAAAATATGATACACTTCCGAACCTGCAGACATTCTTCCATCCTTTCATCTACAATTGCTATTTATATAAGCCATTGAAGTATACAACGCCTATACTATTTCACAAAAGGCAGGGGAGTGATAGGCAGTATAGAAGATTTTGTGTATCTTGACGGTTGAACTGACCTTCTACTCGGTTTGTCTGCGCCTATAAACGAGGTTCAGGACCTGGTTGACAGACGGCACGCAAGTGTAGTTGCGTTGTCGCTGGTCAGGATGCACCGGGATAATGCGATGAAATACAAACACTGCGGAATCAGCCTCGCACTGCTTTTGTTCATTCCTTCGATATCGAGTGCCCAGACAACAATTGATGAAAGACAATTTGGATTCGGAGAGTGCAGGGCCTTTTTGCAGGTATTTGCAGGAGCCCCGTCAGCGGTGAGATGGCCGAATACAGCACAAACACGGATGAAGTGCTGGAAAGCACCTTCAGCAGCAAGGATGGCGCGACAAGATTCACCGTCACTTGTTTGGCCAGTGAAGGAAAAATGATTGTCAAAGAAGAGACCAGGTAGTCGAACCGAAGTGTGTAAGTGCTAACTGCGTTCATATGATAGATTGCAGTAGAGTTCCGCAGTGTGCGTTCGTGCATTGCACAGCGAAAGCCCGGACCGAGCCCGCGGCTGACGTTGAAACAATGACGCAAAGCCCTCTGCGGATATCAATGAAATGCGGCACCGTCACGCGGCACTGGTAAGTCAGGAGATCCTGTTGCTGACTTCGACGAGGTTGGCATCGGGATCGCGGAAATAGACCGACATGAGCTTCCCGACCGCGCCGGATTTCTCGGCAGGCCCCTCGACGATCTCCACGTCATTCGACCGAAGACGGTCAATCACATCTTCAATCGGCAGGTCCGTGAGGACGCAGAAATTGCCGCTGCCCGGCACCGTTGTCTCAGCAAGGCCGGGCAGCGCGTACGCATCCTGGACGCTGATCTTGTTTGATCCGAAGTGAAGCGACCATTTACCCGCCCGTTCTTCCCGCGCCTCCAGACCAAGGACGCGCTGATAGAACTCAAGCGTCGCCTCCACACTGCGGACGCAAAGGACAATGTGATCGAAGCCGTAGATATTCATGCCGGAATGATATCTTGGTGGCTGCATTTCGGCAAAACCCCGAGTGTACGAAGCGCAATACTGCCACATCGAGAGCGAAGTTACCGCGCATGCGCGGTGGCTGATTTTCGATCCAGGGCGTAGAGGTGGTCGGGATGGTCATAGCCCTCGAACACGACTTCTCGCTCGAACGTCATCCCGAGTTTTCGGAGCAAACGCACCGATTTGACATTTTCCGGATCAACGATGCCGATCACGCGCATCGCGTTTTCGCACTCAAAGGCGAGGTCAATCATCCGCCTGGCCGCTTCGGTTGCGTAGCCCTGCCGCCAGGCACCGCGGATTAAACGAATTCCAAGTTCAACATCACCGGTCTCACCGCGGGCCGCGGCATTCGACAGGCTGACATAACCGATGACCTGACCGGTCGCTTTCAATTCAATTGCCCTATATCCAAAGGCTTCGTGACCCTGGATGTCCTTCAACTGCTCTTGCAGCCAGGCTGACACCTGCGCCCCGTTGCGCGGGCCATCGTCGCTGTATTTCATCACCTCGGGATCGGCAAAAAGCTCGGATAGAACGGTTATGTCTTCCCGACGCCACTTCCGCAGAAAAGGTCGACTGGTCTCCAGCATGAATCGCGTACCCCAAATCCACTCTCAACTGTCAGGACATAGCAAAACCACATGGATTTGGAATGGCCGTGTCGTCCACCCGACGGAGGACGTGTGGCACGAACGAATCGTTGGCGCTATAATTTGTTATGTCCGTGTCGATAAACAGAAAGCTGGCGGCCATTCTGGCAATCGATGTTGTCGGCTTTTCCGGTCTCATGGAAACGGATGAAGTCACCACGTTGAGGCGGCTGAACACGCTGCATCGGAATCTGGTCCGTCCATCGATACTCAAACACGATGGACGAATCGTGAAGCTTCTGGGCGATGGTTTGCTCGCCGAATTCTCAAGTGTTGTTAAATCGGTGGAATGCGCAATCGAAATTCAAACGATGCTGTCCGAAAGGCAGAAGGAAAACAAGAAAGAGCAGCCGATCAGATTGCGCATGGGTATCAATTTTGGCGACGTCATTGTGGACGCCGACGACATTTTCGGAGACGGGGTCAATATTGCTGCCCGCATCGAGACGCTGGCTGAGCCGGGCGGCCTGTGCATCTCGGGAAAGGTCCACGATGAGATTTTGTGCCGGCTTGACGCACCATTCGAAGATATGGGCGAACAGCAGGTCAAAAACATAGATCGGCCGGTCCGGGTCTGGCGCTGGGGCACGAACGCCTCCAGCTCGCAATCCGGGCACCCTGAAAACGTGGCTGTTCAATCCGCGTCCCGCAGGCCGTCCATCGCCGTGCTGCCTTTCGAGAACATGGATGGCAATCCGGACAATGACTACTTTTCCGACGGCATTGCGGAGGATATCACGACCGAGCTCTCACGGTTCGGCTCTCTGTCGGTAGTGTCGCGACACTCGGCATTTCGATATCGGGACAGGACGCTGGACATCAGACAGGTTGGTAGCGAGTTGGGCGCCCAGTTCCTGCTGACCGGCAGCGTCAGGCATGTTGGAAATCGGCTTCGGATAACTGTCCAGCTCAACAACGTTGAAGACCGCACCAGTGTGTGGGCCGAACGATTTGACCGGGACAGGGAAGATCTCTTCGCGATTCAGGATGAAATTACGGAAAAGGTGGCTTCAACGGCGGCGGGGCAGGTCAGGGTTATCGACACGGAAAGAGCGAAACGCAAGAACCCGAACAACCTGAAAGCATATGACTATTTTTTGAGAGGATTGGACCTCCACAAGGGCGCGGAGGCCGGACCGGATGCAGCCCGCGAAGCCGTGTCGATGTTCGACAAGGCGATTGAACGGGATCGGGGTTTTGCGCGCGCGCACGCCTGGAGAGCGTGTGCCTTTGCCAATACATGGGTCGATGGCCGAACCGACGCGTTGCTCGAAGAGGCCCTGGCGAGCGTTCAGACCGCACTTCAGCTCGATCCCGGTGAAAGCGAAGCACACCGCATTCTGGGCGCTATTTGTCTGACAAAACGGGAATTCGAACGCGCTGAGAAACATTACATGCGGGCCGGGGCACTCAACCCGAATGATTCCGATATTATGGCGCAGACCGCCAATTTCTTCAGCTTTACCGGTCGACCGGCGGAGGCGCTTTCATCCATACGAAGGGCAATGGATTTAAACCCCCACCACCCGGACTGGTATTGGTCGGAACTGGGGCTGGCTCTGTTTGCTGCGGGCGATGATCCGGCTGCAATCGATGCCTTCCTGAACTGCGCCACGCCCGGTGAATTGGATCTGATCATGATGGCGACAACATTTGCCTTGGTTGGTCGCCAGGACGAAGCGACGGAGTATGCTAACCGGCTCCTCGCAAAGCGTCCGCAGCTGACGATCAGAAAGATACTGGAGCGGGAGCCTTTTCGGCGGCCCGAAGATCGGGAGCGCGTGAAGCTCGGTCTCAAGACGGCAAGCATTGAGCCGTAACGAATATAGCGGTGCGGGCCCGAGAGAGGCTGTCAATCGAACCGTTCGCACGACGGAACGCCGGTCTGTTTTCGTCGCATCCGAAAACCGCTTGCGGCTGAGCGTCGAACGGCGCTCAGAACGTCTTGCGCCAGGACGCCGAGATCCATCCACTGGCTGCGCTGCTCTGTGTCGTGCCGTTGACCATGACACTGAGCACGGAGGCTTCGCCGACATCGGCTTCGAAGCCGATGCCGGCGCGTGCCCAATTGTCCTTTTGAGCCGGCGCGCTGAAATTGAAACTGCCGATCCCGGCGACCTGGCCGCTGGAGGCGCCCGCCGACCCGCTGACCCGGTGCACGCCCTCCAGCGTGCCGGTCACGCGGAAGCGTTCGGTGACCGGCACGGTCGCATCCGCACCATAACGCATGAGCGTTTCGGAGGCGCATTGTCGATTGAAGGAGGCCGGGAATGGTCCGCCGCTTTCGGCATAACCATCCATGCAGGCTTGTGCCCAGCTCAGTTCCGCATAGGGTGCGGCATATGGAATGAGCTTCTCCCACTGGAGGCGGCCGCGCACGCCGTAGCCCGTCAGGTCCGTTGATCCGGCGGAGCTGACAACCGCCCCGCCATTGGCCAGATAGTTGCGATTGATATCCGCCTTTCCATACGCCCCGGTGCCTGTCAGAACGGCCCAGATATTTCCTTTGCCGCCGGAATGAACCAGCGCCAGCGCCTCAAGCTTTGCATAGGCAGTGTTGATGTCCGTCTGACCGCCAAGTGCGGTATCCTGTTCCTGGTGGGATCCACCGAACGACGCGTTGACTTGTATGGAATTGAAATCGCGACCGACCCCGATTTCGCCGACGCCGAACCAGCCGTCCTGCGTCCCGTGATCCGCCCGGCCAAGGTCGCCGGTCCACCAGAAGATCGAACCGCCTGGATTTGCGCGCCGGTCGAGCGGCCGGCTGCCGACGCCGTTAAGCAGTATATTCAGTCCGCTCAGCATCGCCGTGTTGGCAACACCGGCCCCGGCGAGGGATTGGGCGAGATCGTCGACCACGATCAGGCCGCCATTGCCGCCACCGCCGCCATTGTCCCCACCGTTACCGCCATCATCTCCGCCACTGCTGCCGTCCCCACCTTCGCTTCCGTCACCACCACCTTCGCTTCCGTTACCACCACTTCCGCCGCCGTTGGAGGCAAGCCGAGCAACGAATACGCGGTTGTCGCCCGACGTCTTGCCAACAACAACACTGCCGTCGGAATTTGTGCTGTAGGCGGTCCCGGTGATGTCTTGCGCTATGGTGACGCCGTTGGCGCGAAGCCAGTCCTCGACCGTCTGCATCGTGCCGTTCTCGTAACGCATGGCCCGTGTTCTGATACCGCCCTGAAACACCATGGCATTGCCGACGATCACACTGCCGTCATCGGACACGCCAAAGGCTTCCGAATTCCCGCTGCCGGCCGAGAGTATCCCGCCAAGGCTCTCGATTGGTCCACCGTCGACCCACCGCACTGCCTGGCGCTGAAGCAGCGTTCCGTCGAGCGCGTTGCCGACAATCACACGACCGTCGCGCGAGATGGCGGTCGCTTCCGAATAGGTGCCTCCTTGCAATCTCCCGAGGTCCATAAGCCCACCTGCGGATGTCCAGCTGAACGCCATATTGTCGATACCGTCCGCGGTCATGAACCAGCTGCCGACAATGGTCTGGCCGTCGCCGGAAACGTCATTGGCAATCGAAGCCGAACCGGATGGAAGCCCGGTCAGGACTTGCAGCCCTGCGGATGTCCAACGCACGGCATCAATCTGCCCCGCATATTGGGCTCGACCGACAATGACGCTGCCGTCCCAGGACGCGCCATGGGCCCATGATCGCGTGACAGGATTGCCGGAGCCGGCGAACTGGGTTGCCAGCCGCGTCCTGCCGGTCCCGTCTCCGGCCCATCGCACCGCGAATGCATCGGTATTCTCAAGCTCGTAGCCAACGATAACCGAGCCGTCGCCGGAGATGGCACGAGCATCCTGACCACCGATCTGGGTCGGCGTGCCGCCGAGGGTTAGGTACAAGGCCTGGGCACCGAACTCACCGACAATGACGTTTCCATCCCCCGACACATCCCACGCAACCATATCGGGATTGCCTGTCCCATATACATCGAACGATCCCGCCTGCTGCGCGCTTGCAACCGCCGTTGCTGCGCTGACCAACACGGTTGTCGCGGCCAGACGTCTCAACAAACTCAAATACATTCCCCATCCTTTCGCATTGGCAACCATGGCCCGGCCCGCACGGTCGATGCGGCCAGGCCGTTGAGAAAGACACGATTCACCGATAGCCCCCGGCCCGTCGTCATCCGTCCAGGCGCCGTGTGCCGGCACCGTCAGGGATGTCCCACCGATCTTTTGAAGAAGTGCACCACACCTGTCTCCCCCTTGAACGGGGGGTGACAACGCTGGGGGCTTTGCGCTTTAGTCTTAGTGATTGACGACGTTTTTTCGTTTTGGGGGCCGGGGCGCGTGCAGCGAATTGTTGTTGTCGAAGATGTTGCCGAGACGAGGGTGTGGCTGGCTCAGATCGCGGCCAACGCGTTTCCCGATGCGACGATCGAGACCGCCGAAAACCTGCGGGCAAGCTTTGCGCTCTGCCGTTCGGCACCGGATCTGGCACTGATTGATCTGTGCCTGCCTGACGGGTCAGGCCTTGAACTCCTCAAGCACCTGCGCACCCGGCACCCGCAGACGATCTGCGTCATCACGACTGTTATGGGCGACGATGGAGACGTCGTTGCCGCGCTTTCCCATGGCGCCGAAGGGTATCTGCTGAAGGAGCAGGACGCGGACATGCTCACCCATCAACTGCGCCAGATCAACCGCGGAATCCCAGCCCTGTCGCCGGTGATCGCGCGCCGGATCATGACGCATTTTCGCGACACGGGCCCGTTGACGACCGATCACAATCTGACACCGCGTGAGGCGGAGGTCCTGTCTTTGATCGCCAGCGGGTTGCGCAACAATGAAGTGGCCGGCGAACTTGGGCTGGCGGAAAACACCGTGGCCGGCTACATCAAGGAGATCTATCGCAAGCTCGGAATTTCCTCGCGCGCCGAAGCGTCCTGGCACGCGACGCGGATGGGCATTCGCTTCGAGCCGAAGGAGCCTTGATTTCTGGCAAGATGACTTTTTTGCTACGAGCTAACGTCTGCCTCAAGGCGCATCGGCAGCGTTGCAGCAACTCTCGTGCCATTCCTGCCGGGTTCGATTTGAAGCTCTCCGCCCAGGGTTTCTGCACGAGAGCGCATACCTTCGAGACCATTGCCCTGTTTCACGGTTGAAGGATCAAACCCGCAACCATCATCGGCGATGACAAGTACGATCGTGCTGGCGTCGGCATTGATCCGGACGGTCGCGTGTGCCGCATTGGCGTGACGCATCACATTGCTGATCGCCTCGCGCAATATTGAGCGTAGCGCGTGGCTCAGATCGGTGGACAGAGTGGTCGCACCGACGTTTTCGGACTGCCAGTCCAGTTCAACACTCGTCGGAGCAAGTCGCTCGGCGGTTTCAGCACGCAAATCCGCCACCAACTCGTCAAGCGGCATATCGGGATAGGTCGCGTTACGGACGATATCGCGCAGATCGCTCAGGGATTGGCCAATCATCTGGTTTTTGCGCTCGACCGCCGGACTGTGCAGGGCGCTGAGCAGCTGAGCGCCGACATTGTCGTGCATATCGCGCGCAATGCGGATCCGTTCGGTCAGAACACCGTTTTCATAAGACTTTCGGCTCTCGGCGGCGGCAGTCAGCATATCGAGGATCTGGCGTGCCTGGCCGACATCGCGCGGCCCGAACAGCCGGCGTCCTCCATCGGCATATGTCAATCGCAGCCCGGAAAGCCCGTCCGCGCCCGGGATGAGCAAAGCCAGACCGTGTTCGTCTAGCATGACGGTCTCACCGCCCCCATAGGTCTCGACACCAAGCGGACGGAAGATATCGGACACGAGCGCCCGCCAACGCGCCTGCCGGTCGGCATCCGGCGGCGCCAACGCCACATCCGTGACCTGTCGAAACCGTGCCGATTCAGTGGTCGTGTCACGGCTGCCGAACAGCCTGCCCCAGATCAACCCCCGCAGCGGAAGCCAAAGAACGCCGCAGATGAACAACGCCAGCGCCAAGGACATCTCCGAAGACAGGTGCAAGACGAACAGGAACAGGAAGTCAAAGCCGATGAGCAGAAGGGCCGCCAGCAGACACAAGAACGCACCCGTCCACCAGCGATCGAGATCGAACAGACGATAGCGCAATATGCCGAAGGCAAGCCCGCAATAAACCAGCAGGAAGAGCAGGAAAGCATAGCCCTGCAGTCCGGACGTATCGACCCCGAACATCTGCGGCAACAGGATGAACAGCGCGAAAAGCCCCGTCCCGACGACCCAGGACAGGAGAAACCATTGCAGCGCCGCGCGTGTCGCCGGTTCCCGCCTTGAGGCAAACCAGTGCCAGCCCGCGAGCCCGAACGTGGCAAGTGCACCGATCATGACGAGAAAACGGCGCGCAAACGTCATCGACTCGAAAAAACCGAGCTGTTGTGCGACGAACCAGATGACGAACACAGCCACGACGGCGGAGCCGATCCAGCCCGGCCCGATCCGCCGCGGATAGTTCAGCAGCAGCGCCACGAAGCTTGCGGCGAACAGGCTGCCGCCGAGGAAATTGAGGTCGTTCAACCACTGGAACAGTGTGGCCGACAACGCCAGTTCCCGCGTGGAATAGACGCCGGCCAACGGCGCAAAGACCAGCGTTGCCGCGCCCGACAACAGCAGAAAATGCGCCGCGCTTTCCGTTCTGCGGTATGCAAAGATGCTTGCTGCGATCAGCCATGCAAAGATGCCCACCGCCAATTGCACCCAGAAGGCGACGGGCAGTGAGCCGATGGGTCGCCGGGGTTGGGGTGTGACAGAAAACGTCTCACCGTCCGAGAGCCTTATCTCCACCGTTTCGGTGCGCAGAATCCGTGAGAGAATGTCCTGCCGGTCAAGGAAACGGTGATAGGTCTGGTAATCGCCCATCGCCCCGTCCGGTTCAGGCGCAAGATCGAGCTTCTCGAGGCGAATATCCTGCCCTCCGCCGGCGAGGCTTTCGACGGCTGCCCCCCCGGGCAGGCCGGTTGCCGGGCCCTGGGCCGCAACGATGACGACACCCTCTCCCTGCGGCGCCAGCGAAAGGCCCATCCACGGCTGAAAAAGCGCGGCATAAACGGTCCCGAACGTTACGGCCGCGGCGACAAGGGCAGCAAATGAGAGAACCAGTGAAGGTGATGCATTGACCCGCATCCGGAAAGCCCCCGCCTCCCCGTTTCGATTTCTCTCTTATACCGATATTCGCAGAAAACGACAGGAACAGTGTCAGAACGTCACCCGGTTCCGTTGTATCGTCTTCAGCGTCCACGCGACGCTGTTGTGACCATTGAACCTGTGTGCCGGTTTGCCGGCAAGATGGCTGCCGAACTTCCAGGGCGCAAGATGCAGTGCCAAAATGCCATACAAAGTCCCCGGGTCAGCGAGGCAGGTTGCGAACCGGGCGCACGTCATCCTCGAATGGCACATGGCGTCGCCGAAAGGTCGTGCCTTCGACATGTTCCGGTTCGCTGATCCGGTCCATTCGAAAATGCCGGAAGGCTTTGCGCGCAGGGTCCCAGGCCACCAGGTACCAAAGGGGTGGCAGGATCAGCATAGCTTGCGGTTCGACATGTCGGCTGCTTGCGGCCCCTTTTGCGTCACGGTACTGAAAACGCAGGTGCAGCCGTTGGAGAAAGGCTGTCTCAAATGCAGGCAGCAAGGCAGGGTCCATCGCTCCCATATCGGATATGTCGACCTGCGGAGCGAGCTGCCCGACATACAGACAATCCAGAAACCGGCGCAGATCCCGGACTTTGTCCGACGGCAGGGCTTTCTCAATCTTGGCAAGCCCGGCATCTGCGAGACCTGAAAAGGGCAGGCTTCCTGCTGCCCGCATGGACGCCACGCTGATAAGAAGCGCAAAGACCTCGGCGACCGAGAGGCGCGCTGTGGTCTGAACCGATTGCGGGTCGAGTTGCAGGCCACCCCCGCGCCCGGGTTCGGAATGAATGACAAAGCCCTCATCCCGCAATGCGCTGATGTCACGCAACACGGTGCGCCTTGAGGCGCCAACCTCTTGCGCCAGCTCAGCGACTGTCGAAGTGCCGCTGCGGCGAAGGCTGCGCACGATGGCGTCTTGTCGGAGACGAGTATTCATTTTCGAAAGGCGAGCATTCAATGGTGTCAAAAACTGGCACCATTAAGTTCTAGGCAGCGGCTTCAGATGTCAACAAGGAGCATATTCGATGTTTGATCCAGCCGACTTTCCCAAACCCGCGCTCATTTCAGTCAACGGCGTGGAACTCGAGGTTTTTGAAGCGGGCCAGCAAAATGCTGGAAAACCTGTCGTTCTCTGTCACGGCTGGCCGGAGCACGCCTTTTCCTGGCGCTATCAGATCCCCGCGCTTGCCGCAGCGGGCTACCATGTCATCGCCCCAAACCAGCGGGGGTATGGCAACTCATCGCGTCCAGGCGAGGTCACAGACTATGACATCGAGCACTTGTCGGGCGATCTCACGGCACTTCTCGATCACTACGGGTACGAGGATGCCACTTTCATCGGTCATGATTGGGGGGCAATGGTCGTTTGGGCGCTCACCTTATTGCATCCAGACCGCGTCCATAGGGTGATAAATCTGAGCTTGCCCTACCAGGAGCGCGGGGAAAAACCCTGGATCGAGTTCATGGAAGAAAACCTTGGCGGCGACTATTATTTTGTCCATTTCAATCGACGGCCAGGCGTCGCGGATGCCGTATTGGAAGAGAACACGTTCCGGTTCCTTCGCAACCTCTACCGGAAAAACGAACCACCGGGAGAGCCGGAGCCGGGCATGGCGATGATCAATCTTGCCAGAGCCGAAACACCGCTCGGCGATCCCCTGATGAGTGACAGCGAACTGGCCGTTTTCGTCTCCGCCTTCGAAACATCGGGGTTCACGGGCAGCATTAACTGGTACAGGAACCTTGATCGCAACTGGCACCTATTGGCGGATGTGGACCCCGTCATCCAGCAGCCCGCACTCATGATCCATGGCGACAAGGACCTGATCCCGAAATCCGAAAATCTGGCGGAATTCGTGCCCAATGTGGAAGTGGTCAATCTGGATTGCGGTCACTGGATCCAGCAGGAAAAGCCGGACGAAACAACCCGGGCGATTTTGAAATGGCTGGAACAGAAGGCCGCCGCCTAGCAAATTCACACTTATCCGCAGTGTGTGCGTCCGTGCATTGCGCAGCGGAGGTCCGGACCGAGCCCTCTGCGGACGTGCTCGCACCAATAACGGTGGTTCGTCTTGTGCCAGGCGCTGTTAGTGATATCACCTTGCACGAGATAGTATGCCTCGCGTTGCTTGCTGCGCCGAATTGGCCATACAGAGCGAAGACGCCGAATTGCCGGAGCTGACTGATGACAACTCAATGGGCCGTTGACGTAATCTCCTGCAAGGGCAGCTCCTACGAAATTGGCAAGCAAATGGCACAGGGTTTCCGGAAAACTCCGCGAGGAAGGGCTTTCAAACGTCGCAAAGAACGCCGCCCGTTTGCCTTCAGTCTCAAGAATGCAGAAGTCGCCCTGGGGACCTATGCGCCGAACATCTGGGAAGAACTTCACGGGCTCGCCGATGGGCTTGAGGTCACGCTTGAGCGCGCTGTTGCCGAGTTTTCTAATGGTCGTTTGCGCTATCCTGCGCGCGGTTGTTCTGCCGTGATGACTGGAGGATTGTACGGAAGAAACTACGACTTCAACGTCAGGCAATATGACAAGATATTGGCTGCGATCAAACCAGATGGCATTAACGCGAGCGTCGGATTTTCCGACCGCTTCACCGGGCGTGATGACGGCATGAATGAGCACGGACTTTGTGTTGGACTGCACTATGTCAATGACAAGAAGTGGCAGCCAGGACTGGTCTGCATCCTGATCGTTCGCATTGTTTTGGACCAATGCGCCACGACGCGCGAGGCGATTGAAATGCTGAGACGCGTACCACATGGTTTGAGCTTCAATTACTCCTTGATTGATGCCAGCGGCGATGCCGCTGTTGTCGAGGCGTCTCCGACCGCAATTGAAATACGGCGAGGCAGGCAACTTGCATGTACCAACCATTTCCAATCACCGGAACTTCAAGCCTACAATCGGCGAGTTCCTGGGTCACATCGGCGGCTTCCACCCTTGGAGAGCTGGGCCTGCGCGCAACCTGTTGAGGAGAGACTTTTCGGTCTGCTAAACAGCTCAAAGTCTCCTGTATTCGACCATGGTTACGCCAAAGGGTCTGGAACGCTGCACACGATCGTGTGCACGCCAGCTACAAAAGAAATGCTTGTCGGCGTCGGTGGGGACGCTTCCCCGGTGCGCGTCAATGTAGCGGACTGGTCCGGGGGCGCGGCAATCCATGAGAGTAAACTTGAGGGGCAATTGGGAGGAACGCTCAAACCCTTCGATCCGAAGCGGCGGGTGCGAGAGACAAACACTGGCTCCAAAAACGTATTTACAGGAACCAATCTCGCAAATGCGAAGTTCAACAACGTCAACCTTGCTGGTGCCAGCTTCGATGACATCAATTTCGCAAATGCCGTAATCACCAACAACTGCAATTTTGACGGAATGGAGATTGCAGGCGTGAGCGTGGCAGAGCTATTTGCTGCCTACAATCTTAATCGATCAAAGTCCAACTCGTAAGGACACTCGGTTTTAGCTCGGACGAACGACAGGTTAGCCTGCAGATCCGAACATGGCATTGATACTGACGTGCATTGTCACAATGGCATATGTCCGGAGGGGGCAGGAGCGGACTCTTGCTGCATTGTTCGCAACGTCTGTTAGGTCCGCGATGTGTGAATTGAAACTGGGCTTGATCTCGCATGTGCAGCGAATGTCCCTTTCGACGGATTGCAGAGCAGCATCCCAGGTAAGAGGTGAGCGGCTGGAAGGAGCCGTCATTGACGATCAGGCGAGGCGGCAAAAGAGAAATTGCTGTGACGCAGGAATCGACCGGACAGAGCCCTTTTCGGACTTTGCGGGCGACGCGCTCCGACCCGACCGTTGGCGGCGATGAAACCGACTAAGACTTCCAGAACGTGTCGCTCTCTTCTGGCAGCGCTTCAACCATCCAAATCCTCTGAATCTGGCCGTTCGTGATTGTCACCAGAAAGGCTGCATGGTTGTGCAGCTTTCGGCCTTTTCGCGTGGCCCTGACGTCGACCATGAAGAGCACTTGGTCTTGGGAAATCCTCACGATCTGGGTGATCCGGACACGTGGCCGCACTGTGATAATGTCGAGTGCCGCGATGTTGGCCATGTAAGCCGCCCGTCCGTGAAGCTCGATGGCACTGGCATCGCGCTGGGTGACGGCGGCCACAACATTCTCGGCGAGACACGCTGCCATGTTTTCAAGATCGGCCGCGTCAAAGGCCTCAATAAAGCGACGAACGGTAGTCTCCAGGTCATTCTGCATTCTCACACACCTCGCAACACTACCCGCTCTTCCCATAGATGAAAGCTAGCCTAGCATCGCGCCCCCGGCCGGTGAAGCAGTTGCGTCAGGCTTTGTGTGAAGGTCAGGAAAGTCCGCAATGTATGTGTTCGTGCGTTGCGCAGTGAAGGTCCGTACCGAGCCCCAATTATGCCGATCTTCTGCAATGCGGCGAGTGGCTTTTGCCGCCCGTGAAACCCGCGTTATCCGTCTCGTCCGGGTTCATTTGGATCGCTGGAGAACAGTGCGATCTTGTTGCCTTGGGGGTCGCGGAGGTAACCAACATAAAAATGGGGTCCATACGAGGCACGGAAGCCCGGCCGGCCCTCGTCAAAGCCGCCTGCGGCAAGCGCGGCGGCGTGAAGGTCGCGAACCTGCTTTTGACTGCCTGCCTCAAATGCGATCATGGTGCCGTTCCCGGACGAGGCGGGACGTCCATCGAAGGGTGATTTGACGTAGAATTCCGGCAGAGTGGGAGACTGGCCCGCTTGTACGGGCAGCGCGTAACTCAAGTCCCCATGAACCTCGTCCAGCTCGTAGCCGAGGGCTGGCAGGAACGCAGAGTAAAAACGTTTCGCGAGAGCGATGTCGTCAACACCAACGGTGACGTAGGCAATCATGCTTCGCGTTTCTTTCCGGAAGTTTGATTATTCCGACGAGATTACCGCATTTTTATGGGCCAACACAATTCGGCTCAATAAACGGCCCTTGTTGATCCTCACAAGCCGACATCGTTGCAATTGCAGCGAAAGCTCACTTCGTCCGCGCATTCTGTGCGTTCGTGCATTGCGCAGCGAAGGTCCGGACCGAGCCCATATTTGCCGGATTTTGCAGATGGTACGAAAGTCTGCTTTCGCGGAGGTGGCCAAAACCTGACAAAATAAAGCTGAGTTTTGCTGGGGGACTGTGACGCAAGATTTTTCAAAGATCTATTTTGATGCGTACGTTGTGTCAAAAATGACCGCTCTTGCAGCATCACCGGTCGGACTGGCGCACCGATGCACGTATACTCACGTATACTAAAGTCACTTCGAATATAAGTATCTAAAGGAGCTGTAGTGAAACTCATATTTTCTTCATTCGGTATTGGAAACAAACGAACAACCCAGCTGAGTCCCACCTTTTTTGACAGGATGCCACCTGCGGTATTTTCAGCCAAACGTCAGCAATTTCAACCTGACTTCTCTGCCCTCCTGCTTGCTGAGAAAATAGTCATTGATGGAGAAACACTTTCCAGTCTTGAACGTCATGACAGGGTGGTCTTCTCAGATTACGGCCAAGTTCTGCGACGTTTGGATAGGGAGGGTTTCCTTCAGATTGAAGACTATTCCGGCATCTTGGCTGCAAAAGGAGAGCAACTTGACCGTGCACTAAAGGAAGACCTTACACACAGTGAAAGCTATCGGGATATTGCGGCTGAATCGATATCAGCGTGGCAAGAGACCTTTTATACATTCAAAAAGGGACTTCCTGAAGAGCTTGTCAACAATCCATCTGTTGAAGTTCGGGCCAGATTAAACGAAGTCAGCCACTGGCGACATGTCCATGCAAATTCGCTTGCTAAGCACGTTTCGCTGCGCCGTGCTTGTGAACTTACAGCAAAGGACAGAGTTCGAGACAACCATATGCACATCGTCAACCCTTACGATGCAGAGTTGTTTGAAGAATTGCTCAGCCCCTACCTCGAATACACAAATGCCAACATCATGTTGTCTGAACAATTGGGGGCAGGTGTCTTTGACTGGTCCGATATCATGCCATTTTATCGAAGCAAGTTTGATCGCATCGACGAAGATCATGCAAAGGACAGCACCAAACCAGATATCTTGAAGCAGCTGTTCACAATTACATTCCCCGAGATTGATGAATGGCCAATCGACACTGTCCTCAAGATGCTGACGGACAAACGGATCACCAACTTGCGCGAGACCATTGCGTCTGTCGTTGAAAAGGGTGAAGAAATTGACAGCGACTATGTAGTGCGCATGTTGAGAGATGTGATCTCCATTGAGCAAAGTATTGCCAGTACCTCCAAGATCATCTCTTATGTGACGACTCCGCTGGGCTTTATTCCTTTTTTTGGTGCCGCTGTCCAAAAAGGTGCGGAAGAAATCGGATCTGCCATAACGCGCAAAAAGAAAACAAAACACCATTCTTGGTTTTTTATGGCTTCTGGACACTCTAAGAGCCTATCTGGTGACTGACCAAAAAGAGACCATTTGCGGAAGAGGAGTAGACGTTCAACGAGGCCGCTCCAGTGCAGCGACGTACATCATTGCTATGCTGTTTGTCACAGACGGTGGCCAACCGTATTTGCGCCTTCGTCTGAAAGTCGACATTGGTGATTTCGCAGCGGACGGCAGCTCCGGCCGCATTGTGTGCGTTCGTGCATTGCACAGCGAAGGTCCGGACCGAGCCCATCTTTCCATGTTGCGCATTGCAGCTAGAGTCTGCTTTTGCCGACGTCCGGACACTTGCTTACGCCGTGATCGAGCACTTGCAGCGAAGCTCGACCTGCGCGCAATAGCTGACAATGCGGGGTCGTAGACGCGGTCCATGTGGGTCGAGAGCTATTCGTGAAAAGGAGAATGGGAGTTGGATATGCATCCAGGCTTTCATGAGATCGAAAACGACCTTCTGGACTGCAAAGCGATCGATGCGGTTTGGACGTTTCACAGTTCCAGGACAAGTTGCCATCACATCGTGCCGGATGGGCGCACCGACCTGATCTTGAGCTTTGATGTCGGCTCCACAGGGGCGGTCAGAAGTGTTAGACCAATCATTGCGCCGCCGTTTATGATTGCGCATTCCGTCTTTTCGCGTGCGCATCAAGGCTATGTTGGTATCAGATTCAAATCGGGGGCTGGTGGAGCGTTCTTAAACACGTCTTTGCGTTCAATGGTGGGCGGATTGTTTGAAGGGCAAGCCGCACTAAGCTGTGCACCAGGGTTGCGCGACCTGCAATCGGAATACCGGAATGTCCAATGCCTATTAGACTTTCTCAACCAAAATTTTGCCAGTTGGACAGATGGCATCATATCCTCAGACGTTGCAGAGACGCTTACATTCATTGATCAAAACATCGGTGACTCGCGCATAGGCGACTTAGCTCAAGAACTGGGCACGCCGGTGCGTACACTCAATCGTCGTTTCACCCACAGCGTGGGCCTGTCCCCGAAGCAATATGCGCAAATCGTGCGCCTTCGGCGGGCCATTCAGATGCTTGCCAAGGATGGGGCCGTCTCCGCCAATGTGGCGGCAGACTGCCAGTTTTCCGATCAGGCTCATATGTCCCGAGAGATGAGGCGATTCATGGGTCAAACCCCGCGGCAACTGAAAGATCTGGCACAAGAAGGCAGTCTTTTGAGTTGACCGATTTGTTCAAGACGGATGCATCCGTCGGGGGCTAACTATCTGTGCATTTAGGCATGCAATGCATGCTTCCGGAAAGGTAACCGCAAAGATGAAACCCCTGTTCGAAGAATTGTCCAACATCCATCAAAAGCCAGAATTGTTTTCCGCCTACACAGCGGAAACCCTATGGACTGAACCGCACTTGGCGCAGCAAATGCTGCAAACGCATTTGGATCAAAATACGCCACTGGCATCGCGCACGCTTCCAGTGATCGACCAGACCGTCGAGTGGCTGGATGACCGGTTCAGCCTGAACGGCAAAAGGGTCTGTGATTTGGGCTGTGGCCCTGGCCTTTATGCAGAGCGATACGCGCAATGCGGCGCAATAGTTGAAGGCCTCGATTTTTCAGCCAATTCCATTGCGTACGCGATCGAAAACGCTACTGCCGATCGCGGTTCGTTGTCGTTTCGACAGGCGAATTACCTCACCGATGAGGTCCCAGCAGAGCAAGATCTGGTGACACTGATCTACTGCGATTTTTGCCCCCTTTCACCGGTTCAGCGCAGTACCTTGCTGGAAAAAGTGCGGCGCTCGCTTGCTCCAGACGGCGCGTTTGTCTTCGACGTGCACTCCACAAAGGCTCTTCAGGAGATTTCGGAAGGAACCGTTCTTGCCCGCAACCCGATGAATGGCTTCTGGTCTGCCAATGATTGTTACGTCTTCCAGAGCACATGGATCTACGCACCCGACGCCGTTTCGCTCGATCTGTTCACGATCATCGAGCAAGGTAAGACCTGGCGCGTTTACAACTGGTTGCAACACTTCTCGCCAGAGAGCATCGAGGCGGATTTGCATGCGGGTGGCTTTACGGTTGAAAGCATAGGCGGCGGATTCGGAGCAAGCGACGAAACTGCCGGCACTTTTTCGGTCGTTGCAAGGCCATCGTAAACGCTGGGTCAGTTAGAAGAGGCACACGATATCAACAAAACGGACTTTGGACCGCGTGCGGCGAATGGAAGGTTTGTCCGCAGGGTGTGCGTTCGTGCGTTGCGCAGCGAATGCCTGGACCGAGCCGTCTTTTCCGTAACTCCGCACCGCAGCGAATGCCATCTCTCGGAAATTCATTGATATTAGTCAAGAATCATATTAGTAATAACTAATATGATTGAGTCTAGCGAGGACAAGGAAATGGAAACGATCGAAGTTCTTGGAGCGTCCTTTCGGGAGGTTGTCAGCGGTGAACGCGACGGAGCCCGGACCTACATCGTGCGTGCAAGTCGCCACTACCCGACGACCCCGGCAGATTTGTGGAGTGCTTTGACGGACAAGGAGCGCGTGCAGCGCTGGTTCGCGAAGGTTACTGGCGATTTCAAACAAGGCGGGCGCTTCTCAATAGAAGGAAATGCGGACGGTGACATTGTCGTCTGCGAACCACCCGGACAATTGGCCCTTACTTGGGAGTTCGGGGGAAATACCAGTTGGGTCAATGTCACGATCCAGCAGTCAGACGAAGGCGCGCTTTTGACGCTCGAACATGAGCATCCGACAGACCCAAAAAGCCAGGCACATTGGGATCAGTATGGCCCCGGTGCGACCGGTGTAGGGTGGGAGTTGGCTATGTTGGGGCTACAAATGCACCTGTCTGGCGAAGGGACATCGACCATCGAGGCCGGAGAAGCCTGGTCCGTGAGCGCGACAGGCAAGGCCACATTGCGTGGATGGGCCGAAGCATGGGGCAAGGCCCACACAGAGGCCGGAACTGACGCGCAGATCGCTAAAGAAACCGCAAAACGCACCGCTGCGTTCTACACTGGCGAGGAACAATGAACGCCTTTGATGTGCTGTCCGATCCCGTGCGCCGGAGAACCCTGGAGCTGATCTCACAGAAGGAACATGCGTCAGGTGAAATCGTTGAAGTCGTTGAGGCCGAGTTCGGCATTTCTCAATCCGCAGTCTCGCAGCATCTTCGCATTTTGCGCGACAACGGCTTTGCCAAAGTGCGCAAAGACGGTGCAAAACGCTGTTACGAAATTGATCCTTCCGGATTTGCCGACGTACATGATTGGCTGGATCGACTCCAGCACTTTTGGGCTCGCAAAATGGATGCTCTGGCAACAGAGATAGAAAGCGGCAAGCGATCCGACAAAGCACTTAACTGACGTTCATCGTGGCTTTGTCCGCAGTGCGGCCGACCATTTGGCTGTGGTTTTCGCACCCGCAGCGAACGGCAAGTTTGGCGGGCCGCGCCACTTACATTCGATCATCATCATCCCTGATCTCGCCGGTGAGCGTCATGCCTTCGATCCAGGTGGCGCCATCGCGGCGGATAACCGTTCTTGCCTTGACGCCGCAGTGCCCGGAGATCGCTTCGGCAAGGTCCCGCGAGTGGGTGACCACCCAGATCTGGCTGTCGGCCGATGCCCTGGCGATCATCGCGGCAAGCGCCGGCAGCATATCGGGATGCAGGCTGGCTTCCGGTTCGTTGAGGGCGATGAAGGGCGGCCGGCGATAGGACAGCAAGGCCGCCGCCAAAGCGAGGAACCGGATCTGGCCGTCGGACAATTCGCGCGGCTGAAATTCCCGCTGCGGAAAATCCGGCAGCACCAGCCCGAAACGGGCATGTTCCTCGGGTTCGGGAACGGACAGTCTCGCGCCGCCGAAGGCGTCGTGGACGGCCCGATCGAGATCGACCGTATCCTGCCTGGTATGGGCCAGCGTCGCAAACACGGCAGCGATATTGCCGCCGTCCTCGTCGAGCATCGGTGCGGTGATCGCCAGGCAGGGCTGGCGCAGCGGCGAACCGGCATCGGAGCGGAACCCGTGATAGAACCGCCACTGGCCGATAATATGGCGCAGGGTGCTGATCTCCGGATAGCGCCCGGCATCGCCGAGCATGAACAGCGCCGTCTCCGAGGTCAGCGCCTGTTCGGGATAGTCGCCCATGCGCCCGGTCTCGTCGCGCACCGAGATCTGGCCGCCCTTGCGGCGCATCATCACATGCGGCCGCCGCCCCGTGTCGACGCTCATCTCCTCGTGTTTGATCTGCGCCTCGTGGGCAAAGCCGGCGGCCGGCGGCGCCGGGCGAAATCCGGTCTCGATCCGGTAGCGGTAGATCAGCCCGGTCTGGTCATCGACGATCTCCGCATCGAGCACGATGCGCGCCTTTTTGTGTTTTGGAAAACCGCCGCTCCAGATCGAGGAATAAATCCCGCCTTCCTCGGCGATCGCCATGGAAAACCGGCCGTCGGCCGCCGCCTTCAGCAGATGCAGGGCCCGGTAGAGATTCGATTTTCCCGCACCATTGGCGCCGACAAACAGATTAACCGGTCCGAGATCCATCCGGATCGATCTCAGCGACCGGTAATTCTCGACTGATATGGAGCGCAGATACATCACGCCACGCGGTCGGTTCCGGGGTCAGGCCGGCAGTTTGAAAACCGCATCGCCGTCGCGGGACAGGGCTTGCACACAATGGTGTTCCAGCGCCTTGGTCACCTCGGCCGGATCGCCCTGCAGCTGTTCGGGCGCAATCAGCTTGCCGATATTGAATTCGAATATATTGCTTTTCTTGTTCAGGACTTCGTGGAAGACCGTCATGTCGCGCAATTCGGTCGACCATTTCGACAGCCAGTAGAACAGGCCCGAATTGCGCGCCGACATGTGGACCGGCAGCACGGGAAGGCCGTATTTGCGGGCAAGGCCCACCGCCGACACTTTCCACGGCCGTTCATTCAGCCGGCCATTGGCCCAATAGGCGATCCGTCCCGATGGAAAGAGCACCGTGACCTTGCCGTCCTGGATCGCCCGGGTCGTGATTTTCAGGGTTTCGCGGGCCTTGAGATTGCTCTTGTATTCCTCGCGCCATTCCACCGGTATGATCACATCGGCAAAGCGCGGATTGACGCGGATGGCATCGCGGTTGGCGAAGATCATCATATCGGGCCGGCGGTTTTTCAACAGGTCGAAGACCGCCACACCGTCGGCAATGCCCGTCGGATGGTTGCTGACCATCATGAACCCGCCGGTTTTCGGGATACGATCCTCATTGTGGACCCGCAGTTCCAGGTTGAGCAGCCGGCTGGCATATTCCATCGCATCATGGCCGGGAAGATTGGCGATGGCATCGGCAAAGTTGATGGCCTGGCGATAGTGCAGAACCACATGCAGGAGCGGCCGCATCACCGGCCAGAGCGGGTTTTTGACGATCTTCTGGCCGCGCTCGGCAATCAGCTCATCGACAATATGGCCGGGCTGTCCCTGCGAGATGAGCGCAATTCGGTCTGCCAGATCGTCCAGGCTCGTCAGATTGAAAAGCTTGTGGGCCATCTAAATTCCCCGCATCCGTATCGTGAATCCTATCGCAGCCAAATGTGAACTCAGGATGACGCGGTCCGCCCGTCAACGATCTCACAAGAAATTACCAATAATATAACCGCCAAACATCAACATGCCACAGTAAAACAGCGCTTGGTCACCTATCGTGTTTGCATACCGCTATCAACCTGGGAATCATCCGGCATGGAACCGTGCCGCGGCCCTTTTGGCCCGGT
Source organism: Rhizobiaceae bacterium (assembly GCA_028279875.1). GTDB lineage: Bacteria > Pseudomonadota > Alphaproteobacteria > Rhizobiales > Rhizobiaceae > Hoeflea_A. The sequence continues at coordinate 65,040 of JANQMU010000106.1, forward strand.
TGCCCGGGTTTGACCCGAAATCCGACCCGGGATCCGGCAATGACCGATGACAAATTCGTAGTGACGGCGCGGGCCGATCTGCTGCGACAGGAAAAGGCCTGGCTCGACAATCTGTCACGCGAAAGGCGGCTGTCCGGCAAGACCCTGGAGGCCTATCGGCGCGACCTCAGGCAGTTTCTGGGATTTTTGACGAACCACCTGGGCGGTGCGCCCGGATTGTCGGATATCGATACATTGCGTCCGGCCGATATGCGCGCTTTTCTCGCACGGCGGCGGCAAAATGGCACCGGTCCGCGCTCCCTTGCGCGAAACCTCGCCGGCATCCGTTCCTTCCTGCGGTTTCTGGAAAAGCGCGGCCTCGCCAATGCCGCCGGCATCAATGTGATGCGCGCTCCGAAACAGCCAAAATCGCTGCCGCGGCCGTTGAGCGACCACCAGGCCGTCGCGCTGACGAAAACCGGCGAGCAGACCGCCCTTGAGCCATGGGTCGCGGCCCGCAACGCCGCGGTTCTGGCGCTTCTCTACGGCTGCGGCCTGCGCATCTCCGAAGCGCTCGGCCTGTGTTCGGCCGACTTTTCCGGCAAACCGAAAACGCTGCGGATCACCGGAAAGGGCGGCAAGACACGGCTTGTCCCGCTGTTGCCGGCAGCGCTGGCCGCCGTGCGCGAATACATCAAACTGTGTCCCTGGCATCCGGACCGGGATCAGCCGCTGTTTCGGGGTGTCAAGGGCGGACCGCTGCAGCCGGCCATCATCCAGCGTGAAATGCAAACCCTTCGCTCAGCGCTCGGATTGCCCGAAACGGCGACGCCGCATGCATTGCGCCATTCCTTCGCCACCCACCTGCTGGCAGCCGGCGGCGACCTGCGCTCCATCCAGGAACTGCTCGGTCATGCCAGCCTGTCGACGACGCAGGTCTATACCGGGGTGGACACGACACGCCTGCTTGACGCCTATCAAAAAGCCCATCCACGCGCTTAGAGAACGTTCTCAGGCAACGCCTTGCCGGTCTTCACGATTCGTTAACCGCACCGGGCTTCATCCGGGAAATCCCGCTGATCATTAACGAATTGGCGCCGAATGGCAGCCTATGGTCCGGGTGAAAGAAGACAGCACACAACACCATGTTTCATCCCTTGGCCCCGTTCCACAAAATGCATCCGCGGCGCACCAGCTGGGCGCTGGGGACGATGGCGTTGCTCCATATCCTCTTTGCGCTGACCTTCGTGATCGTTCTCATCCTGGCAAGCACGCGCGCCGATGCCGCGCAGGATGCCTGCCAAGGCATCAATCTGCTGGACAGGATGGCCGCGGACGCACCCGACGATCTTGCTGAATTGCGGAAGGCCGCCAGCCGCATCCCCAATGGCGACAGCCTTCTGTGGCGCATCGAGGGCGACGATCTGGAACCCTCCTGGCTCTACGGCACCATGCATGTCACCGATCCACGGGTGCTGAAGATGAGCCCCGAAGCCCTGGCCGGCTATGATGCCGCTGCAACGATCGTCCTTGAATCCGCCGAATTGGCCGATCTTGCCGCCGCGCAGGCCAGGCTGATGGCCGATACCGGACTGACCATGCTGACCGACGGCTCCACCCTGCAGTCCCTGCTTCAGGGCGACGACCTGCAGCGCGTCGAGGCCGCCCTTACCGAACGCAGCATTCCGATCGCCCTCGTTTCGCGGATGAAGCCGTGGATGATCTTCAGCATCATCGCCATGCCGGCCTGTGAGCTGCAGCGCAGCGGGCAGGGCGAACCGTTTCTGGACAAGAAGCTGGCTGACGACGCCCTGTCCGGCGGCAAGGCGCTCAAGGGGCTGGAGACGCTGGCCGAACAGGTCTCGATCCTCGCCAATCTGCCGATCGATCTTCAGGTGCGACTGCTTGCCGACACGGCCGCGCTCGGTTCGACGCTCGACGACATGATGACGACCATGACGGATCTTTACCTCGCCGGCCAGATCAACATGATCATGCCGCTGGTCGAATATGGCGCGCGGCAATCCGGCGGAGACGACAGCACCTATGCCGAATTCGAACAGACCATGATCACAACCCGCAACCATACCATGGCCGAACGCCTGCAGCCGCTGCTCGCCGAAGGCAACGCCTTCGTCGCCGTCGGCGCCCTGCACCTTCCGGGCGAGGACGGTCTGGTCCAGCTCCTGCGCGACAGCGGCTACCGGGTGACCGCGGTCCGCTGATGGTCGCAACGGACCGGCGATTGTGCTAAGGGCGCCGAATGGATGCATTCAAGCCCGTTGATAATCCGCCGTCGGACCTGCGAGACGCCTATCTCGACGGACTGAGCGAGCATCAGGAATTTTTCCTCGAACAGCGCATCGCAAGGGCGCAGACCTGGTGCCTGGCGGATCGTGCCCATGTCATCGTCGACGGGCCGCAGATCGTCGAGTTCTTCGTCGGGCCCGCGGACCGACCCGACGCCGATGCGATTTTCGAGGCAGCCCGGCAGGCCACCGGTGCGCAAACCGCGCTGTGCAAATCATTCGACACGCAATTGCTGGGTCCGGCGCTGGCGCGGCCGGCACAGGTGACGGCCACGGGGATATTGTTCAGATCATATACGGACCGTCCCCTCGAAAGCCGCCCGGAACTGGCCTTTCGAACCGCACAACCGGCCGATATCGCGGCCGTGGCAGCCTGTGATGATGACGGGTTCTTCGAAGGTAACGAGGAGATCGAGGGCTTTGTGAACAACGGGACCCTCGATATTCTGGAACGCGACGGAACGCTGATCGGCTGCGGCACACGGATTCGCGTCAATCCCGGTCGACCGGCCGTTGATCTCGGCATGCTGGTTGATCGCCGCCAACGCGGCAAGGGCTTCGGGTCGCACATTATCGCCCTGATGAAGGCCGATGTGCTTCAGCAGGGGCTGGTGCCCATATGCGGCTGCGCGGCCCGCAACACGGCGTCCCGCCGTGCCTTGACGAAGGCCGGATTTCAAGGCGAGCACCGGTTGCTGCGGATCGCGCTCGCATCCGACTAGAGCGAGTTGTTCTATGTCCTGTTCGGAGTCGTGAACCGGGAGACGATCCTGACATTGTGGGCGGCGCAGACCGACGTCACGGTCATATGGGGGGCGCTGTCGGGTGATACCGCATAGTCGCGCTCGATCACCAGCGCCGGACCACCGGGCTTTTCGCCAAGCAGGCCGGCCGCCTCGTCGCCGAGCGCATCGGCCCATACGGTCTGGGTCACGGAGCCGATTTCGTAGCCGAATTGTTCGCTGATGATTTCCGCCGCCGACCGTTGCTGGGTGCTGAACGCCTCGATCGCCGTTTCGAACAGAGCATCCATGAAGAAGGTCAGGAAGGCGACGGGCTCCGAGGACGGATCGATGGAATAGCGGATCATCTTGACCCGCAGCAGCCGCCGCCCGGGCGCACATCCGAGTTTGCGCGCCAGCTCCTCATCCGCATCGACAAAGCCGCTGTCGACCAGTTCCCGGCGGGTCTCCTGGGCAAAGGCCACCAGTTCGCTGATCGACTGGATCCTCTCCACGAAGCCGGCTGCCGGCCGGTCGGAAATGACGCGCGATCCCTGCCCCTGCCTGGACGCAGCGACGCCGCGCGACTTGAGATCCTGCACCGCATTGCGCACGGTATGGCGGCTGACCCCATAGGCCCGCATCAATTCGCTTTCGGTCGGCAGCAGCGCGCCCACGGGCAGTTTGCCGGCCTGGATCTCACGCAGCAGCTGATCGGCGATCAGACTGTATTTCGGCGCCGCCCGCGACATTCGGTCAAATCACCCCCATGGCCTCCAAGTCCTGAATCTCCTTGTCAGAGTAGCCGACCGAAAGCAACAGGTCACGCGTATCGGCGCCGGAAACCGGGCAGGCGGTGTCCACCCCCCCGCTTCCGGTATTGATGGGGCTCGCTAGCAGGTTGAACCGCTGGCCGGATGGCAGGGAGACGCCGTTCAGCATGCCCGATGCCTCCACCGAAGGATGCAGAAGCGCCTCGCGCGGGGTCCGGACCGGCGAAGCCGGCACCCGCCCGGCAAACCTCTCCAGCCATGCGGCCGTCGGTTTTGCCGTGAGCGCATCATCCAGGATCGTCGTCAGTGCATCGCGATGCCGGAGCCTTTGGTCGAAAGAGCGGAAACGGCTGTCTGACGCCAGGTCCGGCCGGTCGAGGATCTCGCACAGCACTCGCCAGAACTTCTCCTTGTTGCACATGATATAGATCCATCCATCCGCCGTCCGGTAAAGCTGGCACGGCACCAGGGACGCGTGGGCCGAACGCGCAACGCGCGCCGGCGCATAGTCGCTGTTCAGCGACCAGGCCCCGAGATAGCTCATATTGAACAATGCGGTGTCATAGAGATTGACGTCGACATCCCGCCCCCGGCCGCTCTCGCGCGCGGCCATGACGGCCGAAACGAGACCGAGCGCCAGGTAGGTGCCGGCCATGAAATCGACAATCGACAGCCCCATGCGGGTCGGCGGTGTGTCGGGTTCGCCGGACATGTGGAAATAGCCGGCCTCGGCCTGCATCAGGAAGTCATAGCCGGGCCAGTCGCGCCGCGGCCCGTCGCGACCGAAAGCCGAGCAGTGCCCGCAGACAATCGCCGGATTGGCATCCTTAAGCTGATCATAGGTGATGCCGAGCTTCTGCGGAACGTCGCCGCGAAGATTGTTCGCCACCGCATCGGCCGACATGGCCAGCCGATGCAGAACGTCACGTCCGCCGGGACTGGACAGATCCAGTGACAGGCTCTTCTTGTTGCGGTTGACGGCCTGAAAAAACAGGCTTCCCTCGTCGCCTTCCGCACCCTCGGCAAAATACGGCCCGAGAGCCCGCGCATAGTCTCCGCCGGTGCGGTGGTTTTCGATTTTGATGACCTCCGCCCCCAGATCCGCCAGATGCTGGGTGCCGAAGGGTCCTGCGCCATACTGTTCGACGGTAAGAACCCGCATGCCCGTGAGGGGGCGGCGCATGTCAGGGCATCCTCTTGCGCAGATCGTCGACGACGGAGTGGCCCCGTTTCGTCGCCAGGAAGGAGCGAGTGATATGCATGACATAATCACCGTGCTGGTTCCTGCCCGAATGGCGCGCCTTGACCACGCCGGCCGTCGGGCGCGATTTGGATGGACGCTTGGAGAGGATTTCGGTTTCCGAATACAGCGTGTCGCCGACAAAGACCGGCGCGGGAATTTCGACGCCGTCGAATCCGAGATTTGCGATCGCCTTCTGGCTGGTCGACGTCACGCACATCCCGGCGACAATCGCCAGTGTCAGCGTCGAATTGACAAGCGGTTTGCCGAATTCCGACATCTGCGCGTAGTGAATGTCGAAATGAATCGGATGCGTGTTCATCGTCAGATTGGTGAACCAGATATTGTCCGTTTCGGTGATCGTCCGCCCCGGCCAGTGTTCATAAATGTCGCCCGGCTCGAAATCCTCGTAATAAAGCCCCGGATCCTCCCGGAACCGCTGGCCCTGCACATGTGTCAGGCCATTGAGATGTCGTGTCATGTCTGCTCCTTTCCGTGCACCTGGATCATCCGGCGGGCCCGCGCCACAACCGGCGCATCGATCATTTTTCCCCGAAAGGAAAAAGCGCTTCCGCCTGCTGCCTCGAACGCTGCGAGCATGTCCCGTGCCGTCTCTACTTCGGCATCGCTCGGCGTGAACACGGCGTTGATCGGGTCGATCTGGTCGGGATGGATGGCGATTTTGCCGGCAAACCCCATCGATTTGACCAGCCGCGCCTCGTCCCGCAATCCGTCGACATCGTCGAGGCGAAGCCACACGCCGTCGAATGCCGGAAGACCGGCAGCCGCGGCCGCGTTGACGATCCGCCCGCGCGCCCAGGCAAGCGACGCCGGGCTCATGTCGCCGCCAGTCTCCGCCATATGATCCGCCGAGCCGTAACCGACGGCCGTACCGGCAGGTGCCGACCGCAGAATCTCATGCGCATTTTCAATGCCGCGTGCCGTCTCCAGCGCAACGAGCAGGGCCGGAACGGAACCACGACTGGCGGCAAGTGCGATGATCTGCCGGATTTGTATGGGTGTTTCGACCTTGGGGAGAACCAGCATGGCTGGCCAGTGCGGCCAGTCGAGCATGGCCGACATGTCGCGGACGCCGTCCGGGGTCGAAAGACTGTTGATGCGGACGCCGAGACGGTCGGCCCGACCCTCGAAGCGACGATCCGACAAGTCACTAAGATATTGTCGCGCATTGTTTTTTTCCGAAGGCGCAACGCCGTCCTCCAGATCCAGCACAACCCGGTCCGGACCGGCGGCAAGGGCCTTCGCAAGGCGGTCCAGTTTGGTTGCCGGCGTAAAGAGAACGCTTCGAAAAGGCATTTCTGCGGTTCGCTTTCCAAAATTTATTAGGTTGTCCGTATAAATTTTATGGTTTATGGTTCGATGTCAAGGGGGGCGCCAGGACTTCCCGAACGAGACCAGCAAACAGACCGGGAGGATACCGATGAAACCCCTTCTCACACTTGCCATGGCCGCGACGCTCGCCGTCGCGTTGCCGCCGACCGCCGGCGCGGAGGAAATCCCCTTCCGCATTTCGCTCAATACCGGCCCGAACCATGTGCGCAACATCGCCCTTGAGGATTTCGTGACCAAACTGTCGGAGCGGACGGAAGGCAGGCTGGACGTTCAGGTGTTCCCGTCGGCCCAGCTCTACAAGGGGCCGGACGTGCCCAAGGCGCTGGCCCAGGGCGCCGTCGAAATGGGCGTGCCGATCATCCTGTATCTCAGCCGCACGGTTCCCAATGCCGGATTGCTGGACCTGCCGATGTTCTACGGCCGCACCGCCGATGAGGTTCACAGGGTCATGGACGGGCCAGTGGGCGACGAACTGAATGCCGAAATCGAAAAGAAGCTGAACGTCAAAATCATCGGACGCTATCTCGATCTCGGCCATGGCTCGATTTTCACCACCGAGGTTCCCGCAACGTCGCTGGCCGCCCTCGACGGCCTGAAACTGCGCGTGCCGGGCAGCCCTGCCGCCAAGATCCGCTATGACGGCCTGGGCGTTCAGTCCGTGTCCATCAGTTTTGCCGACGTGCCGATCGCACTGGCGCAAAACACCGTTGACGGACTGATGACCACCCATGAAACGGTGCGCAGCGCCAAGCTCTGGGAATCGGGGCTGAAACACGCGATCGACACACGCGGCGCATTTCTTCAATATGTGCCGATGGTCGGCAAACCGACCTGGGACAGGCTCGGACCGGAACTGCAGGCGATCGTCACCGATACCTGGGCACAGACCGTTGGCGGCGCACGGTTGCTTGCGGCCGAACGCCAGGCGAGCGCCCGGGCGGAGGCCATGGCCAATGGCGTCAATGTCGTCCAGGCATCCGAGGAGGAACTGGCGGCCTTCCGGGCGCAATTGATGGCCAGCCAGGACGAGATCGTCGAAACGACCCGCATGAGCCCGGAACTGGTCAAAAAGGCGGCCGCAGCACTGAACGACTGATCGACTGGGCGGCGCACCGCCGCCCTCGGCCACCGTGTGGGGACAGGATCGGATGAAGAACATCGAATCGCTGCTCGGCGCTGTCCTCGTCCTGGCGGCGCTGCTCCTGTTCCTCGGCGGCATGGTGCTGCGCTATACGGCTCCGACCACCGGTATCGGGTGGATTGCGGAGGTCACGGTCTATTGCGTCGCCTGGGGGGTCCTCCTGTCCACCGCCGGCTGCGTCGCGCACCGGGAACATGTCCGGACTGATTTCTTTCTGCGCATGACCGGTCCCGCCACGCGCCGGCTGGCCGATATTCTGGCGACGCTCGCCGGCCTCGTGTTCTGCGCGGCGCTGGCCTGGTTCGGTTATCAGGTCGTCGCTTTTTCGGTCGTGCTTGACGAGCGCGGTCCGTCCATTTTGCAGATCCCGATGGCCTATTTCTACGCGGCGCTTCCCGTTTCGATGCTGCTGTGCGCCATCCGCTATCTCCTCGAGCTCGTCGGCCATCTGAGGGGGCCGCGGCCGGATCTCCAGGAGCACGCCTGACATGCCGGTCCTGACATTTGCCGTCCTTCTTCTGCTGCTGTTCATCGGACTGCCGATCTTCGCGGCCCTCGGCGGACTGTCGATGGTGCTGATGCTTGCCGGGCACACGCCCGGCATTTCCATCGCCCAGGTCGCCATCGACAAGCTCAACGGCCAGACCATGCTGGCGGTCCCGTTTTTCGTCATCGCCGCCCAGTTCATGGAGCGCGGCGGTATTGCCAGGAGCCTGATCGACATGGCGGAAAGCTGGCTTGGCCAATTGCGCGGCGGCCTCGCCCTGACCTGCGTCGGCGCAACCACCGTGTTTGCGGCGATTTCCGGATCGTCGGTCGCCACGGCGCTGGCGATGGCGACCATCCTCGTTCCGGCCATGCTGGCGCGCGGCTATGACCGGCCCTTCGCCCTCGGCGTGGTCGGCGCCTCCGGCACGCTCGGCATCCTCATCCCGCCATCGATCATCCTGATCATTTACGGGCTGATCGCCGAAGCCTCGATCCCGCGGCTGTTTCTTGCCGGCGTCGTGCCGGGGCTGCTGCAGGGTCTGCTGTTCGCGGCCTTTATCCTGCTCTACGCCCACAGGAAGAAACTCCCGAAGCCACCGCCGCAGGACATGCGGCGGTTCATTCGCGCCAATATCGGCGCCATTCCCGCTATGCTTATCCCGGTGGTGATTTTTTTTGGAATCTATGGCGGTTACGCGACAGTCGCAGAAGCCGCCGGCCTTGCCGCTTTCCTGTCGATCATCGTCAGCCTGCTGGTCTATCGCGGCTGCACCTGGAAGGATGTGTTGCCGCTCACCGCCATCGCCACCCGCCGGTCTGCGGCGATTATCATGATCGTGATCGCGGCGCTGCTGTTCGGCCACTGGCTGACCGAAAGCCGCATGCCAGCGCGTCTCGTTGAATATGTCACCCAGATCGACCTGCAACTGTGGCAATTCCTGCTCTTCATGAATCTGGCGATGCTGCTGCTGGGCATGGTTCTTGAAGGCCTGTCCATCGTTCTGATCACCGTCCCGCTGGTCCTGCCGCTGTTCCGGCAATTCGGGATCGACCCGGTGCACTATGCGATCATCGTCGTCATCAACATCGAAATCGCCATGCTGACCCCGCCCGTCGGCCTGAATCTCTTTGTCCTGTCAGGCGTCGCCAAAGCGCCGGTCTCGGAAGTCGTCCGGGGCATCCTGCCCTTCCTCGCCCTGATGACCCTGCTGCTGATCGCGGTGACCTTCATTCCCGAACTGTCGACCGGCCTGCCCAATCGGCTGCTGGATTAGGCCGTGAATTCATAAACGATCTATCCAAATTCGTCTTGATTATGTTTCACGGTTCTTCTGGCACAGGGATGATCGAATGGGTCGACATCGCCACGAATTGACGGATTTTGAATGGTCAATAACCTGGCCCATCGGCTCGCTTCGTTTGTTCTCATCACTCATCGTTCGCTCCTCTCAAGTCGGTTTGAAAGGAACCGTCTCATCTCGTAAATGTGCCGAAGATTCTATACGTTATCTATTGCCCAAACCCGCAAGTGCAGGCATTATTTCGTCAACGACGCTGTCCATTGGTTGAATGGCGGTCAAGTCCAGCTTGGTCTGGCTCCTGACTGGAAGAATAACCAATCATGCGAGCTATTGTTCCCACAGTCCCATGCGAGAACGACACCGAGAACACAATTCCCGTGACATTCAAACAGAATTGCTCGGGATCGTAACTTGGAAGAAGCTGCGAGATCCGACAGGTCGATCCAAATTGAGAGCGATTCAGGCCATTCCGCGATGAATGGCCATCCTGCGAATGTCAACGCATGATCAAACGGAGGACAGAGATGAAAGATCTGGTTGCAAATTTGATGCTGGTCAGCGCCTTGTTGTTTTGGGGTGGCGCGGAGATTGCCAAGGCAGCTGTAGAATTGAGTTGCGGTACAACGAGTTGCGCATTCAAGGAAGAGATCGGACCGGCTGGGACCAAGACGTATCACGGACATTGTGACGGGACAGGCAACACCGAGGTCACCGATAAAAACTCAAGCATGACATGTCATGTCTCGGATCACATGACCTGCACGGACGCATTCTGGGAAGAATACAAGGGCGACTATTATTGGACCTGCACCTGCACCGATGACAGCATCACGGAGGAGTCACACCCGACCATCGATATAACCTGCCCACCCCCGAGCTGAGTACCGGGCATCGTAAAGTCTAGCACTGATCGAGGCGATTTCGCCATGAAGGGCCATCCTGCGAATGCTAACGCCATGACTAGAGCATCGGGCGATAATATTGGACCATTTGATGATCCAAATCAGTTTGCTCGGCTAGGCGAGCGGCGCCGCGCGATGCCGGGCATCGGGCAAGCCGTTCAACGACGCCGACGGGCTGATTTGGTTCACCGAAGGCCCGCTTATCAGGCCTTCTGGACGTCGTTGCGATCGCCTTGTGGTCAACCCGGACCACGGCGGCGATCGCGCCTAGCCAGCAGACCTGATAAGCCGGTCAAAGGGTTCAATATTATCGCCCGATGCTCTAAACGGAGGACAGAGATGAAACGTCTGGTTACGATCTTGATAGTGGTCAGCGCCCTGTCGTTTTGGGGAGGCGTGGAAACTGCCAAGGCAGTGCAAGAATTGAGCTGCGGCACAACGAGTTGCACATTCAATGAAGAGATCGGACCGTTACAGACCAAACATTATCACGGACATTGTTACGGGACAGGCAACACCGTGGTCACCACAGGTAACTCATATATGTATTGTAATACCAATAAGGCGAATTATGTGAATTGTACCAAGCCAGAATGGAATATTTACAAAAAAGACCTGTATTGGGCCTGCAGCTGCGAAAATGATAGCTTCGATCAGGAACACCCGGACTTCAAAATTACCTGTCCACCCCCGAGCTGAACGCCAGGCCAAAGGCCCGGTTTGTCGACAAGAGCATCTGTGACCGGATCGCCACTGAGACCGGCCTGCCCAATCGGCTGCTGGATTAGAGCATCGGGCGACAATATTGAACCATTTGATGATCCAAATCAGTTCGCTCGGCTAGGCGAACGGCGCCGCGCGATGTGGTGGTGCATCGAGCAAGACGTTCAACGACGCCGACGGGCTGATTTGGTTCACCGAAGGCCGGCTTATCAGGCCTTCTGGACGTCGTTGCGATCGTCTTGTGGTCACCCGGACCACGGCGGCAATCGCTCCTAGCCAGCAGACCTGATAAGCCGGTCAAATGGTTCAATATTATCGCCCGATGCTCTAAGGCCGGGAGGTCATTTATTGTGGTCCGGAAATACCACCGGCCCGCCCTGATCCTTCCAGGTTGAAAAGCCTTCCCTGATGTGGGCGGCCTCGAAGCCCATATCCTGCAATGTGGCGACCGACAGCGCCGAACGCCATCCCGACGCGCAGTGGAAGACGAATTTCTTGTCCTGGCTGAAAACGTCCTTGTAATAGGGGCTTTGCGGGTCCACCCAGAACTCGAGCATGCCGCGCGGGCAGTGAAAGCTGCCGGGAATGAAGCCGGACCGCTGGCGCTCGCGCACGTCGCGCAGGTCGACGATCACGACATCGTCGTCGCCGACCATGGCGATCGCATCTTTCGTTTCGATTTCTTCAATGCGCGCGCGGGCGGCGCGTACCATCTCGGAAACGGGTTTGATCGGCTTGGGCATGGCTCTTCCTGTATTGCGTTTCAGAACACCAATTTTTGCGGTCGATACAACAGGATATCTGATACAATCCGGATATGTGACGACGCGCCGCCGGACCGGCGGCGTGCCATATTGACCGGACAGCAATATCCATGGACGTGCAGGAAAATTCAACCGTTTCGCTTTGGGACGCTTCCGCCGTCGAACCCGAAATCGCAGACCCCATGGATGGCGACGTCGTCACGGATGTGGCGATTGTCGGCGGTGGATTCACCGGTCTTTCCACCGCGCTGCATCTCGGTG